>JAHLYW010000025.1 GCA_025128135.1 Synechococcus sp. CS-1325
CGGTGTGGTGCTGCACCATGCCGTCGATGAATCGCAGGTCGTAGGTGGCGCCGGCCGGACCGACGTCATGGGCGTGGCCGGCGTGGGCCGGGGCGGCCATCCCGGCATGTCGTGGTGGCCTTCGTGATTCATGCCACCGGGTGGCTGGGCCAGGGCGGGGGCCACCAGGGCAAGGCTGCTGAACAGCCCGATCAAGGTGGTGGAGAAACAGGGCGGGCGCATGGTGGCTGGATGGGATCTGCTCACCGTATGGTCTCCACTCGGCAGGAGAGTCAAGGCCTGTGGGCGCAGCAGCTCCGTGCCGGCAGGTGATGGGCCTGGGGCGCACGCTCGGTCCCCTGCGCCACCATGCCGGGTGAGGCCAACAGCAGGCAGCCGTTCAAGGAGGCGTGATGGTTAGGTACGTCTCACCTTGATCGGAGTGACCACGCTCGATGCCCGCCCACAGCTCGGGCGGACCAGGCCATGAGCAGAGCCTCCCTGACAGCTCTGCCTTGCTGGAAGCAACGCCAATCACTCATGGACGATCGCTGTGCCCATGCCGGTGATGCCCATCGCTGACGTGCGGGTGCTCGTGCTCGATCGGGGCATGGTCATGCTCATGGGCATGCCAGTAGGCCTGCAGGAGATGGCCTGTGCCCTGGTCAGCGCCAGGATGCCCGTGGCTGTGGTGGGGGTCACTTCCGGATGGGTCGTGGCGGTGACGGTGGGCATGGCGGAGCGTCTGGTGCCGATGCCAGTGGGAATGATCTTCCTTGAGCAGCAGGGCCACGCCGAGCACCATGGCGGCGGCGGCCATCGCCATGGCGCCGGTGAACGGCTCGCGCAGCACCAGCAGGGAGAAGAGAAGACCCACGAAGGGGGCCGTGGAAAACACGAGGGCTTCGCGGGCCGCACCCAGGTGACGCAGCGCCAGCAGATCCAGCCAGATCGAGAGCCCGTACCCGAGCGCGCCGATGACCAACAACCCGACAAGAGCCGGCCAGGCCGGCAGGGACCCGCCGGCAACGAGGGCCAGGAGGAGCATGGGGCCGGAAGCCCCGATGGCCTTGAGCAAGGCGATCTGCAGGGGGTCGCGCAGGCTCAGGCGCTGGCTCAGGTTGTTGTCGATCCCCCAGGCCAGGCAGGCTCCGGCGATCAGCAGGGAGCCCTGCAGGGTGGCTCCGTGCAGGGAGCTCTCGGTGAGCAGCACGGCACCGGAGAGGATCAGCCCGGCCGCGATCAACCCCCTACGGCTGAGGTGTTCGCGGCCGACCAGCACCGCGATCAGCAGCGTGAACGCCGCTTCTAGGTTCAGCAGCAGCGAGGCGGAGCCCGCCGAAAGCAGGGTCAGCCCCTGCACCAGGCAGATCGGACCGACCATCCCGCCCAGCACGGTGAGCCCCAGCAGCGGTGGAAGATCTCGGCGCTGAACGGGGGACTCCTGCTGTTGCTGGCGAACCACCCCCCGCACCATCAGCAGCCCGAAGGCCGCACCGCCGTAGAGCAGCCCCGCGATCATCAGCGGCGAACCTTCACGGCTGAAGACGCTGATCAGCGGAGCGCTGAGACCGAAGAACAGGGCGGCCAGCAGACCGGCGATCAATCCACGCCGTTGTGGGTTCTCCCTGGCCTTCATTGAATGGTCGTGGACCATGGCCTCAAGCCTCTCGCACCACATTCGATCCACTTGCACCGTTCTCATCCACGTGTGCTTTCAGCTGCGAAGGCGCGGGAGCTGGATTGGGGCTACCTGCAGATCGGGCGCAATTTGCGCGGGCTGGAGGCGGAACGGGAGCGCCTCTGGTGGGCGACTCAGACGATTGTTGTGCTTGCCCTGCTGGTGGCGGGACTGGCCAGTTGGTGGTTTTCTGGTCTGGCGATGCGGCCCACGAACTGCGCGCACCTCTGGCCAATCTGCTGGCGGTGGTGGACGCTCACAGGACGCAGCCGCCGGATGACGCCGTCGCCAGGGAGTTGATGCTGACAGCGGTCTACGGGCAGGGACAACGGCTGAGCCGCTTGATCAGTGACCTGCTGTTGTTGGCCCGGCTTGATGGTCCCGAGGTGGCAGCGGCAGTGCAGCCGTGCTCCTTGTCACTGATCGCGCGCGATCTGCTGGAGGAAAGCAGCGAAGCGGCGGCGGCGGCAGGGCTTTCGCTGAGGCTGGTGGTTGGTGATGAAGATCTCCACGTTTTGGGGGTGGAATCAGATCTTTATCGGTTCGTGTCCAACCTGCTCCAGAACGCGATTCAATACACGCCCCCAGGCGGTGAAGTGGTGCTGAGCCTGAGGCGTGAGGGAAACCGTGGGTGGTTTCAGGTGCAGGACAGTGGGATCGGCATCACACCGAATGATCAGCACCGCATCTTTGATCGCTTCTTCCACAGTGATCCAGGGCGCTCACGTCGTCATGGCGGCACCGGCTTGGGGCTCTCGATCGTGACTGCGATCGTTCACCGCCATCGCGGCAAGATCTCCGTCGCTTCCAGGCCGGGATGCGGAAGTGTCTTCACCGTGGTTTTTCCGATCGCTGGTTAACGCAATCGCGCCGACCGCCGTGGTGCTGATAGCAACGAACACAGTTCAGCTGGGTTTTCAGCTTCCACCACCACCAGATCGCCCTGGCCTGGGCGGGATCGGTGGGAAGCGGGTGTGAGCAGGGCGGAAGTGGCTTGTGGCCTCGCATCAAATCCGGGGCAATAAACTCACGCGCAGAGATTGCCGGGTTTTTCAATGAACTCCTGGGTGCAGTTCACCCCGAGTTCTTGTCACATTCTGCTGTCTTTGCCGGTGATGAAGCCGCTGAGCAGGCAGCAGATTCCGATCGCCAGGAAAAGCCAGGCAGAGAAGCCCACCAGCACCTGACCGATTGCCACACCGGCCACGATCACCAGCCAGGGGCAGCAGCGTGGCCATGGGCTGAATGGCAACAACGCAGGCCGATCCGTTGCCGAGCTGCTCGTCATCGATGGAACGGTGGGCTCCGCAGGAATCATTGGCCTGGCTGTGCGGGGCCTGGCTCGCATCCAGTCACAAGGCAGCATCAATCTTCTCTCCAACCTAATGGGCAGCAAGGTCAGACAACACAGCCGTTGCATGGATCAACAACGAGTTGCTCCGGTTCCAAGGGGTCTGTCGCCCTTCCCCCCAGACTGAATCCACAGGCTTCCGGGGTGATGAACCAGGCTTCGATCAATCCGGCCCTGCGGCTGATCACCCTCTGGATCGCCTGGCTGCTGGCGATGCTGTTCCACGTGGACCTGGGCCTGATGCCCCTCTTCCACGGCCAGTCGCCGGAGATCCACAGCCATCTGCCGGTGGGGGCACTGCCCTGGCTGTTCGGGGCGATGCTCGGCTACTTCCTGCTGCCGCTGATCGCGATCGTGCTGATCGCCTACGCCGCCACCGCGGCCGCTCCGGCGCTGCGCTGGCGACCCTGGCGAAGGATCCACTTCTGGTTCAGCGTCGTCTACTCGATCACCAATGGTCCCCACCTCCTCGCCGACCTGCTGGTGCCCGACGCCCGCTTCGATCAGATCGTGTTGATGCTGGCCCTCACCGTTTTCGGGCTGCTGATCAACAGGGAGGCCTGGCGCTGGTGGCGCCAGGCCTGCTGACCATCTCTCAGCCGGGCTGGCGCCAGAGGCCGAGCCATTCGTCGTGGCGCGAATCCACCGAACCGGTGGCCGGCTGCCAGATCTCCGCCACCAGGCCCCCTTGGCGCAACTGGGCCTCGACCAGCTCGGGATCGCTGCCCCAGGGCGGGCCGCCGGGACGGCTGTGGCACCAGAACAGAGCCAGCAGCCAGCCACCCGGTGCCAGCAGCCGGCACACCGTGGCGATGTAGTCGTGCCGTTGGCCGGGATCGATGGCGCAGAAACAGGTGTGCTCCACGATCCCCTTGATACTCCCGGCCATGAGACCCGCTGCTTCGAGGGCCTTCCGGTCGAACAGGTCGGCCTGGAGCCACTGCAGGCTGGTTCTGGCCTCGCCATGGAGCCTGCGGGCCTCGCTCAGGGCCACCTCGCTGAGATCCAGGCCGATGGCTTGGAAGCCGAGTGTCTCCAGCAGGGCGGCCTCATGGCCGCGGCCGCAGCCAGGCACGAGCACCCGGCCAGGCGCCTGGGGCGCCTGGGGGTGGCTGCGCAGGAATCGGCTCAGCGGCGGGGCGGGCTGGCCCAGCTCCCAACCGTCGCCGCCTTCCCGGTAGCGCCGGTTCCAGAAGCTCTCAGCAGCGGCAGGCAGGGAGGGGCAGAGCGGCTCAGGATGCATCAGGGTGCCAGGTTCGTTGGCAGTGCATGGAGCGCCTGCACCAGCTCGGGTTGCAGTGCCACCAGGGCTGCGGCCGCCTGGTTGGCGATCGGCAGCTCCAGTTGCAGTGGCAGCACGTCGCTGGGCCTGGGGTCGAGGGCGCCGATGTCGAACTGGGCCGAGGAGAGGGGGATCACTGCCTCCCCCTGCTGCACCAGTTCCTCACTGCGGTTCGGCAGCAGCCAGCTACTGCCGAGGCCATCGCTCAGTTGGAGTGGCTTCTGGTGATCCACCACCTGCCCGGGTGAGCGGGCCGTCAGGCGCAGGCGCCAGCCGGCTGGATAAGCGGGATCAGGCTGCTCGAACAGGTTCAGGCCCCAGAGATGGCCGGAAGAATCCGTGAGCGTCCAACGCTGGGGATCGGCTCCTGCCTGGGCCTGGAGCGGCAGCAGCAGGGCCAGAACCAGCAGAACAGCTGCGAACAGTGGTTTCAGGAGAGGTCGATGCAATCGCCAAGCCTCGGCAAATGAGCGCGCATGAGCCCCTGGAGATGAAGCAATCATAACGTTTTCTGCCGCATAAACGCTTACGCCGCTAATGATGAACCAGGAAAAGTCGATATCCGCCAGCCTGCTCTCCTCTGATCGGTTGCCGATGCAGCCCTTCCCAGCACCGGTATCCCTTCCCCCCACCTCAGTCACCATGCCCTTCGCCCTGAACTTCGTCCACCCGCTGCTGATGTGGGTGCTGCTTGGCCTGATGCTCTATTCCGGTTACCTCGGCTTCAAGGCCAGCTTGATCCGCAAGGTGAGCGCCGAGGAACGCAAAGCCATGCTTCCCCGGCAGTTCGGCCAGCGCCACGCCCAGCTCGGTGCGGTGATCCTCGGCCTCACCCTGCTGGGCGCCGCTGGAGGGATGGCTGTCACCTTCCTCAAGAACGGCAAGTTGTTCATCGGCCCCCATCTGTTCGTCGGTCTGGCCGTTGCCGTGCTGGTGATCGCCACAGCCTCGCTGGGGCCTTCCCTGCAGAAGGGCAAGGACTGGGCCAGGAGCCTGCACGTGGCCATCAACGGAGGCGTGCTGCTGCTGTTCGGCTGGCAGGCCATCAGCGGCATCGCCATCGTTCAGAAGTTGTTGAGTTCAGCGGCATCACCCACACCCCTTGGCACCTGATCCGATGAACTCCACCATTCCTCTCCAACGGCTGGTACAGCTGGCTTGCTCCACCCTGCTGCTGGTGCTGGTCGGCGTTGGACTGTTGACGGCCCGCGTTGGTTCTGCCACGGCAGCAGAGGCCTCGCCGCCGATGGTTTCCCTGCCAGGGGGTTCGGCAGCCCTCTCCAAGGCCGTTGTGGCGATGGAGCAGCTCGATCAGCTGCGCATCTCCCTGGCCTCCACCCTCGAAGGCCGCAGCGAGGAGCCCACCATCGAAACGATGAAGGAGGTCTGCAAACCCGTGGGCCTGCGGGCCATCGCGATCGGCAAGGAGAACGGCTGGCAGGTGCGCCAGGTGGCCACCAAGTTCCGCAACCCCGACCACGCCCCCACCAACCTGCAGGAGCGCCAGGTGATCGATCTGTTCAGCCGACACCCTGAGATCAACGGGCTCTGGGAGCCGGCCGTGGCTGAAGAGGGCGTTGGGCTGAACTATTACCGCCGCATCAATGTGGAGGCGAGCTGCCTGGCCTGCCATGGCACCAAGGCGAATCGTCCAGCCTTTGTGAAAGCCAACTACCCCGACGACAAGGCCTTTGACTTCAAGTTGGGTGACCTGCGTGGCATGTATGCCGTTTACATGCCGGAGCTGAGCGCTGCGCTGGCTGTCAATCCCTGAGTGCAGACAGATTGGCATGGCTCAATCTGATTGAAGTTGGCGAATTCCAGCCGTGGTGGCGTGTCGTCTTCGTCGGCCATCATGTCGACGAAACGCTGGTCGAAGCGAATCTGGGCGAGCGGCAGCAAGCGGCGCATCCGCTGGCCCTCGGCGGAGCGCTCATCGATGGCCAGATAGGCCCGCAACTGGGACTCGATGATGGCGTTGCGGCGCTCATTGGCCAACCGAAACATCAACGTGGGCAAGCCGTTGTAGGTGTGGACCGTGGCCTCCTGAGAGAACAGGATCCGTGCTGTGGATCTGGAAAAACGGCTGAAGACCAGACCGGTGATCAATGCGATCACGAACAACCCCAGCAAGGACTCGACGGTGACGAGCAGATTGCTGTAGAGGCTTGCCGGAAACAGCGCCCCGTAGCCGATCGAGCCCAGGGTATGGACGCTGAAGAAGAAGGCCTCCGCAAAGCTGGTGGTGGGTCCTGCTACCCCGGCGATTCCCTGGGGATCCAGAAAATAGAGGCCGGCGAACAGCAGGTTGAGGAGCAGGTGGCCGGAGGCGGCCAAGCCGAAGAACACGGGCCAGGGAACGGCCAGCAACAAGCGGTTGGGGTAGCGCCAGTGCCGGATCCAGTTGGCCGGATTCACGGCGGAAACAATGCCGCCATGCTTCTCAAGCCGCTCCCGCGGTCGCTGGCCCATGGCAGGCATCCCTGGCGACGCCGACAACAATCTTAACCCCTTTATGCATGTATCCGCATTAAGATTGCGGTGAACCCAGTTCCCCGCCCATGGCTCCGCTCAAAGGCGGCGGACACCGTCACCACCAGGTTCTGATCGTGGGCGGTGGCTCAGGCGGGATCACCGTCGCCAGCCAATTGCTGAGGGCCCGGCCTGGCCTGGATGTGGCGATCCTGGAGCCCTCCAGTGTTCACGAGTACCAGTCGGGCTGGATCCTGGCCGGCGCCGGCCTGCTCCCCTACGAGCAGACCCATCGCTCGGAGGCCGCCGTCATTCCGACAGGCGTTGTCTGGATCCAGGACAGCGCCACCACGTTCGATCCCCAGGCCCACCGGGTGATCACCGCAGCCGGTGAAGCGCTCAGCTACGACCTGCTGGTGGTGGCCATGGGCCTCCAGCTCAACTGGGGTCAGATCAAGGGGTTGCCGGAGGCACTTGGCCACCACGGCATCATCAGCACCTATTCCCGCGCCCACCTCGCCGCCACCTGGGAGACGATCCGCGGCTTCCAGGGGGGAACCGCCCTGTTCACCCATCCCGCCACGCCGATCAAGTGCGGCGGCGCCCCCCAGAAGGTGATGTACCTGGCCGACGACATCTTTCAGACCACCAGCGGCGTGGGGGTGAACACCCACGTGATCTTCTGCACTGCCCTGGCGCAGCTCTATCCGGTCAAGGCTTACAGCGCCACCGTTGAGCGCGTCGTGGCGCGGCGGGGAATTGAAACCCGCCTGCTGCGCAACCTGATCGAGGTGCGCGCTGAGGAGCAGGTGGCCGTGTTCGACGTGCGGGAGGAAGGCCGTGAACCCTTCCGGGAAGAGATCGGCTACAACCTGCTGCATGTGGTGCCACCGATGGCGGCGCCGGATGTGGTGGCCCACAGCCCCCTGGCGATCGAAGGACCGGGCGGCTGGGTGGAGGTGAACAAGGACACCTGTCAGCACAAACGCCACGCCGATGTGTTCGCCCTCGGCGATGTCAGTTCCCTGCCCACGGCGAAGAGCCTGGCCGCCGTCCGCGGTCAGGCGCCGGTGTTGGTGGCCAACCTGCTGGCGCAGCTCGATGGACGCCCGCTGCTGGCCCACTACGACGGCTACACCGCTTGCCCGCTGATCACCAGCTTTCACGATGTGGTGATGGCGGAGTTCGACTACACGCTCCAGCCGGTCAGCTCCTTCCTGGTGGATCCCACCAAGGAGCGCTGGAGCATGTTCCTGGTGGAAACCCGTGTATTCCCGTGGGTGTATTGGCACCGGGTGCTCAAGGGCCGCCCGCACGAAAGCCGCTTCCTGAAGCCGTTCGCACCGCTGGTGCGCGCTCTGGGCCTTGCGCGAAAGGAAAGCTGACCAGGCCAGCAAGCGAGCCGTTCAGACCGCCTGCAGTTGCCGCAACTGCTGCTCCAGCCGCTGCTTGAGGCGACGCTGCACGAGGTTGCAGAGGTCATCCACCAACGGGTCGGCAACCGCATAGATCAACCGCACGCCGTCGCGCTCGCAGCTGACCAGGCCCGCCCGCTGCAACTGGCCCAGCTGGCGGCTGATGTGGGACTGGCTGAACCCGGTTGCCTCGATCAGGGAGGCCACATCCATGGCGCCTCCGTGCTTGAGCTGGCAGAGCAACTGCAGACGGGCCGGCTCGCTCAGCAGCCGGAAGAAGGCGCTGAGTTCATCGAGAAGCTGGGGGCTGGGCAGGGTCTGGGGCTGGGTGCGGCGCATGGGAAGGGCTTATGCCGATGCGCGCATTATGCAGGACCAAGCCAGGGGCTGCAGGCTGAACCGTTGCTGCCGGCTCAGACCATCGCCAGGCCCGCCGCGTCGAAGACGCCCTCGAACAGCACCGAGCTGAGATAGCGCTCACCGGAATCCGGCAGAACCACCACGATCGTCTTGCCGGCGTAGGCCTCTTCCGCGGCCAGTCGCAGGGCCGCCACGGTGGCGGCCCCACAGGAGATGCCAGCCAGGATGCCCTCCTCCCGCATCAATCGCCGGGCCATCTGCACCGCTTCCTCGTTGGAAACAGCCTCCACCCGATCGACCATGGCCAGATCGAGATTCTCCGGCACGAAGCCGGCGCCGATGCCCTGGATCTTGTGGGGGCCGGGCTGAACGGGCAGACCCTGCATCGTCTGGCTGATCACCGGGCTGGTCTTGGGCTCCACCGCAACAGACACCAGCGGTTTGCCCAGGGTTGTCTTGATGTAGCGGCTGACGCCGGTGATCGTGCCGCCGGTTCCCACGCCTGCCACCAGCACGTCCACCTTGCCGTCGGTGTCGTTCCAGATCTCCGGTCCGGTGGTGTCGTGGTGGATCTGGGGGTTGGCCGGGTTGGCGAACTGCTGCAACAGCACGTAGCGCTCCGGGTCGGAGGCGGCGATCTCCTTGGCCCTGCCCACGGCGCCGGTCATGCCGAGGCGACCGTCGGTGAGCTCCAGATGGGCGCCATAGGCCGTGAGCAGCTTGCGCCGCTCCAGGCTCATCGTTTCCGGCATCGTCAGCGTGAGACGAATCCCCCGCGAGGCCGCCACGAAGGCCAGGGCAATGCCCGTGTTGCCGCTGGTGGGCTCGATCAATTCCTTGCCCGCCCCGAGCAACCCGTCTTTCTCGGCCTGCCAGATCATCGCTGCGCCGATCCGGCACTTCACCGAATAGGCGGGGTTGCGCCCCTCGATCTTGGCCAGCACGGTGGCCTTGCTGTCACCGACCACCCTGTTCAGCTTGACCAGAGGAGTGCGGCCGATGCTGAGGCTGCTGTCGGCAAAGATCGTGGTCATCGTGACAAGGGATCGGATGGAAGCTGCGTCCCTCTGGTGACGCCCCCACACCTTCGCATCTGAGGGGCAATCTCCAGCACAATGGGCCTGCGTGGGTTGACCAGTGGCCTGAACACTGGCCCGGACACTGGCCCCGACACTGGCCCCGACACTGGCTTGACAAGCCTGTCAAGCAAGCCCAATACCCTCCGCCCTGACCCTGGCCCCTTAGTTTCTGCTCCATCGGCGATTGAGGACTGAACGGCGCAATGGGTTTCTCTGCGCTCCGTTCCGGTGGACCGGTCATGGTTCCCCTGCTGCTTCTCTCGATCGTGGTTCTCTCGATCGGCGTTGAGCGGTTCCGCTTCTGGAGGCGCTGGGGGCTCGGGACCCACCGCCAGGAACGGCAACTGCTCGATGTTCTGCAGAGCACTGAGGTTGGGGTGCCGCGCCGCAGCCGCGAAGCCCTTGAGCTCGGCCAGCTCGATGCCGCCATGGGCCAGGGGGAAGTCGTGCTGGAAGCGGCCACCTTGATCGGTCCGCTGCTGGGCCTGATCGGCACGGTGAGCGGCCTGATGCGGATCCTTGCCGAACTCGGCCCCCAGCTCACCCTGCCGAGCGGCGGCAGCGTCGTCGGATACGGCCAGGTGCTGGTGAGCACCCTGATGGGCCTGGTCGTCGCCCTGATCGCCGCCACGCTGCTCCGGATCAACCAGGGGCTGCGCCAGTCCCAGCGCCGCCGCCTCGAACTGGCCTGCCTGCGGGGGGAACCGGACGCCCCATGACCTTTCGCATCCTGGCGATCACCAGCCTCTCCCTGGTGGTTCTCACCGCCGTGGCGGTTCTGCCCGCGGCGCTCAGCCTGCCGGAGCCCCGGCTGCGTTCCTCAGCCCCCGGAGGCCTCAAACCCGCCTGGTATGTGGTGCGATCGGGAACGGGCCGCTGGTTTCTCAACGGTGCTCCGATCAGCGCCGGCAGCCTGGCGGTTCAGCTCAACGCCGATTCCAGCCCTGGCGGCGTGCGGTTCCTGCCCTCCAACGCCCTCAGCAGCGCCCAGGTCAGCGCTTCGCTGGCCTGGCTGCGCGGCCGCAGCCGTGCGCCGGTGCAGCTGGAGCTCGTTTCGGGCATCCGTCGATGACACCGCCGCTTGCTTCGCAACGGACCGGGACCGATCCGCTTTCCGCCCCCGAGCAGGGCCTCTGGCTGGCCCTGCTCGGCGCCGCTCTCGGTCTGTTCAGCCTGGCCCTTCTGCTCCTGCCCCAGCAGCTCGCCCAGGCTCCAGCCCATCGGGGCCTGGTGGTGCTGCACCTGGCGGCGGATGGCAGCCTGCGCCTCTGGAACCGTCCGCTCAGCCCCCAGCAATTGCCGGGCCTGCTGCAGCAGGCCGGTCGCCTCAACAGCCAGGTCCGGGTGCGGCTGATCCCCTCCCCCGCCACCCCCTGGGCAATGGTGCAGCGATTCATCCCCCTGCTTGAAGTCAGTGCGCTTCCTTTCGAGATTCAACTTCCCGTCCCGGATCCGGCCTCCTGAGCTCTGGCCGGCGGCCGTGCCCTGGATCCAGGCGGCCCGCCTCTCGCCCTGGCTGCTGCCTGTGGCGATCGCCGTCGCTGCCCATGGCCTCTGGCTGGCTGGAAGCAGCGTGGTGGAGCGTCCACGCCGTCCCACGCCAGTCCCGCGCGCCGCTGACAACAGCCCCGAGCTGGTGCGCTACAGCAGCCAGGCCAGCCAGGCCGGCTCCCTGGCGACAGGCCTCGGCACGCTCACCCTGCCGTTCGAGAGCAGCCTGCCGCTTCCACCGCCCGAACTGCTCGGCAGCGCACCCCCCCCGCCGCCAGCAGCTGCTGGGGACCAGGGCCGTGCTCAGCAGCAGCCGACGCTGCGCTCCCGGCCGGTCGCCCTGGCGCCGCGCCAGGCAGGCACGGGGCTCGCCTGGGGGGTGGATCAGAGCCTGCCGCGCGGACTGCCGGGGGATGCCGCCACGGCCCTGGGACTGGCGGGCCAGCTGGATGCTGGCGCTGAGCCCTCCGGAGAGAGCGGCCCCGGAGAAAAGGACGATGCTTCCAGGCTGGCCCGCAAAGCCCTGGCGGCCAGGCACCTCAGGCTCACTACCGCCAGCGATCGTCCCTACCGGATCCTCTGGGACAGCGGTTCGGCTGCGGCCAGCCGTCCGGAGGATCTGGCCAACCTGCCGGAGGGGGTGGAGGTTCGCAGGCTGCCGCTGGCGGCGGCCCGGGCCATGGGGCTGAGCCAGCCCCATGGGATCTCGGTGGCGTCGCCGGCGGGCCTGCTGCTGCTCTGGGTGAAGGGTGATGAGCTCTGGTTGATCCGCCGCTCCCCGCCGGCAGCGGCGGATCCGGCCTGAGGGAGGCCCCGCGATCAGCGGAGCCTTCAGCCCTCGGTGCGGCGGGAAGCCCTCCAATGGCTCAGGGATTGCCAGAGGAGCAGTGCCACCAGGGCGGGAATCAGGGCCATCAGCGTGAAGCGCTCGATCGGGCCATCCAGGCTGGGAAAGGTGTAGGGCAGGATCTGCTCGATCAGATACAGCCCATAGAGGCCGATCAGGATTCCTCCCTCCTGCCGCGAGATCACCCCACCGGTCCAGAAGATCGGCAGGCAGGCCAGGGTGGTGGCCACCATGATCGGCAGGTCGCGGCTGATCATCACCGGATCCACGCTGAGCCCCCGGTCGCCGGAGAGGAAGGCGCATCCCCCCAGGATCACAAGCTGGTTGAGCAGGTTGCTGCCCACCACGTTGCCGATCGCCAGATCTGTTTTGCCGCGCAGGGCGGCCACGATCGATGTGACCAGCTCGGGCATCGAGGTGCCCGCCGCCACGATCGTCAGTCCGATCAGGGTCTGGCTCACCCCCAGGCTCAGGGCGATCGCCGTGGCTCCCTTCACCAGGATCTGGGACCCCCAGACCAGCAGCCCCAGTCCGGCGGCCAGCTTCACGGCTGCCGGCAGGTAGCCCCCTGCGGCGTCGGAGGCATCGATGTTGCCATCACCATCGGCGGTGCCTGTTTCACGGGCGGTGCGGATTTCCCAGATCGTGTTGATCACCAGGGCGCTGAGCAGGGCCAGGCCCGCCTGCCAGGTGACCCTGCCGGTGGAGGCCATGCCCCAAACCGCCATCGACACCGCCAGCAGGATCGGCACATCACGGCGGATCAGCCGGCTGTTCACACTCAGGGGCAGGATCACGGCGCTGATGCCCAGCACCACCAGCACATTGAAGATGTTGCTGCCCACGATGTTGCCCACGGCGATGTCGTCGGCGCCCTGGATCGTGGAGAGCAGGCTCACGAACAGCTCCGGAGCGCTGGTGCCCATCGCCACCACCGTGAGGCCGATCACCAGCTGAGGGATGCCCAGCAGCAGGGCCAGGGCCACCGACCCCTGCACGAACAGCTCGCCGCCGCCGAACAGCAACAGGATCCCAACGATGATTTCGATGACGCTGAGCACGTAGGTCACCCGTTGAGGGCGCAATTATGACCTGAGGACCGTTTCCAGCCCACGTCGCTGCGTATGGTTGCCCCGCAATGGCGAAGGATCCGTGCGTGGGCATCACCAACCGGATCAGTCTTCAGAACGTCCGCGGTGACGTTTTCGGTGGCGTCACCGCCGCGGTGATCGCCCTGCCGATGGCCTTGGCGTTCGGGGTGGCCTCCGGCGCCGGAGCCGCTTCAGGCCTCTGGGGCGCTGTGCTGGTGGGATTTTTCGCCGCCCTGTTCGGCGGCACCCCCACACTGATTTCCGAGCCCACCGGCCCGATGACGGTTGTGATGACCACCGTCATCGCCACGTTCACGGCGGCCCATCCCGAGGAAGGATTGGCCATGGCCTTCACCGTGGTGGTCCTGGCGGGCCTGTTCCAGATGCTCTTCGGGGTGCTGAAGCTGGGGCGTTACATCACGATGATGCCCTACACAGTGATCTCGGGCTTCATGTCCGGCATCGGCATCATTCTGATCATTCTTCAGGTGGGGCCCTTCCTCGGCCAGGCGATTCCTCCCGGTGGCGTGCTCGGCACCCTGCGCAGCATTCCGATGCTGCTGGCTCAGATCCAGCCGGTGGAAACCTTCCTGGCTGTTCTCACGGTGGCGATCATCTGGTTCACCCCGGCCCGCTTCAAGAAGTTGGTGCCGCCTCAGTTGCTCGCTTTGGTGGTGGGCACGGTGATTTCCCTGGTGGCCTTCGGTGAGGCGGACATTCGCCGCATCGGCGTGATCCCCTCCGGTCTGCCGCCGCTGCAGATGCTCACCTTCTACCCCGGTGAGATTCAGCGAATGGTGTTCTACGGAGCGGTGCTGGGCATGCTCGGTTGCATCGATGCCCTGCTCACCTCGATGGTGGCCGACAGCCTCACCCGCACCGAACACAACTCCAACAAGGAGCTGCTCGGTCAGGGCCTCGGCAACGTGATGTCCGGTCTGTTCGGCGGCATCGCCGGGGCCGGCGCAACCATGGGCACCGTGGTGAACATTCAGGCGGGCGGCCGCAGCGCTCTTTCCGGCCTCACCCGCGCCATCGTGCTGATGGTGGTGATCCTGGGCGCCTCAGGCCTGGCCGCCTCGATCCCGATGGCAGTGCTCGCCGGTATCGCCCTCAAGGTGGGCATCGACATCATCGACTGGGGCTTCCTCAAGCGTGCCCATCTGCTCTCGATCAAGGGCGCCGCGATCATGTACGGGGTGATTCTGCTCACCGTGCTGGTGGATCTGATGGTGGCGGTGGGCATCGGCGTGTTCGTCGCCAATTTCCTCACGATCGAGCGGATGAATGCGCTGGAGTCGAAGGGTGTCAAAGCGATCAGCACCGGCGACGGCGAACTTGACCTCACACCAGAAGAGAAGCTGTTGCTCGATCAGGGCGAAGGCAAGGTGCTGCTGTTCCAACTCACCGGCGCGATGATCTTCGGGGTGGCCAAGGCGATCGCCCGCGAGCACAACGCGATCACCGGATGTCAGAGCATCGTCTTCGATCTGGGCTCGGTCTCCCACCTCGGCGTCACCGCCGCGCTGGCGCTGGAAAACGCCGTGGAGGAAGCGGTGGAAAAGGGCCGCAACGTGTACGTGGTTGGGGCGACCGGCAGCACCCGCAAACGGCTTGACAGCCTCAGGATCTTCCGGCTGCTGGATCCCTCCCACACCGAGATCAGCCGCCTGGAGGCTCTGCAGGCAGCGCTCGTGGAGCTCAGGGCCACCGCCGATTGATAACCGGGGCTTGGGGCTGCCATTGGCAACACCTCTTCATCAACCCCCCGGGGAGCAGCGGCCCCTCCCTAATGTTCGCTTTCCTCCCGGAAACACCAGCGCTCTGATGTCCGTCCCCCCGCCTGAGACGGCCTTCTTCGCAACGGCCGTCGTCGAGACAGCCTTCCTGATCCCGCTGTATCCCCTGCTGGGTGCGTTCTTCTCCCTGCTCTGGGTGCCGGGGCTGATTTCCCGCACCGGTCCGCGGCCATCGGGCTACATCAACCTCCTGTTCAACCTGGTGGCGTTCCTGCACAGCCTCGGGGCCTGGATCGCCTTCAACGGCACCCCGCTCACCCGCAGCTTGCCCTGGCTTGATACCGCCGGCCTCTCGATCCGCTTCGACGCCACGATCAACACGCCGGTGCTGATCGCGATGACGATGATCTGCGGCATCCATGTGCTGGCCCAGGTGTATGCGATCGGCTATCTGGAGATGGACTGGGGCTGGCCCCGATTCTTCGGCTGCCTGAGTGTGTTCGAGGCAGGATTGTGCGCCCTGGTGCTCACCGATTCGCTCTTCTTCGCCTATGTGGTGCTGGAGCTGCTCACCCTCGGCACCTATCTGGTGGTGGGCACCTGGTTCAACCAGTCGCTGGTGGTGAAGGGGGCCCGCGATGCCTTCCTCACCAAGCGCGTCGGCGACCTGATTTTGCTGGCCGGGCTGGTGGCCCTGCTGCCGGTGGCCGGCAGCTGGAACATCAACGAGCTCAACGCCTGGGCCGAGCAGGCCACCCCCAGCCCGCCGCTCACCTTGATCCTGCTGGCCCTGATCGCCGGCCCGATGGGCAAGTGCGCCCAGATTCCGCTGCACCTCTGGCTCGATGAGGCGATGGAAGGCCCCTTCCCCTCCACCGTGCTGCGCAACTCGGTGGTGGTGGTGGGCGGCGCCTGGGTGCTGCTGCGGCTGGAGCCGCTGCTGTCGGTGAGCCCCACCGTGCAGGCCGTGCTGGTGATCGTGGGCGGCACCACCGCGCTGGTGGGTGCCCTGATCGCCCTGGCCCAGGTGGACATCAAGCGGTCCATTTCTTTTCTGGTCAGCAGCTGGCTCGGCCTGCTGTTCCTGGCTGTCGGAGCCGGAGCCGGTGAAACGGCCTGGCAGATGGTGCTGGTTTATCCGCTGCCGATGGCCCTGGTGCTGCTGGCCCTGGGCACGGTGGTGTCGAGCAACGTCACCCAGGACCTAACCCAGCTGGGCGGCCTCTGGTCGCGGCGGCCGCTGATGGGCATCGCTTTTCTGGTGGGTTCCGCCGGCCTGGTGGGTCTGCCGCCCCTGGCCGGTTTCGGGGCCCTGCGGGCGATGACAGCCAGCCTGGCCGACAGCCAGGCGCCGCTGCTGCTCACCGCCGTGGTGCTGATCACCAATGGTCTGATCAGTGCAGCTCTGGTGAGGGTGTTCGGGCTGATCTGGGGCGGCAGGCCCTCGGTGTTCACCAAGCGCTCCGCCGAAGTGCTGTGGCTGATGGTGCTGCCGCCGATGGTGGCCACCGGCCTGGTGCTGCACCTGCCGATCCTGATCCACCGCGCCGGCTACGGCGAGGAATGGGGCCCGATGGCGCTGCCGCTGCTTGCCTCCACCCTGCTGGGGATCACAGCCGGTTCACTGCTTTACCTCTTCTCCACCGAGCATCTGCCCAAGCTCTCCGGCCCCCTGGCCGGGTTGCAGGAGTGGCTGGCCGCCGACCTGCACACCGAAGGCCTTTACCGCCGCACCGTGGTGGGCCTGGTGGCCGCGCTGGCTGCCATGAGCAGCTGGATCGACGGAGCCCTCGTGGATGGCTTCAGCAACCGCAGCGGCGATCTGGCCCTGGAGGGGGCGCGCCGGCTCAGCCTCAGCACCACCGGCCGGGTGCAGGCCTACGCCTTCACCGTGCTGGTGGGGGTGGTGTTGATGGGGCTGTGGATCCTCACCCGCCACACGCCTGCCTTCCTCTCCCTCTGAAGCAGACCACCGAGATCTTCCATGCTGCTCACCCTTCTGCTGCTGCCTCTGGCGGCTGTGCTGCTGCTCTGCCTCGCCCCCCTGCCGGGGCCGTGGCCCCGCCGTGTGGCGGTGTTCGCTCCGGCGGTGCAGTTGCTGCTGCTGCTTTGGCTGGCGGGCCATCCGGTGCCGGAGTTCCGCCAGGCCTGGCTGCCCCAGCTCGGCCTGGAGCTCCACCTCGGCCTTGATGGCCTCTCGCTGCCGCTGGCCGGCCTCACCTCCCTGCTCTCCTTCATGGCGGTGTTCGCCACGCCGATCAGCCAGCCGCGGCGTCGCTTCTTCTACGCCATGGTGCTCGCCACCAATGTGGGCCTCATGGGTGCGTTCCTGGCCTGCAATGGCCTGCTGTTCGTGCTGGCCTACGAGGTCACGCTGATCCCCACCACCTTGCTGGTGGCGGTATGGGGCGGCGAGCGGCGCGCCACCGCCGCGATCCGTTATCTGATGTATGGGGCGGTGTCGGGGATGGCGCTGCTGGCCGGCGTGCTGGCCCTGGCCCTGCTCAACCGCAACGGCTTCAGCTTCGCCTACACCGACATGGCCCAGGCGGTGCTGCCCGAGGGCGCCAGCCGCTGGATCCTCGCCCTGCTGCTGCTCGCCTTCGGCCTCAAGATGCCGATCTTCCCGCTGCACGGCTGGCAGCCGCTCACCTACAGCCAGGCCTCCACGCCCGTGGCCATGCAGCTGGCGGGAGTGGTCTCGAAGCTGGGGGCCTACGGCCTGCTGCGTTTCGGCATCGGCATGCTGGGGGACACCTGGGCCGAATGGTCGCCGGTGATCGCCCTGGTGGGCATGGTGAGCGCCTTGTATGGCGCCCTCAATGCCATCGCCCAGACGGACATGCGCCGCCTGGTGGCCTTCAGTGCGCTTGGCCACATGGGCCTGCTGGTGCTGGCCCTGGCGGCTGCCACGCCGTTGAGCCTGCAAGGGGCCGTGGCCCAGATCCTGGCCCAGGGCATGATCGTGGCCCTGTTGTTCTGTCTGGTCGGCAAGATCGAGGCGAAAACGGGCACCACCGAAATCGCTGCCCTCTCTGGCTTGATGAACCCCACCCGGGGCCTGCCCTTCACCCTGGGATTGCTGCTGCTGGCGCTGATGGCCGCGGCCGGGGTGCCCGGTCAGGCCGGCTTCCTGGCGGAGATGGTGGTGTTCCAGGGCAGCTGGCCGGTGTTCCCGCTGCCCACGCTCGGCTGCATCCTGGCTTCGGGCCTCACCGCCGTGTATGCCGTGCGCCTGTTCAACCGGGTGGGCTTCGGCCGCCTCGACAACAAGACCGCCGACTACGTGAGCACCACCTGGGTGGAGCGGTTGCCGGCCCTGGCCCTCTCCTTCCTGGTGATTCTGGCGGGGCTGTGGCCCCAGATCCTGCTGGGCTGGAGCGAGGACACCACCAGCAGCCTCGCCCTCTCCCGCCCGCCGATCAACACCCTGGCGGTGCTGTCACCAGCCGCGTCCCTGCCTTCCCTGCACCTGCCTTCCCTGCACCTGCCCACGCTTCTCCTGCCCTCCTCCCTGGCGCTCCGGCCATGACCGTCACCACCCCCACCACGGCCCTTCCCCCTTCCACCCACCCCTTCGCTGAAGTGGTGGAGCGGCTCGAAGCCGGCGGCTCGATGCTGCCGGACACGCCGGAAAACCTGATGCAGATCATCGGCATCTACAAGGCCTATGCCGTGCCGATGGACTTCTACTGGCGCGATCTGCTCTACATCGCCGAGCGGGTGTTTCTTGACCCCCTGCCGGCCTTCAAGTATTTCCCGAGCCAGGAGTATCTGGATCTGCCCAATTCCTATGCGGGCGATGCTTCCAAGCTGCGCATCTGGCGCGGGCCGGCCACGGCCCATCCGGAGTTGCTGGCGTTCATGGAGAAGGGCGAAGCCGGCAAGCTGCCGAAGCTGCTCCATCACCTCTGGCACGACCGCATCAACATGGAGTTCGCCGAGGCCTGCATGGATGCCATGTTCTGGCACCAGGGCATGGGCGGCCGCTTCTACGACTACCTGGAGAGCGACGTTTACAAGGCCAACGCCGAGCGGGCGATTCTTGCCTACTTCAAGGGCAATCCGCTGATGCTGGGCCTGCACAAGCTGTTCCCGGAGATGTTCCTGGAGCAGGTGCGCAAGCTGAGCTACTACGCCAATCTCGGCCTGTTCTGGGAGGTGATGGCGCCGGTATTCTTCGAGATGAGCGACATCTACGACGAAGGCGGCTTCTCCGGTGTGCCGGCCGCGATGGATTTTCTGGTGAACGGCATCTTCGCGGTGGCCGGCCGGCCGATCTACCACCACGTGTACATCGGTGGCGAATGCATCGAGATCATCCCCAAATCGGAGGGTTTCACCTGGTTGTATGAGGCGGCCCTGCCCTATGTGGAGGCGGTGTTCTATCGCACCGCCCCTTTCCGTGGCACCAAGAGCTACAACGCCCAGGCCGGCCAGGTGCCCTCGGAGCAGGCCGATTTCCACTACGGCATCCTCTATGCCGATGTGTTCCCGGTGGGGTCGGCCGGCATTCCGCCCACCCTGCTGATGCAGGACATGCTCCACTTCCTGCCGCCCTATCTGGTGGAGCTCTACCGCACCCACAAACGCGGCGAAGACGACATCCTCGTGCAGCTGGGCATCACCTTCCAGCGCTCCATGTACAACGTGACCTCCGCCGTGATCCAGGCGCTGCGCTGCGCCCTGCTGTTCCCGCTTGATGATCCCGATCCGGAGCACCTCAAGGCCAACCGGGCCTTCTTCGAAGCCCAGATGGATCGCTTCCTCCGCCCCGAGGCCCGCCTCCGGGATGTGCAAACCCAGGACTACCGCTAGAGATTCCCAGCCATGGCCAACATCATCGAAACCGCCAAGGGCGCCGGCCTGTTCTCCACCCTGCTCACGGCGGTGGAGGTGGCCGGCCTCACCGCAGCCCTGGAGAGTCCCGGCCCGTTCACGGTGTTTGCACCGGTGGACGACGCCTTCGCCGCCCTGCCCCCCGGCACCGTGCAGACCCTGGTGGACAACCCGCCCCAGCTGGCCCGCATTCTCAAGTTCCACGTGCTCTCCGGTGCCTACAGCCGCAGCGACCTGGTGGATCAGCCCAGCTGGGAGAGCCTGGAGGGGGCTCCGATCCCGATCCGCTGCGCCGAGCCCTTCGAGGTGAAGAACGCCTCCGTCGTGGCCGCCGACATCGTCTGCGACAACGGCATCGTGCACGTGATCAACCGGGTGATGCTGCCGGGCTGAGCCAGGGGCTGCTGGCCAGCACAGGGGCCATCACAGCGGCTATCACAGCGGCTATCACAGAGGAGAGGCTCCGTGCAGCAGCCAGAGGCCGTGCAGGCCTTCCCAGGCCAGGTAGGCGCTGATCAGCAGGGCGAGCACGCCCACCACCCATTCGGCCCGGTGCACCAGCCAGCCTTCCACCTGCAGCAGCGGCTCGCGGATGCCGCCGCCGGTGGCGATCCAGGCCAGTGGGGGCAGCAGCAGCAGGGAGCTGGCCACAAGCACGAACACGCCGGTGAGCTCCAGGTCGCGGCTCACACCCGGCTGATTCACCAGCAGCAGGCCCGCTTCCTTGAGATAGAACACCAGATTTTCCGGGGTGAGCAGGGCGCTGGTGGCGCCGATCAGCACCAGCATCGGGGTGCGGAAATCGGGCAGCTGATTGAGCAGCTTCAACGCCATCCCCTCCTGGCCCAGTTCGGCGGCGGGGGTGAGCTGGAAGAGGCCGATTCCGAGCAGGGCCACGGCACCGACCAGATCGATCACCACCTGCCCCTGCTCGCCGTGGTTGAGGGCCAGGGAAAAGCGATCGCCCACCAGCATCAGAGTGAGGATGGCCAGGCCGTTGGCCATCGCCCAGCCGCTCACATAGGCGAAGGCCCGGCGCAGTGGTGAGGGGCCCAGCAGCAGCAGCGCCACCACGGCGATGTGCAGCGGGCTGAAGGCGATCCCGAAGCCGAACAGCGACGACTGGCTGAACAGGGCCCCTGGGCTCAGGTGGGCAACGGGGGCGATCAGATCAGGAGAGAGCAAGGCGACGAGCGGGATGGGGATCAAGAGAGGGAACTGATCGTTGTCGACGTTAAGAAATTCTCACGGGGCTCAGAGGTAGAAGCCCACGGTGGTGACCACGCGGGTGCCACCTCTGCGCAGGGCCTGGCGCAGCATCACGGTGGACTGGTTGTGCAACAGGTTCTCCCAGCGGTGGCGTGTCACGAACACCGGCAGCACCACCGTGCAGAAGCGGTTGCGATCCTTGCGGTGCTCCGTTTCGAACTGGCGCACATAGGCGGTGACCGGATCCACCAGGGAGCGGTAGGGAGACGGCAGGATCACCAGAGGTACCTGGGGGAGCTGGCGAGACCATTGCTGGCGGAAGGGCTCGGCGCCGTTGTCGCCCAGATCCACGTGCACCGCCACCAGCTCATCGGCGATGGTGCGGGCATAGCGCAGGGCTTCAAAGCTGCCGCGGTGCAGCTGACCCACCAGCACCAGCACAGGAGCGCCGCCATGCTCGGGGGCCGGCGGCAGAGTGAGGGCCGCCTCTGTGCCGAGACGTAAACGGCTGGCCACCTGACGGTAATGGGCCTTGATCACCAGGAACAGGCCCACCACCAGGGGCACCGCCACCACCACCAGCCAGGCTCCGTGGCTGAACTTGCTGTAGAGGAGCACACCGCAGACCACCGCCGTGACCAGGCAGCCCAGCCCGTTGATCAGGGCCTTGCCCCGCCAGCCCCTCCCGGCGCTCCGCCCCTTCCACCAGTGCATCACCATCCCCGCCTGGGAAAGGGTGAAGCTGGCGAACACCCCCACGGCGTAGAGCGGAATCAGGCGGCTGACACTTCCCTCGAAGATCAGCAGCAACATCGCCGCGAAGCTGCTCAACAGCACGATGCCGTTGGTGAACACCAGCCGGTCGCCGAGGGAGGCGAGCTGGCGGGGCATGAAGCCATCCTGGGCGAGGAAGGCGGCCAGCCGCGGGAAATCGGCATAGGCGGTGTTGGCGGCCAGCAGCAGGATCAGCAGGGTGGCGAGCTGCAGCACCAGGAGCAGCGGCCCATTGCCGAAGATGCGTTCGCCGAGTTGATAGAGCAGGGTCGGGCCGTTGTCCTGCACCACCAGGCCCAGCTGGCTGGCCAGGGCGCTGATGCCGCTGAACATCAGCGCCAGCACGATCACCATCACGGTGAGCACGCGCCGGGCATTGCGCCACTCCAACGGCTTGAACGCCATCACGCTGTCGCTGATCGCCTCGATGCCGGTGAGGGCCGCGCAGCCCGAGCTGAAGGCCCGCATCAGCAGCACCGGCCCGATCACCGTCAGCGCGGCGCCGTGCTGGTCGCCCAGCAGCCGGGTCTGCTCCGCCACGGGCAGGGGAAGCAGCGCTCCCTGGGACCACTGGATCAGGCCGGCTCCCACCAGGGTGAACACCGCCCCCATGAACAGAAAGGTGGGCAGGCTGAGCAGCCGGGCCGTGGAACGCACCCCGCGCAGATTGGCGAGCATCAGCAGGCCGACGGCCGCCAGGCAAAGCGGTTCGCGCAGTGCGTCGAGCTGGGGGAAATAGGAAGTGAGGGCGGCGATGCCCGCCGCCACACTCACCGCCACGGTGAGCACATAGTCGATCGAGAGGGAGGCGCCGGCGCAGAGCCCGGGGATCACTCCGAGGTTGTCGTGGGACACCCGGTAGGAACCGCCCCCATGGGGATAGGCCCTGATCGTCTGCCGGTAGCTGATCGCCACCACCAGCATCAGGGCCACGATCAGCCCCGTGATCGGCAGGGTGTAGTGCAAGGCGGCGGCCCCCGCCATGCCCAGCACCAGCACGATCTCCTGGGTGGCATAGGCCACCGAGGAGAGGGCGTCGGAGCTGAGGATGGCGAGGGCTTCGGCGTTGGTGAGCCGCTCCTCGGCGTGGGCGCTGGTGGGAAGCGGCGCTCCGATCAGCAGACGTCTGAGGGACTGGGGAAAGGATCCGCCTGGATCGTTGCTCAAGGCCTGCTCAGACGCCTGTGGCCAGCAAGCGTAGGCGGGATGCCCGGCAGGACGCTCAGATCGCCGAAGATCCGGATTCGGCTGTGCGGATCCGCACCACATCCTCCACCGGGATCACGAAGATCTTGCCATCGCCGATTTCACCGGTGCGGGAGGGGCCGGTGATGGCTTCGATCACCGACGCCACTTTGTCGTCTTCGACAACCACCTCCACCTTCACTTTGGAGAGGAATTCCACTGTGAACTCGGTGCCGCGGTAAGTTTCAACCTGACCTTTCTGCCGACCAAAGCCACGCACGTCCGTGATGGTCATGCCGATGATGCCGGCATTCACCAGGGACGTCTTGACGTCGTCGATCTTGGATGGCCGGATGATCGCTTCGATTTTTTTCATTGAGAAAGTGAAGAGGAATTGGGTCGGGGAGCCAGGTGATCAGTGAGCGGCGATGGACCACGGACTGAGACAGGGCTGGTTGGGGCCATAGCCAGACGAAAGGTTGAACCCGATCTGGCCAATGGCAAGAAGCTAACAGAGCAAGGCTAGTTTGTCATCGGTTCATAAGCTTCTTCGCCGTGGAGCATGATGTCCATGCCGGTTTCTTCGTCGTCGGCATCGATTCTCAGCCCACAGGTTGCTTTGACAACCAGGAGAATCACCGCTGTGCCGATACCGACAAAGCCGTAGGTGAGAATGGTGGCCTTGAACTGGGCAAAGAACAAACCAACGTTTCCACTTTCTGCCAGGATCTTTGCAGACAATGGGAAATAGTCTGCGGGAACAAGAACTTTGGCGGCAAGAATGCCAGTGAGCAGGGCGCCGATTGTTCCGCCAACGCCATGCACCATGAAGGTGTCGAGGGAATCATCAAACTGGATCTTCGCCTTGATCTGGATGGCAATGAAACAGGCAACGGCCGTCAGGGCGCCGATCAGCAGGGAGTTTCCGATCGTCACAAAACCGGCCGCAGGGGTGATTCCCACCAGGCCAGCCACGGCGCCGGTGGCCGCTCCAACAGCCGTTGGCTTGCCGCCTTTGAACCATTCGATCAGGCACCAGGTGAGCATGGCAGCCGATGCCGATGCGGAGGTGGTGATGAAGCACAACCCAGCTCCCGCCGCGGCGAAGTAGCTGGCGCCATTGAATCCGAACCAGCCGAACCACAGCAAGCCCGCACCGAGAAGAATGAACGGAACGTTGTGGGGCGGACGCGTGGCATTGGGATAGGCGTTCCGTGGCCCCACGATGGCGGCGGCAACCAGGGCGGCCACTCCGGAGGCGATGTGCACCACCGTTCCGCCGGCGAAGTCGATGGCTCCGATCGTGCCGAGTGGGCCGATGAAGCCACCCCCCCAGACCATGTGAGCCATTGGGGAATAGATCAGAAGACTCCAGAGCAGGGTGAACCAGAACCAGGCCTTGAAGCTGATCCGCTCCACCAGGGCTCCACTGATCAGCGCCGGGGTGATGATCGCGAACATGCCCTGGAAGAGCGCAAAGCTCGTGGCGCTGATGGCAAAGCCATCGGCGAGCGGCGCATCACCCAAGGGGCCTCCGAGCCCATTCATCATAAAGAACTCGAGTCCGCCTATGAATGGACTCTTGAAGCCCACGCCGAACGAGAGGCTGTAGCCGATCACCACCCAGAGGACACCGATCAGCCCCATCATGAAAAAGCTCATCATCATCGTGTTGAGCACATTCTTGGCGCGGGTGAATCCCCCGTAGAAGAATGCCAGTCCCGGTGTCATCAGCAACACCAGGGCGGAGCCCATCAACATCAGCAGGGTGTCGGCGCCGTTGGTTGGAACCTTGGTCAGAGCCGCATGGGCCGACCCCGCCATCAGGGGCAGCATTCCGGCTCCTGCTGCCAGTAGAAACACCCCCAGTCGCCGCAACTCAGGTTGCTGAACCCGCGCGAACAGCCTGATTCGGTGGCGATCGAAAGTGGCCAGGGCAGATTCGCCTCGGCCGGAAACCGAAATCTGAGTATTCATGGGGTTGAACCCAGAATGAACTCAAAGCTTCTGCCGCTCCAGGCTTCCTTCCCGTAGCAAGGGCCACCGAAGGGCAGAGAGTGCCATCGATTCGTGACAGGAGGATCCCAGCCCTCTTAGCGCTGGGACCGATCCCGTTCGAGCAGCCTCTCCAGAGTGAGCTTGAGCAGCAAGGACAGGATCGCCACCGCCCCAAGGATCAGGGCAGCGCCGTAGGCCAGTTCTGTGTGGTACTGCTTGTAGGCATCTTCCACGAAGAGAGGCAGGGTCTGGGTTTCGCCGGCGATGTTGCCGCTCACCACGGCCACCGCCCCGAATTCACCGAGTGCACGGGCCGTGGTGAGAATCAGCCCATAGAGGGCAGCCCAGCGCACCGTGGGAAGGGTCACCTTCCAGAAGATCTGCCAGTCGGTGGCACCGAGGGTCTTGGCCGCTTCCTCCTGCTCCCAGCCCTCTTCCTCCAGCAGCGGGATCACCTCCCGCGCCATGAAAGGCATCGACACGATGATCGTGGCCAGCACCATGGATGGCCAGGAGAACAGGATCTTCCAGCCGGTGCTGTTCACCAGCCCTTCCAGCAAGCCGTGGCTTGGGCTGAACAGCAGCACCAGCATCAGGCCCACCACCACAGGTGAGATTGAGAACGGCAGGTCGATGACACTCAGCAGCAGGGCCTTGCCGCGAAACTGGTGGCGGGCGATCGCCGTGGCGGCCGCCAGGCCGAAGACCGCGTTGGCGGGAACGGCGATCAGGGTGATCAGCAGGGTGAGGCGAATCGCACTGCGCAACTCCTCATTCTGAAGATTCTCCAGGAAGGGGGCCAGCCCCTTGGCGAAGGCCTGCAGCACCACATTGAGTGCCGGCAAGAAGATCACGACTCCCACGTAGAGGCAGGCCACCAGGGGAACCAGGGCCGGCAGCAGCCGGCTGGCGAGCGAGCGGCGGGCGGGCTTCCCCGGCGGCGCGATCGGATCGGAGAGCTCGGTCCGTGGGGGTGAAATGGTGGTCATGGAATGGGTTGCGAGGCAAGAGTTGGGGTCAGGCGGTCAGACCCTGGGAACGTCTTCGGCATAGCGGAGACCCCACACCTGCAGGAGATTGATCACCAGCAGGCTCATGAGAGAGAACAGCAGCATCACCGTGCCGATCACCGTGGCGGCCTCGATGTCGTACTCCTCGAGTTTCTGGATGATCAGGGTGGGGGCAATCAGATCCCGGAAGGGAACGTTGCTGGAAATCATCACCACCGAGCCGTATTCACCCACGGCCCGGCTGTAGCCCTGGGCCACGCCGGCCAGGATGGCGGGCATCAACTGGGGAAGCACCACCTTGAAGAAGGTTTGGCCGGCCCTGGCTCCAAGGCACCAGGCGGCCTCCTCCTGTTCGGCTTCGAGGGCACGCAGCACGGGCTCCACGGTGCGCACCACGAAGGGCAGTGAAATGAACACCATCGCCACCAGCACCCCCGGCCAGTTGAACGCCACCTTGAGGCCGAACCAGGCGTAGAGGGGGGCGCCGATCCAGCCATTGGTGCTGTACACAGCCGAAAGAGAAAGACCGGCCACGGCGGTGGGCAAGGCGAAGGGAAGATCGATCAGGGCATCGAGCAGCCGCTGGCCCGGGAAGCGGCTGCGCACCAGGGCCCAGGCGATCAGCAGACCGAACACACCGTTCAGGGAGGCGGCCACCAGGGCCAGCCCGAAGCTCACCTGGTAGGTGGCCAGCGCCTCCGGGGTGGTGGCCAGCTCCCAGAAACGAGCCGGCCCCACCCCAGCCGCCCGCAACAGCAAACCACCCAGGGGCAGGAACAGAACCAGCCCCAGATAGAGCCAGGTGAACCGCCAGGGCCAGGAGGGCAGCTCGAGCCGTGGCAGGTGCCAACGCCGGATCACTGATGACGACATGGAACGCAAAAACCAGCTGTCGGCAGAAGGTAACAGGGTCGGCGTCGGGATTCAACGGTTCTCCGCTTGGCAAACGGGAATCAGCATCTAGGATCGCCGAAATGCCATGAGGCCATGGGAATCCGCGTCAGCAACGTCAACAAGCAGTTCGGCGCCTTCAAGGCAATCGACGCCGTGAGTGTGGATGTGGAGAGTGGCTCCCTGGTGGCCCTGCTGGGCCCCTCCGGTTCGGGCAAGAGCACCCTGCTGCGCATGATCGCCGGCCTGGATCAGGCCGACAGCGGCCGCATCTGGATCAACGGCGAGGAGGCCACGGCCCGCTCCCCCCAGGACCGCGAGGTGGGCTTCGTGTTTCAGCACTTCGCCCTGTTCAAGCACCGCACCGTGCGCCAGAACATCTCCTTCGGGCTGGAACTGCGCCGCTGGAAAAAGGAACCGATTCGCCAGCGGGTCGATGAGCTGCTGCAGTTGGTGCAACTGCAGGGTTTCGGCCATCGCTACCCTTCGCAGCTCTCCGGCGGCCAGCGGCAACGGGTGTCCTTGGCCCGGGCCCTGGCGGTTCAGCCCAAGGTGCTGCTGCTCGATGAGCCGTTCAGCGCCCTCGACGCCAAGGTGCGCAAGGAACTGCGGGCCTGGCTGCGCAACCTCCACGACGAGATGCACGTCACCACGGTGATCGTGACCCACGATCAGGAGGAGGCCATGGAGGTGGCCGACACGATCGTGGTGATGAACGAAGGCCGCATCGAGCAGATCGGCACCCCCGCCGAGATCTACGACCATCCGGCCACCCCCTTCGTGATGCGCTTCGTGGGGGAGGTCAACGTGTTGCCGCGCCATGCCCTGCCCCGGGACGCGCGGGAAGGACTGGAGGTGAAGGCGGCCCTGTTTGTGCGCCCCCACGACGTGGAGGTGCACTCCAAGCCTCGGCCGGGAAGCCTGCCGGCGCAGCTGCGGCGGCTCACCCATTTGGGCCGGGATCTGCAGGCCGAACTCTTGCTCGACAGCGGCGAGGTGGTGCTGGCCCAGCTGCCCCGCGACCAAATCGAGCACCGCAACCTGAAGGCGGGAGATGAGCTTCACATCATCACTCGCCAGGGCAAGATCTTCGAGGCGGATTACGCCATCTGAGGGCAAGGGTGGATCCGGAGCCTTGAAGCCGGGATCAGATAATCCTCCCGGCTCACCTGCTGCAGGACCCCCTCGGCTTTGAAACGGTTGAGCATCTTGGTCACCGTCACCCGGGAGAGTCCACAGAGTTCGCCCAGCGCCTTGTGGGTGAGGTTCATCTCCTTGAGCGAAAAGCGTGAACCACGACTGCTCACCTGGCCGAAACGGCGTCCGAGCCAGGCGAGCAAGGCCAGAAGCCGCTCTTGCGCACCCCGAATCCGGTTGATCAGAAATATCTCCTCAAGATAGCGAATCTGTTGGCGAAGGAACTGCTCAACCTCAGCGGCGCTGGGCTGGTGCTGCTCCACCACCACGGTGGTGAGGCACTGGAGCTCGAACGGCTGGAGAACAGAGGTGCTGGAGGCCACCAAGTCGCCGGGTCCCCAGATGGCGAGAGTGAATGTTTCGCCCTCGGCGTTCCAGCTGACGGTGCGGACATAACCCTCCTGAAGGCGCCAATTCATGCCCTCTGGCAGGACCTCACTGGGTGTCAGCGCAAGGTGGAGTGGCGGAGTGAACACCGTGGCGGCCATCGACGGGATTGGGAGCGGGAAGCCGGAGCTGAAGGGCACACCATCGGCGCCACCCGGGCTTCTCGCACAGTAGCGCGTTAATCCCATTGGCAAACCGAGGTTTGCCCAACAGCAAAGGTGCATTCAGATGAAATACATCGAATCAGCCTTGAGGCGTTCCTCGCGCTGATCGAGCAGGTCCTGGAGGCTGGTGCTGGCGAGCAGGTCATGGCGAAGGCTCTCCAGCCTGGCGGCGAGGCTGGAGAGCACGCTGAACTCCGGGCTCTGGCGGCCGATCGTTTCCCGCCGGGAGGGCTCGCCTTCCAGGCAGGCGACCACTTCCGAGATAGGGATTTCGGTCGGGGGCCGCAGGAGTTGATAGCCACCACGCGGGCCGCGGATGCTGCGCAGGATGGAGCCCCGCCTCAGGCTGGTGAGCATCTGCTCGAGGTAGCGGTCGGGAATGTTCTGCCTGGCGGCGATCTCGGCCACCTGCAGAACGCCTCCACTGGCGTGAATCGCCGCCAGTTCGATCAGGGCCACGAGGCCGTATTCGGTTTTTGCGCTGAACGCCAAGGGGATGCTGACGCCGTCCGGTCCAGCGGATTGTGGCAGCGGCGATGGATGTGGTCGCGGCTACACCGCCTCCGCAGAATGGTCACTAGGTTCACACGTGTTTCGATCGGGTTACCGTGGTTAATTTCTCGCTTCGTCATCGCCGCCCTGTCGCCACTGGCCTGGCCCTGGCGGCTGTCATCAGCGCTCCCCTCATCGCCCCCAAGGTCCCTGGCTTGCTTTCCGGATTGGCAGAGGGGCCGGCACTTGCCCAGGCCACCCCGAAGCAACAAGAAATCCTGCTGGTGACCTACGCCGTCACCAAAGCTGCCTTCGACAAGGTGATCCCCCAGTTCAGGGCTGACTGGAAGCGGCGAACCGGCCAGGAAGTGGTGATCAAGACCAGCTACGGCGGTTCCGGCTCCCAGACCCGTGCCGTGATTGATGGGCTGCAGGCCGATGTGGTGGCCCTCGCCCTGGCCGCCGACACCCTCAAGCTCCAGGAAACGGGCCTGATCCGGCCAGGCTGGGAAAAGGAGAATCCCAACAACGCGATCTTCACCAATTCCACCGTGGCCTTCTTCGTGCGCAAGGGCAACCCCAAGAAGATCAACGGTTGGACTGATCTCGACAACAAGAATGTGGAGGTTGTCACCGCCAACCCCAAGACCTCTGGCGGAGCCCGCTGGAACTTCCTGGGCCTCTGGGGTTCAGTGACCGAAACAGGTGGCAATGAGGCGAAGGCCCGTTCCTTCATCACCAATGTGTACCGCAATGTGGAAACCCTTCCCAAGGACGCCCGGGAAGCCACCGATGTGTTCGTGAAGCGCAACCAGGGAGATGTGTTGCTGAACTACGAAAACGAAGCAATCCTGGCCAAGAAGACGGGCGCCTGGACGATTCCCTATGTGGTACCCAAGACGAACATCCTGATCGAGGGACCTGTAGCGGTGGTTGACAAGAACGTGGACAGGAAAGGAACCCGCAAGGTGGCGGAAGCCTTCGCTCGGTACCTGTACAGCGACCAGGTCCAGCGGGCATTCGCCGCAGAAGGGTTCCGGCCGGTGACGCCGAAGATCAAGGCGGAGACCCGCAACAGGTTTGCCCCCCTCACCAAGGTGTTCACCGCCAAGGATTTCGGGGGCTGGAACGCCATCAACAAGAAATTTTTTGGCAACAGTGGGCTCTGGGACCAGATCTTCCGCACGAGCCGCTGAGTGGCGCCCGGGGGTATGGCCATGCAGACAACCGATACGATCCAGGCCGGGCTTCGAGCTGGGGTCCCTGCCCGGGTCGAGCGATTGAACAGATGTGCGAACTGCTCGCCCTGAGCGCCAACACCCCAACCGACATGACCTTCTCCTTCCGGGGGCTGGTGCGACGCGGAGGGGTCACTGGAGCGCATGGCGACGGCTGGGGACTGGCCAGCTTCGATCCGGCCGGAGCGGGCGTGACGATCTACCGGGAGCAGGCCCCCGCCGCCTTCTGCCCGCTGGCCGCGAAGGTGGCCAACCTGGATCTCAAGGCCCACTGCTCGATCGCCCACATCCGCAAGGCCACCCAGGGCAGCGTGGCGATCGAGAACTGTCATCCCTTTCATCGCCACTGGCAGGGCCTTGACTGGGTGTTCGCCCACAACGGCGACCTGCACCACGGTGGGATTCCCTCCTCCGAGCGGTTCGCTCCCCGCGGCAGCACCGACAGCGAGCTGGCGTTCTGCTGGATTCTCGATCGGCTCGCCACCGGCGACGTTGATCGCGATGATCTGTCGGCGCTGTTTGCGGCTCTGGTTGGCTGTGCCGACAACCTGGCCCAGCAGGGAATCTTCAACGGCCTGCTCAGCAATGGCCAGTGGCTCTTTGCCTACGGTGGCACCAGGCTTCACGTTCTGACCCGACGGGCCCCCTTCACCACAGCCTCCCTGGCCGACGACGATCTGAGTGTTGATTTCTCGGCGGTCACCACGCCGACTGATCTGGTGACGATCATCTGCACCGAACCCCTCACCACGGATGAACCCTGGCGCCCGCTGGCGCCCGGTGATGCCTTGCTGCTGCGTCACGGTGAGATCGTGCTGCACCATCAGCCGGTGCTGCGCTCAGCGTCGACCTGATCCAAATCACCACAGCAGGGTTTGTGGGGTGTTCCACTGGCACCCAACCCTTCACGATCCTGGGCTCAAGCTGCGCGAGGGCCATAGCTTCAGCACCGCCTGGGTGCGGTTGGCCACGCCGAGTTTCTGCATGATCTGGTGGCCGTGGACCCGCACCGTTCCCAGGCCGATCCCCAGTTCCAGGGCGATGTCCCGGTTGCTGAGTCCTCGGGCCATCGCTTCGAGCACCTCCCGTTCCCGGGGCGTCAGCAGCGCCAGCGGTTCCGCATCGGCCCGGTCGCTTCCGTTCGTTTCCCCCTGCTCCTTCTCCCCCGCTCCCCGCAGAGCCATGGTTGCTTCCGCGTCCCACCAGGAGGCACCCCGCAGCAGCGACTGGACCGCCAGTTGCAGGTCGCCCGCCGCCACCCCCTTGCGCACATAACCCTGGGCGCCGGCCCGCATCAGGCGCAGACACCAGCTGGGATCGTCCTGGCTGGTGACCACCAGCACGGGGATGCGGGGATGGTCGGCGTGGATGCGGCGGCAGGTTTCCAGCCCCCCCAGCCCCGGCAGGCCAAGATCCAGCAGGATCACATCGAAGCTGCGGTGGCGCAGCAGCTCGAGTGCCTGCTCTCCATCAGCAACAGCGGTCACCGCCTCGATCAGCGCGAAGCCCAGCAGGGTGACCTCCAGACCCAGCCGAAACAGCTCGTCGTCTTCCACCACCAGAGCGTTCATCCGATCAGCCTGGCTCGGTGGCGGGATCTTGGTGACCCGCCGGCAGCAGCACTTCGATTTCTGCGCCACCAGCCGGCCGGTTGCGCAGAACGATCGTGCCGCCATGGGCGTTGACGATCTGGCGACAGAGGTAGAGCCCCAGACCGTTGCCCGGCCGTTCCTCCGACAGCCTGGTGAACCGCTGAAACAGGTTCGGAATCTCCTGCTCCGGCACCCCTGGGCCGCTGTCGGCGATCCGGAGGCAGTGTCCAGCGCCGCGGCTCTCCAGCACGAGCTGGATCTGGCCGCCCCGCAAGCTGTGGTGAATGGCATTGAGCAGGAGGTTTTCCACCAGCCGCCTCAGCTGGGCTGCGTCGCCATGCAGCCGGTGCGGTCGCCATTGGGTGTCGTGGCCGAAGCTGAGCCGCAGGGTGAGCTGCCGCTCCTCCGCCAGTGCCGAAAGCTCCCGGATCACCTCCTCCACCAGGCCGGTGAATTCAAGCCCCACCGGTTGGATGACAAGACCCTCCGCATCGTTGCGGTAGACCTCCAGCAGGGTCTGGATCTGGGCCAGGGCGCGGCTCTGGCCCCGTTCGATCGTGGCCAGAGCCCTGGCCACCAGGGGCCCATCGCTGCGCTGATGGGCCGTGGCGAGGCTGCGGGTGGTGGCGATCGTTCCGAGAATCGGTGTTTTCAGGTCATGGGCGAGGGTGGCCACGAAATCCCGGCGCAGGTCTTCCACCGCCAGCTGTCCCTCCAGGTCGAGCCGTTGCCGTTGCAGGGCCTGGATGCGCAGGCACTGATGGGCGGTGAGCACCAGGGCGCCGCAGACCAGCAGCCGGTTGGTGAGCACAGCCCCATCGAACAGCAGCGGTCCGGGGATCAGCAGATTGGCCAGGGTGAGGCTGCAGGCCACCGCCGTGGCAGCCCAGAGCTTGCGGGGTTGAGCGGTGGTGCCCAGCCGCAGCAGCGGGATCACATACAGGTAGGCGAGCACCACCTCGGTGGGGGTGAGCACCTCCACCACCGCCACGGCGATGGTCATGATCAGCACGGTGCTGCCCGGCTCGGCCAGGGGGCCTATAGCTCGCGGTAGAGGGCCCCTCGCCCGATTCATACCCACCGGCAGATGCGGACGTCCTGGCGCCCGGCGGAAAGTGACGGAGTTCACCACAGCGGACCCTACCGCCCATGACCGACTTGTTTCAGGTCGTCGTCTTTGTGGCCCTCGTTCTCGCCACGGCACCCGTGCTGGGCAAGCACCTCTTTCAGGTGTTCGATGGCCAGCCCCAGCCCCTGTTCGATCGCTGGCTGACGCCCTTGGAAAACGGTGTGCTGCGCCTGGTCGGCGAGCGCGGCCGCCCGGCCGAGCAGGCCTGGGATTACCTGCGCCCCCTGTTGCTCAGCAACCTGCTCTTCGGGCTTCTCGCGCTTGCCTTTCTTCTGCTCCAGCCCCCCTGGCTCAATCCCCAGGGGCTGCCGCCGATGCGCTGGGACACGGCCCTGCACACGGCGATCTCCTTTCTCACCAACACCGACCAGCAGCACTACACGCCGGAGCAGAGCCTCAGTGACCTGAGCCAGCTCGGGGCGTTGCAGTTCCTGTTCTTCACCTCGGCGGCCACGGGCCTGGCGGTGGGCTTCGCCTTCATCCGCGGCCTCTGCGGCCGCCCCCTGGGCAACTTCAACTCCGACCTGATCCGCGCCATCACCCGGGTGCTGATCCCGCTCAGCTTCCTGTTCGCCCTGGTGCTGCTGGTCAACGGTGCGCCGATGACGCTCGCGGGTCCGGTGACGCTCAAGACCCTGGAGGGGGCCGATCAGATCCTGGTGCGCGGCCCGGTGGCCGGCTACGAGGCGATCAAGCAGATCGGCGAGAACGGTGGTGGCTTCTTCGGCGCCAACTCCGCCCACCCATTCGAGAACCCCAACCCGTTCACCAACCTGCTGGCGATGGTGGCGATGTTCGCCGTCCCTGCCGCCACGATCGACGCCTTCGGGCGCTTCCTGGGCAATCGCCGTCAGGCCACGTTGCTGCTGCTGCTCGTGACGGTGCTCTTTCTGGCGCTGGCGGCGGTGGCGATCGGCGCTGAGCAATCAGGCAACCCGCTGCTGGCCGCCTGGCTCAGCGGCCCCAACCTCGAGGGCAAGGAGGTGCGATTCGGCGCCGGCATCACCGCCCTGTTCGCCACGATCACCACCGGCTCGATGACCGGCGCGGTCAACGGCGCCATGGATTCACTGCTGCCTCTGGGGGGGCTGGTGCCGCTGTTCAACCTGTTTCTGCAGGTGATCTTCGGCGGCCAGGGCACCGGTGTGGCCTACCTGCTGGTGTTCCTGATCCTCACCGTGTTTCTCACCGGCCTGATGGTGGGGCGCACCCCCGAGCTGTTCGGCCGCAAGGTGGAGAAGGGGGAGATCGTCTGGAGCAGCCTGATCCTGCTGATCCATCCGCTGTTCGTGCTGGTGCCGGCGGCGATCACCCTCGCCTACGCCCCGACTCTCTCGGGGATCAGCAACCCGGGGTCCCACGGCATCAGCCAGGTGGTCTACGAGTACGCCTCGGCGTCGGCCAACAACGGCAGCGGCTTCGAAGGACTGGGTGATGGAACGCTCTGGTGGAACCTCAGCACGATCGTCAGCCTGCTGGGGGGTCGCTACCTGCCGATCGCGGCCCTGCTGCTGCTGGCGGCTGGTTTCGCCCGCAAGACCAAGGTGCCACCCGGCCCCGGCACCCTCGCCACCGACACGGCTCTGTTCACCATGGTGACCGGGGTGGTGATCCTGATCCTGGGGGCGCTCACGTTTTTCCCGGTGCTGGCCCTCGGGCCGATCGCCGAAGCCTTTTCGTTGATTGGAGCCCCATGACAACCCTGCAACCGCCGATCTTTCCCCGCATGCCGCGGGGTCGCCGCGACCAGCGGCGCTACACCGAGCGTCCCAGCAGCGACGGCCTGCTGGGACGGGCCGTGGTGCAGTCTTTCGTGAAGCTCGACCCGCGCCTCACCGCGCGCAATCCGGTGATGTTCGTGGTCTGGTGCGGCACGCTCGTGACCCTGGCCGCCACGCTGGAGCCGCGCCTGTTCGAGCTCAGCCCCGAGGCGCCGGGCCGGGGCTTCAATGCCCTGCTCAGCCTGATCCTGCTGGCCACCCTGCTGTTCGCCAACTTCGCCGAAGCGTTGGCGGAAGGCCGCGGCAAGGCCCAGGCCGATGCCCTGCGCCGCACCCAGGCCAGCACCCAGGCCAGGCGGCTGCTGCCCGATGGCAGCGAAGCGCTGGTGGATTCCAGTGCCCTGCGCCGGGGCGATCAGGTGTGCGTCAGCCAGGGGGAAATGATCCCCGCCGACGGGGAGGTGGTCGATGGGGTGGCGGCGGTGGATGAATCGGCGATCACCGGCGAATCGGCCCCTGTGCTCAAGGAAGCGGGTTCCGATGTGGCCAGTTCCGTCACGGGCGGCACGCGGGTGGTGTCCGACATGCTGCTGATCCGGATCACCGCCGACCCGGGCAAGGGCTTCATCGATCGGATGATCGCCTTGGTGGAGGGGGCCGAGCGCAGCAAGACCCCCAACGAGATCGCCCTGACGGTGCTGCTGGCGGTGCTCACCCAGGTGTTCCTGATCGCCGTGGCCACCCTGCCGCCGGTGGCCGCCTACATCGACAGCCCCACGCCGGTGGTGGTGCTGGTGGCCCTGCTGGTGGCGCTGATTCCCACCACGATCGGCGGCCTGCTCAGTGCCATCGGCATCGCCGGCATGGACCGGGTGGCCCAGTTCAACGTGATCGCCACCTCCGGCCGCGCCGTGGAGGCCTGCGGCGACATCACCACCCTGGTGCTCGACAAGACCGGCACGATCACGCTCGGAAACCGCCTGGCCGAGGAGTTCCTGCCGGTGGGTGGCCACAGCGAGCGCGAGCTGGCCACCACCGCCCATGCCGCCAGCTGGTTTGACAACACGCCGGAGGGCAAGTCGATCGTGCGCCTGGCCGAGAAGCTCGACGCCGTGACGGCCCTGCCGATGGACACGGCCACGGGGCTGGAATTCTCAGCGCGCACCCGCATGAGCGGCACCGATCTGGCCGATGGCAACGAGCTGCGCAAGGGGGCCGTCGAGGCGATCAAGGGCTTCGTGCGCTCCCGGGGCGGCACGGTGCCCGCCGACCTCGATGAGGCCTACGAGCGGGTGTCACGGCTCGGTGGCACGCCCCTGGCGGTGTGCTGGAACGCCGAGATCCATGGGGTGATCTACCTCAAGGACATCATCAAGCCCGGCATGCGCGAACGCTTCGACCAGCTGCGGCGCATGGGCATCCGCAGCGTGATGCTCACCGGCGACAACGCCATCACCGCCGGGGTGATCGCTCGCGAGGCCGGCGTCGACGACTTCATCGCCGAGGCCACCCCGGAAGACAAGATCGCCGTGATCCAGGCGGAGCAACGCCTTGGTCGGCTGGTGGCGATGACCGGCGATGGCACCAACGATGCTCCCGCGCTCGCTCAGGCGAACGTGGGGGTGGCGATGAACTCCGGCACCCAGGCCGCCAAGGAGGCGGCAAACATGGTGGATCTCGATTCCGATCCCACCAAGCTGATCGACATCGTGACGATCGGCAAGCAGCTGCTGATCACCCGCGGGGCGCTCACCACCTTCTCGATCGCCAACGACGTGGCCAAGTACTTCGCGATCCTGCCGGCCCTGTTCGGCAAGGCGGGCCTGGCGCCGCTGAACCTGATGGGCCTGGCCAGCCCCCAGTCGGCGATCCTCTCGGCGATGGTGTTCAACGCCCTGATCATTCCCGCCCTGGTGCCCCTGGCCCTCAAGGGGGTGGCCTTCCGGCCGTCCACGGCCGATCAGCTGCTGCGGCGCAACCTGCTCGTCTACGGGCTGGGGGGTCTGGTGGTGCCGTTCATCGGCATCAAGCTGATTGATCTGGCCGTCTCCGCCCTGCGACTGGTCTGAGCTGCCGCGCCATTCAGGCCGCTCCGCTCAGGCCGATCCGTGCCTTTGTTCTGACTCCCCGCCCGCCCATCACCCGCCCCATGGCTTCTCCATCTGGTCTCCTGAGTAAACCGCTGTTCTGGCTGCCCCTGATGCTGGTCCTGGGCACCGTCCTGGCCGCACCCCTGTTCGGCTCCAGTCCCAGCCCTCTGCAGTCCACCGCCCTGGCCCTGCTGCTCAACGGCACCGTGGTGCTCTCGGGCTACCTGTTCGTTGTGATCTTTCAACCGGAGCGCTTCTGATGTCCGTTCTGCGAGAGGCCTTCAAGGCCCTGCGGCTCACCGCCGTGCTCTGGCTGCTCACCGTGGTGATCTACACCCTGCCGCTGCTGGCGGTGGGCCAGGGCCTGTTCCCCGCCCAGGCCAACGGCAGCCTGCTGCGCAATGCGGGCGGCCAGGTGCTGGGATCCAGCCTGATCGGCCAGCCGTTTGCCTCCGATCGCTACGTCTGGAGCCGTCCGAGCGCCGTCGACTACAGCACCGGCAAGACGGCTCCTACCTCCGCCCCCAGCAACCTGGGCCCCACCAACCCCGATCTGGTCAAACGGATCAGGGAAACGGCCGCCACCTACGCCCAAGCGGGCATCGCCAGGCCCGCCGCTGATCTGCTCTATGCCTCCGGTTCGGGGCTCGACCCCCACATCACCCCGGAAGCCGCACGTCAGCAGATTCCGCGGCTGGCCGCAGCCCGGTCCCTGCCCAGCGCACAGCTGGAGCAACTGATCCTGCGACACACCCAGGGGCGTGTGCTGGGCTTGATCGGCGAACCGCGGGTGAACGTGCTCACCCTCAACCATGCCCTCGATCAGCAGCGGCCGTGATCCGGCTGCCCAGGGGCCAGGGGCGGCACAAGCTGTTCATCGGCATGGCCCCCGGCGTGGGCAAAACCTTTCGCATGCTGCAAGAGGCCCAGGAGCTCAGGCGGGAGGGGGTTGATGTGGTGGTCGGGGTGCTCGAAACCCACGGCCGCCGCGATACGGCCCGCCAGGCCGAGGGGCTGGAGCTGGTGCCGCGGCGACGGCTCGTTCACCAGGGGGTGTGCCTGGAGGAGATGGACGTGGCGGAGATCCTGGCCCGCCGCCCCCAGCTGGTGCTGGTGGATGAATTGGCCCACACCAACGTGCCGGGCAGCGAGCGTCCCAAGCGCTGGCAGGACGTGGCGGTGCTGCTGGCCGCCGGCCTCGACGTGTACTCCACGGTCAATATCCAGCACCTGGAGAGCCTCAACGACCAGGTGGCCCAGCTCACCGGTGTGGTGGTGCGCGAGCGACTGCCCGATCGGGTGCTGCAGCAGGCCGAGGAGGTGGTGCTGGTGGATGTCACCCCCGAGACCCTGCAGGAGCGCCTGCGGGATGGCAAGGTCTACGCCGCCGCAAAGGTGGACCAGGCCCTGGCCCACTTCTTCCGGCGCTCCCATCTGGTGGCGCTGCGGGAGCTGGCCCTGCGGGAAGTGGCCGACCGGGTGGAGGAGGACGGCCCGCCGGCAAAAGGGATGCGGGAGCGGGTGATGGTGTGTCTCTCCACTTACCCCGGATCGAACCGGCTGCTGCGCCGCGCCGCCCGCCTGGCGGGTTTCATGGATGCGCCGCTGCTGGTGCTCACCGTGCTGGATCCCGCCCGCTTTCTGAGCAAGGAGCAGGCGGTGCGGCTGGAGGAATCAATCAAGCTCTGTGAGGATTTCGGCGCCGAGTTCCTGCGCATCGACAGTGATGACGCGCTCGGCACGATCGCGCACATCGCCGGCGAACGCGGCATCACCCAGATCGTGCTGGGCCAGACCCTGCGCTCCCGCCCCCAGGCCTTTCTGCGGCGCACACTCTCCGAGAAGCTCCAGCACCGGCTCAAGGGCCAGGCGGTGGATCTGCACCTGATCTCGATCGATGCGGGCTCCCCCCAGGCGGAGTTACCAGAGGATTCCAGCGGCAATTGATGAGGCCGCCGTTGCTGAGGGGACTTTTGCGGCGAACCTTCATCCGTGGAGAACCGATGAGTGGGGGTTGCCGCTCAGGCGCCGCTCCACCAGGAAAATGCGGCCAGGCGAGGCCGGCACTGATCCCAGCGGCCCAATCTGTAAGCAGCAGTTTCACGATCGAGATGGTGCCTGCTGCGACGCGCAGGCCGCGCGGTCCGGCTTCCCGCTCAGAGCCAGTGGTGCGGATAGGGCATCGCCCCCTTGACCCAGCGGCTGAAGCCGGCTGCCAGAAGCACCATCAGCAGCGAGCCACTGAGCACCGGAAACACAACGAAGGGCCACTTGGCGCCCAGCAGTACCCCCAGAAAGGCCAGGCCGCCGGCCGGCGGATGCAGACAGCGCATCTGCTGCCCCAGCAGGATCGTCAGCCCCACGGTCAGGGCGATCACCAAGGGCCCTCGGCCCAGCAGGGCCACCGCCACCACACTCAGCAGCGCACCCACCAGATTGCCGAGCACGATGTTGCGCGGCTGGGCCAGGGGGCTGGCCGGGTAGCCGAAGAGGAGCACAGACGAGGCCCCGAGCGGTGCGGCGAGCAGCAACTTGCCGCTCCAGGCACTGAGGGTGCTCAACAGGACGATCGCCGTCAGGGCCCCCAGCCAGCTCACCCCCAGTTGCCCCAGGCGGAACTGGGGCTGGTAAGCCCGCCCCCGCAAGCGTTCGGCGGCGATCCGTGCCCCCAGGCGCCGGCCGAGAGGTCCACCGCACCAACGCCCGATCGGCCCAAACAAATCCGTTAATTCCACGACGCAACGGCTGCAATTCCAGCAGAGGCCTGGAGCGGTTTTGGTTTTAGCCCGACGGCTGCAACGGCTGGCTGAACGGTGGCGCCCGCTCCAGCACAAGCGCAACTGCCGCCGAGAGCTTGAAGGCCTCGCCCTATCTCGATCAGGAGGTGCTGCTCCCCAGCCAAAGCCGCTGGGTCTGCCTCACCGGCCACTTCTTTCGCCACCACGCCGGGGTGAACTGCATCCTCCTGCTCACCTGTCAGCTGAACCAGGGCCTGCTGGCCAAGGGCGAGCACCTCACCCATCGCTCTCAGGGTTGGACCGACGACCGGGCGCGGCAGTGTGGCTGGGCGCCGGAAGGGGCCTGAGCAGCCTGCGAGCGGGGACCAAGCTGGGGTCAGCAGCTAACACCGTCGGGTGATGTTGAGATCAGGATGGTCGTGATCGACCAGTTTTCGCAGGTCACAGGCATCAGAGCAGATGAGACTTTTTTTGAGCCACTCCAGCTCTATCTGAAGCTGGCCGATCTGCTGGAGCAGCTCAGCCTCCTTGGCGAACCTGGCCTTGAACTCGGGACTGTGGGTGCGTTGCTTGCTCATGGGTGGGAGCTCCATTCAGGGGCGATGCTCCGCTTCAGAGGTTAACGATGGGGCCTGTCCAAAAATGTCAGACCACCTCAATCCCGGCCTTCTGGCACAGGCGCAGGATCTGAATAAGCAGGCCCTTCAGGGAATCGTTAGGGCCCCGGAATTCATTGATGCAGCTATGGTCGGGTTGTTGGTTGCCGGTAAGCACCTGGAAGGCCAGACCCTCGAAGCAGGCCTGCTCGATCTCTCTGGACTAGATGTGATTTTCGATCAGGTCATTCATCACTTGCGTGCAGGCGGAGATGGAGGGGGCGCCGGGTGCTCACCCACTTCGATGAACACGACAAAGTGACCGGAGATCAGCAGGAATGAGGCCTTCAAGCGGATCAGATTCCAATCCCACGTCATAGTCGGGAGACAGAGCGGTTGCTCTCGCCTTACCCATGGCGAACTTTCAATAGGGCAGATGAGTAACGCTGCTGGATGGGTGGGACCACAATGTGGTTGAACGGTTTCCGTGGTTCACCCCCGGAAGGCAACGAGGAAAGACCGGTGCAACTCCGGCGCTGTCCCGCAGCTGTGAGGGAGCTCCGCTCCTGAGTCAGAACGCTCGCCGCTCGCTTCCCCTCAGACTCCGGCGCGGACCGGACCCCACGATGTCCCTTCCAAACCGCTTCAATCCCCGGGCCCTCGCAGCACTGGCCAGCCTGGGCACCGCCGCCCTTGTGCTGGCGGAAACACCGGCCCAGGCCCACGGCTTCGCGCATGGGGGCCTCACTTCGGGCTTCCTGCACCCGATCACCGGCCCCGATCATCTGTTGCTGTTGATCGTCGTCGGTGCTGCCGCCTCCTATCTCTCGGCCCAGCTGCTGCTTTGGGCCCTGGCGGGAGCCTTGCTCGGAGGCATCTTCGGAGCCCTGGGCGGCAGCTTGCCCTATGGCGAAGCACTGGCCGCCTTTGCGATCTCGGCGGTGGCGGTGGTGATTCTGCGCAGTCACAGCTCTGGAGCCAAGCCGAATCTGGGGCTAGCCGGCACGGTGATTGCCACTGCCGTGGCCGTCCACGCGATGCTCCATGGACATGAGTCCCCTACAGATGGCACAGCCCTGTCCTGGTGGCTGGGGGCCTTCAGCGGTTCGGTGCTGGTGAGCGGCAGCAGCTTCCTGGTTTTGCGGCGTTTGCCCCTGCACTGGACCGCCAAGCTGGCCGTGCTGCTGGCCCTGGTGGGGGGTGTGGTGGCGCTCGGACCCTTAGGCCTGCTGGTGCGCTGAGCGCCATGGTCCGCCCCTCAGCCCTTCACCGTGAAGCTGTCCTCCTTCTCGGTGCTGCCGCCCTGGCAACCATTGCTCTTCTGCCCGCGCCGGTGTTGGCTCACGCGGACACCAGCCATGGTGGTGGCTTCGTGGCGGGGTTCCTGCACCCGATCACCGGCCTCGATCACGTGGTGGCGATGGTGGCCGTCGGCCTGTGGGGAGCCGTGCTCGCCCCCCCCGCACTCTGGGTTCTGCCGGTGGCCTTCCCGCTGGTGATGGCCTTCGGGGGGCTACTGGGGATGCTCGGTGTGCCGATCCCCGGCGTCGAGATCGGCATTGCCGTTTCGGGGCTGGTGATGGGGTTGATGGTGCTGTTCGAACTGCGGCCGCCGCTCTGGCTTGCGGCCCTGATCGTGGCCAGCTTCGCTGTGTTCCACGGTCATGCTCACGGCGCTGAACTGCCGGCAGGCAGCAACGCCCTGCTGTTCAGCCTGGCCTTCGTGATCGCCACCGGTCTGTTGCATCTCGCCGGGATCCTGCTGGGTGAAACCCGCCGCTGGCCAGGCGGACGTTCCTTCGTGCGCGGTGCCGGAGGGGGCATTGCCCTTGCTGGCCTGTTCTTCCTGGAGCGCGCCCTGGCGTGAGCAGGACCGCAACCGCAGGTCGCCACTCCCTCGCTCTCAGCCTGGTTCTCGCCTTGCTGGCGCCTCCGGCCTTCGCCCACACCCCGGCCACAGGCCTGGGACCGCTGGCGGATGGTGCTGCAAGGCTGGTGCTGGAGCCTGCCGACCTGCTGCTCTCGATCGCTCTGGTGCTGCTGGCACTGCAGCAGCACCCCCCTGCTGTGCGGCGGGTGATCGTGCTGCTGCCGGCGCTCTGGTGCCTGGGCGCCGTCCTTGGCCAGGCCCTCCCCAGAGAGCTGCTGCTGGCACCGCTGATCACGGCAACCTTCGTCGTCGTCGCGTTGTTGGTGGCGCTGCAGATCCGACTGCCGCCCTGGTTGTTCACTGGCCTCGCGGCAGCCACATCACTGGGCTTCGGGGTGGTGAACGGTTCACTGCTCAGCGGCCATGCCGGATCCCTGAGCGTGGTTCTGGGGGAGGCGGTGGCCCTGGCGGTCTTTGCAGTGGTGCTGGCGATGGGGCTTGAGGGCCTGCGCTTCCGCTGGCGGGCGATCGCCCTGAGGGTGGCCGGCAGCTGGATCGCAGCCTCCGGGCTCCTGATGCTGGGCTGGCAACTGCGCCACCCCCAGTAGCGCCACCTCAGGGAACCGGGTGCGCTTCGCAGGGCATCCATAGCCTCCCCATCGGATGCACACCCTGGCAGCCGAGCTCCCGGGCTTTCCGCAGGGCTTGCTCACGGCTGGGGTAGGCGTAGAGGTTGCGGTTGCCCTGGCCGTGATGGTGATGCACCTGGGCGGCTTCTCCCCCAAGCCGGTAAGGGCCCATGCCCTCCAGCCCAGCCCACCACACCCCCATCACATTCACGCCGGCGACCAACACGCCCATCCCCACCACGGTGGCGTTGATCACGCCCATGCCAACGATGCCAAGACTGATCACCCCCATCGGCACCACGCCGATGCTCAACACACCCATTGGCACGATTCCGATCGAGATGAGCCCCAACGGAGCGATGCCCACCGCCACCAGCTTCGGCTTGCTGCCGCAGTCGCCGGGAGCGGACATCAGTGGGTCATGCCGGGGTGTGTTCCCCCGGTGGTCTCCGCGTGTTTGGCACAGGGCATCCACTTGTCGCCCATCCGATGCGCACCCTTGCAACCGAAGCGCGGTGCGGCGGCCTCCGCCTCCGCCTGGGTGGCGAACATGGCCTGAACACCGCCCTTGCCTGCAGGTACGGACTCAGCCTTCGCGGGTGGCGCGATGGCCAAGGCCCCAGCGGAGCTCAACAACATGGCCTGGCAGGCAAGCAGGCGCAGCATGGCGCTGGGATCAACGGAGGCTTCATTGTGCCGTGGGGTGCGGGGGGTGCTCTTGCCAGCCCACGCCCGCCTCAGTCATGGGTGTTGCAATCGCAGCTGTTACAGCAAGGCTCCCCATTGGGGTGGCCCTTGGCGCAGGCGTCCGTGCAGAACAGCTTGTCGCCGATCCTGAACAGCGTTTCCGGTTGCACGCTGCAGTGGCAGCCCGGGCAGGCGCACTGCAGGGTGACCGGCTTCTCTGCTGGCATGCGGGAATCGTCAGGATGCTTTTCAACTGTTTGGAGTTCTGGAGCTGCTTGGCGTCCTGCACCGATTCATCTACCTGGCGCTTGCGGTGTGCCCATTGGATGGGATCGGTCACATTCGGGAGTCATCTGGTCGCATGGTCAGGGTTTGTGCTGGCCTGGTGCCGAGTCGCCACCAGGCCACCACAAACCCACCGCATCCTTCAGCCGTCCATTGCGCCGAGCGATCCACGATCCCTGCTGAGGAGACTGTGCTGAACGGAGAATGGTACGAACCGACAAAAGACCGCAGCGATGGTGAAATGCAACCCCTGGCTGACGGTCGGCTGGCTGGCTGGTGCTGCAGGAATCAGCCTGCTGCTGAACGTCCAACAACCCGCCGACGCCCAGAAAGCCCCCGCTCCCCATCCCCTGCTGGTGAGTGCTGCCATCAGCCTCACGAATGTGCTGCAGGGTCTGGCGCCAGCGTTCTCCCGCAGCCAGCGCGTCCCCGCGCCGCAGTTCAATCTGGGTGCTTCTGGCTTGCTCCAACGCCAGATCGAGCAAGGCGCTCCTGTGGATGTGTTTCTCTCTGCTGGAAGCAAGCAGATGGACGCTCTGGAGCAGGCACAGCTGCTGGTGCCCGGAACCCGCCGCAACCTGATCAGCAATCAGCTGGTGCTGGTGGTACCCGCCAACCGCAAGGGCAGCCTCGGGTTCTCCGACCTGGTCAGCTCAAGCATCCGCCGCATCGCCATCGGTGACAAGGCCGTGCCGGCAGGGGATTACGGCCGTCAGGTTCTGCGATTTTACAAGCTCAGCAACAGCGTGCAGCCCAAACTTGTGCCCCTCGGCTCGGTGCGGGCCGTTGCCGCCGCCGTTGCCACCGGCAATGCCGATGCAGGGTTGGTGTACCGCAGCGACACCTTCGGAGTGAGCAACCTGCGCATCGCTGCCACCGCTCCAGGAGCCAGTCACCGCCCGATCCTCTACAGCGGTGCCGTGATCCGGCGCAGTCAGCATCCCGCTCTGGCCAAGGCGTATCTCGATGGACTTCAAGGACCCGCCGCCCGCAGCGCCTTCAGCCGCGCCGGATTCACCCCCCTGTCCACATCGCGCTGATCCTCGGCGTGGAAAGCACCTGGTCACCCCTGCTGCTGTCGCTGCGAGCAGCCGCTTTAGCGGTGTTGCTTCTCAGCCCACCTGCGATTGCAGCCGCCCTGCTGCTGCGGGGCTGGCACGGGCAACGGCGTGCCGTGGCCGACCTGCTGCTGCTCTCGCCGCTGGTCTTGCCTCCAACGGTGCTGGGGTTTCTGCTGCTGCAACTGCTGGGACCGCAGGGTCCTCTGGGGCGGCCCTTGCAGACGATCGGTATCAGCGTGGTGTTCAGCTGGAGCGCGACGGTGATCAGCGCGGCGGTGGTGGCCTTCCCCCTGATGTACCGCAGCACGCTGGCCTCCCTGGAACAACTCGATCCAGCCCTCGAGGCGGTGGCCCTCGGACTGGGCTGCAGCCCGGTGCGAGCGTTCTGGAGGGTAACGCTGCCGCTGATCCGCCCAGGCCTGCTGGCAGGTCTGAGCCTCAGCTTTGCGCGGGCCCTGGGAGAGTTCGGCACCACAATGATGCTGGCTGGCAACATCCCCGGCCGCACCCAGACGCTGCCACTGGCGATCTACAGCGCCGTTGAAAACGGCTCCCTGCCGCTGGCCTGGCAGCTCACCGCCGTGGTGCTGCTGCTCAACGGCAGCTGCCTGGCCTTGGTGGAACTGCTCAGCCGCAGCCGATCAGCTCCTCAGGCGCCGCGATCTCCAGCCGCCGACCATGCCGTCGACGAGCTGTGGGTGCCGGCTGAGCCGATCAGCCTGTCGAAAACCAGATCACAACCACAGCTGCAGGTGGCTATCGAGCTGCGCAAAGGCACCTTCGAGCTAGCTCTCAACTGGAGCAGCCAGGCAGCTCGACGGGCGGTGCTTGGCCCATCGGGTTCAGGTAAAAGCCTTCTGTTGCGCTGCATTGCAGGGCTTGAGCGGCCCCAAAGTTGCCGCATCCAACTCGGGCAGCGGCTGCTCTGCGACACCGATCGGGGGGTCTGGGTGGCGCCGCAGCACCGGCGAATCGCCATGGTGTTTCAGCAGCACGCCCTGTTCCCTCATCTCACCGTGGCCGCGAATGTGGCGTTCGGGCTGGATCGCCTCAGCCGAGAGCAGCGGCGCACGCAGGTTGGACAGCTGCTTGCCGCGGTTGGATTGCAGGATCAGGCCCTCCAGTTTGCCCATCAACTATCCGGTGGCCAATGTCAACGGGTTGCCCTGGCACGGGCCCTTGCGGTGAAGCCTGACCTGCTTCTGCTCGATGAACCCCTCAGCTCCCAGGACAGCTTCCGTCGCCGCCGGCTGCAGCAATGGATGGAGGATCTGCAGCGCAGCACGGGCACGCCCATCCTGCTGGTGACGCACGACATCGATGAAGCACACCGGCTCAGCGATGAGCTGTTGGTAATGGAAAGCGGGCGACTGCTGGCGCAAGGACCAACTCGACAGCTCTTTGCCCAGCCGCGGCAACTCGCCGTAGCAAAGCTCACGGGCTGCAAGAACCTCAGCCCGATCAACTGGCTCAGCCCCCAACAGTGTCTGGCGAGCCAATGGGGGCTCCAGATTGATGAACCTCGTAGCCCACGGCATGAGCAACACCACTGGGTCGGGCTGCGTGCCAATCATCTGCGTCTACGACCTGCAGGCTCAACAACGACTTCTCATCAACTGATCGTGCATTCGTGCTCCCTGGTGAGGGTCAGTCGTGGTGCCCTCCAGGTCAGTGCCTATGTGCAGATTCATGCGGGGGCAACAGGGATTCATGTGGAGTTGCGTGATTGGGAATGGGATGAGCTTGAGGGACAGCGAGGCGCACTTGAACTCGTCATTGATCGGTCCAGAATTCTTTTTCTGGAGGCCTGAAACCTGGCCTTGAGAGGCTGAGGCCCTCCATTGGGACGGCCTCCGGCCGGCTTTGGTGGATGGCCTGCTCAAGGCCCTGCTGATCCACAAGGAGTTGAACCCAGAGCTGCCCCAGGTGGCACTGGTCGATCGATGGAGTGTCCGCCGAATCGCCAGGGCCCTTTGCCACCGTTGGCTGGCTCATCAAGGGTCTGGGTCTGGGACGACTCAAGCCGCAGGCTTCTCTGCGGGAACGGACAGACCTGGTGAGAAAGATGATTAGCCTCTTTCGGCCAGCCATTTCGCGGCACAACAAGCACGCCGGTTGGTGTGATCCGCCTGACCATGACCCCTGCCAGATCGGCGCTCGGGCCGTCACCCCAGCCGCCGCCAGGGCCCACCACCGTTTGCTTCCGCGCGGCCGCCCGCTACTGGCTGGAGCTGGGGCTGATCAGTTTCGGCGGGCCCGCCGGCCAGGTGGCGCTGATGCACAGCGAGGTGGTGGAACGGCGCCGCTGGCTTTCGGAGCGGCGGTTCCTGCATGCGCTCAACTACGCCATGGTGCTGCCGGGGCCGGAAGCGCAGCAGCTGGCCACCTACATCGGCTGGCTGATGCACGGCATCCCTGGCGGCCTGGTGGCGGGCAGCCTGTTCATCCTGCCCTCGCTGCTGCTGCTGATCCTGCTCTCGGCGATTTACGCCAGCTGGGGCCAGCTGCCGCTGCTGGTGGCGGTGTTCTGGGCGCTCAAGCCGGCCGTGACGGCGATCGTGATCCAGGCGGCCTGGCGGCTGGGCCGCCGCACCCTGCATAACAAGGCGCTGCTGCTGCTGGCGCTGCTGGCCTTTGCCGGCCTCACCCTGTTGCGGCTGCCCTTTCCGCTGATCATCGCCGCGGCGGCCCTGGCCGGTTGGCTCGGCGGCCGCTGGCGCCCCCGGTTGTTCTCTCCCCCCGGCGGCGCCGGCCATGGCAGCGGGCCCCTCGATGCCGGCGCCCAGCCGGAGGTGCCGGAGTTGCCCCCCCTCCATGGCGACACCACCCCAACACCAGAGCACGCCCGCTTCGACCGCCGCCGGCTGGCGCTGATCCTGCTGGCCGGACTGCTGGCGCTGGCGCTGCCGCTGGCGGCGCTCAGCAGCTTCGGCGGCTGGGATGGGCTGCTCGCCACCATGGCCCGCTTCTTCAGCCGGGTGGCCCTGCTCAGTTTCGGTGGTGCCTACGCGGTATTGCCCTACGTGGCCCAGGGGGCGGTGGAGCAGCACCAGTGGCTGGGCGCCACGCAGATGATCGACGGGCTGGCCCTGGGTGAAACCACGCCGGGGCCGCTGATCATGGTGGTGACCTTCGTGGGCTTCATGGGCGGCTGGAACACCGCCAGCGCCAACCCCCTGCCGCTGGCGGTGCTGGCGGCGCTCACGGTCACCTGGTTCACCTTCCTGCCATCGTTCCTGTTCATCCTGGCCGGGGGGCCGCTGGTGGAGGCCAGCCGTGGGGACATCCGGCTCAGTGGGCCACTCACGGCGATCACCGCAGCAGTGGTGGGGGTGATCGCCAATCTGGCGGTGTTCTTCGCCGGCCATGTGCTCTGGCCCCAGGGAATGGGCGGGCGCTTCGATCCGCTGGCGCTGGCCCTGATCGTGCTGGCCGCCTGGCTGCTGATCGCCAGGCGCTGGCCGGTGCTGCGCCTGATCGCCGCCGCCGCCCTGGTGGGGCTGCTCACCAGCCCCCTGCAAAGCTGAAAGGCGCCAGCCTGCCCTGGTCGATGGCCTTACCCAGCCGGGAGCTGATCGCTGAAATCCTGCAACGCAGCGGTGAGCACGGGCTGCTGGTGGCGATCGCCATGGCGCTGGCCCTGGCGATCAGCCTGCCGGCTGGCCTCTGGATCCATGGCCATCGGCGCTGGTCGGCGCCGGTGCTGGCCCTGGCGAACACCATTCAGACCATCCCCAGCCTGGCGGTGTTCGGCCTGCTGATCACCGTGCCGCTGCTGGGTGGAATCGGACCGGTGCCCGCCGTGGTGGCCCTGGTGCTCTATGCGCTGCTGCCGCTGCTGCGGGCCACCGTGACCGGCCTGGACGGGGTGCCCCCCGGCCTGCGGGAGGCGGGCCGTGCCCTTGGCCTGACCGACGCCCAGGTGCTGCGCCATGTGGAGCTGCCCCTGGCCCTGCCGGTGATCGTGGCTGGAATCCGGGTGGCCACGGTGATCAGCGTGGGGGTGGCCACGATCGCGGCGGCCATCGGCGGCGGCGGGCTGGGGGTGTTCATCTTCCGCGGCATCGCCACGGTGAACAACGGCCTGATCCTGGCGGGGGCGATTCCGGCCGCCCTGATGGCGCTGCTGGCCGATGCGGCGATCGGTCGCCTGCAGGGGTGGTCACCGCGGCGGCGCCCGCTGCTGCTGGTTGCCGCGCTCGGGGGCCTGCTGATCACGCTTGCCAGCACGGCGGCCCTGCAACTGGGGCCGTTCACCGCCGGAGCGCCCCGCCAGCAGACGATCACGATCGGCTCGAAGAGTTTCACCGAGCAGATCCTGCTGGGGGAACTGCTGGCCCAGCAGATCGAGCGCCACAGCGCCCTGCGGGTGAAGCGGCAGTTCAGCCTGGGCGGCACCGCCATCTGCCAGGAGGCCGTGCGCAGCGGCCGCATCGACGGCTACGTGGAGTACACCGGCACCGCCTGGACGACGATCCTGCGGCAACCCCCCCTGCGCAACGCCCAGGCGGTGTGGGAGCGGGCCCGGCGCCTCTATCGGCAGCGCTTCGATCTCACCATGTTCCCGTCCCTGGGCTTCGAGAACACCTTTGCGATCCTGGTGCGTCAGGACACGGCGAAGCAGTGGCAGCTGCGCACGATTTCCGATGCCGCACCCCACAGCCCCCGGTGGCGGGCGGGCTTCGGCTATGAGTTCCTCAACCGCCCCGACGGCTACGCCGGCCTGGTCCGCGCCTACGGGCTGCGCTTTGCCGCCAGACCCGCCTCGATGGACCTGGGCCTCACCTACCGCGCCCTGGCTGAGGGCCAGGTCGATCTGATCGCCGGCGATTCCACCAACGGCCTGATCAACAGCCTGGGGCTGCAGCCGCTGCGCGACGACCGCCATTACTTCCCCCCCTACCAGGCGGTGCCGGTGTTCAACGGGGAGAGCCTGCGGCGCCATCCCGCGCTGGCCCCGGCGATCGAGCAGCTCAGTGGCCGCCTCGATGCGGCGACCATGCGGCAGCTCAACGCCGCGGTGGATCTGGAGGCGAAACCGGTGGAGCAGGTGGTGCGGGGCTATCTGGAGCAGCTGGAGCGGAGTACCCGTCCAGGGAGCTCGACAGGGAGCTTGACCCCGAGCGCCGGAGCCGTCGGCTGAGACCGGCTCAGAGAATCTGGGCGAGGAACTGGCGGCTGCGTTCGTGCTGGGGGTTGGTGAAGAAGATCTCCGGCGGCGCCTCCTCCACGATCCTTCCCTCCGACATCAGCACCACCCGGTGGGCCACCTCCCGCGCGAAGCCCATCTCGTGGGTCACCACCACCATGGTCATGCCATCGGCGGCGAGGGCCTTCATCACCTCCAGCACTTCTCCCACCATCTCGGGGTCGAGGGCGCTGGTGGGCTCATCGAACAGCAGGATGCGGGGCTCCATGCAGAGGGAACGGGCGATCGCCACCCGCTGCTGCTGGCCACCGGAGAGCTGGCCGGGATACTTGGCGGCCTGCTCGGCGATGCCGACCCGCTCCAGCAGCGCCATCGCCTGCCGCTCCACCTCGGCGCGGCGCCGCTTGCGGACCAGCACCGGCGCCAGGCAGAGGTTCTGCAGCACGGTGAGATGGGGGAAGAGGTTGAACTGCTGAAACACCATGCCGGTTTCGCAGCGGATCGCATCGATGTTGCGCAGGTCGTTGGAGAGGGCGATCCCGTCCACGCTGATCGAGCCGGCCTGGAACTCCTCCAGGGCGTTGAAGGTGCGGATGAAGGTGCTTTTACCGGAACCCGATGGCCCCATGATCACCACCACCTCGCCCTTGCTCACGCTCAGGTCCACCCCCCGCAGGGCATGGAAGCCGTTGGGGTACCACTTCTCGACGCCGCGGGCTTCGATCATCAGCTGGCTGGCGGTCATGGCTCAGGCGGGGGTGTTGGAGGGATCGAGGCGGCGTTCGAGGGCCCTGCTGCCGAGCCCCAGGGCGGCACAGCAGCACCAGAACAGCACAGCCAGGGTGAGATACACCTCGGCGTTCTTGCCGAGGAACTCGGGATTGGCCATCACGGTGCGGGCCGTGCCGAGCAGTTCGAGCAGGCCGATCAACGACAGCAGGGTGGTGTCCTGCAGCAGGGAGATGAATTGCCCCACGGTGGCGGGCAGGGCGATGCGCAGGGCCTGGGGCAGCACCACATGCTGCAGGGCCTGGGGCACGCTCAGTCCGAGCGAGCGGGCCGCCTCCTGCTGACCACCCGGCACGGAGGCGAGCCCGGCCCGCACCGCCTCGGCCACGTAGGCGCCACAGAAGAAGGTGAGCACCCAGGCCGCCCGCCAGACCCGATCAGGGGCCAGGCCGCCGGGCAGCAGGAAGCCGAGGATGTTCTGGCCGAGGAACAGCAGGGTGATCAGCGGGGCGCCGCGGATGAATTCGATGTACAGAACCGAGCCCCAGCGCAGCAGGGGCAGTTCGCTGCGCCGTCCCAGGGCCATCAGCACGCCGATCGGAAAGCTGGCCAGGATCGCGAAGCTGGCCATCAGCACCGTGAGCAGCAGCCCGCCCCATTCGGAAGGCGGCACCTGGATCAGCCCCAGTCCGCCACTGATCAGCACCATGCCCAGCAGGTAGAGCAGGGGCCAGATCAGCGGCACCCAGCGCAGCAGCCCGGCCGGCAGCCGGCGGCCCCAGCGCCCCGAGGCCCAGCGCAGGATCAGCAGCAGGGCGGTGATCGCCCACCAGCGCAGCTGCAGCGGGAGGGCGAGCCCCAGGGCGGCGGGCCCCCAGGCGGCAAGGAAGGCCAGCACCGCCACGGCGATCCGGTCGTTGCCGGGCCAGAGCACGCCGCTGCGGTCGGCCCGGGGGTTGGCCCGCAGCAGTCCCCAGCTGAGCCCGGTGGCCATGGCCAGCAGGGCCACCAGCAGCCAGATCCGCCATTGCTGCTCCAGGGGATAGCGGCCCAGGGCAAACAGGGTGGTGTTGGCCTGGATCACCACCCACTGGGCCTGGCCGAAGGCCCAGCGCAGCAGGCCGGCCACCGCCGCGCCGATCAGCACCAGCAGGCCGACACTGATCACCCCGTCGGAGCGGCTGGCGAACAGTTCGCGGCGCAGGGAGGCCAGCAGGGAGTCGGCTGCCTTCATCGTTCGCGGATCTGCACGAGCTGGTTGAGACCATTCATCAGCAGGGAGATGACCAGGTCGATCACCAGGTAGGCGCCGAGCAGCAGCAGGAACACTTCAAGGGCGCGGCCCGTCTGGTTGAGGGTGGTCTCAGCCACGGAATAGAGATCGGCGTAGCCCACCGCCACCGCCAGGGCGGAGTTCTTGGCCAGGGAGATGTACTGGCTGTTCAGGCCCGGAATGATCACCGGCAGGGCCTGGGGCAGCACCACCCTCCGCATGCTGGCTCCCCAGTGCAGCCCCAGTGATGTGGCCGCTTCCCACTGGCCCTTGGGCACCGCCGCGATGCCGCCGCGCACCACCTCGGCCACGAAGGCGCCGGTGTAGGTGATCAGGCCGGTGAGCAGGGCGGCGAACTCCACCGAGAAGCGCCAGGGCGCCTGCCACACCCCATTGACCAGCTCGGGCCCCTGCCAGCGCCAGCCTTCGGCGAACCAGGCCAGGTAGAGCCCTGATTTGGCCAGCACCACGCCCGGCAGCTGCAGCGCTTCGGTGCCGTTGCGGAAGGAGAGGAACACCACGAAATACCAGAACAGCAGCTGCAGCAGCAAAGGGATGTTGCGGATCAGCTCCACGTAGACCCTCCCCAGCCGCCGCACCAGGCCGTTGCCGCTGTAGGCGGCCATGCCGACGGCCGTTCCCAGCAGGGTGGCGCCGACCAGGCCGACCAGGATCGCCCGCAGGCTGTTGACCAGGCCCACCAGCAGGGCCCGCCAGTAGGGCATCGCGGCATCGAAGGGGATCAGGCTTTCGGCCACATCGAAGCTGGCCGGCTGCCCCAGCCAGCGCCAGCTGAGCAGCAGGCCCGCTGCGGTGAGATTGCGCACCAGGTTGCCCAGCAGCAGGGCGATCACCACCAGCACCACCAGACCGACGCCGCCCTGGACAAGCCAGGGAACGACGCGCCTGTCGCGCCACCAGGGAATCGCTCGGGGTTCAGGGGTCAAGGCAGGGGCCCGTTCAGCGGAAGGGGGGTGAATAGATCAGGCCGCCCTTGTTCCACTGGCGGTTCTCGGCCCGCTCCAGCCTGAGGGGAGAACCCGTGCCCACATTGCGCTCGAAGACCTCGCCGTAGTTGCCCACGGCGCCGACCACCTTGACGACGAAATCGGCGGGCAGACCGAGTTGCTTGCCGAAGTCGCCCTCCACGCCGAGGAAGCGGCGCAGATCGGCCTGATTGGGGTTGGCCTTGGCTTCGGCCAGCTTGGCGGCCACGTTCGCCTTGGTGATGCCGAGTTCCTCGGCCTGGAAGAGGGCGAAGACAGTCCAGCGGATCGCATCGGACCAGGCCGGATCACCGTTGACGCTGGCCGGGGTGAGCGGCTCCTTGCTCATCACTTCCGGCAGCAGCACATGGGCAGCGGGATCCGGGAAGCTGCTGCGCTTGGCGGCGAGCTGGGAGCGGTCGCTGGTCACGGCCACGCAACGGCCGCCGAGGTAGGCGGCGTAGGTCTGGTCGCCGGTCTGGAACTTGAGCGGGGTGTAGGCGATGCCCTGCTCGCGCATGCGATCGGCCAGGTTGAGCTCGGTGGTGGTGCCGCTCTCCACGCAGATCGGCTTGCCGGCCAGATCCTTGAGGGTCCTGATGCCGCTGGCCACCGGCGCCATCAGGCCCTGGCCGTCAAAGAAGGTGGTGGGACCGAAGGAAATGCCGTTGCCACCGGCCGAATCGCGGCTGAGGGTCATGGTGGTGTTGCGGGCCAGCATGTCCACCTCGCCACTGGCCAGGGCGGCGAAGCGCTCGGAGGAGTTCAGATCGCGGTATTCCACCTTGGCGGGATCGCCGAACAGGGCTGCCGCCACGGCCCGGCAGGTGTCGGCGTCGAGGCCGCTGTAGCTGCCATCGGGGCCGAGGAAGCTGAAGCCCGGCAGCTTGCCGTCGACGCCGCAGACCAGCTTGCCGCGGCTGCGGATCGTGTTCATCTTCTCGCTCTGTACACCGCCACCGCCGCTCTCATCGGCGCAGCCACCGATGGCCAGGGCCAGCAGCAGGGGGGAGGAAGCGAGCAGGCGACGCAGACGAACCATGAACGGTGGCCTCAGGTGGGCGCAGTTTGCCAGTTGGAACCGCCCGGCGCCCGTCACAACGCCCACCGTCGCGATCGTCTTGCTTCGTGACGGGCCCTGCCGAGCGATCAGCGGGATTCTTAGCCTGGATGATGGAATCGGAGCCTCCGTTGAAGAAGCACCACAAGACCACCCTGCGCGCCCTGTTCGCCCATCCCCTCAGCCATGGGGTGAGGGTGTCGCAGGTGGAGGCCCTGCTGCGCAGCCTGGGGGCCGAGGTTCAGGAGCTGGATGGCCGGCGCCTGCGGCTCCGATTCCCCCAGGGAGGCGAAACCTGGATTCACAGTGGCAGCGGCCTCAAGCAGCCCGACCTCGATGGCGACGCGGTTCTCAGGGTCCGTCACTTTCTAGAGGAAGCCGGGGTGTCGCCTGGGCATGAGGAGGCCGAGCCCGATTCCCCCCGAGGTGACCAGAGCCATCGCCTGGTGCTTCATCTCGACCACAGCCGCACGGATGTGTTTCGGCTCGAGGGCGATGAGGTGGAGCATGCGGCCCTGAAACCCCATGGGCTCTGGGGCTCGGGTGAGAATCTCTCCCACCGCCATGATCGCGACATCGCCGGCCAGCGGGCACCCCTTGACAGTGACTACCTGGCCCGGATCAGCGAGGCGATGACCGGGGCCGATACCGTGCTGCTGCTGGGCCATGGCACCGGCAGCAGTGATCTGCGCCAGGTTCTTCTCCACTACCTCCACAGCCACCGGCCTGATCTGCTCGATCGGATCGTCGGGGTGGTCACCGTTGATGACGGCGGACTCAGCGACGAGGGGCTGCTGGCGATCGCCCGGGAGCACTTCGGCAACCAGCCGCACCGCAGGCCCCTGCGGGTGCCGGGCCAGGAAACGCGCCAGGGCTGACCCCGATGCCGGCCCGCCCTGACGGTCTGATCCTGCGCTGCCCCGACGACTGGCATGTGCACCTGCGCGACGGTGACCTGCTGCGCAATGTGGTGGGCGCGACCGCGAGGCTGTTCGCGCGGGCGATCGTGATGCCCAACCTGGATCCACCGATCACCACGGTGGCGGCGGCCGCGGCCTACCGGCAGCGGATCCTCGCGGCCCTGGGCGATCGGGCCGCGGCCAGCTTCACCCCGCTGATGACGGCCTATCTCACCGACCGGATCGAACCGGCTGAACTGGAGCGGGGCTTCGCCGCCGGTGTGTTCACGGCCGCCAAGCTCTACCCGGCCCACGCCACCACCAATTCAGCCGCCGGGGTGAGCGATCTGGAGCGGATCGCGCCGGTGCTTGCCACCATGGAGCGGATCGGCATGCCGTTGCTGATCCACGGCGAGGTGAGTGATCCGGAGGTCGACATCTTTGATCGCGAAGCGGTGTTCCTGGAGCGCCATCTCGTCGGCCTGCTGGAGCGGTTCCCTGGCCTGAAGATGGTGCTGGAGCACATCACCACGGCCGATGCCGTGGCCTTCGTGCAGGGTGCCGGCGCCAATCTGGCCGCCACGATCACCCCCCACCATCTGCAGATCAACCGCAACGCGATGTTCCTGGGGGGGCTGCGGCCCCACGCCTATTGCCTGCCTGTGGCGAAGCGGGAACTGCACCGGCTGGCTCTGCGCTGGGCCGCCACCTCCGGCAACCCGAAGTTCTTCCTCGGCACCGATTCGGCCCCCCACCCGCGCGGCGCCAAGGAATCGGCCTGCGGCTGCGCCGGGATCTACAACGCCCCCCATGCGCTGGAGAGCTACGCCCAGGTGTTCGACCAGGAGGGGGCCCTGGAGCGTCTGGAGGGCTTTGCCTCGGAGTTCGGCCCCCGCTTCTACGGCCTGCCGCTCAACACCGGCACGGTAGAGCTGGTGCGGCAGCCGCAGCTGGTGCCGCAGACGATCGGCGTCGGCGCTGAGCAGCTTGTGCCCTTCCAGGCGGGTGAAACCCTGGCCTGGCGCCTAGCGGGCCCGGCCTGACGACTGGCCTGACGACTGGCCAGCGCCGAGCAGGGAGGCCTGGCTGTCGCTGAGGCGTCCGGCCGCATGGAGCACGGCGATGATCCGGCTGATGCTGAGCACCGGATGGCAGCGGTAGCCCGAGCGGGCCAGGCGCTCGATCGCATCACCGCCGTGGTCGATCAGCACCACAACATCGCGCACCTTCAGGCCCGAGGATTCGAGCTTGGCGATGCCATCGAGCACGCTGCCCCCGGTGATCAGGATGTCGTCCACCACCACAGCTGTTTCCCCTTCGTTGAAATCCCCCTCGATCAGGCGGCGGGCGCCGTGGGCCTTCACCTCCTTGCGGGGGTAGATCAGCGGGGTGTGCAGCTGCAGGGACAGACCGGTGGCGGTGGGCAGGGATCCATAGGGGATGCCGGCGATGCGCTGGAAGATCAACCCCTCCATCTGGCCGGCGTAGGCATGCAGCACCTGGTGGAAGACGTTGGGATTGGAGATGATCTGGCGCAGATCGATGTAGTAGTTGAAGATGGCACCGGAGGCCTGGACGTAATCACCGAAGAGCAGGCAACCCAGATCGAACAGGGCCAGGATCAGCTCGGCGAGGGGATCGGCCGAAGGCAGCGGTTCGGGCGCTGGTAACCAGAGGGCGCACTGATTTTCACTGCGGTCTTCAAGGCGGTGCCGCATCGCCTCGATCTGCAGGCGCAGCTCGAGGGTGCCCTGTTCCATGCCCTCCTCCACCAGCAGGTGCTGGGGCAGGGGGAGAAGCAGACCATCGGCCGAGGCGGTGAGGCCGGCCTGGAGCAGGGTCTCCAGCCGCTCCTCCTCCTCCCAGAGGCTGCGCAGGATCACAAATCGCTGCGGTGCCGCCTGGCGCACCCGGGCCAGCACGACCGGATCGCTGGTGCCCACTTCGAGCAGCAGTTGCTCGGCCGTTCCCCAGAGCTGGCATTCGCGCACGATCTTCAGGTAGAGCGGATCGCTGGCGTCCGGGTGGTGCTGAAACAGGCGCGAGGCGGCGTTGGAGCTGTGGCAGGACACCACCACGGCCCGGTCGGGGTAGAGCAGGAAGGGGGCGACGATGTCCTGGCCGGGCAGGGGCGAGAGGGTGATCGCATCGACACCCAGCTCGGCGAACACGTAGTGGGCCAGGGCCGAGGAGGTGTTCAGATCACTGTGCTTCGCATCGAGGATCAGCGGGACATCCAGCGGCACCAGCTCCCGCACCTCATGCAGCAGCTCGATGCCGATCGGGCCGAGCGCCTGGTAGAAGCCGAGGCTGGGCTTGTAGGCGCAGACGTTCTCGACAGTTGCCTCGATCACCGCCTTGATCCAGCGGCGGGCCTGGGCGAGGAAGGAGCCGCTGCCCGGGTGGTGGCGGCTCCAGGTCTGCAGCATCTCCGGGTTGGGATCCAGCCCCGTGATCAGCAGCGACTGGCGGCTGGCCATCACCTCGGCGAGTTTGACGAAGAAGCTCATGGGGTCCGCTCGCAGGCCAGCGCCAGGGACTGGCGGCTGGGGACCATCATGGAGAGGAGACAAGGCCCCCTGCCGACCCTTGAACCGATCCAACCCCATGGGCCGCTGGCTCGGGATGCTCCTGGTTCTGCTGGTTCCCGCCCTGGGCTGCGCTGCCAGCGACGACGTTGCGCCGGTGACCCTTAAGGCCGTTGTGGGGGGATTGGAGCACCCCTGGGGAATGGCCTGGCTGCCGGACGGGGCCCTGCTGATCACCGAGCGGCCGGGCCGGCTGCGGATCGTGCGCGGCGGAGTGCTCGACCCCACCCCGATCGCCGGCCTGCCGCCCGTGCTGGCCATCGGACAGGGCGGGCTGCTGGATGTGGCTCTCGATCCTGATTTCGAGCGCAATCGCTTTCTTTATCTGAGCTATGCCGCCGGCACGATCGAAGCCAACGGCACCCGGGTGGCGCGGGCCCGGTTCGACGGCCGGGCGCTGAGGGATCTTCAGGTGATCGCGGCCGTGCCCCAGAGCAAGGCAGGCGGCCAGCATTTCGGCTCCCGCCTGCTCTGGCTTCCCGATCGGAGTCTGCTGGTGTCGATCGGGGATGGGGGTAACCCACCGGTGCAACTGGAGGGACAACTGATTCGTCTGCAGGCCCAGAACCGCTCCAGCGCCCTGGGCAAGGTGCTGCGGATCCGCTCCGACGGGGCGCCGGCCCCCGGCAATCCCTTCCCCTCCGGCCCTGGCGTCGCTCCGAAGGTGTGGAGCTATGGCCACCGCAATGTGCAGGGGCTCGCCCACGACCCCGGCACCGGCCGGGTCTGGGTGAGCGAGCACGGCTCCCTGGGCGGTGACGAACTGAACCTGGTGGAAGCGGGCGGGAACTACGGCTGGCCCCGGGTCACCCACAGCCGGGAGTACGGCGGGGGGCCGATCGCGCCGGCCCAGTCGGCAGCAGGGCTGATCGATCCCCGCCGGGTCTGGACCCCAGCCATCGCGCCCTCCGGGCTGGCGGTCTACAGCGGCGACCGCTACCCGGGCTGGCGGGGGAATCTGTTTGCCGGCGGACTGGTATCGCGGGACCTGCGCCGGATCAGCCTCGATGCCTCAGGAACGGTGCTGGCGGAACAGGTGATCCCGATCGGCGAAAGGGTGCGCGATGTGCGGCAGGGCCCCGATGGCCTGCTCTACCTGCTCACGGATTCAGCGGACAACGGGGAACTGATCCGACTCGATCCGGTTGCCGGGCGATGAGGGCGCTGCCCGCTGAACACCCAGCCTTGTTCACACTGAAGCCATCCGTGGGCGATCTCGGCAGCAAATGATGAGCTGGGCAAAACGGAGGGGGCGGGATTCGAACCCGCGGAGGCTTTCACCTCGCTGGTTTTCAAGACCAGAGCCATCAACCACTCGACCACCCCTCCAGGGGAGCATCACGGCCGCGCTGCCGGGATGTCAGCCGATTTTCCCATGCCACTGGCCATCGGGTTCAGGCCTCAGGCCACCACCGGCACCTGATACTGGGCGATGCGGGCGAAGCCGGCTGGATCGAGCGAGGCGCCGCCCACCAGCACCCCGTCGATGTCGCTCTGGGCCATCAGCTGGTCGATGTTCTCGGGCTTGACGGAGCCGCCGTACTGCACCACCACCTCGGGGTGGCCCACCCAGCGGCGGATCAGGCCGCAGATCCGGTTGGCCTCCTCGGCGCCGCAGGTCTTGCCGGTGCCGATCGCCCAGATCGGCTCGTAGGCCACCACCAGATGGTGGGGATCGAGATCCTCGAGGCTCTGCTCCACCTGGCGGCGGATCACCCGCTCGGTTTCGCCAGCTTCGTGCTGAGCGTCGGTTTCACCCACACACACGATCGGGATCAGGCCGGCCGCCTGGGCGCTGCGGGCCCGCAGGTTGATCTGCTCATCGCTCTCGCAGTGGAACTTGCGCGGTTCGCTGTGGCCCACGATCGCGTATGTAACGCCGTGCTCCAGCAGCATCGAGGCGGAGATCTCGCCGGTGTAGGCACCGCCGCCGTCCCAGTGCACGTTCTGACTGGAGAGCTTCACCGGGCTGCCGGCCACCGCCAGGCCGAGGGCCTCGATCGAGGTGAACGGCGGGGCCAGCACCACCACCCGGTCATCCGGCAGGTCGGTGATCAGCGGCAGAAACGCGGCGGCATAGGCCCGTGCTTCGGCGCAGGTCATGTGCATCTTCCAGTTGCCGGCGATCACCGCTTTGTGCACAGGAATCCCTACCGATGGAGCGAGAGCCAACTTAGGTCTCGGCAGGAACCGTGAGGGAGTGGCCGCCCAGCTCCACCCGGTCGCCTGCTGAGAGCTGCAGCCCGCGCCGACGCTCCACCGCCCCGTTCACCCGCACCTCCCCCTGCTGCACCCGGAACTTCGCCTCACCACCGGTGGCCACCACGCCCTGCCACTTGAGGAATTGATCGAGGCGCATGGATCGATTCGCCGCCGGAAGCGCCCCAGCAGCGCTGATAAGGTCTGCCGATGCTCGCACCCTCCTCGGCCGGTTTCCGTGGTCTGCTGCCGCTGCTTCAGCCCCACCGCCGCAGACTGTGGGCTGGTGGGGCCTGCATGCTGGTGTTCGTGGCCTGCTGGCCGCTGCTGGCTGCTCTGGCGGGGCAGTTGATTCCGGCGATCGGTGCCGGTGATTTCAGCAAGGTGCTGCGCGCGATTGGCCTGGCCCTGGCCGTGTTCCTGGTGCAGAAGCTCGCCCAGTTCGGCCAGGACACCCTGCTCGCCTCCCCGGCCCTGCAGGTGAGCCAGGCCCTGCGCAGCCAGCTGTTCGCCCGCCTGCAGCGACTGGAGTTCGGCGCCCTTGAGAAGCTTTCCGCCGGCGATCTCACCTATCGCCTCACCGAAGATGCCGACCGCGTCGGCGAGGTGATCTACAAGATGATCCAGGACACCACTCCCAGCCTGCTGCAGCTGGTGGCGGTGTTCGGCTACATGGTGTTCCTCGACTGGAAGCTGTCGATGGCGACCCTGCTGCTGGCGCCGCTGGTGGCGGTGCTGGTGAGCGCCTTCGGCGCCCGGGTGATGGGGGCGGCGGAGCGCAGCCAGAAGCAGGTGAGCGAACTGGCCGGCCTGCTGGGGGAGGCGATCAGTGGCCTGCCGCTGGTGCGCGCCTATGCCGCCGAACCCTGGTTGCAGGAGCGTTTCGAGCAGGAGATCGACCTGCACCGCCGTGCCCGCTACCGCACCCTCCGGCTGCTGGCGCTGCAGCATCCGGTGGTGGGCTTCATCGAAGCGGCGGGCATTCTCTCGGTGCTGCTGATCGGTGCGGCCCGCATCCAGGCCGGCGAGCTCGACAGCCGCGGCTTCAGCAGCTATGTGGCCGCCCTGCTGATGCTGATCGATCCGATCTCCCATCTCACCACCAACTACAACGAGTTCCAGCAGGGCCAGGCCTCCCTGCGTCGCCTCAGGGAGATCGAGGCGGAGGCGATGGAGATCCCCGACCATCCCGATGCCAGCCCGCTCGGGCCGGTGCGTGGTGAGTTGCGCCTCGATGGCGTCTGGTTCGGCTACGACCCCGGCCAGCCGGTGCTCCGCAACCTCGAGCTCACCGCGAAACCGGGCCAGCTGCTGGCGCTGGTGGGTCCCTCGGGCGCCGGCAAGAGCACCCTGTTCTCCCTGCTGCTGCGGTTCAACACCGCCCAGCGCGGCCAGGTGCTGCTCGATGGCAAGGATCTGGCCGGCCTGCGGGCCCGCGATCTGCGCCGGGCGGTGGCCCTGGTGCCCCAGCAGAGCAGTGTGTTCTCCGGCACGGTGGAAGAGGCGATCCGCTTCGGCCGCCCGGCCAGCCTGGAGCAGGTGCGTGAAGCGGCCCAGCTGGCCAATGCGGCCAGCTTCATCGAAGCGTTGCCCGGTGGCTATGGGGCGCGGATCGAGGAACGGGGCAGCAATTTCTCCGGCGGCCAGCTTCAACGGCTGGCCATCGCCCGTGCCGTGCTGGGCAACCCGGCGGTGCTGTTGCTCGATGAGGCCACCAGTGCCCTCGACGCCGAATCCGAGGAGGCGGTGCAACGGGGGCTGAGCCAGGCGATGGCCGGCCGCACGGTGCTGGTGATCGCCCATCGCCTGGCCACGGTGCAGGGGGCGGATCAGATCCTCGTGCTGGAGGCCGGGCGCATCATCGAGAAGGGCAACCACGACCAGCTGATGGCCCGACCCGGTCGCTACCGCGATCTCTGTGACCGCCAGTTGATCCGGGTCGCGGCCTGAGCGGAGGGGAGCTGCCGGCTCGCCCGTAACGTTGGTTGTCCCAGTGGTTCCCTGCCTTGACCGACGCCGCTTCCCTGCCCCCCGTGCTCACCTTCGAGGGCAGGCGCTACGACCTCAATGCCCTCCCCGATGACCTGAAGGAGCTGGTGCGGGGCATGCAGGTGGCCGATGCCCAGCTGCGCTTCCACGAAGACACCCTCAAGGTGCTCGCCGTCGGTCGCCAGTCGATGGCCTTCCAGCTCAATGAGCGGCTCAAGCAGATCGAAGCCCTTCCTGAAGGCGGCTGAATGCCGCTGTGTCGCCTCAGAGCGCCCCGAGCTGCTCGAAGCGGAAGGTCTGGCGGCTCGCTTCCAGGGTTTCGGTGCCGTTGCTGCCGGCTTCCGTTTCGATCAACCGCTCGCTGAGCACCCAGGGGCCCGCCTCGCCGAGGGGAACGAAGGTGTCGGTGAAGGTGCTCAGGCCCCCTCTGGCCGCCCCGGTGGCCGGATCGCTGTAGGCGCTGGTGTAGCTGCGGCTGAGATAGCCGGCGCCGGTGTCGGTGGTGGCTTTGGTGAAGATCGACACCACCGTGCCGTGGATGTGGCGGTGCACCATCGTCACCACGTCGTTCTTGATCCGATACCGATCACCGCTGTTCTTGCCGCCCACGATCACCTCCACCCCCACGGCGTCGGTGTCGCCGGCGGTGAAGGTGTTCTCGCCGTGGGTCTGCTCGAAGCTGCGCCGCACCCGGTGGATGCACACCTCCCAGAGCTGGGAGGCGATCGCCTTGGTGATCTCGGCGTCGTCGATGCCCTCCACCTTGGCCTTGAGGTCGGCCCCCACCGTGAAGCTGCCCTCCACCCGGCGGTCCCCCTGCTCCCAGACGCAGCGGCCCTGGTAGCCGCCGAAGCCTGGCTCCCAGGTGTAGCGGTTTTCGTAGGCGGCGCGGAACAGGTCGCGCAGGTCGCTGCCGGCGGCGACCGGGGCGGTGCTGAGTGGTGCGGTGCTGGTCGGGGCAGTGCTGGTCGGGGCAGTGCTGGTCAAAACGCTTCTGCGGCAATCTGCGCAGCCTACCCAGCCAGCCCTGGGTGGATGTCCTGCAGGGCCGCCACGGTGAGCTCCTGGTTCTGCAGGGTGGCGATCGCCTCCACCGCCGCGCGGGCCCCGGCCAGGGTGGTCACCGTCGGCACGGCGTAGTCGAGCGCGGCGCGGCGCAGGTACTTGTCGTCGAAGGCGGCCTGCCGGCCGATCGGTGTGTTGATGATCAGCTGGATCAGGCCTGTGCGGATCGCATCCTCGATGTTGGGGCGGCCTTCGTGCACCTTGAGGATCGGCTCCACCTCCAGTCCGCCCGCCCGGAGTGCTTCGGCGGTGCCGGTGGTGGCGATCAGGGCAAAGCCCAGCTGATGCAGGCGCCTGGCCACCGGCAGCAGGGAGGGCTTGTCGCGGTCGTGGGTGGAGAGGAACACCGTGCCACCGGTGGGCAGCCCCTCGCCGGCCGCGATCTCCGCCTTGGCATAGGCCATCCCGAAGCTGGCGGCACTGCCCATGACCTCGCCGGTGGAGCGCATCTCCGGACCGAGCAGGGTGTCAGCGCCGGGAAAGCGCTTGAACGGCAGCACCGCTTCCTTGACGTTCTGCAGCGGCGGTTGGGGCTCGGCGGTGAGCCCCAGCTCCGCGAGGCTGCGGCCGGCCATCAGCAGGCTGGCGATCTTGGCGAGCGGCACACCGGTGGCCTTGGCCACGAATGGCACCGTGCGGGAGGCGCGGGGATTGGCCTCGATGATGAACACCCGCTCTCCTTGCTCGGGGTCGCTCTGCACGGCGAACTGCAGGTTGATCAGTCCCGTCACCTCCAGGGCCAGAGCCAGCTCCCGGGTCCACTGCCGGATCGTGGCCAGGGCTTCGGCGCCCAGCGACACCGCCGGCAGGCAGCAGGCCGAATCGCCGGAATGGATGCCGGCCGGCTCGATGTGCTCCATCAAGCCGCCGATCACCACCCGCCCCTCCCGATCGCAGAGGGCGTCGACATCCACCTCGATGGCGTTTTCGAGGTACTGGTCGATCAGCACCGGGTGGTCGGGCTCCACCTGCACCGCCTCCACCATGTAGCGGTTGAGCTCCTCTTCATCGAACACCACCTCCATCGCCCGGCCGCCGAGCACGTAGCTGGGGCGCACCACCACGGGATAGCCCACCGCAGCCGCCACCGCCCTGGCTTCGGCCTCGGTCCTCGCCAGGCCGTTGCGCGGCTGGCGGATGTCGAGGCGGCGCAGGATCGCCTCGAACTGCTCGCGGTCTTCGGCCGCATCGATCGATTCGGGGGAGGTGCCCCAGAGACGGGTGCCGGTGGCCAGGCCCTCCGGCGTGGCCAGCCAGCGCCGCAGCGGCAGGGCCAGCTTCAACGGCGTCTGGCCGCCGAACTGCACGATCACCCCTTCGGGCCGCTCGGCCTCGATCACATTGAGCACGTCTTCCAGCGTCAGCGGCTCGAAGTAGAGGCGGTCACTGGTGTCGTAGTCGGTGGAAACGGTTTCCGGATTGCTGTTCACCATCACCGTGGCGAACCCTTCCCCCTGCAGGGCGAAGGAGGCGTGGCAGCAGCAGTAGTCGAACTCGATCCCCTGGCCGATCCGGTTCGGCCCGCCGCCGAGGATCATCACCTTGCGCCGGTTTTCCGGCTGCACCTCGTCCTGCGGTGGCAGCGGCGCCAGGCTGCCGTCGGCGCTGATCCGCTCCAGCGGCCGCTCGTAGGTGGAGTAGTGGTAAGGCGTGGTGGAAGCGAATTCAGCCGCGCAGGTGTCGACGGTCTTGAAGATGGCGTTGACGCCGAGGCCCTGCCGGTGGCGCCGCACTGTGAGCTCGTCTGAGCCGCTGGCCCAGGCGATCTGGCGGTCGGAGAAGCCCAGCTGCTTCAGCTCCAGCAGATCCGCCGCCGTGAGCGCATCGAGCGTCCGTCCGCGCAGCAGGCGGTCTTCGGCCTCGATCAGGCGCCGCAGCTTGGCGATGAACCAGGGATCGATCGCGCTGAGCTGATGGATCTCGGCGTCGCTGCGGCCCGCCACCATCGCGGCGCGCACTGCGAAGATGCGATCCGGCGAAGGGGTGCGCAGCATCCGCTCCAGGTCGCTGGATTCCAGCGGCTGATCGGGGCGATCGCAGCCCCAGCCGGAATGGCCGGTTTCGAGTGAACGCAGGGCCTTCTGGAACGATTCCTCGAAGCAGCGGCCGATCGCCATCGCCTCCCCCACCGATTTCATCGAGGTGGTGAGCACGGCCGGGCTGCCGCGAAACTTCTCGAAGGCGAAGCGCGGGATCTTGGTGACCACATAATCGATCGTGGGCTCGAAGCAGGCCGGTGTGGCGCCGGTGATGTCGTTGAGGATCTCGTCGAGGGTGTAGCCCACCGCCAGGCGGGCGGCGATCTTGGCGATCGGGAAGCCGGTGGCCTTGCTGGCCAGCGCCGAGGAGCGGCTCACCCGCGGGTTCATCTCGATCACCACCACATCACCGTTGGCGGGGTTGATCGCGAACTGGATGTTGCTGCCGCCGGTTTCCACGCCGATTTCACGGATGATCGCGATCGACTGGTCGCGCAGTCGCTGGTATTCGCGGTCGGTGAGGGTCTGGGCCGGCGCCACGGTGATCGAATCGCCGGTGTGCACCCCCATCGGGTCGAGGTTCTCGATCGAGCACACGATCACCACGTTGTCGGCCAGATCGCGCATCACCTCCAGCTCGAACTCCTTCCAGCCGATCAGCGAGCGCTCGATCAGGATCTGGGAGACGGGGCTGGCCTCCAGGCCGCTCTTGCAGAAGGCGCGGAATTCCTCGGGGTTGTAGGCGATGCCGCCGCCGGAGCCGCCGAGGGTGAAGGCGGGCCGGATGATGCGGGGGTAGCCGCCCACCTCCTCCCCCACCCGCTCGGCCTCCTCCAGGCTCTTGGCGATCCCGGACGGACACACCGCCACGCCGATCCGCGCCATCGCTTCTTTGAACAGCAGGCGGTCTTCCGCCATCTGGATCGCGGCCAGGTTGGCGCCGATCAGTTCAACGCCGTAGCGCTCCAGGGTGCCGTTTTCGGCCAGCGCCACCGCCAGGTTGAGCGCGGTCTGGCCGCCCATGGTGGGGAGCAGCGCATCAGGGCGCTCGATCGCGATCACCCGCGCCACCACGTCAGGGGTGAGCGGCTCGATGTAGGTGCGATCCGCCATCTCCGGATCGGTCATGATCGAGGCGGGATTCGAGTTGATCAGAATCACCTCGAAACCCTCGGCCCGCAGGGCTTTGCAGGCCTGGGTGCCGGAATAGTCGAATTCGCAGGCCTGGCCGATCACGATCGGTCCGGAGCCCAGCAGCAGGATGCGGCGCAGATCCGTGCGACGGGGCATGGGTTGGATCGATGGCCAAACGGGCTTAGCCTCTCACGTCTGCCGCAGGCGATCGGCCGATCCGGCTGGCCGACCTCGCTAACATGGAAGATCGACAAGACGTTTGATCGGTTTCATGAGCGAACTCCAGCGCCTGAAGGGTCTCCTCCCTCCGGAGATGCAGAGCTGGGTGTTCGTGGAAGCCGCCGCCTCCGCCGACCCTGCCCTGATCACGATCGAGGAGATCGGCCGCGATGAGGTGGAGATCCAGGTGGATCTGGAAACCTGGGATGGCCTGGCCATCGATCACCGCAACCTGCTCTTCTGGCATGAAGTGGGCCGGGTGCAGAACGATGCCGTTCCCCGCGACGGCTGGGAGATGGCCGCCCTGGCGATCGGTCTGGGCGGTGCGATCGGTGAGCTCTGGGTGCAGGACGGCCTGCTGCTGCTGATGGCCATGGGGCTCTCCGGCTTCGCCGGCTACCGGCTCTACCTCAAGAACAATTCCGAGAAGCGTCTGCAGGACGCGATCGCGGCCGATGAACGGGCCATCTCCCTGGCCACCCGCTTCGGCTACACCCTCCCCAACGCTTACAAGAGCCTGGGCGGGGCCCTCAAGGAGCTGGTGGAGCAGACCCGCAAGAAGAAAAAGCGCGCCTTCTACGAAGACCGGCTTGAGGCCCTGCGCAAGAGTGCCGAGAAAGCCAGGGCTGAAATGGCCCAGCAGCAGGGCAGCCGTCAGTCCGTCACCAGTGAAAACGTCTATGGATAGCGATCAGCTCGCCCGCCTTGCCGCCGAGGCCTGCGACGACCGCAAGGCGGTGGACATTCAGATGATCCGGGTGGATGCGGTCTCCTCGCTGGCCGACTGGTTCGTGATCTGCTCCGGTCTCTCCGATGTGCAGGTGCGGGCGATCGCCCGCTCGGTCGAAGACCGGCTCGAACTCGAGGCCGCCAGGCTGCCGCGGGGCAAGGAGGGCCAGCGGGAAGGCCACTGGGTGCTGCTCGACTACGGCGAGCTGATCGTCCATGTGCTCACCGCCCGGGACCGCCAGTACTACGACCTCGAAGCGTTCTGGGGGCACGGGGAGAGGGTTCCCTTCGTAGGCTCGGTGCCTGCTCAGACCGCCGAGACCCTTGCCGCGCGCGCCCATGGATCAGGTCTGCCCGTCATCACCCTGTCCGGTGCCGACGAACCAGCGGCCCCTTGAGGAATACCGCCAGCTCCGTGCCTCCTGGTTCTTCACCTGGCCGTCGGTGGCGCCTGCGGGCCTGATCCGCCCTTTGGCCATCTGCTGGCTGATCAGTTTCCCCCTCTGCCTGCTGATCGCCAGCGGCAGCTGGCCGCTCCGCCACAACATCCCCCGCCTGCTGGTCGCCGCGGCGGTTTCCGCCGTGCTGCCGGCGGTGTTTCTGCTGCTGCGCCAGTGGCTGGGCTGGAACTATGTCCACCGGCGTCTGCGCTCGGAGCGGGTGGAGTACGAGGAATCGGGCTGGTACGACGGCCAGGTGTGGGAGAAGCCGCTGGCCTGGCGCCAGCAGGACCTGCTGGTGGCCCTCCATGAGGTGCGGCCTGTGCTGGCCAGGCTTGAGCTGGTCCTGGCGGTTGCCACCGGTCTGATCCTGCTCGGGACTGGGCTCTGCCAGGCTCTTTGAAAACGGCCCGCCGATGACCCTGTCTTCGAGTTTCAGCCCTCCCCAGCGCCCGGGGGTGCCCCCCCTGCAGGTGCAGTTGTTGCGCAATGGCATCACCGAGTCGGTCCACCGGGTGCATGCGGTGGTCTGTGACCAGCGGGGGCGGGTGCTGATGCGGGCCGGCGACCCGCAGATGCTCAGCTTCGTGCGCTCGGCGCTCAAGCCGTTCCAGGCCCAGATGTTCGTGAGCAGTGGCGCCGCCGACCAGACCGGCAGTGGCGACCGTGGTCTGGCGATTGCCTGCTCCTCCCACGCCGGCACCCCTGGCCAGGCCCGCGAAGCCTTCAAGATCCTCTGGAGTGCCGATCTCGAAGCCGATCTGCTGCAGTGCCCGCCCCCCCGGCCGGGGGCCAGCCCGCTGGAGCACAACTGTTCCGGCAAACATGCCGCCTTCCTCGCCACCTGCCGGCGGATGAACTGGGCGCTGGATTCCTACCTGCAGACCGATCACCCCCTGCAGCAGCAGCTGCTCAAAGGGGTGGGGGCCCTGCTGGGTCTGCCCGGTGCCGAGCTGGTCACCGCCCGCGACGACTGTGGCGCCCCGACCCTGCAGATGCAGCTCGCCCAGATGGCCCTGCTCTTCGCCCACCTGGGCGCCTCGGAGCAGCCGGAGCTGGAGCGGCTGAGTCGGGCGATGCTGGCCCATCCCGACCTGGTGGCCGGCGAGGGCCGCTTCGATACCGAACTGATGCGCCACAGCCACGGGTTGGTGGTCAGCAAGGGGGGTGCTGAAGGCATCCAGTGCCTGGCGCGGATGGGCGAAGGGCTTGGTCTGGCGATCAAGGTGGAGGACGGCGCCAGCCGGGCCAAGCAGGCCGTCGCCCTGCACCTGCTCAAGCAGCTCGACTGGCTCACTCCGCTCACCCTCGATGAACTGGGCCAGCAGTTCCTGGTGCCTGGCCCTGGCCTGGCCCTGGCTGTGAAGGGGGAACTGCGCTTCGACTGATTTCGGCTCGACTGATCTCAGCTCGACAGATCTTGCCGGCGGCTGTGGCGGAGCGAATCCCACAGCGAGACGGCCAGCAGCACCACCCCGATCAGGCCGCTGAGCCATTCGGGCACATGCTGCCCCCAGCGGGTGAGCACCACGCCGAGCAGCATCAGCAGCCCCAGGGCGCCGATGGCGTAATGGGCTCCATGCTCCAGGTAGATCAGCTGGTCGAGGGCCCGCTCGCGGCTGAGCATCACCGTGAGACCGCGCACGAACAGGGCGCCGAGGCCCAGGCCGGCCAGGATCAGGGGCAGCTGATTGGTGATCGCGAAGGCCCCGATCGTGCCATCGAGGCTGAAGGAGGCATCGAGCAGTTCCAGGTACACCAGGCTGGCCAGCCCGCCCGAGGCGACGACCCGCCCCATCGCCTCCTCCTCGCCGCCGAAGGCCTGGGCCAGGGAGGTGCTGATGATCTGCAGCACCAGGCCGATCAGACCACTGATCAGCACATCGGCGCGCTGGGGCACCGGCAGCACCAGCGCCACCGCCAGCAGCACCAGCACCGCCAGGGCCGCCTCCAGGGATTCGATCCGTCCCGCCGCGCTGAGCCTCGACTCGATCCGCTGCCACCAGTGCAGGGTCTTGGCCTCATTGAAGAAGTAGCGCAGAAAGACCATCAGCAGGAACATGCCGCCGAACGCCAGGATGCGTGGCTCAGCAAGCTCCAGCAGCTCCTTGTAGTGCTCCGGATGGTGCAGGGCAGCATCCCAGGCCTCGGCCAGGCCCACCCCCCCGGCCAGGGCCACCAGCGCCAGGGGGCCGAGGAAGCGCACACCGAACACCGGGATCACCAGACCCCAGGTCAGGAAGAAGCGCTGCTGGCCGGGTGTGAGCCGCTCCAGCACCCGGGAGTTCACCACGGCGTTGTCGAAGGAGAGGCTGATCTCCAGCACCACCAGCACCAGGGTGATCCAGGCCGCCTGCCAGCCCCGGCTGAACAGGATGGCGCTCAGACCGGCCAGGCAGCAGAGCAGCGGCCACTGGATGTAGGAGAGGTAACGGCGCATGGACGGAGGGAGGCCATTGCCGGAAGGTACCCCTGGCTTATAGGATCACGGAGGTGAAGCCAAGCGGTGTCACCCCAGTCCCCAGGTCCTCAGGCCTGGTGATCCGCGACGCGGGGTAGAGCAGTCTGGTAGCTCGTCGGGCTCATAACCCGAAGGTCAGGAGTTCAAATCTCCTCCCCGCCACCAAATGACAGAAAGCCCGGAGACCAAACGGTTTCCGGGCTTTTTGCCTGGATGGGGTGCCCGGTCCTTGGATGGCTGGTCGTTGGATGGCTGGTCATGGGATGGCTGGTCCTTGGATGACTGGTTCAGGGTGCCCGCACTGGTTGCTTGGATGGGTGGATCGAATCGGTGGACCTGGATCGCCCGGAGATGACGGCCAGCCAGCAGGATGATCTCTCCGGCTTCGACGCGATCGTGGTCGGCTCCGGTGCCACCGGTGGGGTGGCCGCCATGGTGCTGGCCGATGCGGGGCTGAGCGTGCTGGTGCTGGAGGCCGGCCCTGATCTGGCAGCGGCGCGGGCGATCGGCAGCGAACCGCTCAACATGCTGCGCCGGCTCAGCCGGCTCAGCAGCGGAGCGCAACGGCTCCAAGCCCAGCACCCCGGCTACTGGAAGGCGAATCCCGATCTGTTCGTCGATGAAGGCCAGAATCCCTACACCACCCCGCCCGGTAGACCCTTCCTCTGGAGCCGGGGTCGCCAGGTGGGCGGCAAGAGCCTCACCTGGGGTGGCATCACCCTGCGCCTCTCCGATTTCGAGTTCCAGGCGGGCGAGCGCGACGGCCTCGGACCCAGCTGGCCGATCGGCACTGCCGATCTCGCCCCCTATTACGGACGGCTGGAGCGGTTGCTCGGCGTGCATGGCCAGCGGGATGGTCTGGCCCAGCTGCCGGACGGGGACTATCTGGATCCCTATCCCTTCACCCCGGCGGAGCGGCATCTGCGCCGCTCGATCGCGGCGGAGCTCGACCTGCCGCTGATCCATTCGCGGGGCTTCGCCCTCGGCCGCCGCAGCGCCGATCAGCCCTGGCCGCGCTCCAGCTCCCAGGCCGGCGCCCTGGGCCGCGCCCTGGCCACCGGTCGGGTGACCGTGCGCGCCAACGCCGTGGTCAGCCATGTGGAGCTGGCCGGCGGCGCCGGAAGCGGCCAGGACCGGGCCCGGGCCGTGATCTTCGTGGAGCGGCTCAGCGGCCAGCGGCGGCGGGCGGCGGCGGGCCTGGTGGTGCTCTGCGCCTCCAGTCTTGAATCGGTGCGGATCCTGCTGCACTCCAGCGCCGAGCATCAGACCGGCGGGCTCGAGGATCCCTCCGGCTGCCTGGGCCGCTACCTGATGGATCACATCTCCAGCTGTCGCTTCTTCGCGATCCCGGACCAGCCCGCCCCCAGCCCGCCCGCCGAACTCTCCGCCGCCGGCAGCGCCTTCATCCCCAACACGCTCAACCTGGGGGATGGGGATGGCCTGCCTTTTCAGCGGGGTTACGGGATCTGGGCGGGGGTGCAGCGCTTCGACCCCCCCAACCTGCTCAAGCGCCGTCGCCAGGAGGCGGTCGGCTTTCTGATCGGCCACGGTGAGGTGCTCCCCGAGGCCCACAACCGGCTCACGCTCAACAGCGGGGCCGTGGATGCCTGGGGTCTGCCCACCCCCCACATCGACTGCCGCTGGGGAGAGAACGAGACCCGCCTGGTGGAGCACATGCAGGCGCGGATGGCGGCGGTGGTGGCGGCGGCCGGTGGGCGGATCGCGCCCCTCGAAGACCTGTTTCTGGTTCCGCTGGCTGAACCCCTGCTGCGCCGGGCCGTGGCCCTCTCCGATGGGGCGCCTCCCCCCGGCTATTACATCCACGAGCTGGGTGGTGCCCGCATGGCGGCGGCGCCGGAGCAAGGGGTGCTCGACCGCTGGAACCGCTGCTGGCAGGCCCCCAACCTGCTGGTCACCGATGGGGCCTGCTGGCCCAGCTCCGGCTGGCAGAGCCCGACCCTCACCGAGATGGCGATCACCTGGAGGGCGTGTGAGCGGGCGGCGGCGGACCTTGTGAGCGGCTCCTGACGGGGGAGAGCGTCTGGTGTCAATGACCACAACCGGCCAGGCAGGCCCGCCGCACAATCTGCTGGCGACCTTTCACAGGGTCGGGCAAGGGAGAAACCAAAGCGGAGGCGTTGCGTCTCCGCTTTTTTTTGGGCCGGCGTCTGCTCAGCCCTGGTCACGGCGCAGGAACAGGCCGTTCAGATAGTGCTGAGTCACATTGCGGTCGGTGCAGCCGTTCTGGAACAGGAAGCTCGCCAGGGCCGAGCTCACCAGCCGGTATTGGTCCCAGTGGGGATGGCACTGGATGAAATCGCGCATGCCGTTGAACAGCACCTCGGGAATTTCCGCCTCCAGGCTCACCAGCTCCGCCAGCTCGACCCCCTCCCGTCCGGGACCTTGATCCAAACCGTTGCTCAAGAGCCAGCTCTGCGTTGTGGAGCCCCAAGGAAGCCACACACCAGGGGTCGCCGTCAAAGCGGGGCATCTCAGCCAAACCCACCCGGCCCCGCCTTGAGACAGCCAGGCTCCGGAACCGTTCTGGCCGGAGCCGGTGGATCGGAGCCGGCTGCCAAAGGCCTGGCTTCTGCTTGTCAAGTTCCGGCTGGAGAATCCAGCACAATCCCCAGGAAACGCGCTTTGACGCGGGATCAAGCGGTCTGAGCTGTGGAAAAACCCCCCTTTCGCTGTGGAAAAACCCGGTTGCCTGGGGAAATCAAGCGGCGATCAGCAGGGCTTATCTGTCGCTTGTCTCTTGGGACTCGGCGGCAGGCGAGACGGCTGCGCCGCCGGTTGTGAGGGTGCGGGGACCCAGCGGATGGTCGGCCTGGGGATAGGGAGCGTGGGAGTGGGAGTGGCCGGGGCCATGGCTGTGAGCCGGGCCGTGGTCATGGCTCTGGCTGTGGTCGTGGCTGTGGTCGTGGGCCTGGTGTCCCAGGGGGATCGGGATGCCATCGGGCTGGCAGGCACCGGTGCACTCCCGCTCGCAGAGGGTGCAGCCCTCGATCAACCCCTCGACATGGTGGTGGTGGCTCTGCTGGGGCGCTCCCACTTCGGTCTCGAAGCCGAGCACCTGGGCCCGGTACTTGCAGAGTGAGCAGTTCATCTGGGTGTCGCCCCGCACCACCTCCGCCACCCGCTCCCGGAAGGTGTCGATCACCAGGGGGTGATCGCCCAGGTAGGAGGCTTCGATGAACTCCAGGGCGGGGTGATCGGCCGCCACCCGCTCGGTGTGCTGCCGGATGCGGCTCACCAGCACGCCGGAGAACAGGAAATAGGGGAACACCACCACCCGCCGGAAGCCGAGTCTGACGACATGGCGCAGGCCCGGCTCCACCAGGGGGAAGGTGACGCCGGAATAGAGCGTTTCCCCCCAGCCGAAGCCCATCCCCTCCACCAGCATCCGCGTCACCTTCGAGACATTGGAGTTGGCATCGGGATCGGAGGAACCCCGGCCCACCACCACCAGCACGGCGTCATGCAGGTTGGCCTCCTTCGCCGCGGTGCGCGCCAGGGCTTCGCGGATCCGGGCGGCGGCGGCCTGGATCATCTTGAGGTCGATGCCCAGTTCGCGGCCGTAGTCGATCCGCAGGCCGGTTTCGGCGGCGTAGGTGTTGAGCACCGAGGGGATGTCGTTCTTGGCGTGGCCGGCGGCGAACAGCATTCCCGGCACGGCCAGCACCTGGTTCACCCCTTGCTGCCGCAAGCGTTCAAGGCCGTCGCGGAGGATGGGGCGGGCGAACTCCAGGTAGCCGTACTCCACCGGCAGCTCCGGCAGGCGCAGGCGCAGTCCCTCAGCGAGCTGGGCGAATTCGCTCACCGCCTGGCGGTTGCGACTGCCGTGGCCGCAGATCATCACACCAAGGCGTGGATCGGTGTCTGACCCAGCTGAAGCGAGAGGTGGGGAAAACACCATGGGCAAACCTGTCTGGGGGGACCCTATCGCTCTGTGTCGGGGCTGAGCCTGTTCCGCTCAGGCGCTGTAGGCCTTGCGGGCCGGAATCGGATAGGGGATTCGCCGGTGCCGCATCCGTTTCCAGACCCGCACGAAGGCCCGGATCACCAGCTCGAGTTCGCCGCGGCTGAGCCCGCTGTCGATCAGCTGGCCATCCAGGCGCCGGGCGTCGATCAGGCGCCGCACCATCGCACTGGCCTCGGCCTCGGTGGTGCCTGGAGGCAGCGAGCGCAGGGCGGCCTCGCAGCCATCGGCCAGCATCAGGATGGCGGTTTCCCGTCGTTGCGGCCTCGGCCCCCGGTAGCGGAAGCGCTCTTCCGGCGTGGCGGGATCGCGCTCCCGGGCCTGGTGGAAGAAGTACCCCATCCGCAGGGTGCCCTGATGTTCGGGGATGAAATCGGCCAGAGGGCGGGGCAGGCGGTGCTGCCGGGCCAGCTTGATCCCCTCATCCACGTGGGCCTGCAGGACGGCGGCGCTGCCGAAGGGATCATCGAGCAGATCGTGGGGATTGGCTCCTTCCGACTGGTTCTCGATGAACCACTCCGGTGCGTGCAGCTTGCCGACATCGTGATAGAGGGAGCCGGTGCGGATCAGGTCCACATCGGCGTGGATCGCCCGGGCCCCCTCCTCGGCCAGACCGCAGATCATCAGGGTGTGCTCGAACGTGCCGGGGGCTTCCAGCGAAAGCCGCCGCAACAGGGGGCGTTGCAGATCGGCCAGTTCGAGCAGGCGAGCCTGGGTGATCAGACCGAAGAAGCTCTCCACCAGCGGGCTGAGCAGCAGGCCGGCCATCAGCAGACCGCCCATCAGCACCGCTTCCGCCACCAGCTCCCCGCCGCTCGGCGGCAGGCGGGTGCGGCCATGCATCAGGGCCACCGCCTGGACGGTGAGCCACTGCAGCACCAGGGCACCACTGGGCAGCAGGATCGCGAGCTGCACCAGCTGGGCCCGGCTGCGTTGCCGTCCGGCCAGCACCGCCGCCACCACCGCCACCACCGCTGCCACGATCAGCCGCACCTCGCTGTAGTCGTCGAGGGGCTCCGGCCAGAGCAGGCTGGCCGCCGCCAGCCAGGCCAGGCCGGCGTTGGTGCCCAACCCCTGGGCCAGCAACAGGGTGGCGGGAACCAGCAGGGCGAGCGGGCTGGCGGTGTTGCCCAGCCAGAGCTTGAACCCCTGCACCACCAGCAGCATGCCCAGCACCATCAGGGCCTGGCGCGGTTCGAGGTTGGTGCGGCGGCGGCGGGTGATCAGCACCACCAGGAGGGCGGCGGCCAGGGCTTCGAGGAAATGGGCCAGCCAGGCCCTCAGCAGGGGTCGCCGGTCGACCATGCCGAAGTAATCGAGAACGTCGTAGGCCTGGGGACTGATCGGTTCCCCCTGCCGGGTGATCAGGTCGCCTTGGTTCACCCGGATGCGGGGAATGCCCTGCTGGTTGAGCAGCTCTTCGATCAACCGCTGGCTGAGGCCGGCATCGTTGCGCAGATTGGTGCGGCCCTGCAGATTCACCGCCAGCAGGCGGCTGCCGAGACGAAGCCCCGGTTCCGGCAGTCCGGCCAGCTGCAGCCTGGCGGCTTTCTCAAGCTGGTGTCTCGCCACACTCCCCACCACCCCCTGGCTGAGCATCCGCTGCTGGGCCTGCCGGAGTTTCTGGTTCCAGGCGACGCGCTGGTCGTTGGTCTGGCCGATCAGCCAGGCCTGCTCGGCCGCCGAAAGATTGAGCGGTGCGACCCGGTCCTGGGCGGTGGCCGCCACCAGCTCCAGTTCCTGGAGCTGGCGCTCCAGCCGCTGCCTCAGCTCCAGATTGGCCTGGGGGTCCACCACCTGAACGGTGGTGCGGGTGCCCAGCTGGGAGCGACGTTGCTCAAGGGCCTCGCTGTCGAGGACGGTGGCGGAGCTGGGGGCCTGGGCACTGAACGGGGCGGGAATGCCGGGCCGCAGGATCGGCTCCACCAGCCAGGGCCAGCTGGAGAGCAGGGCCACCAGACAGCAGGCCAGCAGCACGGCCAGCCAGTCACGCCGTCGCCAGCAGTAGAGGGCCTGGCGCGGCGATTCGCGGCGCAGCCATTGCCTCCAGAGTTGTTTGGCGCGGGCGAAGCGCAGCACCGTTTTCGCATCTGAGCCTCAAAACGCTAGCGAGGCCGCCGGCGCCGACTGGTTCCATGCTGGGGGGCAGCTCTGTGGACGCCGAAACGATGGCCCTGTCCCTTGATGGTCGCCGCCTGGCGGCGGAAGTGGAAGAGCGGCTCGCGGCGGTGATCAGCGGCAGGCTGGTCCGGGCGGGCCGCCCCCCCGGGCTGGCGGTGTTGCGGGTGGGCGATGACCCGGCCAGCGGGGTGTACGTGGCCAACAAGGAAAAGGCCTGCCGGCGGGTGGGGATCACCAACCAGGGCGATCACCTGCCGGCGGACACCACGCCGGAGCAGCTGCTCGCTGCGATCGAGCGGCTCAACGCCGACCCCGATGTGGATGGAATCCTGCTGCAGCTCCCCTTGCCGGCCGGCCTTGACGAGGGGCCGTTGCTGGCGGCGATCGACCCGGACAAGGACGCCGACGGCCTCCACAGCCTCAACCTCGGCCGACTGCTCAAGGGGGAGCCCGGCCCGCGCAGCTGCACCCCGGCCGGGGTGATGGCCCTGCTGCGTCGGGCCGGGATTCCCCTGGAGGGCCGCCGTGCCGTGGTGGTGGGGCGCAGCATCCTGGTGGGCAAGCCGATGGCGCTGATGCTCCAGGCGGCCAACGCCACCGTGACAGTGGCCCACTCCCGCAGCCGTGACCTGGCCGCCCTCACCCGCACGGCGGAGCTGCTGGTGGTGGCGGCGGGTCGTCCGCGCCTGATCGGTGCCGAGCACGTGGCCCCTGGCGCCGTGGTGGTGGATGTGGGCATCCACCGCCGCCCCGAGGGGGGTCTCTGCGGAGATGTGCGCTACGAGGACGTGGAGCCGATCGCGGCGGCGATCACGCCGGTACCCGGTGGTGTCGGGCCGATGACGGTGACCATGCTGCTGGTGAACACCGTGGTGGCCTGGTGCGCCCACACCACCCCGGCGGGCGCTCCACTTGACAATCCGTTGGCGGATCTGCTGCCCTGAGCCCACCGGAGCCCATCGGCCTGAGAGAATCCCGCCCAGCGCGCTGGTTCCCATGGCCGTGACGGTGAGCACGACCTTTGATTTCGCCGCCTACCTCGAGGCGGCCCGCCGGCGGGTGGAAGTGGCCCTTGATGGCTCGCTGGCTGCCGAGCGGCCGGAATCGCTGCGGGAGGCGATGCGCTACTCCCTGCTGGCCGGCGGCAAGCGGCTGCGGCCGATCCTCTGCCTGGCGGCCTGCGAGCTGGCCGGGGGCGATTCCTCCCTGGCGATGCCGACGGCAGTGGCCCTGGAGATGGTCCACACCATGTCGCTGATCCATGACGACCTGCCGGCCATGGACAACGACGATCTGCGCCGCGGACGCCCCACCAACCACAAGGTGTTCGGCGAAGCCAATGCCATCCTTGCCGGCGACGCCCTGCTGACGCGTGCCTTCGAGATGGTGGCGTTGCGCAGCCCGGGTGTGGCGGCGGAGCGGCTGATCCAGGTGGTGGGGGAGCTTTCCCTGGCCGCCGGCGCGCCCGGGCTGGTGGGTGGCCAGGTGGTGGACCTGGAATGCGAGGCCAAGCAGGTCGACCTCGATACCCTCGAATACATCCACCTCCACAAGACCGGCGCCCTGCTGCGGGCCTGTGTGCTCAGCGGTGCCCTGATCGCCGGCGCCCCCGACGATCTGCTGGGTGCCTTGCGCACCTACGCTCGCGGCATCGGCCTGGCCTTCCAGATCATCGACGACATCCTTGATCTCACCGCCAGCAGTGAAGTGCTCGGCAAGACCGCCGGCAAGGATCTGGCCGCCGACAAGACCACCTATCCCAAGCTGCTGGGCCTGGCGGAATCCCGCCGCCGCGCCGATGCCCTGGTGAGCGAGGCCAAGGCGGTGCTGCAGCCCTGGCAGGCCCAGGCCCAGCCCCTGCTTGCCCTGGCCGACTACATCACCAGCCGCGACCGATGAACGCCTTGCATCAGTTGCTCGCCAATGGCGTGCTGGCCTGGGCTCTGGCCGCCTGCGGCGTGGCCCAGTTCGGCAAGTTGCTGGTGGAGCTGGTCCGGCACCGCCGCTGGCGGCCGGCGGTGCTGGTGGAAACCGGCGGGATGCCATCGAGCCATTCCGCCCTGGTGACGGGCGCGGCGGCCGGGATCGGCTGGGTCATGGGCTTCGATGATCCGCTGTTCGCCTTCGCCGGCACGATCGCCTTCGTGGTCATGTACGACGCCAGCGGCGTCCGCCAGGCCGCCGGCCTGCAGGCACGCCGGCTGAACAGCCTGCCGCCCCAGCTCTGGCGGGAAGCGAGTGGAGCGGCAGCCGCCACCCAGCCCCAGCCGGAGCCCCAGCCGCAGCCCCTCAAGGAGAGCCTGGGCCACACCCGCCTGGAAGTGCTGGTGGGCAGCCTGATCGGTCCGGCGGTCGCCCTCAGCGGCCTCGCCCTGGCGGGCTCCCCCCTGCAGATCGCCCAGGGCCTGGGCTGGCTGCCGGCAGGGTGAGCGGGCCGGGCTTTGGAGCCGCGGTCTGCCTCACCGCCGGCCAGCAGCAAGCGGTGGAGGCCTTCGCCGCCTGGCTGGGTGACCCGGCCCAGCGGGGTGTCCCCTTCGTGCTGAGCGGCTATGCCGGCACGGGAAAAACCTTCCTCTCGATGGCCTTTCTGGCCAGGGTGGAGGCCGATGGCCTCTGCTGGACGGTGGTGGCTCCCACCCACAAGGCCGTCGGGGTGCTGCGCCACTCCCTCAACCTGGCCGGCCTGCGGCCCACCTGGCATCCATCCACCCTGCACCGGCTGCTGCGTCTCAAGCTGCGCCGCGAAGGGGGGCGGGAGGTGTGTGAAGAAACCGGCCAGACGGCGCTGGCCCTGGAGCATCTCGGCCTGGTGCTGATCGATGAGGCCTCGATGGTGGATGCGGCTCTGCTGCAGATCGCCCTGCAGGGCGCCCATCCCTATGGCACCCGCCTGGTGTTCGTGGGAGATCCGGCCCAGCTGCCTCCGGTCGGGGCCCCCTCCAGCCCCGTGTTCGACCTGCAGCGGGCCTGCTGCTGTTGTCTCACCGAGGTGGTGCGCCACCAGGGCCCGGTGCTGCGCCTGGCCACCGGTCTGCGGGAGCAGCGCCTGCCCTGTCGCCTGCCGCCCCTGCTGGCGCCGGTCCGCGAACCGGAGGGGGAGGTGGTGCTCACGGGCCGCGCCGACTGGCTGAAGGCTGCCCAGGCGGCCCTGCGCCGGGCCGCCGAGTGCGACAACCCCGACCAGGCCCGCATCCTCTGCTACACCAACCGTTCCCTGGAGCAGCTGGTGCCGCTGGCCCGCCGCGCCATCCATGGCGAGCTGGCCGATCAGCTGCCGGTGCTGCCGGGTGAGGTGCTGCTCACCCGGATGGCGGTGATGGCGCCGGCCTGCCCGAGGGGGGAGGAGTGCGGCGAGGAACCCGACCTGGTGCTGGCCTCCAACCGGGAGCTGGTGGTGCGGGATGTGACACCGGAGCGCTGTGACCTGGCCGACTTCGGCGTCAGCGATGGCGCCGTGATCGACACCCAGCTGGTGGAGGTGGAGAGCGGTGATGCCCAGCTGGCCCTGAGGCTGCTGCCACCAGCGGGATCGGCGGGACGCCGTCAGCTGGAGGAGGTACTGGCCCGGTTGCGCGGCCAGGCCCTCGCGGCCGGCAAGCAGAACGGTCGCTCCCTCTGGCGCCGCTACTTCCTGGTGCGTGATGCCTTCGCCTCGCTCGGCCCGGCGGCGGTGCTCACCGTGCACCGCAGCCAGGGCAGCACATTCGGTGAGGTGTTCATCGATGCCGATGTGTTCTGGCCCGGCGATCTGCTGTTGCGCCGTCAGCTGGTTTACGTGGCGGTCAGCCGCGCCCGCACGGCGGTGTGGATGGTGGCGGGAGGGGGCAACGAAGCCGAGCGGCGCCTCTGGCAGGGGGAACTGGCAGGGGAAGCTGACGCTGGAACAGCTGCCGGACCGGACGCTGGAACCGATGGCGGGATCAGCCCAGCAGGCCCCTGACGTGGCTGATGATCCCGTCGGGATCGAGCCCCTGGTGGGGGAATTGCTCCCAGAGGCCGCCGCAGCCCTCCTTGTGGGTGCCCAGGTGGCCGTAGCGGGGGGTGAAGCCCCGCTCCAGCATCCAGGTGCCGTAGCGGCTGCCGAGGCCGGTGCGGCGGTTGAAGGATTCCACCACCAGCACGAAGGGGGAGGCGCCCGCTCTGGCGATCATCGCTTCATCCACCACATTGAGGGTGGGTTTGTTGATCAGACCCACGTCGAGCCCTTCAGCCCGCAGCCGCTCCACCGCATCGAGGGCGCGGTAGAGGCACTCACCGAAGCTCACCACATAGCCGGCGCTGCCCTCGCGCACCAGCTCATCTTTGCCGCTCTCAAAGCTGTAGCCCTCGCCGTGCAGTTCGTTGCCGGCGGCATCAAGCAGATTGGGCACCTTCGAGCGGGTCGAGAAGATGAAGCGCAGGCCGGGATCAGCGAACACGGCCTTCACGCAGGCCTTCATCTGGGCCGCATCAGCCGGGAAATAGAGGCGGGTGCTGTCGTTCTCCTCCAGTCCGTTGTCGGCAAAGCAGTTATTGAGGCCGAAATGGCAGGTGTTGTCGGCCATGTCGTCGATGCCGGCATGGGAGAAGTGACTGAGCACATTGGCCCCATTCAGCCGCGCCATGGTGACCTCGGAGATGATCATCTCCAGGAAGGCGCTGAAGGTGGCGAAGATCCCCTGGCGGCCGGCCTCCATGCCGAATCCGGCGGCCGCGGAGAAGTTGGCACGCTCCATGATGCCGCCGCTCACGAAGATCTCCGGATGGGCCTTGCGGATCTGGGTCAGGCCGCAGGAGCCCTCCAGGTCGCTGTCCACCACCAGCACGCTGTCCTTGCGGCTTTCAGGCGTCATGGCGCCCAGGATCTCCACCACCGCATCGCCGAACACGTTGCGGTTGGCCTCCAGCCGCTGGCCTGAACCGAGGAAGGTGGCGGGATTGGCGGGTTTGACGATGCCCTTGAGATAGGTGGCGGCACCGTCCTGGCCGCGCTGTTCCAGGTAAGCGATCGCCAGGTCCACCGGGATCACGTCGTGGCCGTGGGTTGTGCCCTCCAGACCCTCGATTCCCACCGCCATCGGCCGCTTGTTGATCACCGCAACGGGGCCGTTCGTGCCCACGGCGCGGCAGAGGCGGCCATACAGATCGTCGAGGTCCTCACCGTCGCCGGTGAGAGTGGCGAGGCCATGGCCAGCGAGGGTGCGCTCCAGGTCGTAGCCGGGCTGGTACTGGGAGGGGTGGCCGGCGATCGTCACGTCGTTGTCATCGATCACCAGCTTCACGTTCAGCCCGTGGGCCACCGCGAAGCGGGCCGCCTCGGCGTCATCGCCCTCCTGCTGGGCGCCGTCGGAGCCGAGGCAGAACAGGGTCTTGCCGGGGTGGGCCAGGGCGACGCCGTTCACGAACGGCCAGAGGTGGCCGAGCCGGCCCGAGCTGAACTGCACGCCAGGGGTGAAACCCAGCTCCGGATGGCCCGGCAGCCTGGAGTGGGCGGCGCGGTACTGCAGCAGCGCCTCGGCCGGCAGCTCGCCCCGCAGCACGCTGATCAGGTACTGGGTGGCCACCCGGTGGCCGGCCTCATCGAAGAACACCGGCAGGAAACGGTCCGGCGCGCCACGGAAGAAGGCATCGAGGATCATCACCTCCGGCACCGTGTCGAACGGCCCGCCGCTGTGCCCGCCCACGCCCCGGGCCGCACCAGTGGCCGTGAAGAAGATGATCGCGTCGCGGCAGAGCTGGATGTTGGCCTTCAGCGCCTCGCGCTGGCTGGCGCTCAGGCTGGGCTGATCCGGATGGAGGGCAAGCGGCTGGTAGGCGGCCAGATCGATCGGGAACGCGGTGGAAAGGGTGGCGGTCATGGGTGGAGTTCTGGCCTCAAGGGGCCGTTGGGTGCACTTTGATCCCAACCTCAGCCGCTGCCGGTGTTGGAGGTCACCTGCCGGGGGGAGGATGCTGCGGCAAGTCTCGCCGGTCGGCTGAAGCCATGGGCGTGCTCTCGACCAGCAACCTCGCGACCAGCAACCCGGTCGGCAACGCGGTCGGCAACGGCAGCAGCGGCCGGCTCGGGGCCTCGGTGACGGCCACTGGGGTGAATTTCTGCCTTTATTCGAAACACGCCACCCGGGTCGAGCTGCTGCTCTTCGATCGCGTCGATGCCGCCGATCCCTGCCGGGTCGTGGAGCTTGACCCCGTGCGGCAGCGCACTTACCACTACTGGCATTGCCTGCTGGAGGGTCTGGGTCACGGCCAGATCTACGGCTATCGGGTGCATGGCCCCTGGCAGCCCGAGCAGGGTCTGCGCTTCGATGGCCGCAACCTGCTGCTCGACCCCTACGGCCATGCGGTGGTCACCCCACCGGGCTATGAACGCCAGGCGGGCCGCTCCAGCGGCTCCGGTCTGGCCACGGCGATGAAGAGCGTGGTCGCCGATCCCTCCCTCTACGACTGGGAAGGCGATGCCCCCCTGCGCCGCCCGCGCCGCGAGACGGTGGTGTACGAACTGCATGTGCGGGGCTTCACCAGGCACCCCAGCTCCGGGGTGGCAGCGGAGCGAGCCGGCACCTACGCCGGCCTGATCGAGAAGATCCCCTATCTGCAGGAGCTGGGCATCACGGCGGTGGAGCTGCTGCCGGTGTTCCAGTTCGATCGGCTCGATGCCCCTGAGGGCCACACGAACTACTGGGGGTATTCACCGATCTCGCTGTTCGCTCCCCACCACGGCTACAGCTCCCGCAGCGATCCGCTCGGGCCGCTCGATGAGTTCCGCGACATGGTGAAGGCCCTGCATCGAGCCGGCATCGAGGTGATCCTCGACGTGGTCTACAACCACACCGCTGAAGGGGATGGCAGCGGCCCCAGTTTCTGCTTCCGTGGCCTGGCCAATGAGGCCTATTACCTCCTCGATCCCGACGATCGAAGCCGCTATGCCGACTACAGCGGCACCGGCAACAGCTTCAACGCCAACAACCCGGTGGTGCGGCGGCTGATCCGCCACAGCCTGCGCTACTGGGTGCGGCACATGCATGTGGATGGGTTCCGCTTCGATCTCGCCTCGGTGCTGACCCGCGACGAGGAGGGTCGGCCGATGCCGCTTCCCCCCGTGCTCTGGGACATCGAGACCGATCCGCACCTGGCAGGCACGAAGCTGATCGCCGAGGCCTGGGATGCGGCCGGCCTGTATCAGGTGGGCAGCTTCATCGGCGACAGCTGGCAGGAATGGAACGGTCGTTTCCGCGATGACATGCGCCGTTTCCTCAAGGGGGATGCGGGCCAGGTGCGCAAAGCGGCGCTGCGGCTGCTGGGCAGCCCTGACCTCTACGGCAAGGAGGATCGGGAAGCGGAGCAGAGCGTCAATTTCATCACCTGCCACGACGGCTTCACCCTGGCTGATCTGGTGGCCTACAACGGCAAGCACAACGAAGCCAATGGCGAGGACAACCGCGATGGAGCCGACGACAACGCCAGCTGGAACTGCGGCAGCGAGGGGCCGAGCGCTGACCCCGAGGTGCTGGCCCTGCGCCAGCGGCAGATCCGCAACGCCCTGACCCTGCTGCTGCTGGCGGTCGGCACCCCCATGCTCACGATGGGGGATGAGGTGTGCCGAACCCAGCAGGGAAACAACAACCCCTACGGCCAGGACAACGCGATCAGCTGGTTCGACTGGACCCTGCTCGATCGTCACCCGGACATCCTCCGCTTCGTGAAGGAGCTGATCGCCCAGCGGATGCGGCGCGACATCGTTGTTAACCAGCGGCAGGTGAGCCTCAATGATCTGCTGCTGGGCCGGCGGATCGAATGGCATGGGGTGGCGGTGGGCCAGCCCGACTGGGGCGAATGCTCACGGTCGATCGCGGTGAGGATCACCAGTTATGACAACCGCTATCGGCTCCATGTGATCGCCAATGCCTACTGGGAGGCGCTCGATTTCGCCCTGCCGGCCGCCGATGGGGGCAGCAGCTGCTGGCGGCGCTGGATCGACACCAGCCTGCCGAGCCCGCAGGACATCGACGACTGGAGCCTGGCGTCGCCGGTGCCCACCAGCCATTACCGGGTGGCGGCCCGCTCGGTGGTGGTGCTGTTCGTGATTCTCGACGAGGATCCGCTCGCTGAGTTCGATGGCCGCTCCGGCCCCAACGGGCTCTTTTGCTTGCTGAATCCATGAAGTTCAAGGATTACTACGCCTGCCTGGAGGTGGAGCGTGATGCCAGCGGGGAGGAGATCAAGAAGGCCTACCGTCGCCTGGCCCGCCGCACCCACCCGGATGTGGCCAGGGAACCCGGCGCCGAGGAGCGCTTCAAGGAGATCAGCGAGGCCTACCAGACCCTCTCCGATCCGGAGAAGCGCCAGGCCTACGACGAGCTGGGACGCCACCCCAGCGGCGAGGAGTTCAGGCCACCCCAGGAGTGGGAGAGCCGCTTCCGGCGCGGTGGCAGCCAGCAGGCTGGCCAGCAGGAGGTGGATCTGGCCGATCTGTTCGAGCAGATGGGATTCACAGCCCCCGGCGGCTTCGGCCGTCAGGCGGATGGCTTCCCGATCCGTGGCCAGGACATTGAGGTGGCCACGGAGCTGACGCTGGAGCAGGCCGCCCGGGGAAGCGAGGTGGCGTTCACGCTCAGCGTTCCCAGCCGGCTTGCCGATGGCGGCGTGGCGAGGCAGCCCCGGTCCGGCACGATCCGGGTGCCGCCCGGGGTGGTCGATGGCGAACGCCTGCGGGTACCGGGCCGAGGCGGCGCCGGCCATGGGGGTGGCCCAGCCGGCGATCTTTTTCTGGAGATCCGGCTCAAGCCCCATCCCCGTTTCCGGCCCGTCGGCCACGATCTCTACCTGGAGCTGCCGATCGCCCCCTGGGAGGCGGCCCTCGGCACCGAGATCGATCTGCCCACCCTCGATGGCACGGCGCGGCTGACGGTGCGGCCGGGCCTGCGCAACGGCCAGAAGCTGCGGCTGGCGGGCAAGGGCCTGCCGAGGCGCAAGCAGGGGGCCGGCGATCTCTACGGTGTGATTCAGATCGTGATGCCCGATCAGATCGGCGATCGCGAGCGGGAGCTCTACCGCGAGCTCGCCGAGGTGTCCGCGTTCAACCCCCGTCAATCCCTTGAAACGGCAGCAACCGATGGCAGATGATCCGCTGATTCCCGCCGATGACGAGAACCCGGTGGCGCTTGAGGAGTTGCTGGCGGCATCTGGTCTGGTCCATGAGGAGGTGAGCGAACTGATCCAGTTCGGTGTCTTCCAGCTCAGCGGCGGTGCGGGGGGCTGGTGCTTTCACGCCCGCACCGTCAGGCTGGCTTGCCGTGCCGCCCGCCTCCGCGACGACTTCGGCCTCAACGTGCCCGGCATGGCCCTGGCCCTCACCTACCTGGAGCGGATCGAGGCCCTGGAAGGGCGGCTGCGGGAGCTGGAGTGCCAGCTGCCGCTCCACGGGTCGTAATCCACAGGTCGTATCCACAGGTCGTAATCCACAGGTTGTAATCCATGGGACGAAGCCAAACCGGAAGGATGCCCACCCGCCTGCTGCTGGGCGGGCTGCTGGTCCTGCTGCCCCTGGGCCCCGCCGCCCTGGCCCAGCCGGGGAGCACCATTGCCCTGCCGGAGCCCCAGGGCCAGACCCTGCTGCTGCAGAGCGTTGATCGAGCCGACTACGGACCGCTGGCCGAGCAGTTCCTCACCCAGGCCAACCTGGCCTACTGCGGTGTGGCCAGCATGGTGATGGTGCTCAACAGCCTGGCGGTGCCGGCCCCGGCGGTGGCGGGCTATGGCAGCTACCGCTTCTGGACCCAGGAGAACGTGTTCGAGCTCGCCGCCACCCGGGCGGTGATCAGCCCCGAGCTCGTGGCCCGCCAGGGGATGACCCTGCAGGAACTGCGGGCGCTGCTGGCCAGCCATGGGCTGCAGGCCCGCGCCATCCACGGCGACCGGCTGAGCCTGGCCCAGTTGCGGCTGCTGGTGCGCAGCAACCTCGCCCGCGCCGACGACCGCCTGCTGGTGAACTATTTCCGCCCGTCGCTCGGCCAGGCCGGCGGCGGCCACATCTCGCCGCTGGCCGCGTACAACGCCAGCACCGATCGGGTGCTGATCCTGGATGTGGCCCGCTACCGCTACCCGTCGGTGTGGGTGCCCCTGGCCGATCTCTGGCAGGCGATCCGCACTCCCGACAGCACGTCCGGGCGCAGTCGCGGCGTGGTGGTGGTGCGGCGGAACTGATTTTCCGGTGGTCATCGCTACCATCAGCGCCCTGTCGGTCCGCCTCCCCGGGCCGTGTTTTCCTTCATGGACCCCTTCCGGCTGCTCGAACTGCTGATCCTCGGGGCTGTGCTGGCGGGTTTTGCGGGCCTGCTGCTGCACCGCAACCTCTTCTTCAAGGTGATGTGCATGGACGTGACGGGCTCCGCCGTGGTGGCCCTGTTCGTGCTGGTGGGGGCGCGCTCCGGCCTGCGCAGCCCGATCCTGTCTGCGGCGGCTGGCGATCCGGCCTCGGCGGGCCAGGGCGCCTGGGCCGACCCCATCCCCCAGGCTGTGATCCTCACGGCGATCGTGATCGGCCTCTCGATCCAGGCGCTGCTGCTGGTGGTGATCACCCGCCTCTCACGCATTGATCCCAGCCTGGATCTGGCCAGCTTCGACACCGGTGGGAAGCGGTGATGAACAGCCTGACGCTCAGCTTGATGCCGGCGCTGTCCGCCAAGGCCATCGTGATCGGCTGGTTGTTGCTGCCGTTCCTGGCCGCTTTTCTGGCCGCCGTGCTGCCACCGCTGGCCCGTTGGCTGTCGCTGCTCTGTTGCCTGGCCACCGCCGCGATCGCCGTGGCGATTCAGCTCGGCGGCCTGCCCGCCACCGTGGAATTGCTCGGCGCCTACGGGGTGGCGCTGAACACCGATGCGTTCGCGGTGCCGTTCCTGCTGCTCAACGCCCTGGTCTGCAGCGCGGTGGTGCTCGACAGCTGGCGCCGTCCGCTGCCGGGGCCGTTTTTGCTGCTGCTGATGGTGCTGCACGGCGGCCTCTCCACCGCCTTCGTGGTGATCGATCTGATCAGCCTTTACGTGACGCTGGAGGTGGTGGGAATCAGCGCCTTCCTGCTGATCCTGATCAGCCGCTCCGACCGCTCGCTGTGGGTGGCCCTGCGTTATCTGCTGATCGGCAACACGGTGATGACGCTGTTTCTGATCGGCGCGGCCCTGGTGTACCTCGAGCGCGGCAGCTTCCGCTTTGAGGCGGTGGCGAGCACCACCAGCGTGGCCGCTCTGGCGCTGATCCTGGTGGGGTTGCTGATGAAATCGGGCCTGTTCCTCTCGGGCCTGTGGCTGCCCGTCACCCATGCGGAGGCGCCGGCGGAGGTATCGGCGCTGCTCTCGGGCGTGGTGGTCAGCGCCGGCATCGCTCCGCTGCTGCGCCTGAGCGGCGGGGTGCCGGCCCTGGGCCCGGTGATCACCGGGCTCGGCCTGGCCAGCGCCCTGCTCGGTGTGGTGTTCGCCCTGGCTGATGCCGATGCCAAGCGCCTGCTGGCCTGGAGCACGTTGTCGCAGATGGGGCTGGTGGCGCTCTCGCCGCTGGCCGGCGGCTTCTACGCGCTCAGCCACGGCACCGCCAAGGCGGCTCTCTTCCTGGTGGCGCGCCGCTTCCCCAGTCGCGCCCTGCAGGGCTGGCGCGAGCGGCCCCTGCCCGCCGGCGTCTGGTGGCCGCTGGGCATCGGTGCGCTCTCGATCGTGGGCCTGCCCCCCCTGGCGGGCTTTGCGGCCAAGGCGGGCCTTTCCGGAGGGCTTTCCCAGCCCCTGGAGGTGGCGGTGACGCTGCTGAGCATGGGCACGGCGGCGGCCTATGCGCGCTTCTGGGGGGCGCCGCTGCTGCGAAGGCCGGCGTCGGTGGATTGTCCCAGTGCCGGCGCCAGGGGGGAGGCCAGCCCAGAACCTGCTTGGTCGCCTGGCGTGCTGCTGCTGCTGCTGGCACTGCTGCTGATCGGCGCCGCGAGCCTGCCGTGGATCGCTTCGCCGGCCAGCGCCGCTGCCAAGAGTGCCCTGGTGTTGCTCGGTGGCTGGGGGCTTCACCACCTGCTGGAAGGCGAGCGGTGGCGCGAACGGCTGTGGCTGCCCGAACTGGAGGGCTTCTCCGACCTGCTCGGCGGCATCGGTGTGGTGGGTGCGGGCCTGCTCGTGATCCTGAACCGATGAGACGTCTGCTGCCCCTGCTGCTGAGCACCGCCTTCCGGCTGGCGCTGTGGTGCCTGCTCACCAGCGATCTGAGCCGGCTCAACCTGCTGATCGGCCTGGTGGTGGCCTTGCTGCTGCCGCGCGCCCGCTCGCGGCCCCTGCCGGTGCGCCTGCTGCTGAAGGCCGCCGGGCGCGCTCTGCTGGCGATCCCGCAGGCCTACCTCGAAGCCCTGCGGCTGATCGTCGCCCCCGGGGTGGTGGAGCTTGAAACCAGCGAGCCGGCCACCGATCGGGCCCTGCCGCTGCTGGTGTTCCTCGATGTGTTCCGCATCACGCTCACCCCGTTCACGATCGTGCTCGGCCTGGAGGACGGTGGACGCCGCTACCGCATCCACTCCCTGCTCCCCGCGGCAGCACCGGAGGCTTCCGAACCATGACCGTGGTGCTGTGGGGCATGGTGCTGGCGCTGGTGATCCCGATCGCCGTGGCCTGCCGACCGTCGGACGTGTGGGACCGGCTGGCGGCCTTCTCCAGCGTGTCGTCGAAGGTGGCACTGATCATCCTGGTGGTGTCGGTGCTGCGCGACGACCGGATGCTGGGGCTGGTGGGGGCGATCGTGCTCAGCGCCGGCAATGCCGGCCTGCTGCTGCTCGCCAACCTGCTGCGGGAGGTGGAGCGGTGATGCGTGGCTCCTTCTCCGATCACGCCAGCCTGCTGCTGCTGGGTGCGGGCCTGATTCTCTGGTTCTGGGGCACCTGGCCGCTGCTGGGCAAGCACAGCTACCTGCGCAAGCTGCATGCCCTCTCGGTGGCCGACACGCTGGGCTCCTCGCTGATGCTGCTCGGCCTGCTGCTGCGCATTCCCGGGCAGTGGCCGCTGCTCACCCTGGCGCTGGTGGGCCTGATCGTGTGGAACACGATTTTCGGCTATGTGCTGGCGGCCTGCTCGCTGCCAGCCCACCCCAGCCGCCGCACCGGGCAGGAGCACACCCCATGAACGCCCCGTTCGACCTGGCCGGTCAGCTGGATCTGCTTCTGCCGATCACCGCCCTGCTGCCGCTCACCGCCGTGCTGCTGGTGAGCCAGAGCAACCCTTACCAGACCCTGGTGCTGCGCGGCATTCTCGGCTCGGTGGCCACCTTGCTCTACGCCCTGCTGGGGGCGCCGGATGTGGCGATCACCGAAGCCCTGGTGGGCACCCTGCTCTCCACCACGCTCTACGCCGTGGCGTTGCGGTCGTCGATGGCGCTGCGGCTGTCGTTTCCGGAAGGTGCGCCGCCGTCGGCGCAGAGCCAGCAGCTGCTGCGCGCCTGGCTGGAGCCGGCGGGCCTGCGGCTGCGGCTGGTGCCGCCCGCAGAAGCGGCCCTCGGTGCCGCCAACGGTTGCCATGGCCGCCTGGACACGGATCAGCAGCTGCTGGTGGTGAATCCACGGCTGCTGAAGCGCCTGCAGGCCCTGGAGGGCTACCGCTCCTGGCGCGAGAACGGCGGCGCGCTCGACCTCGAGAATGCCGCCCCATGACCTGGCTCTACCTGGTGGCCGCCACGGCCCTCTGCCTCTCCCCCCTGGCCTCGGCCCTGCCGCCTACGGCGGATCTGCTGCCGCTGATCAACACCCTCGTCGAGCAGACGAACGTGCCGAATCTGGTGTCGGGGGTGATCCTCTACACCCGCCTCTACGACACGGTCACCGAGGTGGTGGTGTTCACCCTGGCCTCGATCGGGGTGCGGTTCCTGCTGGCCGGTGAACCCACCAAGCCCAACGTGCGTGCCCTCGACGATGCCCCCTCGGTGGTGCTCTGCCAGCTGAGCGGCACGATCGCTGCCCTGATCGGCGTGGAGCTGGCCCTGCGCGGCCATCTTTCGCCCGGTGGCGGCTTCGCGGCAGGGGTGGCCGGCGGCACCGCGATCGGCCTGGCCCTGATCAGCGGCTCGGCGGAGCTCTCCGATCGCGTCTACCGCCGCTACCGCGCCGACCTCTGGGAGAAGGGGGCGGTGATCGCCTTCGTGCTGCTGGCTGCGCTCACCCTGGGCGGCCTGCCGCCACCGCCCGGGGAGTTCGGCAGCCTGGCGGGCGGCAGCTGGATCCCGCTGCTGAATGTGCTGGTGGCAATCAAGGTGACGCTGGGCTCCTGGGCGATGGTGCAGCTGTTCGTGCGCCACCGGGGGTTGCTGTGATTAGGAAGTTACAGTCGCGAGTTATTGAATTAATGCGATCTGCAGGATATAGATTACCTTAGAATTAGGATTCGAGGCAGCTTAGATTCACGAACATTTAGGCAAGAATGGAGCATCGTTCATACGAAAAAATCTGACTTCGATTCTCCTTCTTGAAAGATCGTTTTCATTTCTTGCAGGTGAAAGAGCTCCATTTTTGCCTATGAGGCTGGCACCTGAAAGCACCCGATAGGAAACATGATTGTTTGGATTAGACAACAAAGACTCTAGTTCACTCTTTACTGCAAGAGCTCGAAGCAACCCGAGATCTGCGTTGCTGCCAGCAGCATAACCAGATAGAGTTTTCACTTCTTTAATTGTTGATAACTTGCGATCAAGGTTGCTTGATCCCCCCGCAGGAGTCCCATCCGTGTGTCCGATCAATTCTATCGTATCGATTCCATAGCACCGAACAGTCCGCTCAATCAAAGGCAAAGCATACTTGTGAAGAGATTGCTTGAATCCTTCTGTAAGCGTGTAGCTACCTGTAGAGAAACGGTAGTTCTGACTGTCTCCCAAGTTGATTACTGGGGGCTTGGAATTCATAGCTCTAACTAAGGTGGTAACAGCAATAAACAACGAAAAAACAAGTAGAGTATTTGTAAGAAGGTCAGTCATGGGAATCCATACAGATGTATCTCGGTTTTGGCTGGTAGTTCTCCTTAGGCTTGGCATGGATTCAGTTCAGTTATGATCTATCGGCAAAAGAAGGAGGTGGAGGTGGAGGATTTCGTTCGATGCCACTTGCAATCCTAGCGAGCTCCGCCTGAACCTCCGACAACGAAGCAAGCTGAAGTCTGGAAATGGATGAAAGGGATTCAACCGCTTGAAACAGTTCACCTAAGTTTCCGTGAAGCGACTTGATATCTGCTGCTTGCTCATTTGAGAGTGTGCGGGCTATCCCACCAATAAGCTGGATTGCATCGCTCATCTCCCCGGTAAGCTTTACTAACGCCCGGTCGGTTTTTGCACGTGCACTAAGCCAAGTAAGACCTTTTTTCTGCACGTTTTCCATGGAAGCGGTTGCCGAACTCAGAATTTCATTTGACTGAGTACCCAACACAGACAAGAGCTCAGTGCGCTTATCTGCAGATTCAACGGCGTCTAAGAATTTACCTTGACTGTCACTAGTCTTAAGGATAATACCTCCAAGCAACTCCGAGGCATCAACCGATTGTCTTGCAGTTAAAGAGAGATTGTTAGCTGCAGACCGTAATGCCTCAGTATGTTGAAGAAACTTCTCACATGCTTCTGAGAAGTCCTGTGCAAACTTGGTTTGTTCAAACTGTTTGGCTGCCCTGAGATAAAGTTCGCCTGCATATCCCAATTTCTCAGATCCTTCTTTGACTTGAATTACAAACTGTTTTGTCTCATTGATCTGCGTCGAGAGAGAATATACTAATTTCTCAATCCTGCTTGCAATTGCATTCTCAATAGCGCGAGAAACCTTTTCGCTGAACTGAGAAAGATAGTCAGTCAAATAGATTTCCATCCTCTCCATGGATTCCCCTACAAGGGAATACCTTCTACAATCTGTCTGAATCACCTGTTCGAGATACCCAGCTAGAAGTTCAATAGTGTCATTTTTAATGCCAAGGATTCCGTTGGCTGTACCGATTAGCCACAGAAAGCTGCTTAAGGTTACTCCCATAAGACTTGTTGAGAAAGCAGCTGCAAGAGATGGAAAGAGGTTGGCAAGTCCATCCATGAGAGATGTTTGTTCAACTGCACTTTCTGATCCACGAATGAGACTAGAAAGCTCACTCATGTTCCCAATTAGGCCAACAAATGTGCCGATCAAGCCAAGGGTTACAAGAAAGCCTGGTCCACCATGAAGTAGATCATCAACTTGTGAAAATGACCATTTTCTTCCCAAGAGCACTGCTGCTGTTGCACGAGACACTTCGCTTGAGCTGATCGCATAAGAATCAACACTTTCTATCTTGGCTGCTGCAATTCGGTAGCGAGTACTGCAGGAACGAGCTATGCTAAGGCTAGCGTCATTCTCAGTTAGGCAATCGCGAGACTCTCGTAGTGAAGTACCCAAGCATGCACGTAACGCTCGTGTAGAGCGTTTAAGCTTCTCCCCGAGAATGATTAATAGCAGGAAAAGCGATAGCTGTATAAATAGGATGGTCCACCCAACAGGCCCTAGCGTGAAAAGAAAGAAGTTTGTGTTCACTGCAAAATTCCTAGTCTGCTATCAATTCATAGTAAGCGCGAAGTTGAGCTTCTAGTTGAGGAAAATAGGTTTCTCCAGTCTCGTTCACATGAGTAACATAAAAATCTAATATTCTCTGATCTAGGATATCGGATGCTTTTCGACCAATCTCTGGGTTAGGTGGACGAGCAACAAACCAAGCCAAAGATCTTCCTTCAACGTCATTTGGTTGAATTGGAACGGTTGTAGTGTCATCATAATCATCTTCATAAAAACCTTGATCAATCCCTACAGATGGTGGTGATGATAAAGCCTGCATCTCAGAAGCAGTAAGACATCGTTTTAACCGCTGAGACTCAATCAAGCCTTTGTAAAGAATAGATTGGTGTAACTGACCCCACTCCATATCTTCGTAAAATTCTTGTAGAGATGGTGACAAGTCCTTATTCCCAAAATCCCTGTAAATCTCATTGACTTTCGCTTGGACCTCGGGAGATCGAGAGGTAAACCCAATCCACTCAGAGTTGATTGAATAATCGGTCATTTTGTCCCCTCTTGTTGTTCGGCTTCCCTTCGCATTCGCGCTTGCTGAAGAGCTAATGGGAGTCTTTCCTGATATGCTTGCAGTAGTTGCTGAGTATAAGGAAGAAGACGAGTCTCGTAAGACATCTTCATCTCTTTGCTTCTTGAGAGAGCCCAAAGAAGAATTGTCGCGAGAAGACTTAAGATTATGCTCATAACCATCCAGAAAAGAGAAACGCCGAGTTCTAGTACTCTGCTTGGGTCTAGGAGTTTTGAGAAAAATTGCTGGAATGCTTGAGTAACGATAGTCTGACCTGACCTAATTTCGATCTGCCCAGGCTTGGATTCATTGAATTCCTCAGAGAAGACGTCCGGAAACTCCTTCCGTAGAAATGTAAGTGGCGGAACTGATCCAATTTTTACTCGCCAATCAGACACCTTTGACTGAAGGGCTGATGCCTCCTTAAGATCTTCAGCTTGTTGAAGTTCATATCGCTTACAAACCCCTGGAACTTGATTGACCCCACCGAATCGGTCAAGGATTTGCTGATTAGTTAGGCCTCTCATGGATTCTTGCTGCTTGTATTCCCCAAAAGCTTGTACCCATAGATTCTCCCACGCCTTGGGCTGGAGATCCTTGTCAGTTCCCTTCAGCTGGTCCTTTAGTGCATCACAACTGCTTTGGAAGTTCAAGAGCTTGGGGTTTTTAAGAGTTTGAAGCTGACTTAGTGTTTTCTGCCTTTCTTCTAGTTGTGCTGTTGCTAGTTCACGAGAATATTGTCGGGTTATTCCATCTTTATTGACCAAAATGTCAAATCCGACTCCAGACAGTAATGTTTTTGCGCCAGAAAGCAAGATAAACAGAAGTAGTCCAGTGGTCGCAATAGTCTCTCTTCCCTTGGCTCTATTAGAACCGAGCTTGCCCGCAATGTTTGATAGGACCATCAAGCCAATTGAAAGGCCTAACGCTGCTGGAAATGCGACAAAATTCAGGTAATTCTGGAGGGAAAATTGAATAAATGGAACTGTACTGACGGCATCCCATGCAGTGCTGCCCGCCATTGTGTTTGCGGCTTTGCCGCAAGTGTCGTCAAAACTCTTAGTGCCAAAGCATTTCCCTCGCATGGACTTGGCGCTTGGCCAGAAAAATTCTCTTAGCCTATTTGAAGTGCTTCGATGCCTACGGCCAACGACATCAACTTGTATAGGAGCAACGATTAGCTCGTTATCTCCTCGCTGATAGAGGGCGGGAGAGTCGCTCGCCTGCTTGACAATGTAATCAAGCTCTACTTGGTTTCGAATCCAGCGCACGAGCTGGATAGGGTTTACGGTGATCGAACCTGATGAAGGAGTTCGTTCTCCTGGCGGGCTCTGCATGAATTTTGGTATTTGAAGCTAAGTGTAGCCTTTTTGGGCATTGGTGCAACGTTGAGGCAGTCTTTGACGTGCTTGTGGCGCTCCTTTGCCTTGAGCGGGTATGCTTTTGTTCGAAAAGTCTACTGGGCGAGGTGATTAATCATTCCGGCTAACCGACTGCGGAGTATGTCGCCTTAGACTTTTAGGCAAGGCATAATTACATTCTTATTTTCATAGTTCTGAGTCCATGAGCTGAACTTGGATGCTCCCCAGCCCAGCTTGTTTAAGCACATTTTCATACACTTGCTTAGGCTTCCACCCGCAGCGTGGAGCCGCGATCGCCGGCGATCACTTCGATGCCGCCGCGGATGCGCTCGCGCAGGGCACCCACGTGGCTGATCAGGCCGATCATGCGGCCGCCTTCGCGCAGGCGGTCGAGTTCGTCCATGGCCAGCTGCAGGTTGTCGGGGTCGAGGCTGCCGAAGCCTTCATCGATGAACAGCGCCTCCAGGGGCACGCCGCCGGCATGGGCCTGCACGGTGTCGGCCACGCCCAGGGCCAGGGCCAGCGACGCCTGGAAGGTTTCGCCGCCCGAGAGGCTGCTCACCTCGCGCTCCTCGCCGGTGTAGGCATCGAGCACCCGCAGGCCAAGGCCGGCCTGGCGGCCGCCGTGGCCGCCCTCGTCGGTGAGGCGCAGCTGGTAGCGGCCGGAGGTCATCAGGGTGAGCCGCTGGTTGGCGTAGCGGCAGATGTCGGCGAGGTAGGCGGAGAGCACCCAGCGCTGCAGGGAGATGTAGGGCGCCGCCTTGCCCTGGCAGCGGTAGGCCACGGCACTGAGCAGCTCGGCGTGGGTGCGCTGCTGCGCCAGGCCGGCGGCGCGCTCCCGGTGCAATTGCGTGAGCCGCTGGATTTCGGCCTGGGCGCCGCGCGCTTCGCTGTGGCGCTCCACCGCTGTGGTGCGCCGCTGATCAGCGAGGGATTCCGCTTCCAGGGCGGCGGCGGTGTCGGGCCGCTGCTCGGGTAGATCGGCCAGCTCGGGAGCCGCCAGGGCGCCCTGCAGCTCGATCACCTGCTTCTCATAGGCCTCGATCCGCTGGGCCCAGTGCGCGCGTTTGGTGGCATCCACCAGGGCGGCGGTGGCCTCGGTGGCGGTGGGGAAGGGGGAAGCGGCCCGTTCAGCCGTGAGCCGCTGCGCCGCCTGCTGCTGGCGGGCCACGGCCCGGGCGTGGTCGGCGGCGGCGCCGATCAGGCGGCGCAGGGCGGCTTCCAGCGGCGCGAAGGCCGCCAGCACCGTGGCGGGATCCAGCCCGGCGCCGAGCTCCTGCGCCACGACAGCCACCAGTTCGGCGGCCCGGCCGCTGGCCTCCTGCTGCGCCCTGCTCTCCAGCGCCATCGCCGTGCGGGCAGCTTCGATGGCCTGCTGCAGGTCCTGGCCTTGCTGCTCACGCGCCTTGGTGCCCTGCTCCAGGGTGGTGAGGCGCGCAGCCTGGGCGCTGGCGGCGGCGAGGGCCTCACTGGCGGTGCGGGCGGCGAGCGCGGCGGCGACTGCCTCGCAGCCGGCCCCGGCTTTTTCCAGCACGCCCTGCAGGGCCGCCTCGGCCTGGGCCACGGCCACACCAGCAGCGTGCACGTCCGTGTGGGCGGCGGCGAGCTGCTGCTCCACCGCCTGGATCTGGCCATCGTCCACCGCATCGGCGGTGGGCAGGGCCGGCTGCGGGTGGGCCGTGGCGCCGCACACCGGGCAGGGGGAATCAGCCTCCAGGCCAGCGGCGAGCCGCGCCGCCATGCCCTCGATCTGGCGGCGGCGCAGGTGGTTGAGCGCGGCGTTGTGGGTGTTCAGGCGCTGATCGGCGGCGTTGCGGGCCGCCATCGCCTCCAGCTGCCGCGCCTGGGCCGGAGCGATGGCGGCGGCGGCGGCGGCCTGCGCCGTGGCCTCGCGGGCGGCCCGTTGCAGACCATCGAGTTGGTCGTGGGCGGTGCGGGCCTGGGCGAGCGTGGCGAGCTCCTGCTGCTGCTGCGCCTGCAACTGCTGCAGCCGGGCGCCGGCTTCGGCGGCCTGCGCCTCGGCGGCGGCGGCGCGCTGGCCGGCAGCGGCAGCGGCCTGGCTGGCAGCGCTGGCCTCCTGGGCTTTGTTGGCCAGCTCCCGCACCTCGGCGGCCCGGGCGGCCAGATCGGCGCCGGCACTGCCGAGCGCCTCCGGCGACGGCAACACGTCGAGATCCAGCGCCTGCACCGCAAGCGGCAGGGCCGGGGCCTGCGCCTGGGCCCGCCGGGCGTTGAGCAGGGAGCTGCGGATCTCCTGCTCCAGCTGCGCCAGCGCCTGAGCCGCCTCCTGCTCGGCCACCAGGCTGGGGCGCAGCGCTTCGGCCTGCTCCGCCCGCGCCAGACGCTGGCGGAAATCCAGCACCAGCGGCTGCTTCGCCTCCAGCTCGGCGAGTTGGGCGGCGGCGGCGGCGCGCCGGTCGAAGCGCTCCGCCAGCGCCTCGCGCCCGGATCGGGTGGCGCGGGCCGCCGTGAAGGCCGCATCGGCCTGAGCTCGGGCGGCGGCACTGGCCTCCACCACCGCAGCGATCCGCCCCACCAAAGCTTCAAGGCCAGCCTGATCGGTGGGAACAACAGGTGCTACGGGTGCGGCGAGCGCTGCAGGCTCGCCGAGGGCCCGAGGCGCTGGCACCCCATCAGCCCCATCAGCCTCAGCCAGCCCCGCATACGGCAGCCAGGCGTGGCCGGCCTGGTCGCGTAGCACGGCCTGGGCGTCGTGTTGCTTCTGGACGGCCTGACGCGCTGCTTTGGCCTGGTCGTCGAGCCACCAGCCGGCCCGCTCGTAGAGAACGGTGTCGAAGAGGGTCTTGAGCAGGGCTTCGCGGTCGTCGGCTTTGGCCCGCAGCACTTCGGCGAAGCGGCCCTGGGGCAGCAGGATCACCTGGCGGAACTGGGCGGCGTTGAGGCCCACCAGCTGCTGCACCTCGCGGGTCACCTCGGTGATTCGGGCCGCCACCGGCTGCTCCTCGCCGTTGGCGCCCAGCCGCAGCAGCAACGCCTGCGGGGGCTTGTCGGTGACGCCCTGGCCGCGGGCCTTCGGGGCGCTGTGCGCAGGGCTGCGCTCCACCCGGTAGCGGGCCTCGCCGCAGGAGAACGCCAGGCTCACGCGCGGCACGGCGCCAGGAGCGGCGTGATCGGAGCGCAGCCCCTTGACGCTGCGATCGCCCGATACCTCTCCATAGAGGGCGAAGCAGAGGGCATCGAGCAGGAAGGTCTTGCCGGCGCCGGTGGTGCCGTGGATCAGGAACAACCCCTCGGCGGCGAGCGCGTCGAAGTCGATCGCCACCGGATCGGCGTAGGGCCCGAAGGCCTCGATCACCAGCTGGTGCGGCTTCAACGCTCCCCTCCCCGCAACGCCTGGGCCAGGGCCGCCTCCAGCAGTTCGGCTTCGGCGTCGCTGGGCGGCCGGCCCTGCTGGTCGGCGAAGAAGGCGGTGGCCAGGGCCAGGGGCGAGCTGGCCTGGCGCACCTGACGGTGGCGTTCGTCGCCACTGGCGCGAACCAGCTCCGGCGGCTCGTGGCGCAGCTCGGCGATGTGGGGGAAGCGGGCCCGCAGGCGGGCCATCGCCTGCAGCGGCAGGGTGTCGTCGGTGAGGATCGCCCGCACGCGGGCGGCTTCGGCAGGGGCGTGGGCGGGATCGTGGCAGAGCGCCTCGATCGGGCCGCGCAGGGTGCGCAGCGGCCGGCCCACCTGCAGCGGAATCACCTGCACCGCCGCCGGTTCGGGCGCGCCGGGGGCGGCGGCCAGCTCCACGATCCGCACCGATTTGATGTGGTCCTGCTCGGAGAACGAATAGGGCAGCGGCGTGCCGGAGTAGGCGATGCGCGGGCCGGCCAGCTGCTGGGAGCGGTGCAGATGGCCGAGCGCCACGTAGTCGAAGCCGGCGAAGGCCTCCACGCTGACGCGATCCACGTTGCCCACCGTGAGCTCCCGCTCCGACTCGCAGCTTTCACCGCCGGCCACGAAGGTGTGGGCCACCAGCACGGCGCGATGCCCGGGCCGCCCGCTCAGATCGGCGCGCAGGCGGGCGAGGGCCAGCCGGGTGACCTGCTCATGGCGCAGGCGGCCGGGTTCCCCCGAGAGGGCGGGGCCATCGACCGCCGGCTCCAGGTAGGGCAGCGGGTAGATCGCCACCGGCGCACCGCCGCCCCTGGGGGTGAGCAGCACCGGCTCGTGGGCGCGGCGCACGTCGCCGCGGATGGTGATGTTGAAGGTGGAGAGCAGCGGGTCGTACACCGACACCCGCACGTGGGAGTCGTGGTTGCCGGCGATCGCCACCACGGCGGTGCCGCCGGCGCTGAGCCGGGCCAGGGCGTCGTTGAACAGGGCCACCGCTTCGGCGGGGGGGATGGCGCGGTCGTAGAGGTCGCCGGCGATCAGCACCGCTTCAACCTCATGCTCCCGCGCCAGGGCCACGATCCGTGTGATCGCCGCCGCCTGCTCATCGAGCAGCGAGACGCCGTGGAAGCTGCGGCCCAGATGCCAGTCGGAGGTGTGCAGCAAGCGCATCGGGCCAAGGTAGGCAGGAGGAACGCCGCTGGCTGCCGCTGCGCCTGCCCCGTTCAGGGCGCCAGCCGCTCGATCAGCCAGGCGCTGCCCTCTGCCCCAGCGCCGCTGGTGGCCGCCGGCTGGCTGGGCCGGTAGCGGAAGCGATCGTGCAGGCGGTTCTGCCGTCCCTGCCAGAACTCGAACTCCACCGGCACCACCCGCAGGCCGCCCCAGGCCGGCGGCAGCGGCACCTCATCACCGGCGAAGCGGCGCGCCATCGCCTCCCACTGGGCTTCCAGCAGCGAGCGGGAGCTGATCACGGCGCTCTGCTGCGACACCCAGGCCCCCAGCCGGCTGCCCACCGGGCGCGAGAGGAAATAGGCGAGCGATTCGGCCGTGCTGATCCGCTCGGCCCGGCCGAGCACGATCACCTGCCGCTCCAGCCCGTACCAGGGAAACAGCAGGCTCACCTGGGGATGGGCGGCGATCTCGGTGGCCTTGCGGCTTTCGTAGTGGGTGAAGAACACGAAGCCGCGGGCATCGAAGGCTTTGAGCAGCACGGTGCGGGCACTGGGGCGCGCGCCATCGCTGGTGCCCAGCACCATGGCGTTGGCTTCGCTCAGCTCGGCCGCCACCGCCTGATCGAACCAACGGCGGAACTGCGCCACCGGATCAGCGGCCAGATCAGCGCGCCGCAGGGCCTCGCGGCGGTAGTCGCGGCGCAGCTGGGCGGGATCGGTGGGGTGGCCGGGAGGAACGGCGGGATCGGTGGGGTCGCTCATGGCAGCGGTTCGCAGCGGCGGTTCACGCCTTCGGGCTCCAGCTTCGGGCCCCGGCGGGGCGAGCTGGCAGCCGCCGCTAGCGTTGCTGGCATCGGGGCATGGCGAGTCTCACGATCCGCAACCTCGACAACGCCACCAAGGCCCGACTGCGGCTTCAGGCGGCGCGCCATGGTTGCTCGATGGAAGAGGAGGCGCGCACGATCCTCAGGCAGGCGGTGGCGGCGTCGCCTGAGGTGCCAGCCGGTCCAGGCCTGGGCAGCCGCATTCAGGCCCATTTCGCCTCATGCGGCGGGGTGGAACTCGATCTGCCGGCTCGCGTGTCGATGGCAGCTGCCGCCCGCTTCGATGGGGAGCAGGCTTGATCGTTCTGGACACCAACGTGATTGCGGAGCTGATGCGGCCCCGCCCCGAACCCCTGGTGCTGGCCTGGGCCGATCGCCTGGAGCCCGCGATGGTGGGTCTTACGGCGATGAATGAGGCGGAGGTCCTGCATGGCATCGCCCGTCTGCCTGAGGGCCGCCCGTTGGTATGGGGAGTTGCTGTGGCAGAGGGAACGCCTGGGCCAGCCGATGAGCACGGCCGATGCGGTGATCGCCGCCATCACCCTGTCCCAGGGCGCCCAACTGGCCACCCGCAACGAGGTGGATTTCGCCGGCATCGGAATCGAGTTGATCAACCCCTGGCCCGCGCCTTGAGAGGAGCTGGAGCCATGGTGCTGTTAAGCAACACAAGTCCCCTTTAGGATGCCTCCAGGCGACACCGCTGCCATTGACCGCTGCTCATGGCCAAGGCCAGGAGGGGTGGGCCGCAGCCCGCAGCGTGCATCACGCCGCCGCCGGCTTGATGACGACTTCTGAGCATGGCTATTCCCTGCTGAGCCAGCCTCAGCCGGATGCGCCTGCCGCGGATGCATGGCTTGCCACCGCATGGCGCGGGGTTGTGGGTGATCCGGGTGGGGGTCATCAAGCAAGCCCAAACGCGTCTCTTGGATCAATCACAAGGCCATGGACCCTTGCCCCGCGCCGTGGTGCTCCAGCCCGCCTCTCCCCAAAACCGCCCTACCCCAGCCAGACTCGCCCCAGCGCCGCCCCACCTGATCCCTCGATGCCCGATCAGGACCAGCTCAACGCCCCCGCCGCAGCCCTGGAGCAGGCCGGCGGCACCGAGCATCACACTGGGTCGCTGACGGCGGGCTGAGCGAACGGAATGGCGATCAAGAAGTCCGATCTTTATTCCTCGCTCTGGGCCTCCTGCGATGAACTGCGCGGCGGCATGGATACCAGCCAGTACAAGGACTATGTGCTGTTCATGCTGTTCATCAAATACGTTTCCGATAAATATGGCAACTCTGACGACTTCGCTCCGCCCGTGGTGATCCCAGATGGCGCCAGCTTCAAAGACATGGTGGCGCTCAAGGGCAAGGCTGACATCGGCGATCGGATCAACACCGAGGTGATCCAGCCGCTGATTGATGCCAACGCACGGCTGGCCCGCAGCGACTTCCCCGATTTCAACGACTCCAACAAACTCGGTGACGGCGCCGACAAGGTGGAGCGCCTCGGCAATCTGATCGCCATCTTCGAAACGCCGGCGCTCGATTTCTCCAGGAACCGCGCGGAAAACGACGACATCCTCGGCGATGCCTATGAGTATCTGATGCGGCACTTCGCCAGCCAGAGTGGCAAGAGCAAGGGGCAGTTCTACACGCCCTCGGAAGTGAGCCGCATCATCGCCAAGGTGATCGGCATCGCGCCTGCGAATGCCGTTGCTTCCACCACCGCCTACGACCCCACCTGCGGCTCCGGTTCGCTGTTGCTCAAGGTGGCCGCCGAGGCGGGCAAGCCGATCACCCTCGAAGGCCAGGAGAAGGACGTGACCACGGCGGGCCTGGCCCGCATGAACATGATCCTGCACGATTTCCCCACCGCCAACGTGCTCTCGGGCAACACGCTCTTCGATCCGAAGTTCAAGGACGGCGAGCAGCTGCGCACCTACGACTATGTGGTGGCCAATCCACCCTTTTCCGACAAGACCTGGTCGACGGGGCTGTCGTTGGGCGAGGGCGGCAGCGGTGACCGCTTCCAGCGCTTCAGCTGGGGCGTGCCACCCGCCAAGCAGGGCGACTACGCCTACCTGCTGCACATCCTGCGCTCGATGAAAAGCAGCGGCAAAGCCGCCTGCATCCTTCCGCACGGTGTGCTGTTCCGGGGCAATGCCGAAGCGGTGATTCGCAGACAGCTGGTGCGCTCCGGCATCCTCAAGGCGATCATCGGCCTGCCCGCCAATCTCTTCTACGGCACCGGCATTCCCGCCTGCATCCTGGTGCTCGACAAGGAGAACGCCGGCTCCCGCAAGGGCATCTTCATGATCGATGCCAGCAAGGGCTTCAAGAAAGACGGCCCCAAGAACCGCCTGCGCGAGCAGGACCTGCACCGGATCGTGGACACCTTCAGCCGCCTCGATGAGAGCAACCGGCGCTACGCCCGCCTGGTGCCGCTGGAGGAGATCGCCGATCCCCGCAACGACTACAACCTCAACCTGCCGCGCTACATCGACAGCAGCGAACCCGAAGACCTGCAGGACATCGACGCCCACCTGCGCGGCGGCATCCCCGAACGCGACCTGGAGGCCCTCGGCAGCTACTGGGCGCTGATGCCCGGCCTGCGCGCCGCACTGTTCGCGTCCGCCGGCCGCCCCGGCTACGCCGCGCTGGAGCTGCCGCTGGCCGAGCTCAAATCCGCGATCTTCAGCCACCCTGAGTTCACCGCCTTCACCAGCGAGGCCCGCCAACTCTTCGAGCACTGGCAGGCGGCCAGCGCGGTGCTGCTCAAGGATCTGGGCCCGGGCAGCCACCCGAAGCCCCTGATCGAAACGATTGCCGAGCAGCTGCTCGCCAGCTTCCAGGCCACGCCGCTGCTGGATGCCTACGACGTGTACCAGCACCTGATGGACTACTGGGCTGAAACCCTGCAGGACGATGCCTACCTGATCGCCGAGGCCGGCTGGAAGGAGGGCGCGCAGCCGCGCGAGATCCAGCAGGTGAAGAACAAGGACGGCAAGCTGGTCTGGCCTGAAAAGGAAGATTTCAAGCAGGGCAAACGCCGCTTCAAATCCGATCTGGTGACGGCCGAACTGCTGATTGCGCGTTTTTTCAAGGCCGAGCAAGTCACCATTTCGGATCTTGATTGCCTGTTGGCTTCGCTCCAGCAGGATCTCGATGAAGCCCTGGAGGAGAACAGCGGCGAAGAGGGCCTGCTGGTGGAGGTGATCGAAGGCGAAGGCGACAAGCAGAAGATCACCGCCAAAGCCTTGAAAGCCCGCCTCAAGGAGATTGGCCGCGACGCCGACTACGCCGAAGAACGCGAGGCGCTTATCAACTATGCCGACGTGCTGACCCAGCAGACCGAAACCAAGGCCCAGCTCAAGGCCGCCCAGGACAACCTCAACACCAAGCTGTTGGCCAAGTACCCCACCCTCAGCGAAGACGACATCAAGGCCCTCGTGGTGGACGACAAATGGCTGGCCACCCTCGCCACCGCCGTGCAGGGCGAACTCGACCGTGTGTCGCAGACGCTCACCGGCCGAATCCGCCAGCTGGCCGAGCGCTACGCCACACCACTGCCGCAGCTCACCGACGAAGTGGCCACCCTCGCCCGCCGCGTGGACGAACACCTCAAAACGATGGGAGCGGTATGGAACTGAAGCCGGGCTACAAGCAGACGGAGGTGGGCGTCATCCCGGAAGAGTGGGAGGTCGTTACCGCGACAGAAGCGTGTGAGCTGGTAGTGGACTGCAAAAACAGGACGCCTCCAGTTGTTCCTGATAGTGACTACGCCGTGGTTCGAACGCCAAACGTTAGGAACGGTCAATTCGTTATCGAAGATCTTCGTTTCACTGATGAGGCGTCTTTTCGCGAATGGACGGCTCGAGCAGTTCCTCAGTTCGGAGATATTTTGATAACCCGAGAAGCTCCACTCGGCGAAGTTTGTGCAGTTCCTGAAGCACGCAATGTGTGCCTTGGCCAAAGGATGATGCTTTACCGGCCATCGCCGACGAAAACAGAAACCGGCTATCTCCTCTATTCGCTGATGTCTGTACCCGTGAGAGTCAACCTTCTGAGGAAGATTGGCGGCTCCACCGTCGGACATGCGAAAGTTGACGACATTCGTTATCTTCAGCTTCCGCTCCCACCCCTCCCCGAACAACGCGCCATCGCGACGGCGTTGAGCGATGTGGATGCGCTACTGGGCGCGCTGGACCGGCTCATCGCCAAGAAGCGCGACCTCAAACAGGCCGCCATGCAGCAACTCCTCACCGGTCAAACCCGCCTCCCCGGCTTCCACGGCGAGTGGGAGATGAAGCGGTTGGGAGAACTCGTCCACCTGATTCCGAGCGGAATTTATGGCGAAGAGAAGCCACGAGAAGGATTGCAGCCGGTTCTCGTTGCAACCACAGCCCACATCGATACCGACGACACATGGAACATCAAACAAATGGCAGTTCGATTTTTTCCCCAAGATAAAGTGCAGCGTTATTCCATTCAGGAGGGTGACTTGATCGTCGTGAAGTCGAGTGGTTCGGCGGCGAGTATTCAATCTGGGAAACTTGGCTTCGTGGATGGCACTCGCGCCGGAAAGTTTTTGTTTAGCAATTTCCTGATGCTGCTGCGACCGACATCCATCGTCCCCCTATTCCTCTATTTCTACTTGTGCTCGCACAACGTGAAGAAGCTGCTACCGACACTGGTCGAGGCTTCGACGTATCCGAATATCCGGCTCGGAGATTACTTGGAAGTGGAGATTCCAAAACCACCCCCCGACGAACAAACCGCCATCGCCTCCGTGCTGTCGGAGATGGACACAGAGTTGACAGGGCTGGAGAAGCGGCAGGCGAAGACCCGCGCCCTCAAGCAAGGCATGATGCAGGAATTGCTCACCGGGCGCACGCGGATGATATGAACCCGGAACTCCTTAGCTGGCTTCAGCAGCAGTTGCCTTGGCTTCAAGTGGCTGCCGAGCGACTATTGCGCAATGGTTCGCTCTCTGAGTCGGATATTGCTGATTTGGTGGTTTGGATCAAAGCATCAGCACCTGCGGAAGCGCTTCCTGAGCCAGTAATTCTGCTAGCCGCTAATGTGCAGCCTCAAGCTGAGCTAAGACTCCTCGCGCTTGGCCCCATAGAAGGGATTGACGCCCTCAACCCGCGTATTCCGCTTGGATTTGGTACCGGCAATCTGAGCGTGGTGTATGGCCACAACGGAGCGGGGAAAACAGGATATAGTCGAATCATTGCCAAGGCATCAGGCAAACCCCAAGCCGTTGACTTGCGTTCCAGTGTTTTTGAAGATGCTCCAGCGCGCCAGTTCTGCCATGTTCACTATTCGATTGCTGGTGTTCCCAGCGAAGTTGACTGGATACCGCCCGATCCATTGCCAGACTTGGCCTCCATCGACATCTTTGATTCAAGTTGTGGCCGGATCTATCTCGATACCGAAACGGAAGCTTCGTTTGTTCCACCAGAGCTAGCCCTCCTGGCGGACTTGGTGGCCGTGTGCGGCCGAGTTGATTCAGTCCTCGGTGCTGAAGAACGGGCTTTGGTTCGCCGCCTGCCCATCATCCCTTCAGAGCATGAGGGTACACCAGCTGCGTTGAGCTACGGATCTCTTCGACATGATTGGACAGAAGAGCAGGTCGCTTCGCTGACGCTGTGGTCTGAGCAAGAAGTTACAGAGCTGGGCCAGTTGAGCGCAACTCTTGAAGTATCCGACCCTGCATCTGCAGCACAGCGACGCCATGGGGTAAAGCAGCAGCTTGATTTACTTGCTGCCTCGCTTGTCCAGGCACTGGCTCAAGTCACAGGAGCTGGTCTTGAAGTCACACGGTCACTGATTCGTGGAGCTGTTGAGAAACGCCGTATTGCCACAGAGGCCGCCGAGGCTCTCCAATCTGCATCCGATGTCAATGGAGTTGGTAGTGAAACCTGGAGAGCACTTTGGACGGCTGCCCGTGAGTTTTCGATTGCCGTGGCGTATCCGGATAGTGAGTTTCCTTTCATTGAAGAGGATGCTCGTTGCGTGCTCTGTCATCAAGAGCTGGATGCCTTCACACGCGAGCGGCTATCCAAGTTTGACAGTTACGTTACTGGTCGTATTGAAACGGAGGCTGCAGAGGCAGAAGCTGCATTGGTGAGTCACCTTGCATCCATCAAAACTCGGCCAACGAGTGAAATCCTGCAAACAGCAGCGCAGGCGGCTGAGCTGACTGAGGAGCAAGAGGTACTTTTAGAGATTGTTTGGGCTGAGCTGGAGACATTCCTCCGGCCGCTTCGAGATAGGACTGAGCCGCAAGCTGAAGCTCCGCCAAGCTCAGGAGTTGGGGAACTCATTCGCTTACTTCGCCAACTGGCCTCGGATGCTGAGGCATCGGCGATATCCATAATGGAATCGTCGGATCCTGCAACGCGGCAGGCTGCACTGACTCGCAGGAAGGAGCTACTTGCCAAGCGATGGATTTCAGAGCAGGTGGCAGCCATTCGAGAAGAAGTGCAACGCTTGACTCGAATTCAAGACTATAATAACTGGAAACGCCAAGTCAGCACAACTGGGATTTCGAGAAAGGCCAGTGAGCTTTCAGAAACGCTCGTTACTGATGCTTATGTCCAGCGTTTCAATCATGAGTTGTGGCTTCTTGGAGCTAGCAATCTGAAAGTTGAGTTGGCCAGAACCAGAGCGGAGCGTGGCAGGGTAAAGCATAAAATCCGCTTGACAAATACCGTTGGAAAAGGCGCTCTCATCTCCGATATTCTCAGCGAAGGTGAGCGTCGAATTGTCTCCTTGGCAGCCTTCTTGGCAGACGTTACAGGTAGGCCTATTTCTAGCCCCTTCATCTTTGATGATCCAATCTCATCACTTGACCAAGGCTGGGAGGAGCGTGTTATCGACCGCTTGATCGCAATTAGCGAAGTGCGTCAAGTGATTATATTCACCCATCGTGTCAGTTTTCTTGGAATAATCTCAAGCAAAGCCTCTGATCTGCATGATGTCAACATTCGCCGAGAGCCATGGGGCACAGGTGAACCGGGCGAGGTGCCAATCTTTGCGAAACGGCCTGATAGGGCTTTGAATCATCTCAAAAACGATAGGCTTGTAAGGGCTCGCGCATCACTAGAGACAGAAGGCGCTGAGGTTTATTATCCGATGGCAAGAGCTATTTGCAGTGACTTCCGGATCTTGACCGAGCGCATCGTCGAGTTGGTTTTTCTAGCCGATGTAGTACAGAGACATAGGCGTGCTGTCAATACTCAGGGCAAAATCCATCAGCTATCCAAGATCCAGGTCCAGGACTGCGATCTTGTCGATGCAATAATGACCAAGTATTCCTGCTATGAACATAGTCAGTCTTATGAGGCGCCTGTTGAGCTGCCCTTGCCTGATGAACTTGCCTCAGACATCGATCGCTTATTAGATTGGCATGCCGAATTCAAGAGTCGTCCGGTCTAATGACCGCCATTTCTGTTTTTTGATACTTGTGAACCCTAAGGTCACTCATTCGTCCAGCTCGGTTATCTCAGCGGAGATTGATATAGAGCTGGCGTCTTTGGCGGAGTACTGTGAAAAGACATATGCTTTCAGCCTGGCCCTGATGCAGGAATTGCTCACCGGGCGCACGCGGCTGATATGAGCGAACCGGTTCCTGTCGATGTCAGCGTACAGAGTTTTGCCCAGCTCTTTGCGGAGTCTCCATTCCCCCTTGCGGTGGATACCTATCAGCGAGGCTTTGTCTGGAATGATGACAAGATCCGGCAGTTGTCCGATGACCTGACGCATTACCAGGCGCAGCCCAATCCAAAGCCGCCCTACTACATGGGCACGATTCTGGTGCATCAGAACGCAATCAAGCAGAAACGCTTTATCATTGATGGCCAGCAACGGCTCACGGCCCTGTGCGTTCTGCACCGGCAACTCACTGAAGCTTTGCCCGCCCAGTGTGCGTTGAGCTATACCCCGAAGTCGGGCCACCGCATCGGCGCGGCGGCCCGGATCTTTCGCGAGGAAAGCGAACTGCTTACGGCTGCGATCTTCATGCAGATCGCTTTCACTGTCATCCGCGTGGAGCGGGTGGATTTGGCGTTCACCTTTTTTGATACGCAAAACAACAGAGGTGTGCCGCTTCATGCCACCGACTTGCTTAAGGCCTACCACCTTCGCGCTGTTAACGGGACGGGCAGCGAACGGAAGGAAGCCCTGCAAAAACTTTGTGCCCAACGCTGGGAAGTGGTTCAGCAGGGAGCCTCAGTGATGTCCCACGAGCAGGAGTTCGCCCCGAGCCTGTTCACCAAGTTTCTCTGGCGGGCGCGCTACTGGACCGGTCAGCAGGTGGTGTATGGCCATCACGATGCGTTGATGGAGGAGTTCCAGAAGCAAACCTGGGAAGCCGAAGGCCAAGACACGATTCCGCTCTATCGCTCGCGACATAACCGCCTGGGTACGGCGCTGACGCTGATGCCAGATGGCCACGGCGAAATCCATGGCAACAGAATTTCCTTGAGTCCTAAGCCTGAGGATTTACCCTTTGCGATCCGCCAGCCTCTCCATAAGGGCATTGGCTTCTTTCTCTATGCAGACAAGTATGCGGCTCTCCTGCGCCGCTTGGTGACAGATCCAACTGACTCCTGTGAACTACACAAGTTTCGTGATGTTTACACAGCGCTGTTGATGGCGAACTCGGTATTTCTGCGGGAGATCTTCCTTCTTGCATCACTGATGTATTCTGACCAGTTCGACGACGAGAAACTCTGGGAGTTTTCGCTGTGGATGGATCATGCCCTCGGGGCGATCCGCCTGGAGAAGCAGCAGGTGCGCTATGAAGCGGCACAGAATTTCTTCAAAAGTAACACTCAAAACCTGCTGGATGTGATTGCCAACAGCTACCGGCCGGAGCAGATTATTTCGCATCTCAAGGCCCACCATAGCCAGGTGGAGTCTTATGCCAATGAAAACGTCCAGACTGGCAAGGGAGTTCAGGGCGCTTACAAGAAGGCTGTACTGGCCTACTACGGTCGTCCGCTGTCGGACTCGTTGAGTGGCAAGCAAAGCTGGATTACCGCCAAGGTGAGCGGAGGCTTCGCGTGAACATCGATTCTAAACTCACCAGCCTTGCCGACATCGTGGCGAAAAGCCCCGACTGGAGTTTCAACATTCCCATCTATCAACGGCTGTACGTTTGGGGGGAAGACCAGGTGCTCACGCTCTTGAACGATGTGGTCAATGCTTACGAGTGCGGTGCTGATCTTTTTTTTCTAGGAGGAACGCTGCTCGTTGAGCAGGAAGCCGAAGCAGGCCGGAGTTTTGACCTGATCGACGGACAGCAACGGTTCACAACCCTTTGGCTACTTTGTCATGCATGGCGCGGGGAGTTGATGCCATTCCTGACTATAAAGGCAGGAGAGTATGACGTGCCGCGTCTTCGCTTTGCCATTCGACCTGAGGTCAATCAATTCTTGCACACGCTGGCGTTTGGATTTAACGGCAAGCCCGCTGCAGACGTGGAGGCCACGCAGCGCATGCGCACGGCCTTGGCTTTAATGAGCTCCCTGTTTGAAAAGCGCTCACTTCCTCCTGGCGTGGCAAGCAAGGAGGATCATCTGGCTGGGTTAGCGGAGTTTGTCTTCACGAAGGTGAAGTTCGTTGTCACTTCAGTGCCCCATGAGACTGATCTTAATAAGCTATTTGAGGTCATCAACAATCGTGGCGTGCAGCTCCAGCACCACGAAATTCTGAAGGCCAGAATGCTCGATGCCCTGCTTGAGGAAGAGCGCAATTCCTTTGCCGTGCTTTGGGAAGCCTGTGCGGACATGGACAACTTCGTAGAACGAAACCTTAGTGCTATCTCCGGTGTGCCCGCCCATGAAATAACCGTTCTCTATGAGCGCAAACATCTGTCAGATGCCGATGCCGTGATGTGTGCCTTGCAATCAAGAAGGCAAGAACATAGCGGCCATCACGTTCTGACCCTCGAAGATATTCTTGCTGAAGAAGAAGAGCAAGATTCACAGCAGGATCAATCTGGCGTAACGGAGGCTGAACAGTCTTGGGTCCGCAGCATGTTTGGTTTCCCCCTCTTTCTCCAACATACGCTGCGGATCTGGCTGCACCAAAGACGTCGTGGTGATCTTCCTCGACTGCTCGACCGGGAGTTACAGCAACTATTTGAATCACACTTCTTCAATGACGATGCTGAACGGGCTGACAATGTGAGATCTTTTATCAGCTTGCTCTGGAAGCTGCGGGTGCTCTTTGATGAGCACATGATCAAGTGGGCGGATCAAGGGGAGGAGGAAATTCACTTGATCAGCAAGATCACCGTCAGTTCCAGCAATGGAAAGCGTTACATGAGCCGGGCTCGTGGGGTGGATTCTAATCGGGGTTTTTCGCTTTTACAGAGTATGCTCTACCATTCCCAGGAGATCACAACGCAGTATTGGTTGACGCCGTTACTCATGTACATCCACGATCACCCAGAGGCCGAAGTCGAACAGTATTTTATTTACCTGCGCCATCTTGATAACCACCTGTTGGGCTCAGCGTACGACGAACCACTCGTGCGTCGCACGTTGAATTTCATGAGCGAGCCTTGGCTTCGCAGTGAATTGATTCACCAGCACGCGCTGAACGAAACGAGCGGCCTCAGGTTTGCCCACTACTGGTTCTACAAGCTTGAGTTCGTGCTTTGGTTTCAAAGGGTGCGACCTGTGGAGGCATGGGCAAAGTTCAGGCTCACTGCCAAGAGTTCAGTGGAACACATTTCCCCCCAGACTCCCACCGACCGGGATCACAACCGCGTGATTGAAAACCTGGATAACTTTGGCAACCTTGCTCTTGTCTCCCGTAGCCTAAACTCGGAATACAGCAATCTCCCCTATAACGAGAAGCGTCAGCGTTTCATCAATAATAATCGAGGTCGGCTGGATTCACTGAAGATGGATTTGATTTATCAAAATGTCAATTGGGGCGACAATCAAGCGGCTGCTCATCAGATGAAAATGATTGAATGTCTTGAAGCCTATTGTGAAGCAACACCAGCTGCGTAGGCACTAAGCCTGATCATCTCGGCTACACGTGGAGAGCGTAGAGCAACTTCATCGCCCCTGCCCCTCCCCGAGTCAGCAGCCATCGCCAGGGCGTTCAGTCTGAAGGACCTGGAGACGGCGCTAACGTCGACCCAGCACGGTTGGGTCATGTCCGAACAGGAACGGCAGCTTCAAGACCTCGAGAACTGGTTTCCATCTGTTTCCGGTGAGGCCTTTGCCGCCGCTCGGGAGCAGGTGCTGGCCTCGGGGCAAAGCGTGCTGCAATCCGAAGGTGGGTTCATCATCCGGGTCTTTCCCGACGGCCGCAAACAGCGTCTGAAGCCGGTCGAGGCACCCACCCCGGTGATACCGGGCACCATCTTCATCATCCAGTGATCACACCAATCACCGGTGGCCGATGGCTGTTACTGAAGACAGATCAGATTCCTCACTTGTTCATGAGGACGTTGATGGAGAAGATCGCTTGAACCACCACCGGCATGCCAGACGCGCCCCGCTCCGCCCCCCAGACCCATAGCCGCTTCCTTGAACGGATGGGCACGGGCACAGGCGACATGATCCGGCGCTGCCGGCAAGCGGGCTTGCCTGAGCCGGGATTCGCGATCCGAGATGGCTTCGTGGCCACCGTGTGGCGGCTGCCCGTTGCCAAGCCAGAGTCACAGCCAGAGACGCGGCCAGAGTCACAGCCAGAGTCGCGGCCAGAGTCGATGGAGCGGCGTGTGCTGGGTTTGTTGCGTCATGGAGCGCTGTCCAAGGCGGAACTCTCCAGCGGCCTGGGCCAAAAAGAGATTTCCGGCCAGCTCAACAAAGTGATCCGCGCGCTGCTCAGCGAGCAAAGCATCGAGTACACGATTCCAGACAAACCGAATAGCCGGCTGCAAAAATACCGGCTGACGGCTAAAGGGCAAACCGCTCAGGCGCCAGATCGCGCCGAATCGAGGCCTGCATGAATCGAGCATCGGTGGATCCCCTGCCAGAAGCGCCCCGCTCAGAACGCCAGACCCAGAACCGCGTCATCGCCCTGTTCACCGACATGGCGAGATCTGACGGGCTGGGCTACGACTTCCTCGGGGATTGGAGCCAGCGGGAGAACAACCGCTGCATCGAAGCGGCGTTGCTGCGCGCCAACCTGCTGGAGCGTGGCTATGGCGAGCTGCAGATCGCCGCCGCCTTGCAGAAACTGATCGCCGCCGCCGACAGCACCGGCATCAGCCTCTACCAGGCCAACCTGCGCACCTACCAGCTGCTGCGCTATGGCGTGTCGGTGCAGATTGCCGCTGGAGCGCCCAGTGAGCAGGTGCATCTGGTGGATTGGCAGCACCCGGAGGCCAACCATTTCGCCCTCGCCGAGGAAGTCACCCTGCGCGGCGGCCATGAGCGGCGGCCCGATCTGGTGATCTATCTCAATGGCATCGCCATCGCTGTGATCGAGCTCAAGCGCAGCTCGGTGGAGATCGCTGACAGCGTGCGTCAGCTGATCAGCAACCAGCAGGACATCTTCAACGCCCCATTCTTCGCCACCGTTCAGCTCCTGCTGGCGGGCAGTGATTCCCAGGGGTTGCGTTACGGCACCGTCACCACCAGGGAAGAGTTCTTCGTGGAGTGGAAGGCGGCCGCCAGCCCAGACCAGGCCGCCGCTGCTCCCAGCCCGGGAGCGTTGCTGGATCGGCCGCTGGCCGAAATGGCCGACAAGGCCCGGCTGCTCGATCTGATCCGCCACTTCATCCTCTTCGACAACGGCATCAAAAAGGTGCCGCGCCCCCATCAGTTCGCCGCCGTGAAGGCGGCCCAGGAACGCCTTCGCAGCCGCCAGGGTGGGGTGATCTGGCACACCCAGGGCAGCGGCAAGAGCATCCTGATGGTGCTGCTGGCCAAGTGGCTGCTGGAGACCGATCCCGAGGCCCGCATCCTCGTCGTCACCGACCGCGACGAACTCGACAAGCAGATTGAGGGGGTGATGAAGAATGCCGGTGTGATCGGCGAGAGCTCACCCTCACCCCGCGTCACCCGGCGCGATGAGCTGGTGGCCAAGCTCGGATCGAGCACGCCCCGGTTGCTCTGCGCCCTGCTGCACAAGTTCGATCCCGCCGACCTCAACGGGCCGCCGCCGCCGATCCGGGGGCGTTTCTACGTGTTCGTGGATGAATGCCACCGCAGCCAGGGGGGTGAGATGAACAAGCAGATGAAGCGCTGGTTGGCCGACGCCCTGTTCATCGGCTTCACCGGTACGCCCTTGCTCAAAAAGGATGCGGCCCGGCTGCGCACCCGGGACCTCTTCGGCACCTACATCCACACCTACAAGTTCCACCAGGCCGTGGCCGACAAGGTGGTGCTCGACCTGCGCTACGAGGCCCGCGACGTGCCGCAGCGGCTCAGCTCTCCCCAGGCCATCGAAGCCTATTTCGCGCAGAAAACCAGATCCCTGAACAATTTCCAGAAGGCCCTCATCCGCAAGCGCTGGGCCACGATGAAGGAACTGATGAGCGCCGAGGAACGCAAGGCGCGCATCGCCGCCAGCATCATCCACGACTTCGACACCAAGCCGCGCCTCAACAACGACCGGGGCACGGCGATTCTGGTGGCGGCAAGCATCTACGACGCCTGCCATTACATGCGCATCTTCCAGGGCAAGCCCTTCGGGGCCTATTGCGGTGTGATCACCTCCTTCGAGCCGAATCACAACGCCATCTCCCGTGAACCAGCCAACAGTGATGAGCGCTTCAAGTTCGACACCTACACCCAGCACATCCTCAAAGAGGGCCAGAGCACCAAAGCCTATGAAGACGAAGCCAAGCGGCGCTTCATTGAAGAACCGGCCAACCTCAAGCTGCTGATCGTGGTGAGCAAGCTGCTCACCGGCTTTGATGCCCCCAGCTGCACCTACATCTACCTCGACAACGAACTCCACGACCACAACCTCTTCCAGGCCATCTGCCGCACCAATCGCCTCGACGGCGACGACAAAACCTACGGCCACATCGTTGATTTCAAGAAGCTGTTCGAAGATCTGCAAGAGGCCATCTCCGTGTACAGCTCCGATGAGCTGGATCTGGATCAGGGTGATGGCGGCAGCAACAATGTGGAGTTGAAGGGCTGGCTCAGCGAAGGTAAAAGGCAGCTCGATGCGGCCCGTGAAGAGCTGCTCTACCTCTGTGAGCCCGTGCCGTTGCCGCGGGAGGTGGAGCAGTTTCTCCACTTCTTCTGTGGTGAGATCGACAGCCCCACGGCACTCGCAGAAACGGAGCCTTTACGCGTCGCGTTCTACCAATCCGTGGCCCGCTTTGTGCGCGCCTTCGCCGACATCGCCCAGGCTCTCGCCGAAGCCGGCTACACCGAGGCTCAGATCGCCACCTTGCAGAAGGAGGTTGATTTCTATGCGGAGATCCGCTCCGCCATCAAGAAGCATTCCGGCGAAGAGCTCGACATCAAGCCCTATGAGGCCGACATGCGCCGCCTGCTCAACACCTATGTGCAGGCCGATCCAGCGGAGGATCTCGGCAACCTGCAGACCCTCTCCCTCACGGAGCTGATCATCGAAACCGGCATTCACGATGCCATTGCCCGCAAGCTCAACGCCAAAGGCAAGCTCTCGAACAACGCCATCGCCGAAGGCATCATCAACAACGTCCGGCGCACGATCATTCGCGACCAGCTCACCGACCCGCGCTTTTATGCCGAGATGTCGCGGCTGCTGGAGGATCTCATCCGTCAGAGCCGCTCCGATGCCACGGCCTACGAAGCCTTTCTGATCAAGGCCGAAGATCTGGTGAGGCGCATGGCCAACAGGGAGCCTGTGGGAGGTGTTCCATCGATGCTCCACGGCAGAGCGGAGGCGATCGTGATCTTCAACAACCTGCCCGCCATCCTTTCGGGCATGGCATCAGCGCCATTGGAGGACAATCCACAGCAGCAGGAGGAGCGCGCGGAGCTGGCGCTTCGCCTCGATCAAGCGATGCGCGATTGCGCCCCAGCAGGCTGGAAGGGCGATACTGCGCGCGAAGCTCAGGTGCAGAACGCCCTGTTCCCCATCCTTGCAAGGGATCGCGCCGCGACGCTGGCCCTGTTCGACCTGATCAAAAACCAGCCCGGCTACGGATGAGCGCACAGCCCCAGAGTGGTGTGCCGGCTCCGTTTGGTGAAACGATCCAGATCGGCGAGATCGACATCCTGGTCACCAGGAAGGCCATCAAGCACGTTCATCTTTCCGTGCATCCACCCGATGGTCGCGTCACCCTCGCGGCCCCCAGCGCCACGCGGTTGGAGGTCGCCCGGGCCTATGCCATCACCCGCCTCGCCTGGATCCGCCAACAGCAAGAGGCCTTCAGGGGTCAGGCCCGCGAACCATCCCGTCAGTTCATCGAACGTGAGAGTCATCTCCTCTGGGGACGGCGCCACCTGCTCTCCGTCGCCTACAGCGAAGCCAAGCCTTCCGTTGCGCTTGATCACAGGCGCATCACCCTCACCGTTCGCCCCGGCAGTGATGCCGCCAAACGCGGCGAGATCATCCATTCGTGGCACAGATCACTGCTTCACGCGCTGCTGCCACCGCTGATCAAAACCTGGGAGCGAAAGCTGAACGTGAACGTCAACGCCTACTTTCTGCAGCGAATGAAAACCAAGTGGGGAAGCTGCAATCCCCGTGCCGGCAACATTCGCCTCAACACGGAACTGGTGAAGAAGCCGAAAGATCTTCTCGAGTATGTCGTTGTGCATGAAATGGCCCATCTGCTGGAGCCAACCCACAGCGAACGCTTCATCGCCATCCTCCAGGAGCACTACCCCACCTGGCGCGAGGCGCGGGCCGAACTGAACGCGCTGCCGCTGGCCGCCGAGTTGTGGCGGGAGTGAGGGCCGCCTTCGTTTCTATGCAGCTCACCCCAGCGTCCGCAGGATGCTCTTCATCATCAACACCAAGTGCAACGGTTGGTGAAGGCCAACAGCCTCACGCTGCAGCCACAAACAGGTGTGGTGAAGGGCATCGGTGAAGTAGAGCCCATGGCGTACGCCGGCCAAGGTGAAACCTAACCGCGCCTCCGCTTTCCTGAGTGCCGAAATGCTGGGGAGTGGGAGGGGATGAGATTGGATGCCATCGCCCCTTTACAACGTAGCTTCGATTGGCCATCGGCGTAGAAGGTAGTGCTCCAATCGTGTATTCAAATGGGGCAAAGGGTTCCCACGAGCGAGGTATGGCAAGGGGACCTGGACTCGTTACAGGGAGGTCTAGGACAATTGGCAAGCTTCATTGTATTGAGGGCAGAAACCGCTGGCCTCGTAATCCATCGCTTTGGGCTACAAGCTTCAACGGGCATTTTCCCAAGTTCGTATGTTATCTCTATCACTCGACTGGCATTCTGAGTTTCGCTTCAGGCTAAGATGTTCCGACTCTGACAGAAGCGATGTACATTCTTTCGTGCCATCAGCCCTTCCCTTGCCCCCTCAGAACAGCAACGCATCGCTGCCTGCCTGAGCAGCCTCAACCATCTGATTCACCGCCGAAACTAAAAGTTCGAAGCCCTCAAGATTCACAAGAAGGGCTTGATGCAACAGCTTTTGCCAACTCCGGAAGAGATGTCAGCATGAATGGCCTGATTCTCTACACCACTGAAGACGGTACCAGCCGCATCCAACGATGCGCCAAAGGCCAGACGGGGTGGCTCCCACAGCGCGAGATGGCGGAACTCTTTGCTGTGAGCTCGGACAACGTAGGCCTGCACCTTAAGAACATCTATGCGGAAGCTGAACTGACCCGCGAGACAACTACCGAGGATTCCTCGGTAGTTCAACCCGAAGGGGCCAGGGAAGTTCAGCGACCGCTCATCCTTTACAACCTCGATGCCATGCCCCCCGCCCGCCCCGGCGTTTACAGCGGCGAAGCCAATCCCTTTGGCTGCCACCTGCCCGCCCAGCTGCAGCAGCAGCTTTTCCCGTTATCGGAAGAAGTGGAAGCATGAGCAAGAAGATCATCATCATCGCTGAACCGAACGGCGCAGGAAAAACGACCTTTGCTCGTTCCTTTCTCCCGCAGGAGGCGCAGTGCCCGCGCTTCATCAATGCAGACCTGATCGCGGCCGGGCTTTCACCCTTCTCCCCTGAGAGTGCAGCGCTCAAGGCGGGGCGGTTGATGCTGGCAGAAATCGCCGACTGCGTCCGCAACGGTGAGAGTTTTGCCTTTGCGACCACGCTTTCCGGTCTGAGTGAACTGGAAAGGGCCTACAAGCCCGCCGTTGATGCCTGGGCCATCTATGACAGTGTCGGCGAAAGCCCGGCGCTGCTCGAATGGGGTGAAAGTAAATGACCATGAGAAACATTCAGGAAGCCAACGATCCCGATCTGCGTGCCTCCGTTGCCGCCATGAAGCGCGCCGCAGAGGCAGCCCGCCAGACGGCCATCCAGACGGGCACGAATCTCGTCATCGTCAAAGACGGCAAGCTCACCCGTATCCCCGCCGAAGCGCTGCGTGAGGCGGCCCGCCAGAAGGGCCGACAACCGACATGACCCCCGCCCGCCCCTTCGCCCTGCGCCTGTTCATGCCCTCCGGCCAGCCTGAGGGCATGCGCATCGTGGAGAAAACGAACTGGAGCGGCATCGGCTTCGTGGAGGAGTTGCTGCTCTGTTGCCCGGTGCTGGGGTTTCGCGCCTTCGAGCAGGCATCGGGTAAGCCGTCAGCCTCCAGCAGCAGGCTTTTTCACCTCAAGGGTCCAGACGCTTCCGGTCAGGGCTTTGAATCACCCGGTGGCTTCACGGTGCTCGCTGGCGCCAAGGCCCGCCGCGACTTCGCCGATTCCACCATGCCCGCCATGGAACCATCCACCTGGTGCCGATGATCGAAACCGAGGTGCAGATGCAGCGGCAGGGTGAGATCCGTTCCTTCCGTGGCCAGCTGCATTGAGACGGCGACCTGGAAGCCCAGCGGCTCGATCAGCCCGATGCTCCGGGGTGATCGTCGTTGATTCATCGGTCTGGATCGACTTCTTCAACGGGGTCAGCACTCCTGAAGTGGAGCATCTGGGTCTGGAGTCTGCGACCTAAGCCGTGGGAGCTCCCATCCAGCCCATTGGCGCGAAGCCGCCCGGGCGCGACTCAGCGCGCCAGCAGGCCGATCGGCCCGAGCACCAGGAAGCCGCCGAACAGGGCCAGCAGCAGGGCCAGCTTGGTGGTCCAGTGGGCCGGCAGGCGCCTGAGCACCAGGTAGGTGCCTCCGCTCACCAGCAGGGAGCCGGCGAAGGCCCCCAGCCACCAGCTCGCCGCTGCCATTCCGGCGGGGGCTTCCTGGCCGTGGAGCATGGCGTGCACGGCGACGGCACCGGCGATCAGGGTGCCGCAGAAGCCAAGGGCCGGGGCAGCTCCGGAGCGGTGGCTGCGCAGCACCAGCACCGCCACGGCTGAAATCGCCAGGGCGGCGATCACCTCAGCGGCAGGCAGGCCGCCGCCCATCGCCCCGAAGATGCCGCCGCCGATGGCGCCGGCCAGGGCCCAGAGCAACAGCTGGCCGGAGATGTAGGAGGCGGCGGCGCCCACCCCGATCAGCAGGAGCAGGTGATCGGTGCCCAGCAGGGGATGCAGGAAGCCGGAGCTGAGGCCGCCATGGGCGATGCCGTGGGCCTGGGCCGGCTGGCCTGCCAGGACGATCGCCAGGGCCGAGAGGCAGAGGATCGGAGCCAGGCTGCGGCTGGCGGAAGTGGGGCTGGAAATCATCGAATGACCCGGTCCACGCCGGGATTGAAGGGAACAGGAAACGGCGAGCGTTCTGACTGAGGAGCGCGGACCCGGAGGGGCGCTCAATCACAGCTGCGGGACAGCGCCGGACTCGGTTCCTGGCTGAACCAGGTTCCCCACCGGACTTTCCTCGTTGCCTTTCGGGAGTGACCACCGAAAACCGATCCCAGCCATTCTGCGCTGAAACCGGCACGCTGCCCGGTTGTGTCGTAATGGTCAGACCACAGCGGCGCTCAGGCCAGTCGCAGTCCCTCGATCCCCTGCCAGGCGAGATAGGCGGCGAGCGCCAGGCTCAGGCCGCCCACCACCAGTTCGCCGCGGGCATAGAGGGCCTGCTTGCCCCGTTGCAGCAACGGCAGCATGCTCTGCCGCGCCAGGGCCACGGCCAGGAATGGCAACAGCAGCAGTAGACTGGCCGCCAGCGTGAAGGCGCCGGCCAGCAGCAGTTCCTGAGCCCGATCCAGGTCGGCGGCGAGCAGGGCCGAGGCCCCCTTGGCCAGCAGGAACAGGTCGTCGGGGCTGATCACTTCGATCGCGGCGCTGACCCCGATCAGCAGCGGCAGGGGCAGGGCGCAGAAGCGATCCAGCTGGCGGATCCAGCCGGCCGGTTCACTGCCTGCCGCCTTGGTGGGCAGCAGATCGCGGATGCCCAGGGCCAGCAGGGCGCCGGCGCCCATCAGATCCAGGCCGGTGCGGTGGCTGCTGCCCTGCTCCATGCTCAGCAGCAGGCCGTGGCCCACGGTGAGCAGCAGCGTCACCATCACGGCGATCGTCGCCATCCAGCTGAGCACGAACAGGCCGCCGCGGCGCAGGGGATTCGGCCCCAGCAGCAGCAGCAGCAGCAGGCCGATGTGGATCGGGCTGAGGCTGATGCCACTGCCATAGGCCAGCAGTTCAGCCCAGAGGCGGGGATCGCTCATGCCGCCGGCCCGCTGGTCGGGGCATTCCAGCGCAGCACCACCCGCCGGTCCCGCTCGTGGCCCAGCACGCTGACCGTGCCGGTGTTCAGGGCCAGCAGGCCGCCTCCCCTGGCGCCGAGACCCAGCCAGCTGCCCCCCAGGGCTCTGAGGATGTGCCCATGGGCGAACAGGGCCACCCGGCCGTTCTCCGCCAGGGCCAGGGCCTGCTCGATCACCTGCTGGCAGCGGTGCTCCACCTGCTCGATGCTCTCTCCGCCCTCGCAGCCGTGGGTCCAGACGGTCCAGCCGGGGACCTCCTGGCGGATCTCCGGGGTGGTCAGGCCCTCGTAGGCGCCGTAATCCCATTCCCGCAGCTCCTCGCAGAGGCTGGCGCTCTGGGCCAGCCCTGCCAGCTCGCAGGTCTGGCGGGCCCGTTGCAGCGGACTGCAGAGCACCGCCGCGAAGCGAAGCTCCGCCAGCAGGGGTGCGAGGGCCCTCGCCTCAGCTTCCCCTTCCGGCAGCAGGGCCAGGTCGGTGTTGCCGGTGTGGCGGCCATCGCGGGCCCAGGCGGTGGCGCCGTGCCGCAGCAACCAGAGTTCCGGGGCTGGATTCGAGGACGTCACGGTGGGTGGGCTGGTTTACCGGTTGGATTGAACCATCACACGGCCGCGGCTGGGGTCAGCGGCCGCACCCGGGCGGCGGCGTCGCGCAGGCGACAGCAGATCTGCGGGCAGCCACTCCAGTGCAGGTGCAGCCAGCTGGCGTGCAGGCCGGGCCGGCTCCAGCCTTCCGGCCGGCTCGGCCAGCCCCAGCCTTCGAGCTGCCAGAGCGGCCCGCCGGGCGGGGCTGTGGCTGCCGCCGGCAGCGGTTCCAGCTCCCAGCGATGAAATTCATGGCCGCAGACGGTTTCGCCCCGCCGCACCACCAGCCCGTCCGCCAGGGCCGTGGCCTGCCGATAGCCCAGCTGCAGGGCGCCGCGCCGCGCTGAGAACGGCAGCAGACCCGCCATCCGATGGGACACCCCGCTGCCATCCTCCAGCTCCTGGCCCAGCAGCAGCAGCCCGCCGCACTCGGCGTAGATCGGCAGGCCTGCCCCGGCGGCGCGGCGCAGGTCCGCCAGGCTGCGTTTGCTGGCGGCCAGGGCGGCGGCATGGAGCTCCGGAAATCCTCCCGGCAGGATCACCCCCTGACTGCCGGCGGGAAGCGGTTCGTCGGCCAGCGGTTGCCACGGCTGCACGCTCACGCCCAGGCCTTCGAGCAGGGCGCTGGCTTCCGGGTAGCGGAAGTGGAAGGCGGCGTCACTGGCGATCGCCAGGGTGACCAGAGCCGTCGGCCCGGGCCCGGGGCGATCGCCAGCCAGGCACCAGCGGATCGGATCGGGGCTGCCCGCCCCTGGCGGCGGCGGCGGCGCCAGCAGGGGCATCAGCGCCTCCAGGTCGAGGTGACGTTCGGCCAGGGCCGCCCACTCCTCCAGGCAGCGGCCCAGGTCTTCGAGTTCATGGGCTGGCAGCAGGCCCAGGTGACGGGAGGGCAGGCTGAGGCTCGGGTGACGCGGCAGCACACCCAGCAGCGGCATGGCGATGGCGGCCAGGGCCTCACTGAGCAGGGCCTGGTGCCGCTCGGTGCTCACCCCGTTCAGCACAACACCGGCCAGCTCCAGGCCGGGTTGATGATCCCGGAAACCCCGCACCAGCGCCGCCACCGAACCGGCCTGGCGGCTGGCCTCCACCACCAGCACCACCGGCAGCCCCAGCAGCTGGGCCAGTTCCGCCGAGCTGCCGGCCAGGCCCGGCCCCCGGCCGTCGAACAGCCCCATCACCCCCTCCACCAGGCAGTGGTCGGCCTGGCTCCCCCACCAGGGGAAGCTGCGCCGCACCCAGCCCTCGCCGCAGAGCAGGGCATCGAGGTTGCGGCAGGGCCTGCCGCTGGTCCGGCTCAGCAGCTGGGGATCGAGATAATCCGGCCCCACCTTGAAGGTCTGGATCGTTTCGCCACGCCGGCGCACCAGGGCGGCAAGGCAGAGGCTGAGCAGGGTCTTGCCGCTGCCGCTGCAGGGTGCCGCAATCAAACAGGCCATGCCGACGCGTCCCTTCCCTGCCCGGTCAGTGCGGCAGCAGCCTGGCCGCCATCGGCGCGGCCGCCGCCAGCAGGGGGCTGGTGGTGTCGTGGCCGCCGGCCAGCAGGCGGGCCATCTCCATCTCCTCGCTTTCGTTGGAGATGCTCACCACCTCCTCGGCCAGCTCCATCGTGGCCACCCCGCCGGCCTCCAGCCGCATGCAGCCGCCCGATTCGGAGCAGAGGATCACGCAGAGCGGCTTGCGGCCTTCCGGGCAACAGATCAGGCGCAGGCCCACCAGGGCGCCGGGATGGCTCTTGGGAACCCCCACCGGCACCGACATCAGCCGGAACTGGACGATCTGGCCGTCGCTGCGCTGGAACTCGGCGCCGATTCCCGCCTCGGTGCCATTGGCCGGGATGCGGTAGCTGTTCTGCAGGTGCCAGCCGAGCCGGTCGGCGATCCAGGCCGCCAGCAGCAGGCCCTGCACCGGGTGATCTCCCTCCACGTCGATGTCGAGCTGCACCACGTGGGTGAGGGCATCGCGGCGGCCGGGCGGATCGAACACCATCGCCAGCGATTCGGTCCAGCTGCGCTGCCGCAACCAGTTGAGGTCGTTCACCGCCTGGTCGCTGGCGATGCGCTCCACCAGCACATCAAGGCAGCGGCGCGGGTCGCCGATCGAGCTGTCCAGCACCAGCCGCCGCGAGGGCAGGGCCAGGGCGGCGAGCAGGTCGGGGGATTCATCCAGGGAGCCGTTCCACCACACCCAGCAGGGCAGGTCGTCCGCCACCAGCGGATTGAGCATGGCGAGCCCCTGCTCGATCGCGCCCTTGCCGCCCCGCAGCACCACCACGTCGCCGCAGGCCGGCGCGCTGCCGCTGCGTTCCTCCGGCAGCGGGCAGTAGGCGGCCACCAGCGTTTCCAGGGGGTGGTCCTCGCGCAGGGTGGGGGCCAGGGTGATCAGCCGCCGGGGTCGATGGGCGCTGATCGCCTGATCAACGAACTGTCCGCGCAGGTCTTCGGCGGTGTGGCTGCCCGGTTGCTGGCCCAGGGCCCAGGCCAGCTCCGGTGCCATCGGAGCCGTGCAGAGCGGCAGGCCGCATTCCGCCGTGGCGGTACGGGCGGCATCGAAGAGATCCTCGTTGAGCAGGCCGCTGATCGGGCCGTCGATGTGACCGGTGCGGATCAGCTGCTGCTGCAGCCAGGAGGGTTCCCACACCACCAGCGTGAAGGTGGAGGCTCCGGTCGAAGCCTCCAGATCCTTTTCCCAGAGGCGATCCAGATAACCGGACACCTCGTTGGGAGAGAGGGCGAGGGGAGCCTGAAGCGTGAGCTGGGGGGACATCGGGACGGGCGTCGTGAAGGGCGAAGACGAAAAGGCGGGACGGTGGGCTGGACCGGGAGCGGGGCTGGAGGCGCGGCAGAGGGCAGTGGATCAGGGGCGGCGCCACATCAGCCCGTCATTGGCCAGGAGGCTGTCGGCGGCTCCGGGGCCCCAGGTTCTGGCCTCGTAGGGCTGCACCGGCAGTTGCCAGGGGCTGTCCTCGATCAGCTCCAGCAGCGGCGTGTAGAGCCGCCAGGCCGCCTCCACCTCGTCGGCCCGGGTGTAGAGGGTGGGATCCCCCAGCATGGCGTCGGCCAGCAGGCGAACGTAACCCTCGTCGGAGGGTTCACCGAACGATTCGTCGTAGGAGAAGTGCATGTCCACCGGCCGGCTGCGCATGCCGGAGCCCGGAGCCTTCACATCGAAGACGAAGCCGGCCCCTTCATCGGGCTGGATCCGCAGGATCAGCTGGTTGGCGGTGGGGCTGCCACCGGCCGCGTCGAACAGATGCACCGGCGCCTCCCGGAAGGTGAGCACCACCTCGGAGAGCCGCTTCGGCAGCCGCTTGCCGGTGCGCAGGTAGAAGGGCACCCCCTGCCAGCGCCAGTTGTCGATGAACAGCTTCATCGCCAGATAGGTTTCCGTGGTGCTGTTCGGGTTGACCCCAGGCTCCTCCCGGTAGCCCCGCAGCGGGTCGCTGATGCTGCCCCCGGCCGCGTACTGTCCGCGCACACAGCATTTCCACGGCTCCTCCTCATTGGCCAGCCGGGCCGCCTGCAGCACCTTCGCCTTCTCGTTGCGGATCGCTTCGGGATCGAAGCGGCCCGGCGCCTCCATGGTGGTGAGCGCCAGCATCTGGGTGAGGTGGTTCTGCACCATGTCCCGCAGGGCGCCGGAGCTTTCGTAGTAGCCGGCCCGCTCCTCCACCCCCACGGTTTCGGCGGCGGTGATCTGCACGCTGGAGATGAAGTTGCGGTTCCAGATCGGCTCGAAGATCGTGTTGGCGAAGCGCAGCACCAGGATGTTCTGGACCGTTTCCTTGCCCAGGTAGTGGTCGATCCGGAACACCTGGTTCTCCTGGGCGCAGGCCTGAACGATCCGGTTGAGCTGCTCGGCGCTGCCGTAGTCGCGGCCGAACGGCTTCTCGATCACCACCCGACTGCGCTTCGGGTCACTGAGCAGGCCGGCATCCGCCAGGGCCCGGCAGCCGCTGCCGTAGAAGTCGGGCGACACCGAGAGATAGAAGGTGCGGTTGGTGCGGGTGGCCCGCAGCCGGTCGATGACCTCCAGCCGCTGGGCCAGGCGCACCAGGTGCTCGCTCTGCTGCAGATCGACAGGCTCGTAGAACAGCCCGCTGGCGAACTGCTCCCAGGCGGTGGGGTGATCACGGATCGTCGGCGCCAGGGCCGCCGCCATCTTGTTGCGGAACTCCTCGTCGCTCCAGGGACGGCGGGCGCAACCGAGGATGGCGAACTCGCTGGGCAGGCGCCGCTGCCGGAACAGCTCGAACAGGGCGGGAATCAGCTTGCGGTGGGTGAGGTCGCCGCTGGCCCCGAAGATCACCAGACATTGGGGCGAAATCACCCTCTCCTGGCGCAGCCCGACCCGCAACGGATTGGTGAGAGTGGCGTTCATGCGCGAGGGGCCGATGGAGCTGGCCCCACCACGAAAGCGGGGAACCCCCCGCCTGCGGTGTGCGGCCCTCGATTTTGTGGTGGTTTCGGCAAAAAGAACGGCCGCTCAGCGGTGTTCAGTAGGTCTCCACATGCCAGCGCTCGGCCTTCTTGAGCTGAGGGCGCAACTCCGCCCAGTTCAGGCCCTTGGCCGCCGCCGCCGTGGTCATCGCCTCGTCGATGCCGGGCTCCATCCCCCTCAGTCCACACATGTAGACGTGGGTTCTGGGGTCTTCGATCCAGGCGAAGATCTCCTCGCCGTGCTCCGCCACGCGGTCCTGGATGTACATCCGCCCACCGCTGGGATTCTTTTCTTCCCGGCTGATCGCCTTGGTGTAGCGGAAGTTGTCGGGGAAAGCGGCCAGGTAGCTCTGCAGATCCTCTTCGTAGAGCAGGTTGGCCGTGGTGGGCACGCCCATGATCAGCCAGGCCTTGCCCCGGAACTGATAGCCGGGATTCTTGGCCCGCTCGCCGGGATCGAACATCCGGCGCAGGTAGGCGCGCATCGGTGCGATGCCTGTGCCGGTGGCCAGCATGATCACATTGGCCTCCTCATCGGGGGGGAGCAGCATCTCCTTGCCCACCGGGCCGGTGATCTTCACCTTGGCGCCGGGTTCGATGTCGCAGAGGAAGGTGGAGCAGACGCCGTAGATCGTTTCGCCCTCCTTCTCGTACTGGAGCTGGCGGACACACAGGGAGACGGTCTTGTCCTCGAGGTTGTCGCCATGGCGGGTGCTGGCGATCGAATACAGCCGCAGCTTGTTGGGTTTGCCGTTGGCATCGACGCCATCGGGAATGATGCCGATGCTCTGGCCTTCCACGTAGTGGAGATTGCCCTCGGAGAGATCGAAGCTGATGTGGTTCACCCGGCCGATCGCCCCTTCGGCCAGCAGGGAGTAGTTCCCCAGCACCGTGCCCATGTAGGGATCCTTCGGCTTGTAGAGATTGACCGGAGGAGCCTCGTGGCTGGGTGGGGTGCTGGTCACGGTGGGGGTGGTGGCGTCGGTGCTGGAAACGTCAGGGGCGCCGGCGGCTTCAGCGGGGGTTTCGGCAGCTGGCTCGCTGGCCGAGGGCGAAGCGCCGATCGGGGTGACCGAAACAATCCGGCCTCCCTGCTCGTTGATCATCCGCAGGGTGGCCTGCATCTGGGCGAGACTGAGATTGAAGCGTCTCACCGCGGTGCGCTCGGAAGGTCCGCTCAGTCCCTCCACAACGAGGCTGAACATGCGGGCATCGCCCTGGCGAAGCGCTGCGGTTGAGGTGCGCATCGGCCGCTGTATCCCAAAAATGCGTTGCGATCATAGGGAAGGCCGATCTCCCGAGCTCGGCGCCCGTCCCCACCCCAGCAACGAAACACAGGGTTTAGGTTGGGTTGCTGACATTGGGGTGTCGTGGCCCTCACCATGCCTTCCCCGAATTCGGTGATTCACCATTTGGCGCACCCTTCAGGCCTTGACATCGCTCCGGGCCCGGGTCCGGGTCTGGGGCTTCAGGTCTGCGCCCTCGACACGATCCAGCAGGACATGGAGCGGCTGCCCCAGGGAGTGCGGCGGCTGGCGGTCCAGTTGCGCCTGGGCCTCAGCCAGGACCTGATCTGGACGGTGATCACCGACTACGAGAACCTCAGCGGTTTCATCCCCAACCTCGCCTCCTCAAAGCTGCTCTGGCGTCAGGGGAACCAGGTGGGCCTGGAGCAGGTGGGTTGCCAGCAGTTCTGCGGGCTGCGCTTCAGCGCCCGGGTCGAGTTGGTGCTGGTGGAGCAGCGGGACGATGGGGTGCTGCGCTTCCGGATGACCCAGGGTGATTTCCGCCGCTTCGAAGGGGCCTGGACGGTCAGTCGCGATCCCCAGGGCGCCCGGCTGCTCTACGAACTCACCGTGCAGGGACGGCCGGGCATGCCGATCGGCCTGATCGAGCAACGCCTGCGGGAGGATCTCGCCGCCAACCTCCGCGCCGTGCAGCAGGAGGCGATGCAACGCTTTCAGGCCAGCTGATCGCGTTGAATTTGATTGCGTTGATTCAGATCGGGTTGATTCAAATTGGCTTGATTCTGATCGGCTTGATTCTGATCGGCTTGATTCAGAGGAATGGCAGGATTATGAATCAATCAAAAATCTGATCAATCAAAAATCTGATCAATGAAAACCCCGAAGCCGTGGGGTTGATCAGACCAGGACAAAGCGTTTCTGAGGGGTCAGAAGATGATTTCTGCCCGACAATCTGCTGTTCGGTTGCATACCCCCAAGGGGATTCGAACCCCTGTCGCCTCCGTGAAAGGGAGGTGTCCTAGGCCTCTAGACGATGGGGGCGAGGCCACGGGGCAAAGCGTTGATAGCCAGGCTTACCGATGGATGGACGCTACGGTTCGGAGTAGCCCTTCGTCAAGGAGGGTTCAGGCCCGGGGCGTGCTGGCCACTCCACATCGGAACGGTGAAATGGAAGCTGGCTCCTTCCCCCGGTTGGGAGACCACCCAGATCCGTCCGCCATGGGCCTCCGCGATCCGGCGGCACACCGAAAGGCCGATCCCGAACCCCGAGGTGGTGGCCGATGTCTGGGGAAGCCGCACGGAATCCAGGAAGATCCGTTCCTGTTCTCCCCTGGGAATGCCCGGGCCGGTGTCGCTGACGCTCACCTGCACCCACTGGCCGGTGCGGTGGAGCATCGAAAGTTCCACCCGCCCCCCGTCCGGGGTGAACTTCAGGGCATTTTCCAGCAGGTTGAGTAACACCTGCCGCATGCGCCGGTGGTCGGCGAACACGTTGGGCAGGTCGGCGGGAATGTCGGCGAGCAGTTGCAGGTCGCGGCTGACCCAGAGTTTTTCCAGCTCCAGCAGGGCCTCGGCAGCCACCGAGCCGAGGTCGAGCCGCTGGGGATTGAACAGGGTTTCCCACTGGGTCGTTCCCACCTCCAGCAGGTCCAGGGAGAGGTGCTCGATGTCATCGAGGCGGCGGTCGAGCACATCCCGGCAGCGGTTGGCGCCGATGTGGCCGAGCTGCAGGCTCTGGAGGGCCAGCTTGGCCGCCGTCAGGGGGGTGCGCAGCTCATGGGCCACCATCCGCAGCAGTCGCTCCTGGATCCCCAGCCGCTCGATCAGGGTGTCGTTTTCCTGGCGAAGCACCAGCAGCTGGTCTTCGAGCTGAAGTTCCCGCTGGCTGCGGCTGCCATCGATTTCCGCCGGTCGCAGGCTCATGCCCAGCCCGCTGACCACCTCCAGCTGCTGCCAGCGGGGCAGCCAGCCCTTCAACTGTTCGAGGATGGTGGTGCCCGCAAACACCTGGCGGGGGGCCGGCAGCAGCTTCACCACTGCTGGTGTGGCCACCAGGCGGTAGAGCTCGAGCAGCTCCGGCCGCAGGGCGGGATCGGCGATCTGGAGCTTCACCTCGAAGCCGTAGTCGCTGCTTTCGAGGAACCGGAGAACCCCCCGCAGATCCGTGGAGGCGAGATGGTGAGGGGCGGCCAGCACCAGCAGCGAGAGGACCCGGCGGGGGGAGGGGAGGGCAACCTCCTGGGCCGTTGTCGCAGAGAGTGATTCCCCCTTGGCGGGCACCGTGTCACGAAATCGAAACCTGATCCCCACCCTATGGGCTGGTCCCGGCCTGCGGAAGGCTCCGCTGGTCCAGCCTCGCCCCTGGCCGATTGATCCCCAGCGAGCGATGGGTCAGCATGGGGTTTGATGAATTCCTGTCCCTTGCGTCTCCTGCCCCGCTGGAGCACCCGCCTGCTGGCGGCCTCGCTGCTGCTTGTTCCGTTCACCCTTCTGCCCCAGGCAGCGCAGGCCGCACCGGCAACGGAAGCCGAGATGTCGCTCTACACCCGCATTGCCGCCGTCAACGTCTGCATCTCCCGCGGAGCGGCCGTGGAGTTCGACAAGGCGGTCGGGATTGCCGGTGAAACGATCGCCCAGGTGATTCAGGGTGTCCACGGCGGTCTGATCAAGCAGGTGGGGACCAAAGCGCTCACGATCGAGGAGCTGCGCCGGGGTTCGGTCAACTCCGCAGTGATCGGTGCTGTTGAGATCTGCCCGAATCAGGTGCCCGCCGATGTGGTGAAGAAGGTGCAGGACGCCATCAAGAAACAGGGCAGCGGCGCCAAACCTCCGGCGAAGTGAAGCCAGCAGCCACTTCTGATCTGTGACCCGGGTCGCATCCGGATGCAGACCGGGGTCGGCCCAGTTGCTGTTCATGCAGGTCCGGCGGTTTTGCTGAGGGCATCCCGAAGGGGATTCCCATCGCTGCAATCGTCATGTCGTTGGCTCGCTCGCTTCGCTTCCAGTCCCCGGTCAGCCTCGCTGCCGGTCTGATCGGCATGGCCCTGGCCATCCCCACGGCCGCCACCGCCCAGCCCTTCTACGGTTCAGGCCCGATCCCGGTCCAGGTGCAGACCATGGAGCGCCGGGTGGTCGGCTACCGCCAGGTGCCGGTCTACGGCCAGGTGCCCGTCGTGCGCACCCAATACGTTCAGTCGCCCGTCTATCAGGCCCCGATCGACCAGGACCGCTACTACCAGGCCAGGAACTTCCCGGCTCCCTACCAGGATTATCCGAATCGCCTGGCCAACCCCGGCTTCCAGCAGGCCCCCACCAGCTGGGAGGAAGCCCAGGCCCTGCAACGCCGCTGCTCGATCGGTCGTCTGGTCGGTGGCGTGCTCGGCGGAGGAATCGGTTATGCCGCCTCCCGCCAGGACGGTCGCACCTGGGCCGTGCCGCTCGGCGCCCTGCTCGGCTCCCAGGTGGGCTGCAACGCCGGCCAGGGTCGGGATCCCCTGCCCTGGTGAGCGTGAGCTGGGGGCCAGGATCGGAGCATCGTTCGTTCCTGGCCCCCATGAGCCTGGCCTCCGGCAACACCGTGCGGCTGGCCGACTACCGGCCCTTCCCCTACCGGCTTGATCGCACCGATCTGACCGTGCGGCTGTTTGATGACCACGCCCTGGTGGACGCCTCCCTCGCCTTTGCACCGGCCCCGGCCCCGGGCGATCCCCTCAGCGCTCCGGCCGGAGCGGAGCCCCTCCTCCTGCGGGGCGCCGCTCTGGAGCTGCTCGATCTGGCGATCGATGGCCTGCCCCTGGCCAGCCAGTCCTTCCGGCAGGACGACGACGGCCTCTGGATTCTGGAGCCGCCGCCTGGGCCGTTCGTGCTGAACAGCCGGGTGCGGATTCACCCCCAGACCAACACCAGCCTGGAGGGGCTGTATGCCAGCGGCGGGATGTTCACCACCCAGTGCGAGGCGGAAGGGTTCCGGCGGATCAGCTTTCACCCCGACCGCCCCGACCTGCTCAGCCGTTTTCAGGTGCGGATCGAGGCTGACCAGGCCAGCTGCCCGGTGCTGCTCTCCAACGGCAACTGCCTGGAGCAGGGTGCGCTGCCGGGCGGCAGGCACTACGCCATCTGGGATGACCCCTTCCCCAAGCCGAGTTACCTCTTTGCGCTGGTGGCCGGCCGACTGGAGGAGGTGAGCGGCAGCTTCACCACCGCGTCCGGTCGCCCGGTGCGGCTCCGCCTGCACGTGGAGCCCGGTGATCGCCCCTACACCGCCCATGCCATGGAATCCCTGCAGCGCTCGATGGCGTGGGACGAGCGGGTTTATGGACTGGAGTACGACCTCGATGAGTTCAACATCGTGGCGGTGCGCCATTTCAACATGGGCGCGATGGAGAACAAAAGCCTCAACATCTTCAACTCCAAGTTGGTGCTGGCCGATGCGGTCACCGCCACCGACGGTGAGCTTGAGCGGATCGAGAGTGTGATTGCCCATGAGTATTTCCACAACTGGACGGGCAACCGCATCACCTGTCGCGACTGGTTTCAGCTCTCCTTGAAGGAGGGTCTCACCGTTTTTCGCGATCAGATGTTCACGGCTGATCTTCACTCCGCCGCCATCAAGAGGATCGAGGATGTTTCGATGCTCCGCAACACCCAGTTCCGCGAAGATGCAGGCCCCACAGCCCATCCCGTCCAGCCGGATCACTATCAGGCGATCGACAACTTCTACACCACCACCATCTACGAAAAGGGGGCTGAGCTGATCCGCATGCTCCACACGCTGCTGGGTGAGCGCACCTTCATGGCGGGCATGGCGCTCTATGTGCGGCGCCATGACGGCACCGCCGCCACCTGTGAGAACTTCGTGCAGGCGATGGAGGATGCCGCCTCCGAGGCCTCTCGGGCCGGTGTTGCCGGGGCCATGCGCTTCGACTTCGGCCGCTTCCGCCGCTGGTACCACCAGGCAGGAACTCCCGTGCTGCGGATCGAGCGCCACTGGGATGGCGAGGCCGGCGTGCTGGACCTGGTGGTGAGCCAGCAGACGCCCCCCACCCCCGGCCAGCCGCACAAGCAACCGTTGGTGATCCCCCTGGCCCTCGGGCTGCTTGATGCCGCCGGAGCGGAACTGCCGCTCGGCGACCGGGCGCTGCTGGTGATCGACCAGCCCGAGCAGCGGATCCGCTTCGATGGGCTGCCGCCGGCGGCCGAGCCTCCGGCCCTCTCGCTGCTGCGGGGGTTCTCGGCACCGGTGCGGCTGGAGATCAGTCGTCCGCGCCAGGAGCTGCTGCAGTTGTTCGCCACCGACCCCGACCCCTTCGCCCGCTGGGACGCCGGCCAGACCCTGCTGCGGCAGGCGGTGCTGGCCAGGGCTGCCGGGCTGGCCGATGCCGCCCTGGAAGCCGGCCTGACGGCAGCGATGGCGGGCATCCTCGAAGACCCCGCTCTGCCCGAGGCGAACCGTGCCTGCCTGCTGGCCCTGCCGGGCATCGCCGAGCTGGAGCAGGCGATGGCGGAACCGGATCCCCCCGCGCTTCACGCCGCCCTGATCGGCCTGGAGCAGGCTTTCGGCACTGTTTTGGCCGCCCCCCTGGCTCTGGCCCTGGAGCGCTGCCGGTCCGAGTGGGAGCGGCCCTGGCCGGCGGGAAGCGGCGAGCGGCTGCTGACCGCCACGGCCTGGAGCTGGCGGGCGGCCGCCGGCGACCGCGCCGTGCTGGCGGCGGCGGTGGCTGCGGTCAGCGGGCCATCGATGACCCTGGCCCGCGCCGGGCTGCGGGCGCTGCAGCCCCTGGATGGCCCCGAGCGTTCAGAGGCGATGGCCGCCTTCTTCCACCGCTGGCAGGAGAAGCCGGTCATCCTCGATGCCTGGTTTGCCCTGGAGGCCAGTGCTCCGTTCGGAGACGGCCTGGAGCGGGTGCAACGCCTGCTGAACCATCCCCGCTTCGACCCGGCCGCGCCCAATTCGATCCGGGCGGTGCTGGGTGGCCTGGCGGGCAACCCGCCGGTGTTCCACGCCATCGATGGGTCGGGCTACCGGTTCATGGCGGATCGGATCGCCTGGCTCGATGGCCGCAATCCGATCACGGCCTCCCGTCTGGCCAAACTGTTCAGCCGGTGGCAGAGCTACGGAGCGGTGCGGGGGGAGCAGATGCGCCTGGCCGCCCTGCAACTCTCCGCCGGTGAGCTGTCAGCCAACACCCGGGAGGTGGTGAATCAGTGCCTCGGACTGGAGCGGCCGGGGTAGGGATCAGGGAAGGTGGCCTCATGCAGGCTGCGGAAGCCTGCCTGGCGGGCGGCCGCTCCCTCCGGCCCGGAATAGGTGCCCCAGAGCCCTTCCCAGTAGAAATAGATCACGCCCAGTCCCTTCTCGGCCGCCAGCTTCACCTTCTGGCTCAGCACCGGCATCGGCGTGGTGCGGCGGCCGAAGCCAGCCAGCAGGCCGATCTGCACCGGCATCCCCCAACGGCGCGCCTTGACCAGGGCCGGTTGGTTGAGATCCCTGGCAAAGCCGGCCACCGAATAGGCGTAGTTCTGCACCACCAGCTCATCAACAAGTTTGCCGAGAGCCCAGATCTCCCAGTCCTGCAGCCAGTGGTTGTAAGCGAAGCGGAACGGCCCCGGTGACAGGCTCACAACGGCACCGCTCTGGGAACGCTTCATCTCACTGCGAAGCTCCCTGAGCAGGCTGGTGAGCTGCTGACGCCGCCAGGTCATCCATTCCCGGTTGTTGAAATCCTCGGGTGGCTCCCGTCCCTTCTCCTGGCGGAACAGGGCGCGGGTGTAGGGGTCGTAGCCGAGTTCCACCGGCCAGGCGAAGTGATCATCCAGCTGGATGCCATCCACGCCGCAGCGCCGCACGATCTCGCCGATCAGACCGATGAAGCGGGCCCGCACGCCTGGGTGGGCCGGGTTCAGCCAGACGCGCAGGTCCTTCAGTGGCGAGGTCTTGAGGTTGGCGCCATGCATGGCATAGAGCGTTGAACCATCGCTGCGCTGCAGCAGCCACTCCGGGTTGCGGCGCACCACCTCCGCGTCGGCGGGCTCCTTCAGGCCGTACTCAAACCAGGGGATCACCTTCATGCCCCGGCGATGGGCGGAGCGGGTGAGATGGCAGATCGGATCGAAGGAGGGATTGGCCTTCTGCAGGGCCGGCTCGATCGGGGCGAAGCGGCTGCGGTGGAAGGTGGCGCCCCTGCTCCAGACATTGGGGTAGAGCGTGTTGAAGCCGGCGGCGGCCAGCTCGTCCACGGCCTTGTCCAGCCGGCGGGGGTCGTAGTACAGGGGGCTGGGGCTGTTGGTCAGCCACACCCCCACCCGATCGCTGGCGGCCAGGGCCGGCCGGGCGCCGATCCCCTGGAGACCGGCGGTCAGCAGGGTGGTGAGCAGGGCGGGCAGGGCCCGCTTCAGCCGCACCCTGAGCGGGAAGGATTCGAGGGGCCGCGGCTTGGCGGCGGGATCCGAAGCGGTGATCGGGTTGATGATCGAGGTGGCGCTCTCGGCCGGAGCGTATCCGGTTCGGGGCGCTGGCGCTAACGGAACATCGAACTCACCGAGCTTTCCTCATGAATGCGCCAGATCGCTTCGCCGAGCATGTTGGCGACCGAGAGAACCTGCAACTGGGGGAAGGCGCTGGACGCTGCGATCGGGATGCTGTTGGTGACCAGCACCTCCTCGAACAGGCCCGGTTCGGCGAGCCGCTCGAACGCCGGGGGTGAGAACACGGCGTGGGTGGCACAGGCCAGCACCCGGCTGGCGCCTCGGTCGCGCAGCAGCCTGGCCCCCTGGCAGATCGTGCCGCCGGTGTCGATCATGTCGTCGATCAGGATGGCGGTCTTGCCGGCCACATCGCCGATCACCGTGAGGCTTTCGGCCACGTTGTGCCCGGAGCGGCGCTTGTCGATGATCGCCAGCGGGGCATCGTGCATCCGCTTGGCGAAGGCCCTGGCCCGGGCCACACCGCCCACATCCGGCGAGACCACCACCACTTCGCCGAGCTCGCGGGTGGAGAGGTAGTCCACCAGCACCGGCGAGCCGTAGATGTGGTCGCAGGGAATGTCGAAGTAGCCCTGGATCTGGGAGGAGTGCAGGTCCATCGCCAACACCCGGTCGACGCCTGATTTCACCAGCAGGTTGGCCACCAGCTTGGCGGTGATCGATTCACGTCCGGCCGTTTTGCGGTCGGCGCGGGCATAGCCGTAGTAAGGGATCACGGCGGTGATCTGCCGGGCCGAAGCACGGCGGCAGGCATCCACCATGATCAGCAGCTCCATCAGGTGATCGTTCACCGGCGCGCAGGTGGGCTGGATCAGGAAGACATCGCAGCCGCGGATCGATTCCTGAATCTGGATGTACAGCTCGCCATCGGCGAAACGCTTGATCACCCGAGGGCCATTGGGGACGCCCAGGTAGGCGCCGATCTCCTGGGCCAGGGCCGGATTGGAGGTGCCGCTGAACAGCCGCAGACGCCGTGTTTCATGGAGAGCATGGCCCTGCTCCACCTGTTCAGCGGTCAAGAAACTGCTCACGGCGAGGGCGATGGAGCACGGCTGTGCATGGATGGTAGAAGCCTGACGCCGCTTGAACAGCAAACAACCATGGGAACTGCTGGTCCGTTGGAGTGCGAGAAGGTCATCGCCCCCGCCCAGCAGCTGGTGCTGGCCGGCGCCGGCGCGGACCCCGCCGCCATCGATGCCGCCGCTCAGCGGCTGGCCAGCCTGCTGGCTCTGCCGCTTGATGGCTGGCCAGGCAGCGGCAGCGCCACGGCGCGGCTGGCCTCACTTCTGGAGCGACCCTCCCCCCGCCTGGTTCCCCTGCTGGACGATCCCGGGGCGTGGATCGAACCCGACGGCCGCTGGGCCGATGCCCTGGGGGCCTGGCGGCAGCCCACCCTGCTGCTGCTTGATGCCGCCGCCGTTACCGGAGGCCGCGCCGCCGCCTACAGCGCCCTGCTGGAGGGGGCCGCGGTGCCGCTGGTGGGACTGGTGCAGTGGGGTGGGTCTTTCGATCTCCAGGCCCGCCGCCGCGAGGGTCTCGCCTGGCTCGGTGCCCTGAGCGGGCCCAGCCAGCCGGCAGCTGGCTCCACCGAAGAGGAGCAGGAGCTCGCCCTGGTGCGGACACTGCGATTGCGGTGGAGGCAGTTGCTCAGCTGAGAGCAGCAGCCGGCCTCATGGCTTCGGCCAGAGCGGCAGCGGGGCCGCAGCCGGGAGCTGGCGCAGGGGCTGGCCTGGCTTGGTGGGCGGGGTGAGCGGCAGCTGATCGAAGCGGATCGCCTCCGGCTTCCGGATCGCCGCGGTCAGCAGGCTCAGGCTTTCCCCTCTGGAAAGGTTGGTCTCCAGCTGGGGCATCAACCGCACCAGCAACTCCGGCAGCCGGGAGCCTTGCTCGGCCCGCGAGATCTGCTGCAGCATCGCCTGCAGAACGGTCTGCTGGCGGATCCGGCGCCCCTGTTCCCCGAGGGAAGGCTCCTTGAAGCGCACCATCTGCTCCACCTGCCTGCCGCTGAATTCCTGCAGGCCGGCCTGCAGGTCCACCGTGAAGTTCTGGGTCTTGTCGGTGGATCGAAGGGGCGTTTCCGGATTCAATTCCACGCCGCCCAGGCCATCGACCAGCTCCCGCAGGGCGCCGCGCGGCACGACCAGATAGCGCTCCGGCTGACCGGATTCGAGCCCCAGAAGTGCCGCGATGGCTGTGCCCGCCAGGGCGGCCCCCCCTTGCCGGTAAAGCGAGCCGAGTGATTGCAGCCCCTTGGCACCCGGCAACTGCACAGCCAGGTCGGTGGGCAGGTTGAGCAGGCGCAGGGTGCCATCGGGATTGATCCGCGCCAGCAACAGCACATCGCTGTTGGCGGGACCGGAGGGGGCGGCTCCGTTGTTGGCCGCTCCGAGCCGGTCCGCGTCGCTGCCGATCAGCAGCACGGTGATCGGCCGACTGGGGGGTTCGGCCAGTTGGTTGGTGGTCTCGATGGTGGCCTGATCGGGATCCGCCGGCAGCCACAGCAGCTTGACCAGGGCGATCCCACCGGCGAGGCCGAGCGTCGCCACGGCCGCCAGCAGCAGCCTGCGCCCCCGGCCCCTGCCTGCCTTGATCCGGTTCTCCCCGCCGGCCATGGGCGTCGCTGCCGCTGAAGGTGCCCTCCACTCTCGCCCAGCCGCCGCCGTTGTCTGCCCGGCACGGGGATCAGGGCGGCCGATAGGTTGAGCCCGCCGATGCGCCTCCGCGGCAGGATCCGCCCGTGACCCCAGTCCCCCCCCTTCCCCACGAACGGGCCAGGCCGCTCGCCAAGGGGAGCGTCAAGCCGGCCCGGGATCTCTGCAGTGACTGCGGCCTCTGCGACAGCCGCTGGGTGGCCTACGTGCGAAACGCCTGTGCGTTCCTCAACCAGCAGTTCGAGCACCTGGAAACGAAGGCCCATGGCCGCAGCCGCGACCTCGACAACGAGGACGAGCTGTACTTCGGAGTTCATCAGCGCATGACCACGGGACGCCTGGTCGCCCCGATCGATGGCGCCCAGTGGACCGGCATCGTCAGCCGGATCGGCGTACGCGCCCTGGAGAGCGGCCTGGTGGATGCGGTGCTGTGCGTTCAGCAGAGTCCCGACGATCGCTTCACGCCGGTGCCGGTGCTGGCCCGCACCCCAGAGCAGGTGCTGGCGGCGCGGGTGAACAAGCCCACCCTCTCGCCCAATCTGGAGGTGCTGGAGCAACTGCCGGGCAGCGGCATCCGCCGCCTGCTGGCGATCGGGGTGGGCTGCCAGATCCAGGCTCTGCGGGCCGTGCAGGACACCCTGCCGCTCGACGAGCTCTACGTGCTGGGCATGCCCTGCGTCGACAACGTCAGCCGCAGCGGGCTGCAGACCTTTCTGGAGAGCGCCAGCCGCTCACCGGACACGGTGGTGCACTACGAGTTCATGCAGGACTTCCGCATCCATTTCCGCCACAGCGACGGCAGCGAGGAAACCGTGCCGTTCTTCGGGCTCGACACCCCCAAGCTCAAGAGCGTCTTTGCCCCCAGCTGCCTGAGCTGCTTCGACTACACCAACGCCGGCGCCGACCTGGTGGTGGGTTACATGGGAGCCACCTTCGGCCGCCAGTGGCTGGTGGTGCGCAACCCGAAGGGTCAGCGGCTGCTCGATCTGGTCGAGGCCGAGCTCGACACCGCCCCGGTCACCAGCCAGGGGGACCGCCACGCCGCGGTGCAGCAGGGGATCGAGGCCTATGACAAGGCCGTCAGGCTTCCCCTCTGGCTGGCGGAGCTGGTGGGCTTCTTCGTGCAGCGCTTCGGTCCGAAGGGATTGGAATACGGCCGCTTCTCGATCGATTCACACTTCACCCGCAACGCCCTCTGGGTGCGCCGCCATCACCCGGAGCTGGCCGAACGCCACATCCCCGCCTTCGCCAGCAAGATCATCAGCCGTTACCGGCTGCCCACTTCCTGACTTCCACCTCGTGATCCCCACCTCGTGATCTCCTCTGAGCGGCCTCGCCGCTGCGGCGTGCTGCTGCATCCTTCCGCCCTGCCGGGCAGCCCCGGTTGCGGCAGTTTCGGGGCGGCCGCCCACCAGTGGCTGGATCTGTTGGCCGACCAGGGCATCGCTGCCTGGCAGTTGCTGCCGCTGGCGCCCACCGATTCCACCGGTTCGCCCTACAGCTCCCCGAGCGGCTTCGCCCTCAATCCCTGGTTTCTCGATGCCGAGCAGCTGGTGGAGGAGGGCTTTCTGGATCCGGCGGACCTGAGCGGCCTCCCGGCCGGTCGGCACGACCAACTCGACCTGGAGGCCTGCCCAGTGCGGGCCGCGGCCCTGGGCAGCCTGCTGCTGCGGCGCTGGGACCATCAGCCGCCGGAGCAGCGGCAGGTCTTCGACGACTGGCGCCGCCAGCAGTCCGGCTGGCTCCGTGACCACAGCCAGTTCATGGTGCTGCGGGCGCTGCACGGGGAGCGCCCCTGGTGGGACTGGCCCGCCCCCCTGGCCCGCCGCCAGCGCCGCGCCCTGGCTCGTCTGGAGCAAGACCATGCCGCCGCCCTGCTGCGGGAAGCCCTGCTCCAGTGGCACCTGCATCGCCAGTGGCAGGGGCTGCGCGACCACGCCCACCGTTGCGGCGTGCAGCTGATCGGCGATCTTCCCTTCTATGTGGCCCACGACAGCGCCGATGTCTGGGCCCATCGCCGGCTGTTTTCGGTGCGTGGCGATGGTTCGCTCACCGCCCAGAGCGGCGTGCCGCCCGATTACTTCGCGGCCACCGGCCAGCTCTGGGGCACACCGGTGTATCGCTGGTCCTGGCACCGGCTCACCGGCTTCCGCTGGTGGCTGCGGCGGTTGCAGGGGCAGCTGGAGCGGCTGGATCTGCTGCGGCTCGATCACTTCAGGGCCCTGGAGTCTTATTGGCGGGTGCCGGCCGACGCCGAGACGGCGGAGCATGGGGTCTGGCGACGTTCCCCCGGGGTGGCTCTGCTGCGGGCGCTGCGCCGCCGCTGCGGCGGCACCCTGCCCCTGATTGCTGAAGATCTGGGCGTGATCACCCCGGCCGTGGAAGCCCTGCGGGATCGCTTCGCCTTGCCGGGCATGAAGATCCTCCAGTTCGCCTTCGATGGCAACACCGACAACGCCTACTTGCCTGAGAACTACAAGGGGGATCGCTGGGTTGTGTACACCGGCACCCACGACAACGCCACCTGCCTGGGTTGGTGGCAGAACCTCTCAGAAGATCAGCGCCGCCAGGTGGGGGAGCGGATCGGTCAGATCATCGACGCCCCGGGCTGGCAGCTGCTGGAGCTGGCGCTGGGCAGCAGGGCGGAGCTGGCCGTGGTGCCCCTCCAGGACCTCCTGCATCTCGACGACCGGGCCCGCTTCAACACCCCCGGCACGATCAGCGACAACTGGAGCTGGCGTCTGAGCGAGCCGATCGAAAGCTTGGGCGGAGCGATCGAGGGGCTGGGGGGACTGGCCCGGCGCTATGGCCGTGGGGCAGCCGGTGCCGGTGGGGAGCTGGCGGCGGGAGCAGCTGGGATCCGGAACCTGCCCCTCTGACCCGCCTGGGGGGAAACCGGCTGTCCGTCCCAGAACACGGCAGGTCCGCTGGGCGCCGGTTCGAGCTGCAACCGGATCGGCGGCTGCATCTGCAGGACCAGCTCGCCGCTGACCCCCTCCAGTTCGCTGCGTTCGCCGGTCTCGCTGCTCAGGCTCACCCGGCTGGGGCTGAGCAGTTGCAGACGCAGGACGCCTGCCGGCAGCGTGTTGCGGGCCTCCCGTTCCCGCAGCCGCTGCATGGCCACCCCTTGCTCGGCCTGTTGCAGGGGCCTCAGATCCGGATAGGCCTTGAGCAGTTCTCCACTCGCGTCGGAGCGGGAGTCCGGCGCGCTGATCGGCAGGGGTGAAACGGGACGCAGGGTCAGCTGGTTGGCGGCAGCCAGCCTCTGCTGCTGAAGATTGATCCCGTAGATCAGGCCGGCGGTCACCACCGCGTAGAGCACCGTGCCCTGCCAGGTGGTGAACACCTCGATCGAGCCCGGGGTGAACCTGGCCAGCAGGGAGGGGCGTCTCGATCCCCAGTCGCTCTCGGGATCCGTTGGCTTCCGGGGCAGGGCCGGCTCCAGGGACCCCGGCGGCAATGCCAGGTGATGTTCGAGCAGCGGCAGCATCGTGCGCAGGTAGGCCGCCTCGGGCAACCGGTCGCGCCAGCCCCGCTCAAGGGCCTCCAGAACCGGCGTGCTGATCCGCGTCTCGCTGGCGAGCTGGCGCAGGCTGAGGGCCCGCTCCTCCCGTTGTCGCCGCAACAGCTGCCCGACCCCGAGGAGGGGATCGACCTCCGGCGCGGCCGGGGTGGATGGGTGGCCCCGTTTTCGATCCAGCCAGCTCCTGAGCGGGGCAGAGAGTGTGGAGACGATCCTGGAGCGGGGCATGGTTCTGGGATCGGCTCGGTGCCGTCAGGCCTGATCGGGCCATTCTTGGCCAGCAAGGTGACGCCACTGCCCCTCCGGCAGGGTTCCCAGCTGGATCGGGCCGATCGCCACCCGCTGCAGGTCGAGAACGGGATGCCCCAGGGCTCTGGCCGTGCGCCGGATCTGGCGGTTTCGCCCCTCCCGCATCGTCAGTTCCAGCCAGCAGCCCTCGGCGCTGCGGCCAAGCGGCTGAATTCCCACCGGCAGGGCGGGCTGGCCATCGAGGGGAAGCCCCCTCCGCCAGCGCTCCAGGCAGGCCGGGCTCGGCTGGCCGGCCAGCTGTACCCGATAGGTCTTGGTGTGGGCAAAGCGTGGATGGCTGAGCCGCAGGGTGAGGGCGCCGTCATTGGTGAGCAGCAGGGCGCCGCGGCTGTCGGCGTCGAGTCGGCCGACCGGGTGGAGCCCGGTCTGATCGGCGAGTTCCCTTGGCAGGAGGTCGAGCACCGTGGGGCGGCCCTGCGGGTCGTGGCAGGTGCAGAGCACCCCGGCCGGTTTGTTGAGCAGAAGCAGGATCGGAGCTGGCCGGCTGGGGAGCGCCTGGCCATCCAGTTCCACCCTGTCGTGATCGGGATCGGCCCGGTCACCGAGCTGGGCGAGCCTGCCATTGACCCGGACCCGCCCGGCGCTGATCAGCTCCTCGGCGCGGCGCCGGGAGCAGAGACCGGCCGCTGCCAGAAGTTTCTGAACACGCTCTGCCGGCATCCCCCTGGTCCGCGATCTCCCCGCCCTCTGTCGTCTGGACCGGACTGGTCAGAGGATGGTAATTTACGAAACACAAAAGTTTCCTAACTTGCGTACCGGCCCCATGCCTTCTCTCCCGATGGCCGCTTCCGATTCCTCCCATGGAATCCTTCCCAGCGGCGACCTGGTGCGTTCCTACCTGCGGGACATCGGCCGTGTGCCCCTGCTGAGCCATGAGCAGGAGATCACCCTGGGCCGCCAGGTGCAGGAGCTGATGCGTCTGGAGGAAACGGAGCTGGAACTTGAGATGCGCGCCGGTGGGGTGAAGCCCACCCTGGAGGTGCTGGCGGCGGCGCTGGAGCTGCCGGTGCCGGTGCTGAAGCGCAAGCTGATCAACGGCCGCCGGGCCAAGGAGCGGATGGTGGCGGCGAACCTGCGGCTGGTGGTGAGCGTGGCGAAGAAATACACCAAGCGGAACATGGAGCTTCTGGACCTGATCCAGGAGGGCACGATCGGCCTGGTGCGAGGTGTGGAGAAGTTCGATCCCACCCGCGGCTACAAGTTCTCCACCTATGCGTATTGGTGGATCCGCCAGGGGATCACCCGTGCGATCGCCGAGAAGAGCCGCACGATCCGGCTGCCGATCCACATCACCGAAACGCTGAACAAGCTGAAGAAAGGCCAGCGGGAACTGAGCCAGGAGCTGGGCCGCACACCCACCCTGAGCGAGCTGGCGGTGGCTGTGGAGCTGCCGGAGGAGGAGGTGAAGGATCTGCTTTGCCGGGCGCGGCAACCGGTGAGCCTGGAAAC
>JAHLYW010000026.1 GCA_025128135.1 Synechococcus sp. CS-1325
CGCCCGCTCCGCCATTGCGGGCGGGCGGGCTGCTTGGCGGATTAAGAGCCGGCAGCTGCACCCTCTCGGAATCGGCAAATCTGTCTGCCAGGGGGATTGACATCTATACGAGCATCTTCTGCTTAGCAATAAGGCGAGAAGCAGTTGGAGGGCGAGATGCGGGCGCTGCTGCACAAGGCTGAGGGACTGCAGTGCGACAGCAGCCGCTTGGAGCAGTTTCGCAAGGCCAAAGCCGAACTGGAAGCAGCGGCTGCGGAACAAGAGTGAGCTGAGACTGAAACCAGTGGTGACGCTCAGGCTGGTATCTTTACTGAGGTACCAGCTTGAGCCTCCAAGCTACATCTCGATTCAATGCACAGCAACGAATTCGAACAATCATTGCAAATCGCTGGCTGGCACTGTAAAGGCAAAATCTCACAAGCAAAAATATGTTTAGGATCAGGTTAATCAATAACAATACAACCTGGGGGCGTCATTCGCAAACATCGACATGCCGTACGGCGACTTCAAGAATCGTTCTGATGGATAGCGCTTGCTTTTGCGATCTCAAGAGGTGAAAAGCATTGAATGATTGATTGCATGATGAAATCAAATTTGGCTAGATTTCCTGCATCAGTAATCGCAATTTATGACAGAAAGTTTTTTGCCAACATGATCATTCCATCATGAGAAAAAGTTCTTCACTATTTTGCTTCGCAACCCTACTTTGAGCGAAACCCGCTGAGAATCATGCTTCTTGATGAGGGCAAACCGCTCAGGGGTAGCTCGCAGATCCTGGCAACCCCGCCATCAAGCTGCCCATCTCCAGGGCCTGCAGCGCGTAGCTCCAGCCAAGGTTGCTTTTGATGCCGGCCCGCTCCAGGGCCTGCTGCATCGTGTCGGTGGTGAGCACGCCGAAGATCACCGGCACGCCGGTCGACCGGGAAACGGCTGCCACCCCCTTGCTCACCTCTGCGACGACCACATCGAAATGGGGGGTGTCCCCACGAATCACGGCCCCCAGGGTGATCAGCACCTGATAGCGCCCACTGGCCGCCAGTTTCTGGGTCACCAGAGGGATCTCAAAACTGCCCGGCACCCAGGCGACATCCAGCTGCTGGCTGGTGGGGCTGACATCAATGCCGTGGCGGGAGAGACAATCCAGACAGGCGCTCAGCAGCTTGCCGGTGACCAGGTCGTTGAAACGGCCCACCACCACAGCGATGCGGAGGTCACTGACATCGGTGAACCGACCTTCGAAAATCGTCAAAGGGACTCAGACCACGAAATAGCTCATGCCCCAGTTGAGCAGAACGAGCGCCACCCAGGCCGCTCCACCCAGCAGGATCAGGCGATTGGAGCGGCCGCTGTCCTCGCTGCTGGCGTACAGAACCGGCACCGCCACCACCAGCGCGAAAGACAGCACCACCAGGGCCAGAACGGTGAGGGTGTTGAGAATCTGCATGGGTCCTACAGGGGCCTAGACGGGCATTGGGGCGATCTTCCCACGCTGGACCGGCTGCTGCGCGGCTCCCCGGCTGGATCCTTCACAACTTGTCGGGGCGGCGGGTCGCGGCGGCGGCCGGAACCGGCGCTCCGAGCCTCCTACGATCAGGCCCTCGGTGGAGGTGAAGCGTGGCGGCGGAAGCCCAGGAACAGCTGTCGCTGATTGCTGCTCCAGTCGTTCAGGGAAGCCTGTTCGGCCCCCCCGCTGTCCCATCCCAGGCTCCTGCCGAGCCCGATCCAGTCGAGCCCGATCCAGGTGACACCGAGCTCGACGACGCAGCCCTGATCGCCCAGGCGGCCGCCCGACCCCGAACGCGCCGGGTGATGGCCGATCCGGCAGCCGCTCCTGCCGGCAGTGCGGCACCTGCCACCGATGCCGACTCCGACCTGCCCGCCTGGCACCACCACAGCCTGGTCGATCCGGCGGCCCTGCCGCCGATGCTGCGTCACTATGTGACCCTGAAGCAGGCCCACCCCGAGCGGGTGCTGCTCTACCGGCTCGGCGACTTCTTCGAATGCTTCTTCGAAGACGCGATCCGGGTGTCCCGACTGCTGGAGCTCACCCTCACCGGCAAGGAGGCCGGCAAGGGGATCGGACGGGTGCCGATGGCCGGCATCCCCCACCACGCCGCCGAGCGCTACTGCGGTGACCTGGTGCGGCTGGGTCTGTGCGTGGCCCTCTGCGACCAACTGGAAACCACACCGGCCAAGGGCGCTCTGCTCAAGCGGGAGATCACCCGGGTGATCACCCCCGGCACCGTGCTCGAGGAAGGAATGCTCGCCGCCCGCCGCAACAACTGGCTGGCGGCGGCAGTGGTCGAGCAGGGCCACTGGGGCCTGGCCATCGCCGATGTGAGCACCGGCGAGTTCAGGGTGAGTCAGCGGGAGGGCAGCGCCAACCTCCACCAGGAGCTGCTGCAGCTGGAGGCCGCCGAACTGCTCTGGCCGAGCGGGGAAGCGGCGAACGACGGCCCCGCCGCAGCCTCCCCCAGCTGGTGCCCCGATGCCCTTCACCTCACCCGCCTGCCGCTCACGCCGTTCTCGGCGCCGGAGGCCCGCCGCACCCTGCTGGAGCGCTTCGAGCTGGCCAGCCTCGATGGGCTGGGCCTGGGCGAAGCCCCCCTGGCGCTGCGGGCGGCCGGCGGTCTGCTGCGCTATCTCGATGACACCCAGTCCGGCGAGGCGGACCCGGCCGGCGGCCAGAGGCCGGCGGTGGTGCCACTCGATCCCCCCACCCTCAGGTTCGCGGGCGATCAACTGGTGCTGGATGCCCAGACCCGGCGCAACCTCGAGCTCACCCGCACCCAGCGGGACGGCCAGCTGCAGGGATCCCTGCTCTGGGCCCTGGATCGCACCATGACCGCCATGGGCGGCCGTTGCCTGCGCCGCTGGATCGAGCAGCCGCTGCTTGATCTGGGCGCGATCCGGGAGCGCCAGAAGGGGGTGAGTGAACTGGTGGATCAGCGGCCGCTGCGGCTGGCCCTGCGGCGCCTGCTAAGGCCGATGGGTGATCTTGAACGGTTGGCCGGCCGGGCCGGCGCCGGCTCGGCCTCGGCCCGAGATCTGGTTGCCCTCGCCGATGGTCTCGAGCGGCTGCCCCGGCTGGGTGCCCTGCTGGCCTCGGCGACAAGCACCCCGTTACAGGTTCTCCAGCAGCCCGTCCCCGAGCTGGTGGAGCTGGCCACCCAGCTGCGCCACACCCTGCTGGATCCAGCACCACTCAGCCTCAGCGAAGGCGGCCTGATTCACGACGGCGTCGATGCGCAGCTGGACGGCCTGCGCAACCAGCTTGATGATCACCAGGCCTGGCTGGCCGATCAGGAGGCGGCGGAGCGGCGCAACAGTGGCATCCCCACCTTGCGATTGCAGTTTCACCGGAGCTTTGGCTACTTCCTTTCGGTGAGCCGGGCCCGGGCCAAGGCGGTGCCAGACCATTGGATCCGCCGACAGACCCTGGCCAACGAAGAGCGCTTCGCCACCCCCGCCCTGAAGGCTCGTGAGGGCAGGATCCTGCAGCTGCGTGCCCGCGCCGCCCAGCGGGAATACGGGCTGTTCAGCGAGATCCGTGCCGCGGTGGGCGCTCTGGCCGCTCCGATCCGGGCCGCGGCGCGTCGGGTGGCCGCCCTTGATGCGATCACCTCCCTCGCCGAGGTGGCCGCTCTGGGTGGCTACTGCTGCCCCGAGCTCAGCGACGACCGCCGCCTGTTCATCGAGGCAGGCCGCCATCCGGTGGTGGAGCAACTGCTGGTGGACGAAGCCTTCGCCGCCAATGGCATCCATCTGGGCGAGCCAGGCCAGCCCGATCTGGTGGTGCTCACCGGCCCGAATGCCAGTGGCAAGAGCTGCTATCTGCGCCAGACGGGGCTACTGCAGCTGATGGCCCAGATCGGCAGCTGGATTCCGGCCCGCTCCGCCCGGCTCGGGCTCTGCGACCGCATCTTCACCCGGGTCGGCGCCGTTGATGATCTGGCCACGGGCCAGTCCACCTTCATGGTGGAGATGGCCGAAACAGCCAACATCCTTCACCACGCCACCGATCGCTCCCTGGTGCTGCTCGACGAGATCGGCCGCGGCACCGCCACCTTCGACGGCCTCTCGATCGCCTGGGCGGTGGCCGAGCACCTGGCCGAGGGACTGCGGGCCCGGGCCGTGTTCGCCACCCACTACCACGAGCTCAACGAGCTGGCTGAGCTGCTTCCGAATGTGGCCAACTTCCAGGTGATGGTCGAGGAAACCGGCGACCGGCTGCTGTTCCTGCATCAGGTGCGTCCCGGCGGCGCCAGCCGCAGCTACGGCATCGAGGCGGCCCGTCTGGCCGGCGTGCCGGCGCCGGTGGTGCGCCGCGCCCGCCAGGTGCTCGGCAGGATCGAGGCCAACAGCCATGTGGTGATGGGGCTCCAGAGCGCGGCCTAGGGCTGGCTTCGGGCCCGAACCAGCCAGGCGTGCCGCAGCAGCGCGTTCACCGCCGCCGCCACGAGGCCGGCGCCGCCCTTGCTGCCCTCCAGCCGGATCTGGGGCAGCTCGCTCTCGGCAAGCTGGCGCTTGCTTTCGGCCACACCCACGAAGCCCACCGGCATGCCGATCACCAGGGCCGGCACCCCTTCTCCCCTGCCGGCAGCCGCGGCGCTTAGCCGCAGCAGACGCTCCAGGGCGGTGGGGGCGCTTCCGACCAGCACCACCGCCCCTGGATGCTCCGCGATCGCCGCCGCCATGCCCTCGGCGGCGCGGGTGCCCCCCTCCGGCGCCTGGGGAGGTGCCCAGTCGAGGACGCAGCGCACAGGGTTGGCGAAGGTGCGCCCCGCCATCGGCGCCACCGCCGCCGCCGCCATGGCGGTATCGGTGAGGATCACGGCCCCGGAGGCCAGCGCCTCCATGCCCACCTGACAGGCCCCGACGCTGAAGCGCAGGTCCGGCACGATCGCCAGATCGCCACTGCTGTGCACAAGCCTCTCCAGCACGTCCTGTTCCACCCCGCCAGGACCGGCTGTCCCCAGCCGTTGACGGATGATCCGAATGCTCTCGATGAAGATCGGGTGATCCACGGCCAGCCCTGATGCCGATCCATCTCTACTGGGGAGACGACGAAGCCAGCCGTAACAGGGCGGTGGAGTCTTTGATCGCAGTGGTGGTCGATCCCGGTTGGCAGAGCATCAACCTCACCCGCCTCGATGGCCAGGACCCGGCCCAGGCGGCCCAGGCCCTGAGCGAGGCCCGGACGCCACCCCTGGGGGGCGGTGACCGGGTGGTGCTGCTGCAGCGCAGTCCGTTCTGCAGTGGCTGCCCGGCCGAGCTGGCCGCGGTGCTGGAGGAGAGCCTGGGGCTGATCCCCGACCACAGCCACCTGGTGCTGATAAGCCCTGGCAAGCCGGATGCCCGGCTGCGCACCACCAAAGCCCTGAAGGCCGTTGCCCTCGAGCAGAGTTTTGCTCTGCCGGCGGTCTGGGATGGCAGCGGCCAGGTTGAACTGGTGCGTCGCACGGCCGAGGCGCTGGGCCACACGGTGGCGCCGGAAGCTCTGGAGGCCCTGGCGGAAGCGATCGGCAGCGACAGTGCCCGCCTCGCCAGTGAGCTGGAGAAGCTGGCGCTCTACTGCGGCCAGCGACCGATCGACCCGGCCGCCGTGGCGGCCCTGGTGGAATGCCACGCCACCAACAGCCTGCAGGTGGGCGATGCCCTGCTCGGCGGAGACCTGGGCAAGGCGATCAGCCTGCTCGATGCCCTGATCGCGGCCGGTGAGCCTTCGCTGCGGATTGTGGCGGCCCTGACCAGCCAGATCCGCGGCTGGCTGTGGGTGAGCCTGCTGGATGGCCAGGGGGAGCAGGACGTGACCGTGATCGCCAAGGCGGCTGGGATCGGCAACCCGAAGCGCATCTACGTGATGCGGAAACAGATCCGCGGCCGGCCGGCCGCTTCCTGCTGCTGCTCGGCCAGCTGCTGGAGGTGGAGGCGGCCCTGAAGCGGGGTGCGGAGCCCGGCGATGCCTTCCGCGATGGGTTCCTGGCGGCCTCCCCCCGATAATCAATCGATTCGCCCACCGTTGCGCGCAGACCGGGATGGCCCTGCTGGTACAGAAGTTCGGAGGCACCTCCCTCGGCAGCGTGGAGAGGATCCAGGCCGTGGCGCGGCGAATCGCGGCCAGCCGTGATGACGGCCACGACCTGGTGATCGTGGTTTCGGCCATGGGTCACACCACCGACGAACTCACCGGCCTGGCCCACGCCATCAACACCGACCCCCCCCAGCGCGAGCTGGACATGTTGCTGGCCACCGGCGAGCAGGTGTCGATCGCGCTGTTGTCGATGGCCCTCAATGCCCTGGGTGTACCGGCGGTGTCGATGACAGGCACCCAGGTCGGGATCGTGACCGAATCGGCCCACGGCCGGGCCCGCATTCTCGAGGTCCGCACCGACCGGCTGCAGAAACTGCTCGAAGAGGGTCAGGTCGTCGTCGTGGCCGGCTTTCAGGGCACCAGCTGCGGCAGCGCCGGCACTCCGGAGATCACCACCCTGGGGCGGGGCGGCTCCGACACCTCGGCGGTGGCCCTGGCCGCGGCCCTGGGGGCGGCGGCCTGCGAGATCTACACCGATGTGGCCGGCGTGCTCACCACCGATCCCCGCAAGGTGGACGACGCCCAGCTGATGGAGGCCGTGAGCTGCAACGAGATGCTGGAGTTGGCCAGCCTGGGAGCCGCCGTGCTGCATCCGCGGGCGGTGGAGATCGCCCGCAACTACGGCGTGCCGCTGGTGGTGCGCTCCAGCTGGAGCGATGCCCCCGGTACCCGCCTGACCAGCGGCGCCCCCCGCCGGATCGGCAGCGGCGGCCTGGAGCTGGGCAAGCCGGTGGATGGGGCCGAGCTGGACGATCACCAGGCCGTCCTGGCCCTCACCCATGTTCCCGATCACCCCGGCGTGGCGGCACGGCTGTTCGAAGCCCTCTCCGCCGCCGGCCTGAACGTGGACCTGATCGTCCAGTCCACCCAGCAGGGCGCCACCAACGACATCGCCTTCACGGTGACCGACGATCAGCTTGTGGCTGCCACGGCCGTGTGCCGCGCCCTTCTGACCGACCTGGGAGCCGAGCAAGCCGGCCTGACCAGTCAGGGGGGCCTCGCCAAGCTCAGCATTTCCGGAGCCGGAATCATGGGCCGCCCTGGCGTGGCGGCCCGGCTGTTCGACACCCTGGCCCGCTACGGGATCAACCTGCGCCTGATCGCCACCAGTGAGGTGAAGGTGAGCTGCGTGGTGGAGGGCAGCCAGGGGGCGAAGGCCCTGCGAGCCGCCGCCGAACTGTTCGAGCTGCCGGACACCCAGCTGCGTCAGAACCCGGTGGCCTGCGACCTGGGAGACCCGGCCGTGCGTGGCGTGGCTCTTGATCAGAACCAGGCCCAGGTGGCCGTGCGCCATGTGCCCGATCGCCCCGGCAGCGCCGCGGCGATCTGCCGGGCCCTGGCCGATGCCGGGATCAGCCTCGACACGATCGTCCAATCGGAGCGAACCCATGGAAACGATGGCGGGCCGGCCGGCAGCGGACTCAGCCGCGACATGAGCTTCACCCTGCGCCGCGACGACCTCGGACGGGCCAGGCGGGCCCTGCAGCCGCTGCTGATCCAGTGGCCCTCAGCGGCCTTCGAGGAAGGGATCGCCATCGCCCGGGTGAGTGCGGTCGGAGCAGGCATGCCGTGCACGCCCGGTACCGCCGCCCGCATGTTCCGCGCCCTGGCCGAGGCCGGGATCAACATCGAGATGATCGCCACCAGCGAAATTCGCACCAGCTGCGTGGTGGGCGAAGCCGATGGGGTACGCGCCCTCCAGGCTGTGCATGCCTGCTTCGGCCTGGGGGCTGCCTGCGTCGAGGCGGCCTGTTAGGTGCACTGGCTGCGCCACCGCCGCCTGCTGGCCCTGGCCGCCGGCTTTGACGCCCTGGGGGTGAGCCTGCTCGCCGTCTGGATCGACAAGGCACGCAACGGCCAGATCGAGCAGCAGCTTGGGCTCCTGGTGCTGATCGTGGTGATCTATTGGAGCCTCGGCTGGCTGCTCGGCTCCTACACCCTGCTGAAGGCACCGAAGCTTCGCTGGATTCAACTGCTGATCCGGGTGGGGCTGGCCGGCCTGGCCACGGTGATGGCTGGTGCCGTGCTGGGCTGGTTGCTGCAGGCGAGCCCCCAGGTCACCTTGCTGCACCGGGGAGCCCTGATCCCGCTGTTCGTGCTGGCGGCCACCTGGAGCGCCGCCGTGAGGATCGGCCTGCGGCGCCTCTCCCGGACAAACGGCCAGGGGCACTGGTTGATACTGGCCCACGCCGAAGAAGCGCCCTTGATCCGGCTCGAATGGGGCAGGCGTGGGATCAGCGACCTGCCGAGGATCCTGAGCCTGCCGGCTTCGGCGCCACTGGAAGCCGGCCTCACAGGCCAGCAGAGCAGCCCCGGCGGGGTCGCCATCAGTCCGGCGGTCCTCGGCCAGGCCAACATCCAGGGCGGCGTGGAGACGGTGGTGGCACGCGGCTGGGCGATCACCACCCTGGCCCAGCTGGCCGAGCAGGAGCTGCAGCGCATACCACCCCGCTGGGTCGGCGACCAGTGGATGCTGTTCTCTGGCCGGATCGAGGGGAGCCGGGTCGGATTCGAGCAGCAGCTCAAGCGTTACGCCGATGTGCTGATCAGTCTGGTGCTGCTGGTGATCACCGCCCCGCTGATGGCGCTGGCAGCGCTGTTGATCAAGCTGGGCGATCGGGGCCCGATCCTCTACCGCCAGCGGCGGACTGGCCGACTGGGGCAGTCGTTCGACGTGATCAAGCTGCGCACGATGGTGGCGGATGCCGAAACGGAACAGGCCGTCTGGTCGGAACCCAACGATCAACGCATCACGGCCGTGGGGGCCTGGCTGCGACGCACCCGCCTGGATGAACTGCCCCAGCTGATCAATGTCCTGCGCGGTGAGATGAGCCTGATCGGACCACGGCCGGAGCGGCCGGAACTGGAGGGGGAACTGGTGAGACGGATCCCGAACTATCGCCTCAGGCACTGGGCCATGCCCGGCCTGAGCGGCTGGGCCCAGGTGAACATGCCATACACCTCAACCGTTGAGGATGCCGAGCTGAAGCTCAGCTACGACCTCTTTTACCTGCGAAACAGCAGCATCTGGCTCGACCTCCTGATCCTGTTCAAAACGATCAAGATCGTGCTCAAGGCCGCCGGCCGTTAACCGCCCATCTCCGGCCTCAATGGTTCCCGACCAATTTCTGGCGCAGCTTCTTGATGCGATCCCGAAAGGTGCCGGCCTCTTCGAACTCCAGGTTCCTGGCCGCCGTCTTCATCTTCTCTTCAAGCTGAAGAATCAGCTCAGGCAGGGCATCAAGGGACACGTCATCCAGGAAGGCTCGGTCATCGACCACCTCAAGGGGATCGTCATTGAGACGACGGCTGAACTCCAGCGCAGAAAGAATGGAATTGCCGGCCCGCTTGCCGGCCGGGGAAGGGGTGATTCCGTGCTTCTCGTTGTAAGCGTGTTGAATGACACGGCGGCGCTCTGTTTCGGAGATCGCCCTGGCCATGGAATCGGTGAGGTTATCGGCATAGAGCAGCGCCCGGCCGCTGATGTGGCGTGCTGCCCGACCGATCGTCTGGATCAAGGAGCGCTCCGCCCGCAGAAAGCCCTCCTTGTCGGCATCAAGAATCGCCACCAGCGACACCTCAGGCAGATCCAGCCCTTCCCGCAGCAGATTGACGCCCACAAGGGCATCGAAGACGCCGTTGCGAAGGTCCTGGATGATTTCAATCCGCTCAATGGAGTGGATCTCCGAGTGGAGATAGCGCACCCGCAGACCGTTCTCGGCCAGATAGTCGGTGAGATCCTCGGCCATCCGCTTGGTGAGGGTGGTGATCAGGCTGCGCTCGCCCCGATCGGCCCGCTGCCGGATTTCACCAAGCAGATCGTCCACCTGGCCCTCACTCGGGCGCACCTCCACCACCGGGTCGAGCACGCCGGTCGGCCGGATCACCTGCTCGGCGATCTGGCCCACGCTCTGCTCCAGCTCCCAGCTGCCCGGAGTGGCTGACACGAAGATCGTCTGGTGAGCCTTTCCCCAGAACTCCTCGGCTTTGAGCGGCCGGTTATCGGCGGCGCTGGGCAGCCTGAAGCCATGGTCGATCAGAACCTGCTTGCGGGCCCGGTCGCCGTTGTACATCGCATGGAGCTGGGAGCAGGTGACGTGACTCTCATCCACCACCAGCAGCCAGTCGTCGGGGAAGTAATCAATCAGGCACTCAGGGGGAGTGCCCGCCGGCCGGCCGGCCAGATGACGGGCATAGTTCTCGACCCCATTGCAGTAGCCGACTTCCTTGAGCATCTCCAGGTCGTAGGCGGTGCGCTGCTCCAGTCGCTGGGCCTCCAGCAACTTGCCCTGGCTGTAGAGCTCATCAAGCCGCAACCGCAACTCATCGCGGATCGCAGCAACGGCGGCCTCAAGCCGATCCTTGGGGGTCACGAAGTGCTTGGCGGGATAGATGTTCACCGTGTCCAGGCTCTGCAGGATCTCACCGGTGGTGGGATCCACATAACGGATCGCCTCCACCTCGTCCCCGAACAATTCAATCCGCACCAGCCGGTCTTCGTAGGCCGGACCGATTTCGAGCACATCTCCCTTGACCCGGAAGCGACCTCGGCCAGGTTCCACATCGTTGCGGGAATACTGGTTGTTGACCAGCTCCCGCAGAGAACCACGCAGATTGAGCGTCTCTCCGACCTGGAACCTGACAGCGGCCTTCAGATATTCGGAAGGAATTCCAAGCCCATAAATACAACTGATCGAGGCCACAACGATCACATCGCGCCGCTCAAAAAGCGAACGGGTGGCCGAGTGTCGCAGCATGTCGATCTCTTCGTTGATCGAGGCTGTCTTAGCGATATAGGTATCCGAAACCGGCACATAGGCCTCGGGCTGGTAATAGTCGTAATAGGAAATGAAATATTCAACGGCGTTGTTGGGGAAGAATTCCCGCAGCTCATTGCAGAGCTGGGCCGCCAGGGTCTTGTTGTGGGCAAGCACCAGGGCCGGTCGGCCGGTGCGGGCGATCACATTGGCGATCGAGAAGGTCTTGCCGGTGCCGGTGGCCCCCAGCAGGGTCTGGAAACGCTCGCCACCCTCTATCCCCTTGGTGAGAGCGGCGATGGCGGAGGGCTGGTCTCCTTTGGGCTCGTAGGGCGCCTCAAGCTGGAATCGGGCCATGCCCGTCGGGAATCAGGCGAAGCCTGAACAGGAGGAGCCGGATTCTAAGAAGGGTTTCAGGCCACGGCGCCACCCACCAGCGCCGCAGCACGGGTGAAGGCCACATCAAGACCCAGCAGGCGCAGGATCACGGCACTGAGCACGCTGTAGACCAGAGAGCCCAGGATGGCGCTCACCAGGCCGTTCTTGAGCCGGAAGCCCTGGATCAGCCAGGCCGCCATAGCAAACAGAACGATGCTGATCAGCCAGTTGAACAGCAGCGACACCGGGCTGATCAGGCCACCCAGGGAGGTAACGGCCCAGACGGGACCGAGCAGCAGCTTCAGGGGCCAGATCAGCAGGGTGCCGAGCAGGCCGATCACCACCGCTGAGATCAGAGCCGTGGTGAAGTTGGCCATCTCGACCCCAAGGGGGAGGGCCGCCACGATCAACAGCACTAGGGCGCGGATCGGCCACTGCAGCAACCAGACAAGAGCTCCCATAAACCCAACAATCAACTCCGCAAGATTAGGCAGGAAGGTCAATCCCCTCGACCGATGACCCCGCTGTCTCCACGGACTGTCATCTCCCCATCCAGGGCAGGCGGCGCCGCTCCTGCTGGTGCCGCCAGGGCCTCTTTGAGGCTGCGCACCACGGCCACCATCGCGATCTCATCCGTGAGCCGATTCACAGCGGAACCGACGCCGACGCCGCTGGCCCCAGCGGCGATCGCCATCGGCACCGTCACCGCCGACAGGCCGGAGGCGCAGAGCACGGGAAGCGGGGCGCCGCACCACTGCAGGGCCCGGCTGATCGCATGGGCGGCGGCCAGGGTGGGGGCGGCCTTTTCGATCAGCCCCAGGGCACCGGCGCTGAATGGGCGGGCACTGGTGCCTCCCTCCGTCTGGATCAGGTCGGCGCCGGCGGCCACCAGGTCCACAGCCAGCTGCTCCTGCTGATCGATGGGCAGCACATGGGGCACGGTGACGGAGAGCACCACATCAGGCAGCAACCGGCGCGTTCTGAGCGTCAGGGCGATCACCTCCTCAGCGCCGAAGCGGCGGCCCAGCGGATAGAAAGCATCGAAATTGCCGATCTCCACGATCGTCGCCCCGGCGGACACGGCGGCAGGGAAGAGCTCCGGATCCACTGCCGAGGCACAGATCGGCAGGCCCGAGACGCTGGCCGCGAGGGACACCAGCTCAGGAGTGCAGGCGACATCGATCAGGTCAGCGCCCCCGGCGGCGGCAGCCCTGCTGATCCGCTCCACCGAAACCGCATCGTGGTTGGTGAGTCCGGCGATCACCTTCAAAAGCTGCCGTGAGAGCAGCGCCGCCTGGAGTTCGGCAGGCAGGCTGAAAAGACGCGACATCGACGGACGGAGCAGTTGGAAGCGATTCTCCCACCCGAAAGCACAGGGGAGCCGGGCACCGGCCATCCCCCGAAGCCGCCCTGGGGTCCGCTGCACCAGAAGCTGCATCAGGAATTGGTGCACCGTCCCAGCCTGCTGCCGGCAGGCGAACGACTGCTGCTGGCGGTCTCAGGGGGGCAGGATTCGATGGCCCTGACCCGCTTGCTGCTCGACCTCAGTCGTTTGCACCACTGGGAGCTGCAGCTCTGGCACGGCAACCATGGCTGGCGGCCTGAAGCCGCCGACCAGGCTGCGGAACTGGCCGCCTGGTCGGCCCAGCAGGGACTCCCCATCCATTTGGAGCAGGCAGAGCCAGCACCGGGGAGCGAAGCCGCGGGGCGTTCCTGGCGCTACGGGCGGCTGCTGCACTGGGCCCGACAGCTGGGAAGCCAGCATGTGCTGACAGGCCACACCGCCACCGATCGGGCCGAAACGGTTCTGCTGAACCTGGCCCGCGGAACCCACCGGCGTGGACTGTGCAGCCTGCGCCGCCACCGTTCCTTCGGGGCGGGCCGCTGGCTGGTGCGGCCCCTGCTGAGCCTCAGCCGGGAAGAGACAGCGGCCTTCTGCGCCGCCTGGGAGGTGCCGGTCTGGCTCGACTCAGGCAACGACCAGTTGCGCCACAGCCGCAACCGGATCCGTCACCAGGTGATCCCTGTACTGGAGGACCTTCATCCAGGTGCCAGCCGCCGGATCAGCGCCCTGGCCGAGCGCCTGGAGCAGGATTCGCTCGAAGAACTGCTCGGGCTGGCCCTGGAGCGGTTGGTGGATCCAGCCGCGCCGAAGCGGCTGAGCCGGGGGGCCCTGAGCACCTGCTCCAGCAGTTGTCAGGACCTGCTGCTGCACCATTGGCTGGAGCAGCAAACGGGCCGCAAGCTGTCCTCAAGGCCGGTGGAGCTGCTGAGCCAGCGCTTGCGGGAGCGGCCGGAGCCTGGCAGCCTCGACGTTGGCGGGGGCTGGCGGCTGGAATGGCAGAAGGACACCCTTCTGCTGCTTGAGCCGGACAACCGATCCCCTGCCACGCACCGGCACCCACCACCCAACGAAGACAATCCCTCCGATGGCTGAGCCCACCGATCCTGGCCTGTTCGATCAGTCCGAACGATTCGATCAGGCCTACAGAGAAGTGGAGCTCTCCTACAGCGAGGGGCGCTTCCAGGAGGCCCTGCAGCAGGCCGATGTCCTGCTGGAGCAACACTCTCCAGGTGAGGGCGATCCCCGGACCGAGCGGCTGAAACTGATCCTCGGCCACATCCACCTGCATGGCCTGCAGCAGCCCGAGCGCGCCATCGGCCACTACCAGAATGTTCTCGACACCGGCAGCACACCCACCTACCGCGACCTGGCCGAGCAAGGCCTGAGCCTCTGTCAGGACGCGATCGCCCGGTCGGCCACCATCCTGCCGGCCGGCATGACGGACAGTGCCAGGGCGGGAATCGCCTCACCGGCGATGCCCTGGTTGCTGGAGTCGGGCTCCGGCCCCTCTGGGCAGGATCTGGATTTCTCGATCGAACCGGTTCGGGTCGAGGAGCTGATCTTCACCGCACCCGCCGCTTCGAAGGGTCCGGCAATGGCGCAACCCTCCCAGACCAAAGCCTCCCTGGCCGTTGATCCCCTGGCCGAGGCTGAGCTGGCCAGGGGGCTGCTGAGGGTGGTGCTGAGCTGACGCTCAGCCTGCGGCCGTTGAGCGGCGGCGGCGCACCCGGTTGGCAGGCATCTCCGGCTCTTCCGATGGGGCGGCGATCACGGCAGCGGCGATCACCGGTGCCTTGGTCACCACAGCCGCCACCGCAGTGGTGGCCGGAGCCGGCTCGTTGCGAGGTCCGACATTGCGGATCACTTCACGGCTGGTTTCGCGACCACCCTGCCGGCCAGAGCGACCAGCCGGACGGGTATCCGGCTCAGCATCGGCCCGCCCCTTGTAGGCGGGTGTGCCAGCGGGAGCCGGCTGAACCAGACAGATGATCAGGGGTTCCACCTGCAATTCACGACGCAGTCGCCGCTGCAGCCCCACTTCGATCTCCCGCTGGACACCCACCCAATCCACCTCCGGGGCGGTGCCACCGGTCTGGCGGCAAAGCTGGTTCCAGCGGTTTTCGAGCACCCAGCCGATCTCACGCTCAGCCCAGATCGAGAGCTTGCGGGCATCGGCCGTGGTGACCACGCCGCGGAGGTTGACCCGTGGTGGCGCTCCCATCACACCGTCGGTGCTGATCACGGTGAGCAGGGTGATCACGCCGTCTTCCGCCAGTTGCTGGCGTTCCTTGAGCACCCGGGCATCGACGATGCCGTTGCGGGAGGCATCGAGCAGTTCAATACCCGCCTTGACCGGATCCCCCTTGCGGATCGAATCAGGGGTGAGCTCCACCACATCACCGTTATCGACGATCAGGATGTGATCAGCCGGCACACCCATCGACTGGGCGGTCTTGGAATGGCAGACCAGCATGCGGTGCTCGCCATGCACCGGTACGAAATACTTCGGCCTGGTCAGAGCCAGCATCAGCTTGTGATCCTCCTGGGAGCCATGGCCGGATACATGGATACCTTCTCCTTTGCCATAAACAACCTTGGCACCGAGCATCATCAACCGATCAATCGTGTTGACCACGGAGATCGTGTTCCCGGGAATCGGGCTGGCTGAGAAGATGATCGTGTCAGTGGACTTGACCTGCACCTGGGGGTGCTCGGATCGGGAGATGCGGCTGAGGGCAGCCAGCTCCTCACCCTGGCTGCCGGTCATCAGCAGGAGGGTTTCACGATCGGGCAGGTCACGGATCTGCTTGATTGGCACAAACAGATCATCCGGGCAGCGGATATAACCAAGCTCGCGGGCCTTGGCGATCACATTGAGCATGGAACGGCCGAGCAGGCCCACTTTGCGACCATGCTTGAGCGCCAGCTCGAGAATCATCGAAACCCGGTGAACCGAACTGGCGAACGTGGTCACGATCACCCGGCCTTCTGCGCTGGCGAAGTGGCGATCGAGATTGGGAAACACCGCCCGTTCAGGGGGGGTGAAACCTGGCAGTTCGGCGTTGGTGGAATCACTGAACAGGCAGAGCACCCCCTGCTCTCCGTAATGGGCCATGCGCTGGATGTCGAAGAATTCGCCATCCACAGGAGTGTGATCGAACTTGAAGTCGCCGGTGAACACAATCACACCAACAGGGGTGGTGATGGCCAGGCTGAAGCTGTCGGCGATCGAGTGGGTGTTACGGATGAACTCCACCTGGAAGTGCTGTCCCACCTTGACAACATCCCGTGGGCTGACGGTCTGGATCACGGTGCGGTCGGTGACCGCCGCCTCTTCCATCTTTCCCTGCAACATCGACATGGCCAACCGCGGGCCATAGATCACGGGAATGCTGAAGTTCTTGAGGTGATGGGGGATGCCACCGATGTGATCCTCATGTCCGTGGGTCACGATCATGCCCCGGATGCGCTTCTGGTTCTCGCGCAGGTAGCTGGTGTCAGGCAGCACCACATTGACGCCGTGCATGCCATCGCTGGGAAAGGCGAGGCCGGCATCGACGAGCATCAGATCATCGCCGTACTCGAACACACAGGTGTTCTTGCCGATCTCATGGAGGCCGCCGAGGGGAATCACCCTCAGGGTGGGCTTGGTGCCGTTGGTGGTAGTGCTCATGGGTTGGAACATCCGGGGTGAATCCGGGGAGGGGAAAACTGGAGGGGCCTGAAGCAGAGATCTCCGGGCCAGGGTGCGCCGGAGGTGAGCCGTGGCGTCAGGTGGGACGCAGGGCAGCCAGGGCGGTGGTCAGGCGGTCGCGCACGTCGCTGTCGGCGGAAACAAGAGGGAGGCGGGGGGAACCGACGGGCCAGCCCTCGAGCTCCAGAGCCGCCTTGACGGGAATCGGATTGGTGGTGGAGAACAGGGCCCGGCAGAGGGGCAGCAACCTGTCATGCAGGGCCAGGGCGCCAGGGTGGTCGCCGCCCAGAAAAGCCTGGATCATCTGCTGGATCTGGCGACCGACCAGATGGCTGGCCACGCTCACAACCCCGACCGCTCCGACGGCGAGCATCGGCAGCGTGAGGGCGTCATCACCGCTGTAGATGGCCAGACGGTTCCCGCAGAGCTGGCGAAGCCGGCTGACCTCATCGATGCTGCCGCTGGCCGCCTTGAAACTCACCACATTGGGGAGGTCCATCAGGCGGGCGGTGGTTTCGGCCGAAAGGCTGCAGCCGGTGCGGCCTGGAATGTTGTAGAGCATCACCGGCATGGTTGGAGCCGCCATGGCGATCGCTCGGAAATGGGCTTCCAGCCCCTCCTGGGGAGGCTTGTTGTAATAGGGAACCACCACCAGCGCACCATCCGCTCCCTGGTCCTGCGCCTGGCCGATGGCCTGGACCGCCTCAGCGGTGCAGTTGCTGCCTGTGCCGGCGATCACCAGGGCCCGCTCCCCGACCGCCGCCTTCACCGTGGCAAGCAAATCGTGCTGTTCCTCCCAGCTCAGCGTGGGGGATTCACCGGTGGTGCCACAGACCACCAGGCCATCGGAGCCATGGTTCACCAGGTGCTCGGCCAGACGGCCGGCCTGGAGCAGATCCACCGATCCGTCGGCGGCGAAGGGGGTGACCATCGCGGTGACCACCCGCCCGAATGGAATGGTGGAGCTGGAGAGGACCGCGTTCAAGCAACACCTCCCAGCGACACGGCAGACAGGGAGGGAATCGCCTGAGCCGGCTCCAGCAGCAGTTCGGCGATCTGGATGGCATTGAGCGCAGCCCCCTTGCGGATCTGATCTCCGCAGAGCCAGAGCTCCAACGCCCGGGGGTCGCTGATGTCCTGACGGATGCGGCCGATTGCAACGGGGTCGCGACCGGTCACATCGGTTGGCATCGGGAAGCGATTCGTCGCGAAATCCTCGATCAACTCAACGCCCGCCGCCGCCGCCAGCAGATCCCTGGCCTCCTCGACCGGAAAGGGTTCCGAGAAAGCGATGTTGACCGCCTCGGAATGGGCGCGCAACACAGGAACCCGCACACAGGTGGCCGTGAGCCGCAGATCAGGCAAGCCAAGGATCTTGCGGGTTTCATTCACCATCTTCAGCTCCTCCTCGCAGTAGCCATTGGGCTGCAGAGGCGAGTTGTGCAGAAAGAGATTGAAGGCCAGGGAATGGGGCAGCACCGCGCTGATCGGATCACCACCGTCGAGCACGGTGCGGCTCAGCTGCCGCAACTCCTCCATCGCCCGGGCACCGGCTCCGCTGGCGGATTGATAGGTGCTCACGACGACCCGCTCGATCGGCCGACGCGCCTGCAACGGTGCCAGGGCCAGGGTCAGCAGGATCGTGGTGCAGTTCGGATTGGCAATGATTCCCTGATGGGAAGTGGCGGCCTGGGGATTCACCTCCGGCACCACCAGAGGAACGAGCGGATCCAGGCGAAAGGCACTGGAGTTGTCGATCACCAAAGCCCCTGCCGAAACCGCAACGGGGGCCCACTGCCTGGAGATCGAGCCACCGGCCGAAGCCAGCACCAGATCCACTCCCGCCAAGGCTTCGGTCGTCACCGCCTGCACCCTCAGCTCCCGGCCCTGCCAGGAGATGAGCTGACCGGCGGAACGTGGCGAGGCAAGCAACCGGAGTTCCCCCACCGGAAACCGACGCTCCGCCAGCAGGGCCAGCAACTCCTGGCCAACGGCACCGGTGGCGCCGAGCACGGCGACGACCAGGGGCCGCTGGGGCAGGAACGGGGAGGGCGAAACGGAGGACAACGGCAGCGAAGAGCTAGGGCTTGAGCTTGGAGTTGGGCTTGGAGTTGGGCTTGGAGTTGGGCTTGGCGGCAGAGGATCGGATCCGACGTCTGGAATCAAAGGTGTTGGATCAGAAGCGTTGAAGCGGAACCAGGAAGCTGATACGCAACTTGATTGATTCGGAAATCAGCTTGCGGGACGTTGAGGCTGGCGATCAGGACTGTTCCGATCGATGGGTGGATTGCCTGGGCAGGAGCGAGGGAGGTCCAGGGAGAAAAAGAAGAGCTGGCCTGAAATCAGAAACGGCAGGGTGAAGAGATGAAAGTGAAAAACTGAGGATCGGCTTCTTGGAGGCTGGCTTCTCTTGAGAGCCAGTAAGCACTGTTCCTGGAAGTGATCCTGGAAGCGTGGGGACCCAGCGGAGCCGGGCCTCACATTTGTTCTCAAATGATCATACGCCCAGTCAGGCCATGCTCCCCGCGATCACGACCCGGCTGAACGGGCTGAACTGGGGTGGCGGCAGCATGGGTTTCTAGGATCGACGGCTGCCCTGCATCGCCGGTCCGGCCGGTCCGCCCATGAGCTCCGCCCTGAAGGTCAAGACCAGTCCCCGTCCTGGCAGCCGGTTGGCCCTGGAAGTGGAGATTCCCGGCGGTCGCTCCCAGGCCAGCTACGAAGCGGCCGTGACGAAACTGAGCCGTAGCGTGCGCCTGCCCGGCTTCCGTCAGGGCAAGGTGCCCCGTCCGGTGCTGTTGCAGCAGATCGGCCCTCTGCGGATCCGGGCCACCGCCCTGGAAGATCTTGTCGACGGTGTCTGGCGCGACGCCCTCAAGCAGGAGGAGATCGCCGCCCTCAGCAATCCGGAGCTGAGCGAGGGCTTTGAAGCCCTGCTGGCAAGGTTCAGCCCTGGTGAGACGCTCACCGTCACCCTTGAGCTGGACATCCAGCCCACCCCCAGCCTCAGAACCACCAAGGGATTGGTGGCGCAGGCCGAAGCCATCCTGTTTGACCCTGCCCGGGTGGATGCGTTGATCGAGCAGTCACGCCGAGATCTCGCCGCCATGGTTCCAGTCGAGGGACGCCCTGCCGCCAGCGGCGATCTGGCGGTGGTGAGCTTCAGCGGTTCCTATGCCGACAACGGTGAGCCGATCCTCGGTGGCAGCGCCGACGATCTGGAGGTGGAACTGGAGGACGGCCGGATGATCCCAGGCTTCGTGGAGGGAATCCTCGGAATGGAGTCGGGCGAGACCCGCACCATTGCCTGCCAGTTCCCAGCCGATTACCCCCAGGAAGTCGCCCGGGGCAGGGAAGCCAGCTTCACGATCACCCTGAACGATCTCAAGGCCCGTGAACTGCCTGAGCTGGATGATGCCTTCGCGCAGCAGGCCAGCGAACTGCCGACCCTGGCCGAGATGCGAGCCGACCTTGAGCAGCGCCTGCGGGACGACACCGAGCGCCGCGCCCGCGCCGGCCGCCAGGACGCACTGCTGAAGGCGCTGGTCGAGGAGCTGGAGGTTGAGCTTCCCGAAACCCTGATTCAGCAGGAGATCCGGGCCCTGATCGAGCAGACCGCCAGTCAGGTGGCGCAGCAGGGCATGGACGTCAAGAGCCTCTTCACTCCAGAACTTGTCCGCAACCTGATCGACAGCTCACGGCCCGAGGCCGAACAGCGGCTCAAGCGCGGGTTCGCACTTCAGGCCCTGGCCAGCGCCGAACAGATCGCGGTGGAAGACGACGAAATTGAAGCCAAGCTCAAGGAAGTCCGCACCGGCCTGAGCAAGAACGAGAGCATCGATCCGACGCGCCTGCGCGGAGCTGTCGCGGAAGATCTCCTCCGCAACAAGCTGCTGAGCTGGCTGGAAACAAACAGCACCATCACCGAATCAGAGCCTGAACCGACCCAGGAGATCGAGGCCTCTCAGGCAGACGAGGTGCAGGCCGGGGCCAAGCCGACGGCGGCGGAGGCTGAGACAGCCATAGATTGAAATCCCTCTCCCCATACGAGTTGGCTGCGTGATCAACGCCGTTCGTCCCCATCCGATTCAGAACCGCTGGCAGGGCTGCCGTCCTGCCGCCATCCGCGACACCACTCCCCAGGCCGCCCCTGGGGTCCTGCCCACGGTGGTCGAGCAATCGGGGCGGGGTGAGCGGGCTTTCGACATCTACTCCCGTCTGCTTCGGGAGCGGATCATCTTCCTGGGCACCGGCATCGACGATGCGGTGGCCGATTCCCTGGTGGCCCAGCTGCTGTTCCTCGAAGCGGAAGATCCCGAAAAGGACATCCAGATCTACATCAATTCCCCAGGCGGCTCGGTCACCTCGGGGCTGGCCATCTACGACACGATGCAGCAGGTGGCTCCGGATGTGGTCACCATCTGCTACGGACTGGCGGCCAGCATGGGGGCCTTCCTGCTCACCGGTGGCGCCAAAGGCAAACGCCTGGCCCTGCCGAATGCGCGGATCATGATCCACCAGCCACTCGGGGGGGCCCAGGGCCAGGCCGTTGACATCGAGATCCAGGCCAGGGAAATCCTCTACCTCAAGGACACCCTGAATGGATTGATGGCGGAACACACGGGTCAGCCGCTGGCCAGGATTGCCGAGGACACTGACCGGGATTACTTTTTGTCTCCACCGGAAGCTGTGGCCTACGGGCTGATCGATCGGGTTTTCGACGACGCGACATCGCTCTGAACCCGAGCGTTTCGGCTCTTCACCTTCCCCTTTGCTCCGAAGCTCCCGCCTGATGGCCAAGTTCGACGCCCATCTGAAGTGCTCGTTCTGCGGCAAGTCCCAGGAGCAAGTGAGGAAGTTGATCGCCGGACCCGGCGTCTACATCTGCGACGAGTGCATCGACCTGTGCAACGAGATCCTCGATGAGGAGCTCGCTGAGGTTCAGGGCGGCGGCCGCTCCCAGGCCGACTCAACCCGCAAGGCCACCCCGAAGAAAAGCGGCAAACCCGCCCCCACCCTGGCCTCGATCCCCAAGCCTCCCCAGATCAAGGCCTTCCTCGACCAGCAGGTGGTGGGCCAGGAGGAGGCCAAGAAAGTGCTGGCCGTCGCCGTCTACAACCACTACAAGCGACTGGCCTGGCATGGAGATGGCAACGGGGAAACCGACCGGACCGCCACCCGGCTGCACAAGTCGAACATCCTCCTGATCGGCCCCACCGGCTGCGGCAAGACCCTCCTGGCCCAGACCCTGGCCGAACTGCTTGACGTACCCTTCGCCGTCGCCGACGCCACAACCCTCACCGAAGCAGGCTATGTGGGCGAAGACGTCGAGAACATTCTGCTGCGGCTGCTTCAGAAGGCCGACCTCGACGTGGAGCAGGCGCAGCGGGGCATCATCTACATCGACGAGATCGACAAGATCGCCCGCAAGAGCGAAAGCCCTTCGATCACCCGCGATGTTTCCGGAGAAGGGGTGCAGCAGGCCCTGCTCAAGATGCTGGAAGGCACCGTGGCCAACGTCCCCCCCCAGGGCGGACGCAAACACCCTTATCAAGACTGCATCCAGATCGACACCAGCCAGATCCTGTTCATCTGCGGGGGGGCCTTCGTCGGGCTCGACGACGTGGTGCAGAGACGGCTGGGGCGCAATTCGATCGGCTTTCTGCCCACCGACGGCCGCGGCCGCAGCCGCAAGGAGCATCAGGCCACCCACGTGCTGCGGCATCTGGAGCCGGAGGATCTGGTCCGCTACGGCCTGATTCCCGAATTCATCGGCCGTCTGCCGGTCAGTGCCGTGCTTGAACCCCTGGATGCCAGGGCGCTCCGGGCCATTCTCACCGAGCCGCGCGATGCCCTCGTCAAGCAGTTCCAGACGCTGTTGAGCATGGACAGCGTCCAGCTGGAGTTCGAACCCGAGGCGATCGAAGCGATCGCCCAGGAGGCCCATCGTCGCCGCACCGGTGCCCGGGCCCTGCGGGGCATTGTCGAGGAGCTGATGCTCGATCTGATGTACGAGTTGCCCACCAGCACCGATGTGACCACCTTCCTGGTCACCAGGGAGCTGGTGGAACAACGCAGCAAGGCCAAGGTGCTGACCCACCCCAGCGTGATCAGTCAGCAGGAGTCGGCCTGAGGCCGGAAGAAACCCCGCCATGGCAACCGCTGATCACCTGCAGGTGCCTCGCCAGCACGGCCTCTTCGACCATCACGGCATCGACCTGGGTGACGGAACCGTGGCCCATTACCTGGAAGGACGCCAGATCCTGCGCAGCCCGATCGATGTCTTCAGCCGCGGCGAAACAGTGGCTGTGGTTCCCTACGACTCCGCCGCCGTCTCAGCGCCAGGGGTGACGCTGCGGCGAGCGATGGGCCGACTCGGAGAACAGCGCTACAACCTCGTGTTCAACAATTGTGAGCACTTCGCGATCTGGTGCAAAACCGGTCACCACCGCAGCACCCAGGTGGAGGACTGGTTGCGCAACGGCAGCCTCGGCGCCCTTGCCGTGGGGCAGTTCATCCCGGCGGCTCTGCTGGTGGCCATCCGGCTGCTGCTGCGCCAGGGACTCAGCCTGGATCACGGCCGTGAGCTGGCCCAGCGGAGCCTGGAGCAGCTCGATGGGCTGCGACTGCGGCTGCAGCAACGCCTGGAGCAGGAGCTGGAGCAGGCGGAGCAGTGGTGGGCCGGGGACAAGGGCACCGACCAGCTCGGCAAGCTGCGCCTGCAGGCCCAGAGCCTGGCCGATCAGCTCGCCACGGTGGAGGAGCTGGAGGACCGGCTGGAGCGGCTGCTCAGTGAGGCCAAGCCCACCCGCGACGACCCGACACCATGAGTGAGGCTCCGGCCTACCAGCCCCTGCACCTCAAGTACCGTCCCCAGCGATTCGACCAGCTGGTGGGTCAGGAGGCGATCGCTGCCACCTTGAGCAATGCCCTGCTCCAGAACCGGATTGCGCCGGCCTATCTGTTCAGCGGTCCGCGGGGCACCGGCAAGACCTCCAGCGCCCGCATCCTGGCCCGGTCGCTGAACTGCGTCGACAGCGATCGACCCACAGCCCAGCCGTGTGGCGTCTGCGAGCTGTGCCGTTCGATCGCGGCCGGCAACGCCCTTGATGTGATCGAGATCGACGCGGCCTCCAACACCGGCGTCGACAACATCCGGGAGCTGATCGAGCGATCCCGCTTCGCGCCGGTGCAGGCGCGCTGGAAGGTGTACGTGATCGACGAGTGCCACATGCTCTCGACCGCCGCCTTCAATGCCCTGCTCAAGACCCTTGAAGAGCCGCCCCCCCGGGTGGTGTTCGTGCTGGCCACCACCGACCCCCAAAGGGTGCTGCCGACCATCCTTTCGCGCTGTCAGCGCTTCGACTTTCGCCGCATTCCCCAGGCGGCCATCGAAGGCCATCTGCGCTTCATCGCCACGGAAGAGCGGATCGAGATCAGCCAGGAGGCCCTGCAGATGGTGGCGCAACGGGCCCAGGGGGGGTTGCGGGACGCGGAAAGCCTGCTCGATCAGCTCAGCCTGCTTCCGCCCCCGATCGAGACGAGCGCGATCTGGGAGCTGCTGGGAGCGGTGCCGGAGCAGGAACTGCTGCACCTCGCAGCCGGACTGGCCTCCGGCGACCCGCTCGTGTTGATCGAAGCCTGCCGTCTGCTGCTGGATCGAGGGCGCGAGCCCTCCGCGGTGCTGCAGGGGCTGGCCTCCCTGCTCCGCGACCTCGTACTGGCCGCGGCCGCCCCGGGCCGGCTGGAGCTGAGCAGCCTCTCGCCCCAGTTCAGGCCAGAACTCCCGGAGCTGGCAGAGAGGCTCGGCAACGGGCGGTTGCTGCGCTGGCAAAGCCAGCTGCGGGGCAGCGAACAGCAGTTGCGCCACAGCATCCAGCCACGGCTCTGGCTCGAAGTGCTGCTGCTGGGGCTGCTCTCCGAGCCGGCCAGCAGTGGGACGGCCAGGAGTGGCATGGAATCCCCGCCAGGAAAGCCCGAGCGCCTTGAACCTGTCGCCGTGGCCGTGGCCAGGGAGGTGGAGGTCCGCAGTCCTGAAACTCCGCCACCCCCGGCCACGGGCACCCCGACCACGGCCACCCCGGCCGAACCTCCAGCCCAGAACCTGCCGGAGCTGTGGCAGCAGATTCTCTCCCTTCTGACACTGCCCTCCACCCGCATGCTGCTGTCCCAGCAAGCCTCCCTGGTACGCCTGGACGACCAGCGGGCCGTGGTGCGGGTCAGTGGAAACTGGATGCCGATGGTGCAGAGCCGCCAGCCGCTGCTGGAACAGGCCCTGCAGAGCGCCCTGGGAAGCCCACGCCAGCTGGTGCTGGAACCACAGGAAGCCTCCCCACAGCCACCTGAGCCGACCAGCCAGCCAGTCCCTGCAACGCGAGCGCCCCAGCCTGCCGCTCGACCCCAGCCCGTGCCCGTGCCGGCCGGTCCCCCGCCGGCTCCGTCATCGGAAGCAACGGCGTCTGGAGCGCCCCTGCCAGGGCAATCCCTGCCAAGGCAATCCCCGCCAGGCCAGCCACTGGCCGAGAAGGCCCAGCGGCTGGCCGAGTTCTTCAACGGCGAGGTGGTTGACCTGGAGGAGCCCGAGGCCGAGGCCGGCAGCTCGGAGAATTAGGTGGTCTGGGTGGAGAGATCGGAATCGGATGGGAGCTGACCGTCTTCGCCGTCCGCAGGCTGGTCGGGATGGCTCCCGAGATGAAGGGTCTTGGCCCAGACCAGCCGTTTCGGCATCACCGCCATGCGAACCGCCACGAGGGGAATAACCACGAGCCAGTGGGTGAAGTAGGTCATGGCCAGCAGAACACTGAACGGGTTCAGTGCCGGCAGGGGAGGGCCCTCGGATGGCCGGCGGCACCCGATCACCAGGGCTGCGGTGGTGAGGCTGATCGCCACGAAGGACAGGGGCCAGATCGCCGGCGACGTTCCACTCAGCAAGGCAGCGAACAGATCGAAGGCCGCGATCAGCGGCAAGGCGTATTGCAGGAAGAAGAAAACGGCGAGATCAACCCTCTGACGGCGGGAAAGCCGGGAAGAGATCAGGCCAGGCCCGTAATCGAAGAAGCGCTGCAGGCCGCCCTCGGCCCAGCGCTGCCGCTGCTTCCAGAGCGAGGCCAGGTTGAGAACGGCTTCCTCCTCCACCGGCGGATCCCAGAGCACGCCAACCGGATGCCCTGCCAGCAGGAGCCGGAAGCTGAGATCGAGGTCATCGGTCACGGTGGCCTCGTTGAACCCTCCACAGGCTTCCAGCACGTCACGGCGAAGCAGCTGACCATTGCCCCGTAATTCGCCGATGCCACCGGAGCGCACGCGGCCCTCCTGGATGCCCGCGTCCAGGGCCATCTCCATCGCCTGGGCCCTGGTGAGCAGATTTCGCTCCGTGTTGACCACAGCCTTGCGGAGCTGCACAGCTGACCAGCCTGCCGATTCCGCAAAGGGGACAAGGCGCTCGAGCAGATCAGCCTGGAGACCTGCGTCGGCATCAAGCACCAGCATCCAGCGACCCTGCAACTGCTCAAGAACAGCATTCAGCGCGCCGGATTTTCCCCCACCGGCTTCCCGGCTGCGCCGGATCACGGTCAGTTGAGGTGTTCGACCCTCCAATTCGGCGAGCAGCTCGGCTGTGCGGTCTTCACTGCCGTCGTCAATCACCCACAGCCGGATTCGGCCGGCGGGATAGCTGAGCTGGCCAACGCGCTCGACCAGGCGACCGATGACGGCCTCTTCATCCCGGGCGGCCACCACCACATCCACGAGCGGCCAGTCCCCAGCCTGACCGGAGAGCGTCTCGACAGCCTGCCCCGGCGCCGCGGCGGCTGGAGCAGGCTTGCCGGCAGGTCCGCTCCAGAGCGGCCGAAGCACCGTGCGCAACACATAGGTGGCGATCAGCAAGCTGAGGCTGAGGGCAGGCAGAAGGTTGCGGGGTGGATCAAGCCAGTGCGGAGCGACACCGACCCAACTGCAGAGGATCACGAACATGGCCGCTTTGCCGCGACGTCGGGCTGCTCCTGCCAAGGGTTGGGTCACACCGGCCACAACGCCCCCAGGCGCTGCTCGATCCCTTTCTGGTTCACTGTCTGGGGCACCTCCTTGTTCAACTTCCCGTTCAAGCGCATTGCTGCAACGGATCCCTTGAGCAGACTTCTCGCGACGCCGCATAGGCCATAGTCCAGGCACTCTAAAGGCGTCCCTCCAGGGAAGGGATGGTCTGCAGGTCGGTGCCAGGGTAGTAATGCTCGAGAATCCGCTCGAGGCTCCAGCCACGAGCGGCCAGATCGATCGCTCCTGCCTGGGAGAGACCGGCCCCATGGCCGAATCCGCCGCCCTGGAATCGCCACGACCCGGGGCGATCCGGCACCAGCTCGAACAGTGTGCTGGGGAGCTGGCGGAAGGTGCGCCGGATCGCGTCAAGCCGAAGCACCCGCTCCCCCGTGCTGCCCTGAATGGCCAGGGCCACCACGCGCCCACTCGGGCCGCGCTCCAGCACCTTCAGCCGCAGGGGAAGTCCCACACCGGCGCCGGCCCGGTCGAGATCGGCTCGAATCCGCTCAGCGCTCAGCAGGCGTTGCCAGCGAAAGCGCGGATGATCTGCGCCATAGGCCTGGCCTCCCTGGCTGAGCAACGTCGGCAGCAACGGGGCCGCCAACGGAACGGTGAAGCGCCTGGCAAAGCCGGCGGGCCCATCCGGGCGGGCCTGAAGGTAGGGCAGGGCCACGCCACTCCAGACCTCCTCGAATCCCGCCGAAATGCCGCCATTCGTGGCGTGATAGACGGCGTGAATCGGCTCACCCTTCCAGCTGAGCACCCGGCCCCGGGTGGCCTGGATCGCCCGGCTCACCGCTGCGCCGGCCTGGCGCGGGTCTGCGTAAACCTGGCACTGGGTGTCCGCGCAGAGGTGATAGCCATCGGTGGCGAAACGATGGCGGTTGCGCAAAGCCCAGGTCCGCGCCAGCACGGCCTGGGCGGCCAGGGCGGCCGCCGGAGAGGCGGCTCCGATTTCATGGGGAACCACCCCGAGCAGATAGCGCTCGATCGGCACCTGTTCAATCAGGCTCCAACCCCCGTAAGCATTGGGCTGGAGACGAAACGGCCCCTTGAAGACGCCGCCCTGCCAGCGCAGACCACCTGGAGCGGTGATCTGAACGGGCCCTTCGAGCAGGATCGGAGTCGATCCAGCCACGGGGGCCTCCAGGCCGAGCCGGCTGGTCATCAGCCGCTCGACCGTGCGGACCTGGAAACCTTTCGGGGGAGTCGCATCCACCGGAGCCCACACTTCCCAGTCGAGTGGGTAGGCGATCTGGGCTGCGATCCCGGCGGCCCGCCAGGTGTTGGCCGCCTGCTCGGCACTCTCAAAGCTGGCGAAAGGACCCAGCACGCTGCGCCGCAACGGCAACGGCTCCGCCAGGGGAACCTCCCGCCAGCGCAGACGAAGCCTGGTGCCGCTCTGTCGCCGCCCCGCCGCATCGACCAGGCTCAAGGAACCGGTCGCTGCCTCCAGCACCAGTGGTGGCGCCTGAGCCGCACCCCCCACCCCAGGTCCCAGCCGGGAGGCGAGGGCGATCCAGAGCACTGGGTCGTTGCTCTCAAGCGGGGGCGGCAGCTGGGTGGGCCAGTGCAGCGCCACCTGAGCGGGAACGGCGCGGCAACCCGGTGCGACCAGCAGCGTGGCGCCGATGGCAAGCAACGCCGGAGCGAGACGACCGGCCGAACTGGCGAGGGAAAAAGACAGGCGAAGCATCGATGCGAAGGGTGAGGATAGGGACCGGTTTGGTGGGGGAGTTGGCGGAAGGGACTTCCACGTCGTACTTTGATTGTTTGTGCCCGAGCGGACGAGATGCCGAAGCTCAAAACCCGCAGAGCTGCCGCAAAGCGGTTCAAACTGAGCGGAAGCGGCAAATTCATGCGCCGCCGCGCCTTCCTCAATCACCTGCTTGATCACAAGAGCCCGAAGCGCAAGCGCTATCTCGGCACGATGGCGGTTGTCGATGCACGCGATGTCGAGAACGTCAGGGGCATGCTCCCCTACGCCAACTGAGCTGCTCGCCTGAGCCTCACCCGCACCCACCCAACCCCCCGTCACTGATCCATGTCTCGCGTCAAGAGGGGCAACGTCGCCCGCAAACGCCGCATCAAGGTCCTGCGCCTCGCCCGCGGTTTCCAGGGGAGCGGCAGCAAGCTGTTTCGCACAGCCAACCAGCGGGTGATGAAAGCCCTCTGCAACGCCTACAGGGATCGTCGTCGTCGCAAGCGTGATTTCCGCCGCCTCTGGATCGCCCGGATCAACGCTGCTGCACGCCTCAACGGCCTGAGCTACAGCCGCCTGATCGGCGGCCTCAAAAAAGCCGACGTGCAGCTCAACCGCAAGATGCTGGCCCAGCTGGCCGTGGCCGACCCCGCCAGCTTCACCAGCGTGGTTGGCGTCGCCCATCCCTGAACTGACCCCCTGACGGGGAGGCCCGATGGATCTTCTCCTGCCCCAGGCCTACCTGATCGGACTGATCGTCCTGCTCGGTGCCGCTGCGCTCGTGATCGGCTTTCAGCTGGTTCGGGTACGACGCGATGAGGCGACCCTCTCCCGCCTGGAGAGTGAAGGCAAGACAGGGGTGCAGCAGGACCCGGCCGCTCTCTACGAGCTGGGCTCCGTGCAGTTACGCAAACGGCTCTATGCCCAGGCTGTGAACTCTCTCCAGCTGGCGCTGAAACGGTCGAGCGGTGAACCACAGGAAGCCCAGGCCCTGATCCAGAACGCCCTGGGGTTTTCCCTCGCGGCCCAGAACAATCACACGGCCGCGATCCGGCATTACAAGGCCGCCCTGCAGGCCAAGTCCGATTATCCCGTTGCCCTCAACAACCTCGGCTACGCCTTCGAGCGACTGAGCAAACCAGAAGAGGCCCGTCAGGCCTATGAGCAGGCCCTCAGCCTCGACCCAGGCAACAAAACCACCCAGAAACGGCTCAAACTGCTCGATCGCCGCAACCCGAGGCAACCTGAAGACAGCTCCGGTCCGGGCAAAGGAATGAAGCCCCAGGCCAAGACCAACGGAGCCTGATCACCAGAGTCCACGAATGGGCCCAGGGCCCTGGCCTGGAGAAACCGGTTTCGACTCGGCCATCGGCGCCAGCACCAGCCGTCCACCAAGATTGGTCAACCGCGGTGCGTTCCAGCCACTAAGACTCAAGCCCTGGAGGCCCAGAAAATCTCCGCCGGGCTCCAGACCGGAGCTGAGATCGTTGATCAGGGGCAGCAATTCGAACTGATCCGATTTGGCGTTGAGATTCCCCTGCACAGGGGTGGTGACCGATCCGATCGTCATCACGCCTCGCAGATCCACGACCTGGCCGATCGGCTTGAGAGCATCGAGCCGCAGCTCCACCGGGACCGCCGTTGCGGAACCGAAGGCCTGGTAACTGCCTCTCCAGAGCCGGGGGAGCTGATCGGCCAGCAACTGAGCCCGGACGATGGGATCAAAGGTCTCCACCGGACCGAAGTCCGTCTGGAACGATTCGACCGTGGCGGGATCCGGCAAGCGGAAAGGCACCATCCCACCGACGGGAACCGGAGTGGCCGCCAACAGCAGCGGAAGCACGAAGTCCACAGCGATCACCATCCTTTTCGCAAGGTTAGGCCGCTGCTGAGCCCTAAGCTTGCGAGCCATTTCCTTCTCTCGCAGCCGTGGCCGCAGCTGAACCGGCCGAAGCGGATGCCCTGCTGATCGGTGGGAAGCGCTTCGGCAGCCGCCTGATGACCGGCACCGGCAAGTATCCCGATCTCGCCACCATGCAGGCCAGCCTGGCCGCCAGCCGCTGCGAGATCGTCACCGTGGCGGTGCGGCGCGTTCAGGCCGCCGCCGCCGGCCACGCTGGGTTGATCGAGGCCATCGACTGGAGCACGATCTGGATGCTGCCGAACACCGCCGGCTGCGCCACCGCAGAGGAGGCGGTCAGGGTGGCGCGGCTGGGCCGGGAACTGGCCAAACTGGCCGGCCAGGAGGAGAACAGCTTCGTGAAGCTTGAGGTGATCCCCGACAGCCGCCATCTGCTTCCCGATCCGTTCGGCACCCTGGAGGCGGCCGAACAGCTGGTGGCCGAGGGGTTCACCGTCCTGCCTTACATCAATGCCGATCCACTGCTCGCCAAACGCCTGGAGGAGGCGGGCTGCGCCACCGTGATGCCGCTGGGCTCGCCGATCGGTTCCGGCCAGGGCATCCGCAACGCCGCCAACATCGCCTTGATCATCGAGAACGCTCGGGTTCCGGTGGTGGTGGATGCCGGCATCGGGGTGCCCAGCGAGGCCGCCCAGGCCATGGAGATAGGGGCTGACGCCGTGCTGATCAACAGCGCCATCGCCCTGGCCGGTGATCCCGCCGCCATGGCGGAAGCCATGGCCCTGGCCACCGAGGCCGGCAGGATCGCCTGGCGGGCTGGGCGGTTGCCGATGCGGCCGCAGGCCAGTCCCAGCTCCCCCCGCCAGGGGCTGGTGGGTCAGGTCGGCACGGCTTCTTCGTGAACTTCCCGCAAGGCAACCCTGGGATCTCGGCCTCAGCCGATAGCGTTTCTGGCTCTCCGCCTCGTCTCCAGAATGTCGGTCACCCGGGAAGACGGCGGCAGGTTGAACGCCTTTGCCAAGGAACCACCGATCCTGTTGGTCGAATCCGGCGGATCGATCGGCAGGGCCAGTCTGGTGCTGCTGATCGGCGGGGCAGCCCTGGTGCTGGGGATGGTGGCGGTGGCCGTCCGGATCAGCTGAGGCGCCTGGAGCCGAGAGGAGCCGCCGGATGCCTGTAGTAGCTTGCCAGCAGGGAGCATTCGCTCGTTCGGCAGGAGTTCAGACGTGAAGGTTCTCGTTCTCGGTGGCGATGGCTTCTGCGGCTGGCCCTGCGCCGTGAATCTGGCCGATGGCGGTCACGATGTGGTGATCGTCGACAACTTCAGCCGCCGCAAGATCGACATCGATCTGGGCGTGGAATCCCTGACTCCGATCGCCAACCTGCCGGATCGGCTGAGGGCCTGGGCGGAAACGGGGGGCAACCCGATCCGCTTCGTGCATCTGGATATTGCTCAGCAGTACCAGAGCCTGCTCGAACTGCTGCGCCTGGAGCAACCTGGGGCCGTCGTTCATTTCGCCGAACAGCGGGCTGCTCCCTATTCGATGAAGAGCAGCGCCACCAAACGCTACACCGTTGACAACAACGTCAATGGCACCCATAACCTTCTCTGCGCCATCGTCGAGAGTGGGCTCGATGTGCACATCGTCCACCTCGGCACGATGGGGGTCTATGGCTACGGCTCCCACCGCGGCGCCACCATTCCCGAGGGATATCTGACCGTCGAGGTTCCCCAGCCCGATGGAACCCGCTTCCGCGAGAAAATCCTGCACCCCACCGATCCTGGCAGCGTCTATCACATGACCAAGACGCTCGACCAGTTGCTGTTCTTCTACTACAACAAGAACGACAGCATTCGCGTCACCGATCTCCACCAGGGGATCGTCTGGGGAACCAATACCGACCTCACCGATCGGGACCCCCGCCTTGTCAACCGCTTCGACTACGACGGCGATTACGGCACGGTGCTCAACCGCTTTCTGATGCAGGCTGCAATCGGCTACCCGCTCACCGTGCACGGCACCGGGGGCCAGACCCGTGCCTTCATCCACATCCGCGACTCGGTGAAATGCGTTGAACTGGCCATCGCCAATCCGCCTGGCTCCGGCGAGAAAGTCCGCATCTACAACCAGATGACCGAAAGCCACAAAGTCAAGGACCTGGCCGAAAAGGTGGCTGCGGTGACCGGAGCCAAAGTGAGTCATCTGCCCAATCCCCGCAAGGAGGCGATCGAAAATGATCTGATCGTTGATAACCGCTGCCTGATCGAACTGGGTCTCAAGCCCACCACCCTTGATGACGGGCTGCTGGCCGAAGTGGTGGATGTGGCCCGCCGTTGGGCCGACCGCTGTGATCGCGCCCGGATCCCCTGCGTCTCCGCCTGGACATCGTCCCAGGCTCAGGCCGTCAAGGCGACGGCCTGAGCCTGGCTCCCACTCCGAGTTCGCCCCCCCTGGAGCAGCGCCCCCCTTGAAGATCGTTTTTTTCACCGAAACCTTCCTGCCCAAGGTGGACGGGATCGTGACCCGGCTCACCAAGACGGTGGAGCATCTGGTGGCGGCAGGTGACCAGGTGCTGGTGTTCTGCCCGGAGGGAGCACCGCAGCTCTACATGGGAGCCAGGGTGATTGGGGTGCCGGCGATGCCCCTGCCGCTTTATCCCGAACTGAAGCTTGCTCTGCCGAGGCCCTCCGTCGCCGAAGCCCTGGAGGCTTTCGCGCCCGATCTGGTCCATGTGGTCAATCCCGCCGTGCTGGGTCTGGGCGGCATCTGGCTGGCCAAGTCACGCCAGATTCCCCTGGTGGCCAGCTATCACACCCATCTGCCGAAGTATCTGGAGCACTACGGCATGGGCATGCTGGAGCCCCTGCTCTGGGAACTGCTCAAAGCCGCGCACAACCAGGCCGATCTCAATCTCTGCACCTCCACCGCCATGGTGGAGGAACTCAGCCAGCGGGGCATCCAGCACACGGCCCTGTGGCAGCGGGGGGTAGACACCGAACTGTTCCGCCCCGACCTGCGCAATCCAGCCATGCGCCGCACCCTGATGGGGGGGCGTGACGACAGCCAACGTCTGCTGCTCTACGTGGGCCGGCTTTCAGCCGAAAAGCAGATCGAGCGCATCCGTCCCGTGCTCGATGCCTTGCCCGGCGCCCAACTCGCCTTGGTGGGGGATGGCCCCCATCGCCCCCAGCTGGAGCAGGTGTTCGCCGGCAGTGCCACCACCTTCGTGGGCTACCTGGCCGGAGAAGAGCTGGCCAGCGCCTACGCCAGCGCCGATGCCTTCCTGTTCCCCTCCAGCACCGAAACCCTCGGCCTCGTTTTGCTGGAGGCGATGGCGGCGGGCTGCCCGGTGGTCGGCGCCAACCGCGGCGGCATCCCTGACATCGTCACCGACGGGGTGAACGGTTGCCTGTACGACCCCGACGATTCCACCAGCCTGACGGCAGCGACCGAACGGCTGCTGGCCAGCCCGGAGCGCCGTGAACAATTGCGCCAGGCCGCCCGCCAGGAAGCGGAGCGCTGGGGCTGGACAGGCGCCACGGCCCAGTTGCGCTCCTACTACGACAAGGTGGCCAGGCCCAGACTTCAATTGGTCGGCTGAGCACCTCGAAACCAGGTGGTCATCAGAGCCTTCACCATCGGGGCCGCCACCGTGCCGCCGTAACCGCCACTGTTTTCCCCGAAGGCGATGATCACCAGATTTGGTTTTTCAGCCGGGGCATAACCACCGAACCAGGCATGATCCTGGCGAGGCGGATCCTCGGCAGTACCGGTCTTGCCTGCCACAGGCGGCAGACCGGGAATGTTCAGCAGGGTGGCGGTGCCCTGGGTGACGACCTCCCGCAGACCCTGGCGCAACACCGCCAAGGTGGAGGGCTTCAAGCCCAGCCACTGCCTGGACATGGGCCGGTCCACCAGGTGGGGGGTCACCAGCCAGCCGCCATTGGCGATCGCGGCATAGAGCCGCGCCATCTGCAACGGTGTGACGGCAACGGCGCCCTGGCCGATCGACGAGGTGATCGTGTCCACCGATGTCCAGTCTTCCTTGAGGGTTCGACGCTTCCAGTCCCGATCGCCCAACAGCCCCGGACTCTCCTCCTCGTTGAGCTCGATGCCGGTGGGACTGCCGAAGCCAAGCCGCCGGGACGCCTTGAAGAGCTCCGTCGCCCCCACCTTCAGACCGAGCCGATAAAAGAAGCTGTTGCTGCTCACAGCCAGGGCCTTGGCAAAGCCGATGCTGCCGAAACTGCCGTGATCGGCATAACACTGGCCGTCGTAACAGAAGGAACTGGAGGTCGGGATGGTGGAGCCGGGCTCGTAGCGACCTGACTCAAGGCCGGCCAGGCTGCTGATCACCTTGAAGGTGCTGGCCGGTGGAAACGCCTGAAGGGCACGATCCAGCATCGGTGCCTCGGGTCGGTTGAGCTCATTCCACTGAGCCGTCGTCGGCCCGGCCGAAAACACATTGGGGTCGAAATTCGGGCGGCTTGCCATCGCCAGGATGGCGCCGGTCTGGGGATCCATCGCCACGATCGCCCCCTTCCGCACCCCATCGAGGGCCCGCTCCGCAGCCCGCTGCAACTCCAGGTCGATGGTGAGGCGCAGATCCCTGCCAGCCCGCGCCTGTTTGTCCCCAAGCACGCGCTGAACCTCTCCCGCCGCATTCACCTCCAGCTGCTGGCCACCCCATTCGCCGCGCAGGTGGCCCTCGAACACCCGCTCCAGGCCACTGCGGCCGATGCGGTCCTGAACCCGGTAACCACTGCTTTCAAGACGGTTGTACTCCTCTTCGTTGATGCTGCTGGTGTAGCCGAGCACGTGGGCGGCGAGCCGACCCTGGGGATAGGAGCGCAGGTAATCCACATCCACATCGATGCCGTCGAAGCCGGCGGCCTGTTCCTTGAAGCGGAGCACCTGCACGCTGCTGAGCGGGCCGGCCAGAGCGATGCGGTAGCCGTCCCCCTGGCCACCGCTCCGCCGCCTGCTCTCCAGCTGGCTGACGGGCACGCCCAGCACGTCGGCAAGCCGGCCGCGCAGCTGCTGCCAGCGCTCATCCGTCACCACCAGGGGGCGCAGATAGAGGTTGTAGGTGATGCGGTTGGTGGCCAGCACCTCCCCATGGCGATCCAGCAATCGACCCCGCATCGGGTGGCGAGGCACCAGGCGAATCCGGTTCTGATCTGCCAGCACCCTGTTCTCGGTGCCATGAACCAGTTGCAGCCAGGCCAGCCGTGCCCCCATCGCCGCCGCGACCAGCAGGACCAGACCCAGCAACCAGGCGGGCTGGTGGCGCATGCCAGCCTGACGGGACTGACCGAGCAGCAGACCGCTCCCCATCGCGATCAGGCCTCGAGCCTGCGCTGGAGCTCAGCAAGCCGATCAGCGATCCGGATCAGGGCGCCGTTGAGGGCATCCCCCTCCGCCTCGGCGTCAGCCTGGGGGTCCGATCCGCCCCCACTGGCCACCACCGCCTCGCTGGTTGGAATGTCACGCACCTCCACCTTCATCACCGGGTTGCCCAGGCCCGGCTGGATCTGATCCAGGCTTTCCCGGACGGCCCGGGCGGCCGGGTCCCCCTCCTGCCTGAGCTGGCCCAGGGGGTCATCCGAGCCGGTGAACGCTTCCACCACCTGGCGAGGCCCACCGCGGCGGACCCGCTCGACAACGGCCATGCCGACCGGAAGGATGTCCTGCATCAGCGAGAGCCTGAGGGCATCGAGGGGATCAGCAGCCATGGCGAGGGAAACGGAGCGCGGCAGGGTGGTTCTGATCCCACCGGCCTGGATGACCAGTCTGCCTGCCTTGAGCCTCCTCCTGTTCAGAACGTGCGCTGAATGCCTGGCTCCACAAGCCCAGGACGGCAGAACTGGCGGGATCCCAGCCAGGAACCGGCCAGCACCGCCAGGACCACCAGGGTGGTGAGGGGAAGAAGCGCCTGTCGGGTGACATCCAGGCTGAGCCATTCGCCCCAGCCGCGCAACCAGCGCTCCCGATCGAAACGGCGCCGCTCCTTCTGCTCACTCTTGAGCCGTCGCCCCAGGGCCTTCTCCACCCAGCGCTCGAAGGAACGCTTCTTGGTGACGGCCATCTTCCGTTCCACCTCGAGCAGATGGCCGGCGCTCAGATCAGGGTTGAAGGTGCTGATCAGCTCCAGGCTCTTGAGGAACATTTCCACGGCCCCGTCCTTGATCTGCCGCTCCTGGTCCGACAGCTCGTCCCAGAGCAACTCGGGATAGAAGCGCGTGCGATTGGCCTGGATCTGTTCTTCCTGGAGCTGGCCGGGCTCCCTCAGCCAGCGGTCGGTGTTCGCGTCAAAGCGTCGCCAGTAGAGGAAGGGATTAAGGAAAATTGTCTTGGCGCCAAGCTGGATGCTGTCCTGTTGAAGACGGCGCTGCAGCTGGGGATCCGGCTGGGTGGCGACGGTCACGGGGGTCAGGCTGGTGCCCGATGGTATCGAAGCCAGGCCGGCGCCACCAGCCTGGGCGCAGGACAAGGTTCACTCCCACTCGATCGTGCCGGGAGGCTTGCTGGTGATGTCCAGCACCACCCGGTTCACCCCCTTCACTTCATTGACGATCCGGTTGGAGATCCGCTCCAGCAAGTCATAGGGGAGCCGCGACCAGTCAGCGGTCATGCCATCTTCGCTGGAGACGCAGCGCAGCACGATCGGATAGGCATAGGTGCGCTTGTCGCCCATCACCCCGACACTGCGCACCGGCAGCAGCACGGCGAAGGCCTGCCAGATCTCGTGGTACAGGCCTGCCTCCTGCACCTCCTCACGCACGATGAGATCGGCGTCCCGCAGGATGTTGAGTTTTTCGGCACTCACTTCACCAAGAATGCGGATCGCCAGGCCGGGTCCTGGGAAGGGGTGACGACGGACGATCTCCTCGGGCAGGCCCAGGTTGCGACCCACCTTGCGCACCTCATCCTTGAACAGGCGCCGCAGCGGCTCCACCAACTTGAACTGGAGGTCCTTGGGCAAACCACCGACATTGTGGTGGCTCTTGATCTTCACTGCCACCCGTTCGCCGGTGCTCGGGTCTGGCCCGGTTCCCGCGGATTCGATCACATCCGGGTAGAGCGTCCCCTGGGCGAGGAAGTCGAAGGGTCCGAGCCGCTTGCTCTCTTCTTCGAACACCCGGATGAATTCGGTGCCGATGATCTTGCGTTTCTCCTCAGGATCAGCAATACCGGTGAGTTTTTCAAGGAAGCGATCGCGGGCATGGATGTATTCCACATGGATGTGAAACTTGCGATCAAAGAAATCCATGAGGAACTCAGGCTCTCCCTTTCGCATGAATCCCTGATCGATGAACATGCAGGTGAGCCGATCCCCGATGGCCTTGTGAAGCAGAAACGCGAGAGTGGATGAATCAACGCCGCCGGACAGCGCCAGCAGCACCCGTTTGTCACCAACCCTGGCCCGGACATCCGCCAGGGCCTCATCAATGAAGGCATCGGTGGTCCAGTCAGGCTTGCAACCGCAGATCCCGTAGACGAAGTTGCGGATCAGCGCCATGCCGCCGCTGGAGTGGACCACCTCCGGGTGAAACTGAACGCCATAGAGATGGCGTCGGTGATCGGCGATGGCGGCTTCGGGAGTGTTGGCGGTGTGGGCCAGCGTGGCGAATCCTGCCGGCAGTGCTGCTACGGAATCCCCATGGCTCATCCACATGGTGGAGCCGTCCTCCACCTGGCTGAGCAGAGCGATCGGATCGTCGACGAACAGGGGTGCCTTGCCGTACTCGCCCCGACCGGCCGCTTCCACCACCCCACCCAGCTGCTGAACCATCAGCTGCATGCCGTAGCAGACCCCGAGGATGGGAATTCCCAGATCCCAGAGGGCGGGATCACAGACCGGCGCGCCCTCGGCGTAGACGGAACTGGGGCCACCACTGAGGATGATTCCCTGGGGTGCGATCCGGCGAAGATCGGCGGCGCTGGTGTTGTACGCCATCACCAGGGAGTACACCTCGGTTTCCCGCACGCGACGGGCGATCAACTCGGAATACTGGGAGCCGAAGTCAAGGATGACGATGGCGGGCTGGCGTTTGGATTCCGGCTGTTCGCAGGATGAAGAAGCTTGCGACATACGACCGTTGCGGCGGTCAGGCCCTTTCAAGTCACCCTAAAGGGTGCCTGAAAGCCGCCAGCAGCGCCCTTCCCTCCACCCCACAGGCGCGCAGCTGGCGAGAGCGATCGAACAGCACTGCGCCGATCCGCATCGGCCAGGGGCCGTAACGGGAGAGATAGGCCTGGCTGCGCCGCTCGATCGTGTCAGCCAGGCGCTGCTCCAGCCGCGCCGCCAGGCCGGCATCGAGGCCGGCCAGAGCCGCCAGGGCCGCCTCCACCGTCGCCGCCGCATGCAGCCGCTCAAGCGGCTCGCCGGTCAGCCCCTCCAGGGCCGCCAGGCTGGTGAGAATCTCCGCCCTGCCATCGGCAAGGTGGTGGTGGGTGTGGAAAATGCCACCGGCCAGCTTGATCAGCTTGCCGTGATAGCCGAACAGGATCAGGCGTTGAACCCCCACTTCGGCGGCCGCCACCAGCACCGGCCCCAGCCAGTTGCCGGCCTTGAGCAGCCGTTCCGCCGGCAGCCCCAGCTGCGGCGCAAGATCCAGCCCGTTCTCGCCGATCACCACCACCAGATCTCCATCGAAACCGGGCTGGGCGGCTCGCTGGCGCAGTTCTGCCAGGCAGGCCTCCAGCTGATCGGGAGCCGCGCTGCGCTGCACAGTGGCCTGGGTGCCGATCAGGGCCAGGCCTTCCACCACGCCAAAGGCGGCATTGCTGGTGCGCTCTGCCAGCCGTCTGCCTTCGGGAAAGATGATCCGCAACCGCAACCCCTGGCCGGCGGGCCAGAGCGGACGCAGGTTGGCTTCGAGCAGCTCACGGGCATAGGTGGACAGGCAGAGGGCCGCCGTGTCCGCATGGATTCCGACCCCTTCACCGGCCTCGAGCTTCAGCCAGTCGCCGCCGGGATCGGCAGGCTGATCCATGGCCAGCTGCCAGGAACTCGCCACCACCCAGACCGCCAGGCCACGGGTGAGATCCAGTCCCTCGCCGGGCTGGCAACGGCTGATGCCCAGGGCCGCGCCTCCTCCCAGCCGGGCTGCCCCCTCCACCGGCACGGGTTGCCGGCCCGCTGGGGCCAGCAACTGCAACAGGGGCGCCGGCTCGACCGGCTTCCCCGCCCCGGCCGGTTCCTCAACCAGGACCTGCACCGCCGCCCGCGCCGCCGCCGCCACCCAGACCGGCAAGGTGTAACCGGTGCTGTTCATTGGGGCAGGGCGACATCCGGTTGGGCCAGAAGGCCCTTTTTTATGCTGGGTGATCGCGCTGCCGCGCTTTCACCCTCCAACCACCCACCATGCAGGACAAGCTCACCCTGATGATCCCCGGCCCCACCCCGGTGCCGGAGACTGTCCTGCTGGCGATGAGCCGCCACCCGATCGGCCATCGCAGCGCCGAATTTCAGGCGATCGTCAAACGCACCACCGCCCAGCTGAAGTGGCTGCATCAGACCGAATCGGATGTGCTGGCCCTCACCGGCAGCGGTACCGCCGCGATGGAGGCCGGCATCATCAACGTGCTGAGCCGGGGCGACAGGGTGCTCTGCGGGGACAACGGCAAATTCGGTGAGCGCTGGGTGAAGGTGGCGAAGGCCTATGGCCTTGAGGTGGAGGTGATCCGGGCCGAATGGGGGCAGCCACTGGATCCGGAGGCCTTCCGCAACGCCCTCGAAGCCGACACGGACAAGACAATCAGGGCCGTGATCCTCACCCATTCGGAAACCTCCACGGGAGTGATCAACGACCTGGAGGCGATCGCCGGCCATGTTCAAGCCCATGGCCAGGCCCTGATCGTGGCTGACTGCGTCACCAGCCTTGGAGCCTGCAACGTTCCCATGGACGCCTGGGGACTGGATGTGGTGGGCTCCGGCTCCCAGAAGGGATACATGATGCCTCCCGGCCTCGGCTTCGTGGCGATGAGCGAGCGGGCCTGGAAGGCCCAGGAACGCTCGGACCTGCCGAAGTTCTATCTGAATCTGGCCACCTACCGGAAAGCCGCAGCCAAGGACAGCAACCCCTTCACCCCGCCGGTGAACCTCTACTTCGCCCTGGAGGCGGCGCTGGAGATGATGCAGAAGGAGGGGCTGGAGTCGATCTTCGCTCGCCATGCCCGCCATCGCCGCGCTGCCCAGGCGGGCATGAAGGCGATCGGCTTGGGGCTCTATGCCGCCGAGGGCCATGGCAGTCCTTCGATCACGGCCGTGGCTCCTGAAGGAATCGACGCGGAAGTGCTGCGCAAAGCCGTGAAGGAGCGGTTCGACATCCTTCTGGCTGGAGGCCAGGATCACCTGAAAGGCAAGGTGTTCCGGATCGGTCACCTCGGTTTCGTCTGCGACCGTGATGTCCTCACCGCCGTGGCGGCGATCGAGGTCACCCTTCAGGCTCTCGGTGTTTCAGCGGGGGAAGTGGGCGCCGGAGTGGCCGCCGCAGGAGCGGAACTGGCCCGCGGATAGGGGCCAGCTGGGGGCAGACGGTTTGCTAGTTTGTGCGGATGCGGGTGTAATTCAGTGGTAGAATGTCAGCTTCCCAAGCTGAACGTCGCCGGTTCGAATCCGGTCACCCGCTTTCAGCACACGATCTCAAGCCGCTCTGTTTCCTTCTTGAGATTCGATTAAAGTTTGACCGAAAGAGATGTTGTTGGTTCGATCGGAAACTGAAAGGGATCTGATTTTCTGATTGAACTGAAGGTTTGAGCTTGATCGATCAACTTTTGAACAGGTGAATCATGGCCTCAGGGGCGTGGCTTGATCAGCTGAAGCACCTGGGGACCGAGTGTGTTTGCACGCCGTTCACAATCGAGTGCCTTGAGAATGCCTCGAGCGGCTCGGGGCAGGTCACCGAGGGCAGCGGCCGCAGCTGCTTCAGCCTCGTGAACACGGAGTTCCGTGAGCAGAACAGCACGCTGATCCCGATGAAATGGATCAGCTTTGGCCGGCGTATTCTTGGTTTGAAGTTGAAGTGAAAGCAAAATAAGCAGTCAGCAAGGCAATGTGCCCATTGATAGCTTAACTCCCGGTGGAATCAAGTGCCGGGCTCTTCACCGTCATCACCGAGGGCAGCAATCTCGGAGCGAAGCTGATCAACCTTGTACTGATCGCCTCTGGCCACCGCAACGGCCAGGGAGAATTCAAGTTTTTCAAGTTGGTGACCCCCCTCGAAGAAACCGGAACTGGTTTTGCGGACCGAGCTGAATGGGTGGCCTTCCGCGCCGGTCGTCTTGGGCAGAGGGCAGGCGGGATAGGTGTTCGCCATGGTTGCATTTCTTTTCATTCTGTCATCCCTCCCGGGTTTGGTGCGACACATCAGGGTCAGAAACAGGCTCAGGCGGCGTTGGAAAAGGATTCGCGCTGAGGGTCGAACTCCCGGAACTCGGAAGCTTGCGGCACCACTGGCTCCTCCAGGAGCAGCCGGCAATCGCGCAGCAGCACTTCGACGTGGGCGAGGGCTTCGAGTTCGGCCGGCTCGGGGGATTGACGACGATCCATGGCCATTTCCAGGGCCCCCAGGCGCTGCTCCATCCGCACGAGCCGATGGGAGAGCGCGCTGACCGTCTCAGCGAGGTCTTCGGCATTGCGAGTGATCCGGAAGGAAACCGATTCAGGTGACATCTCAACGGAGCAGTAAGGCTGATGACAACACAGATCGAGCCCAGACTCAAGCCATCTCCCAAACTGCCTGGACCCTCCCGACAGCTCCGACCATGCCATCGACCGTCAGTTTGGGGCTCTACATCCTGGGGGGCCTGGTCGGAGGCCTGCTGGCCCTGCGCACGGGAATCCCAGCCGCTCCTCTGGCCGGGGCCCTGCTGGGGGCTGGTCTGATCAGCATGAGCGGGCGCTTTGAAGCGGCCCAATGGCCTGCGGGCACACGCACCTTGCTGGAGATCGCCATCGGCACGGTGATCGGCACCACGCTCACCAACAGAGCATTGCTGGAGCTGCGTCAGCTCTGGCGACCCGCCATCGTGATCACCCTGACTCTGGTGGCCACCGGTCTGCTCGTCGGGCTGCTGTGCAGCCGATGGCTGGGGGTCGATCCCGTCATCATGCTGCTGGGGGCTGCTCCCGGCGGCATCAGCGGCATGAGCCTGGTGGGCGCCGAGTTCGGGGTCGGGGCCGCCGTGGCCGCTCTCCATGCGGTGCGACTGATCACCGTGCTGCTGGTCCTGCCGGTCACGGTGCGCCTGGTGGTCTCAGCCACAGCTGGTCACGCCTCCAACTGAGTCCGGTCGCGGCCAAGCTCGACAGCCGCAGAGCTACCGATACGTTGGGCCCAGTGCCGCTGGCATCCCCGACATCACCATGCTTTCCCGTCGTCCCCACCTGCTCCAGCCCCTGATGCGCCTCGGCCTCAGCCTGGTGCCTGCGCTCGCCGCTCTTGCCCTCCCCTTGCCCCTGCTCAGCCAGACCGCCCAGCCGAGCGCCACGAGTGCTTCCAGCAAAGGAGCGGAGGTGTACTGCTTCATGCGCAGGTCAGGCAACAACCATGAAGTGAGCTGGGCGGCGGCCTACGCCCTGATCAAGCGCCAGAGCGACAGCCTGTTCAAGACATCACCGGAGCACGCAGCTGTGATGATCACCGAGGCCGTGGTCAAGGAGCCCAGCGCCTATCCCGACTGCGGCCAGTATCTGGGGGCTCTCTATGGAGCTGAGAAGGCGCCGGAAGCCTCCCCCAGCCAGTCGTCCACAGGCGGAGCCGTTCCGCTCCCCAGCAGCGGGACCAGCCGGGGCGGGCGCTACAGCTACTGATCGGGCTCGCCCTGCGCTGGCGCCCCGCTTGCCCAGGTCTTGATCAGCGTCTGCACCAACGCCGGCAGACGGGTCCTCCGCAGGCTGGTCTGCCTGCCCTCCAGCAGCAGCGCAACACGCCCTGCCTTGCTGGCAATCAAGTCATCGACCAGCTGATCAGCCACGCCAAGCTGCAACCAATGGCTGGTGAGGGGGCCGCCCATGCCGATCCGATGGCAACGGTCTTCCGCCTGTTCGGCATCCCCGGGAGTCCAGGGTCGCTCCAGCAACACCACATGGGCAGCCCGACCCAGATTGAAGCCCAGGCCTCCCGTGCCGAAGGTGGCGATCAGCAGAGACGTGTGACCTCCCTGAAACAAATCCACCTGGCCCTGCCGTTCAGCAGGCTTCAACCGGCCGGTGAGCAGGGCGCCACCCAGCCGTTCCTGCAGCCGTTCTGCGGCAGCCAGGAACGCTGTGAACACGACCACGGCCTGCTGTCGCCTGAGCAGCCCCGCCACCAGCTCCTCCGCCGCCGGCAGCTTGTACTGGGCTCCGATCTGGCGCAGGGCCGTGAGCATCGCCAGCGCCTCTGCGTCGGGCCTGACAATCCCCAGGGCCGCCCGACGGCGGTAATGATCCACCTTGCCCTGCAACAGGTGCTCAAAGCCCCTGGCCTGGCTGGCCGAGAGTTCCACAGGATGGAATTCCCGCCGTTTCGGAGGTAGATCGAGGCAGTCCTGCTTGCGGCGATAAAGGAGCAACGGGCGGGTCAGATCCTGGAGTTCCTCGAGCCGCTCAGCCCCGGAAGCCTGCCAACGCTGACGTCCGCCGACCTGACGCCAGTGACCCTGGCAATAGCGCTGCTCGAACCCCTGCTGATCGCGGCCGAGCGGATGACCGATCGCGGCCAGCAGTGGGAACAACTGGGATGGGCGACCGTTCTTCATCGGTGTGCCGGTGAGCAGCCAGATGCTCCGCAGGCGCGGGTGTCGCGCCAGACGCAGCAGGGACTGGGTGCGCACGGCCGACAGGTTCTGGGCGTAGTGGGCCTCATCCACGATCAGCACCGTGCCGGCCGGAGGCAGACTGGTGGGTAGCCGGCCCCAGCTGATCAGCTCCAGTTCGAGCCCGAGCGCCATCGACTCCTGGCGCCAGTGGGCATGCAGACCGGCCGGAGCCACCACGGCAATGCGACAGGCGGCAAGGCGCACCATCGCCCTGGCTGCCGCCAGGGCCGAGAGGGTTTTGCCGAGGCCCATGGCGTGGGCGAGCAGCCCACCGCGGCGGGCCAGCAGCCAGCGGGCAGCCAGTCGCTGATGGGGGAAGAGCCGGCGCCCATCGGACAACGGCTGCTCCAGTTGGGCCGCTGCCACCAGGGCCCGATGGGGGGGCAGAGGGGGCAGGGGCTGCTCCAGCCAGGCCATCCATTCCGCCAGCTCGGGATCGATCCGGAACCGTCCGCCCAGCAGCTTGCGCAGGGCCAGGGCTGCCTCCAGCGGGAACTCCCAGCGAAGTCGGCGGGATCGCCAGACGCCCCGGGGACGAACAGCGCGCAACTGGGCCTGGGTGACGGGATCGAAGGGGGAGACCACCTCGATCAAGCCGCTGGCACCCAGACCGAGCCGACACGTCGCTGTCGCGGCCCATCCACACGGATCGGGGATGGCGCAAACCGAACCAGAGGAGCCCCAGGCCAGAGACAATCACCACAGCGGCAGCATCGGAATCTAGGTGGGCCGGGTTCGCCGATCAGCGGCTGGCGAAGCAATCAAAATGCAGTGTTCGACACATTGACAGCCGAGGAGGTGGGTGCACAATGCTCGCAATTGAATCAAGAGGATGCACGCCAGAGATGCGGTCTTTCTTGAAGAACTCTGCCCCAAACTAAGGGTCCGTCACTGGCGACAATCCCTGCACAAACACACCCATCATCGTTGTATTTATTGCGGCGATCGTTCTGAATCCATCGATCACCTGATGCCACGTTGCCGAGGTGGCCTGAGTGTGACCGCCAACTGCGTCCCGGCCTGCCTGGCCTGCAATGGCCACAAGAGTGATGCCGATGCTTTTGATTGGTATCGGCAACAACGCTTCTACGACCCGCGACGGGCCATGGCGATTCGAGCCTGGATGGATGGCGACCTGCGGCTTGCCGTGCGGCTCTTGCAGTGGGCCACACCGGAAAAACCCGTTCATGGCCCCGGAATCGCAACGGACCAGGGTCCAGGCGGCCTGATGCTCCAGGCGGCCTGAACGGTTGACCGGCTCACCAGACACGGCAGATGGCCGGGCTGTTGTGGCGCAGACAGATCTCCTCCTGATCGCCAGGCCGCTCGGGTGCGACCAGGGCGGCGGCCAGCAGCAGGCCAGCGGCCAGAATGGCAGGCGCAGCCGAGCGGCCCAGACGTCGTGAAGAGGAGCCCAGGGAAGCGGTCATCGATCAACGGATTGAAGATGGTACAGGTGTACTGATGACAGGCTCGATTGTCAATCCCCTGGGGGGCAGATTGCTGGTGCTCGGTGGCGGCTACAGCGGGCTTCGCCTGGCCAGGGCCGCCCTGGACCAGGGCATGGCCGTGACCATCACCCATCGCCAGGCCTCCCCCCCGGACACCGGCACAGGGCCGGAAGGCAATGGCGATGCGTTGCAGTGGGTTCACTTTGATTCCGGGGAAGGGGCCAACCAGCTCGATCCGGCGGCCCTGGCCGGGGTGAGCCATGTGCTGGTGACGATCCCTCCTGATCGCCAGGGGCTCGATCCGGCGCTGGGCAGCCTGGCTCCACTCCTGGCCCAGCTTCCCTTGCAATGGCTCGGCTATCTCTCCACCACCGGGGTCTACGGAGACCGGGGCGGGGACTGGGTCGATGAGTCCGCCAACCCTCTGCCAGGCGCCCAGCGCTCCCTGGCCCGGCTGGCCTGCGAGCAGGCCTGGTTGGGGAGCGGCTGGCCGGTGCAGGTGTTTCGCCTGCCGGCGATCTACGGCCCCGGCCGATCCCCGTTCCAGAGCCTGCGGGACAACAGCAGCCGACTGATCCACAAACCTGGCCAGGTGTTCAGCCGCATCCATGTCGACGACATCGTTGGCGCCCTGCTGCATTGCCTGCGCCTGGCTCCAAGCCAGCGGCCTTCCCTGATCAACGTGGCCGATGATCGCCCCTGCCCTTCCAGTGAGTCCCTGGGCTACGCAGCCCATCTGGTGGGCTGCAAGCTTCCGGAGGTGGAGCGTTACGGGGATGTCGCCGCCAGCCTCAGCCCGATGGCGCGCAGCTTCTGGGCCGAGAACCGGCGGGCCAGCAACCGCAGGCTCTGCCGGGAGCTCGGCTACAAGCTGCGCTACCCCTGCTTCCGCGCGGGTTACCGTGCCAGCCTGGAGGAGGAAAGCAGCTGGGCTCGCAAGGCCGGATGAGCTCGGCAGCACCGGAGGAGGCCGGGATCTGAGACCATCAACGGCTGGTTGCTCCGGTCGTCGGCGCGCACACGGGCGTGGCGTCCGGCGAGAGATTGTTCAAGGTCGGCAATTTGGTGTCGGCCAGGAAGCGGCACCAGTCGATCGAGATCCAGCCCCGCTGCATCCCTGTGCCCAGAGCGAAGAACATCGATCCAATCAGCAGCCAACGGATCATGGGTCCAACGATCCCCAGACCTCAGCGTAAGCAACGGCGCATCGCCCTCTGCCTCGGGGACCCCGCCGGCATCGGCGCCGAGGTGAGCATGAAGGCCCTCGCCTCTCTGGAGGGACGGGGAATCGAGGTGCTCTTGGTCGGTTGTCGCCGCTGGCTGGAACGCACCCATGCCGCCCTCCGGGACGTCAGTTCAGTGGCCCTGGCCGATCCATCAAACCTCGCCATGCTCGATCTGCCCCTTGAGGGCGCCGTGGAACCCGGTCGCGGCAACGCCGCCAGTGGAGCCGCCAGTTTCGCCTGGCTGAGCGCCGCCACCGAGCTGGTGCGCAGCGGCGCATGCCAGGCCCTCACCACCGCCCCGATCGCCAAGCAGGCCTGGCATGCGGCGGGCCACCCCTATCCAGGCCAGACGGAGCGGCTGGCGGAGCTGTGCGGGGGGGGCGAACCATCGATGCTGTTCACCGCCCGGGCCCCACGGGGCCAGTGGCGGCTCAACACCCTGCTGGCGACCACCCACATCCCGCTCAAGGAGGTGGCGCACCAGCTCAGCCCCGCCCTGGTGGAACGCAAGCTCGACGTGTTGCTGGCGTTCTGCCGACGCTTTGAGCCCAGGCCGCAACTGGTGGTGGCCGGGTTGAATCCCCATGCGGGGGAAACAGGCCTGCTGGGCCGCGAAGAGCAGGACTGGTTGATTCCCAGCCTGGAGAGCTGGCGCCGCCGTCATCCTGAGGTGGAACTGCTCGGCCCCCTGCCACCCGACACCTGCTGGCTGGGGGCGGCTGCCGCCTGGCGTGGTGACTGCCGTGGTCCGAGCGGCTACCTGGCGCTGTATCACGACCAGGGGCTGATCCCGGTCAAGCTGCTGGCCTTCGACGAAGCCGTGAACACCAGCCTCGGTCTGCCATTTCTGCGCACCTCACCGGATCACGGCACCGGCTTCGATATCGCCGGACAGGGCATCGCCAGATCCCGGAGCATGGAGGCGGCCCTGGAGACCGCCTGGGAACTGGGCTGAACCAGCGGTTGCGGTTCAGACCGGCTTGACCCGGACCAGCACCTGTCCGTACTCGACGGGGGTGCCGTTCTCCACCAGGATTTCGACCACTTCTCCGCTCACCTCAGCCTCCAGCTCATTCATCAGCTTCATCGCCTCGAGAATGCAGACCGGCTGACCGGCGGCAATGCGGCTGCCCAGTTCAACGAACGGTGGATCGCCGGGTGTTGCGGCCCGGTAGAAGGTGCCGACCATCGGTGCTGTGATGTCGACAAGATCGGTTCGGATGGGTGCGGCCGGAGGCGGCGGGGCTGGGGCGGGCACCGCTGCCACTGCCGGCGAAGCAGCAACCGGCAGGGCGGGAGCGACCGGGGCCGGCGCAGCGGCAACGGGCAGGTTGCGGCGTACCTCAAGCCGGAAGTCGTCGCCTTCGAGCTTGAGCTCCTGGATATCGCTCTGCTCAAGGACAGCGAGCAGGCGATGAAGCTGGTCATGGTCAAGCTGCATGGCGCCTCAGGACTCCCTGCCCAGATAACTGTCGGTGCGGGTATCGATCTTGATTTTCTCGCCGATTGTGATGAACAACGGCACCATCACCTGGGCTCCCGTCTCCACGATCGCCGGCTTGGTGCCGCCGGTGGCTGTGTCGCCCTTCACGCCGGGGTCGGTCTGGGTGACCTCCAGCACCACGGAGTTGGGAAGTTCCACCTCCAGGGGCGATCCGTTCCAGGACACCACACTCACCTCCATGCCTTCCTTGAGGTACTTGCGCCCATCTCCGATCTGCTTGGCCGTGAGCCGGGTTTCCTCAAAACTCGCCATGTTCATGAATACGTACTCATCGACTTCCATGTAGGTGTGCTGCAAGGTTGATTTCTCAAGCACCGCCTGGGCCACCGTCTCCCCAGCCCGGAACGTCTTGTCGACAACGCTGCCGCTCTGGACAGCCTTCAGCTTGGTGCGCACGAATGCCGACCCCTTGCCGGGCTTGACATGGAGAAACTCGACGACGCGCCAGACCTGCCCATCCAGCTCGATCGTGGTGCCTGTCCGAAAATCGTTGCTGGAGATCATTCCGGAGCGACATCAGAGCGGGATTGTACGGCTGCCCTTCCTTCGCCAAGCCACCAGGAGCCTGACCTGCCAGCCGTGCCAAAGTCCGATGATCGGCTGGATCAGTCTTGCCAAACATCCACATCCGATCAACCCGAGCTGTCGATCCCACCCGCTGGATCGGTCGGAGCCTGGCCATTCTTCTGGTCGCTCTGCTGGGCTTGATCACCGGCCTCGGCGGCCCAGCGGCAGCCCGGGCCGCCCTCCCCCCCGGCAATGCGGTCAGCGATCCCACCGCCCTGCTGCGCAACGCCCTCCCCATTCCGGCTGGCGACCTTCAGGATCTGCAGCACAGGCTGGAGGCCACCAGCGACGAACTCCGGGCCAAGCGCTGGAGTGCCCTCTCCAGCGCGGTGCGCCGCAGCCAGTCGTTGCTGAGCAGCCGTCATGTCGCCCTGCTGAACGCCTTCCCTGCCGCCGACCAGAGCGAAGCCACGGTTCTGCTGGACCACCTGGAGACCCAGCTTCAGGATCTCTTCGAGGCCAGCGAGGTCCAGAACCGCGACGCCTTCCTAGACGCCCGGCGGGCCGCCCTGGGCAGCATCGGCACCGCTGAAGCGCTGCTGGTCGGGCCGTTCCCGTTCGAGATCCCCGCCGAATTCACGGCACTGCCGCGGCTGCTCGGTCGGGCAACCGTTCAGATCACCACCACCAAAGGCGACCTCACCGCCGTGGTGGACGGCTACAACGCGCCGATCACAGCCGGCGCCTTCGTGGATCTGGTTCAGCGGGGCTTCTATGACGGCCTGCCATTCAGCCGCGCCGAAGATTTCTATGTTCTCCAGAGCGGAGATCCCGCCGGTCCTGGTGATGGCTTCGTGGACCCCACCACCAGGCAGCAACGCCGGGTGCCGCTGGAAATCCGTGTGCCTGGCGAAGACCAGCCGTTCTACAACCAGACCTTCGAGGATCTGGGACTGTTCAAGGCAACACCGGTCCTGCCATTCGCCACCAAGGGGACGCTCGGCTGGGCCCATTCCGACGAAGCCCTCGACGATGGTTCCTCCCAGTTCTTCCTTTTCCTCTTTGAAGCGGAACTCACCCCGGCCGGACTCAACCTGATCGACGGCCGCTATGCGGCCTTCGGCTACGTGGTCGATGGCTTCGATGTCCTGCAGGAGCTCAGCGCCACAGACGGCATCGTCAAAGCCACCGTTCTGGAAGGGGCCGAGAACCTGCGGCCCCATGGCTGAACCGCTGCCTCGCATCCATGGCTGAGCAGGAGAATCTCACCCTGGCCGAGCTGGGTGAGTCAGGCCTGCTGGAGCGGATCGCCGGATTCGCCCCACCCGGCCAGCTCGACGATGACGCAGCCCTGCTGGCGGAACGCAGCGGTGCCGTGCTGGTGATCAACACCGACATGCTGGTGGAGGACGTTCACTTCAGTGAGACAACGATGGGGCCGGCCGACCTGGGCTGGCGGGCCGCCGCCGCCAACCTGTCCGATCTGGCGGCGATGGGCTGCCGCGAGGTGATCGGCCTGACCGTTGGCCTGGTGGCCCCTGCCTCCACCCGCTGGAGCTGGGTGGAGGGTGTCTACAGGGGACTCAGTGAGGCCCTGGACTGCCATGGAGGCCATCTGCTGGGGGGCGATTGCAGCCGTGGCCAGCAGCGCCTGCTGGCGATCACGGCCCTGGGCAGGCTGGGTGCGGAAGGAGCGATCCGGCGTGGCGATGGCAGGCCCGGTGATCGGCTGATCAGCACAGGCCCCCATGGCCTGAGTCGCCTGGGACTGGCTCTGTTGCGCCGGGAGCCCGTGCTGAGCTCCATCAGCCCGGAGCTGCGGGATCTGGCCCTCAACGCCCACCGGCGTCCGGTGCCACGCCTCGATGCCGTGGTGGCCCTGGCGGAAACACGGCCAAGCGGACTGAGATGGCGAGTGGGCGGCACCGACAGCAGTGATGGCTTGGCCGCCGCCGTGGCCGCCATCGCCCGGACCAGCCAATGCGATGCGGAACTTGATCGCCATGCCCTGCCCCTTGCCGAGGAGATGAAGGCTCTGGGCGATGCGGAAGCCTGGTGCCTGGGGGGAGGTGAAGATTTCGAACTGGTACTGGCCCTCGATCCCAGCTGGGCGGCGGCGTTGCTGAGGGCCCTGCCCGGAACGGTGGAGATCGGCAGATTGAAGGAGAAACCTCCTGAAGGCATCCTCTCCGGCGGGACGAAAGCAACTCAGCCTGTGGGCTGGTCAAGCGGTGAGCCGCTGCTGCTGGAGACGGATAGCTTCGGCCATTTCCAGTGATCCAAGCCAGTCATCCACGAAGGATGCCGTAGGCATTCCTTTGGCGAAAGCGGCGCTACCCGTTCAGATCAAGGCGATAGCCTCACTGCCACTGGCGAGCAACCACTTCGGCGAGGTCCACAACCCGCTGGCTGTAGCCCCATTCGTTGTCATACCAGGAGATGACTTTGACCATGTTATCGCCCATCACCAAGGTGAGATCAGCATCCACAATCGCCGATTCATCGGTGCCGGCGTGATCGGAGGAGACCAAAGGAAGATCACAGAATTTAATGATGCCCTTCATGCCGTTCTCGGAAGCCTGTTTCAGCACCGCATTGACCTCTTCCTTGCTGGTGCCTCGGCTGACTTCAATGACAAGGTCAACCACGGAAACATTGGGAGTCGGAACCCGCATGGCGATTCCGTTGAGCTTTCCCTCCATCGGCGGGTATACCAGTGCAACGGCTTTGGCGGCACCAGTGGAGGTTGGAACGATATTGATGGCAGCAGCACGGGCGCGGCGCAGATCGCGGTGGCTGGCATCGAGAATGCGTTGGTCGCCAGTGTAGCTGTGGGTTGTGGTCATCGTGCCCTTGACGATGCCGAAGCTCTGATCCAGCACCTTGACGACAGGAGCCATGCAGTTGGTGGTGCAGCTGGCATTGCTGATGATGTCGAATGCACCATGGGTGTATTGGTCTTCGTTCACACCCACAACGTAGGTGCCGATGCCTGGTCCCTTGCCGGGCGCGGTGATCAGCACCTTCCTGGCTCCTGCCTGCAGGTGCTTACCGGCACCGTCCTTGTCGATGAAGACGCCGGTAGCCTCAATGACAAGATCAACCCCCCATTCCTTCCAGGGGAGATTGAGCGGATTGCGATCCGAAAAACATTTGATCGTGCGGCCGTTGACAATCAGGGCATTATCGGCATAGCTGACTTCAGCATTCCTGATTTTGCCGAGCATCGAGTCGTACTCGAGCAGGTGAGCGTTGGTATGGGGATCAGAGGTGTCATTGAGCCCAACGATCTCGATTCCCGTCGCTTCGCCACGGCTCAACCAACAGCGCATGAAGTTGCGACCGATCCGGCCAAAACCATTGATCGCAACACGCAGGGTCATAGCAGCAACGGGAAAACCGCGTCAGAATAGGTTTTGGATGCCGATCATACAGAATTGCCTTCTGGCCATTCCAGGGGAGCAGTCCTGCGGCGCTGTCCTGCCAGTCCAGTCGGCTGCCCACCCGCCTGGCAGGCCGGAGGGGGAATCACCGTTTAAGTTTCAGGCCGTTGTGGTGACGCCCTTGACACTGCTGCTCGATCCCAACCAGCCTCTGCATTTCATCGGAGTCGGTGGAATCGGCATGTCGGCCCTGGCTGTGATTCTTGCGGACCGAGGATTTCAGATCAGTGGCTCCGACAGCCGGGACACAGCTGCTGTCAGGGATCTGCGCCAACGTGGTGTGCGGGTTCACCTGGACCAGAGCGCCGCCACGATCAAAGCCCTCTGCGCGGACATGGTTCGGGCGCCGCTGGTGGTGGTGAGCAGCGCGGTGCCCAGCGGCAACCCTGAGCTGGAGGCGGCGCACAAAGCGGGGCTGGCGGTCGTCCACCGCTCGGATGTCCTGGCCGCCCTGATCAACAGCCAGCCCTCGATCGCCGTGGCCGGCAGCCATGGCAAAACAACCACCAGCACCCTGGTCGCCACCCTGCTCGAGGCCTCCGGTAACGATCCGACCGCCGTGATCGGCGGAATCGTCCCGGCCTTTCGCAGCAACGCCCGGGCCGGACAAGGCCGGCTGCTGGTGGCCGAAGCGGACGAGTCCGATGGTTCCCTGGTGAAGTTCCGACCCAGCCTTGGGCTGATCACCAATCTGGAACTGGACCACACCGATCACTATCCGAACCTCGAAGCCCTGATCGAAACGCTCCGCAGCTTCGCTGCCGGCTGTGAAACGGTTCTGGCCAACCGGGACGACCCCGTCTTGCGAACCCATTTTCACCCCAGCGTCTGGTGGTCGATCGAAACAACCGAAGGTGCCGACTTCGCCGCCATTGCGGTGGATGAACAAGGGGATGGCACCGTTGCCGACTTCTTCGAGGCGGGGGTCTGCGTCGGCCGCTTCTGCCTTCCCGTTCCAGGCCGTCACAACCTGAGCAATGCCACCGCGGCCCTGGCCGCCTGCCGCCTGCAGGGGATCCCCTTTGCCGATCTGACCGCCCCGATTCAGTTTCTGCAGGCTCCCGGCCGTCGCTTCGACTTCCGGGGCAGCGTCGAGGGGCGACTGATCGTCGACGATTACGCCCACCATCCCAGCGAGGTGGAGGCCACCCTGCGGATGGCAAGGCTGATGGTGGAGAGCGGCCGCAGCCCGCTGCCCATCCCGCCGCGCCGGGTTGTGGCCCTGTTCCAGCCCCATCGCTACAGCCGCACAGCCGAGTTCATGGGCCCATTCGCCAGCGCCCTGGCCCTGGCCGACCTGGTGATGCTGGCACCCCTCTACAGCGCCGGGGAAACGCCGATCCCGGGAATCTCCAGCGAACTGCTGGCCCACGAAACCCGTCAGGTTCGTTCTGACCTGGCCGTCCATGTGGCCGCCGACCTGGATGATCTGGCCCGGCAGGTCTGTCGCCACTGTCGGCACGGCGATCTGGTGCTGGTGATGGGGGCCGGGGATGTGAACGGCCTTTTCGAGCGGCTCGAGCCGAGCCTGATCGCATGAACGCAGGCGTCCCGGATGGGTTGCGCCAGCAGGTGCGGCTCGACGCCTACACCACCTGGAAAGTGGGGGGAGAGGCCCAATGGTTCGCCGAGCCGGCCCAGACGGCTGAACTGATCAGCCTGGCGGACTGGTCGAGCCGGCAGGGCCTCCCCCTACAGCTGATCGGGGCAGGCTCGAACCTGCTGATCAGCGACGAGGGCCTGGAGGGATTGGTCCTCTGCAATCGCCGCCTCCAGGGAAGCCGCCTGGAGGCGGCCAGCGGCTCGGTGGAGGCCAAGGCCGGCGAACCGCTGCCGAGCCTGGCCCGGCGGGTGGCGAGGGCCGGGCTCAGCGGTCTGGAATGGGCCGTGGGGATTCCAGGCACGGTGGGGGGTGCCGCCGTCATGAATGCGGGGGCCCAGGGGGGCTGCACGGCGGAATGGCTTGAATCGGTCACCGTGCTCGAACCCGGCGGCTCGAAGCAACCCTTCACCCTGAAGGCGTCCGAGCTGGACTTCGCCTATCGACACAGTCGACTGCAAGAGGAGCCCCTGCTCGTTCTCGCCGTTAGCTTCCGGCTCAGTCCAGGTCACGATCCTGTCGAGATCAGCCGGAGGACGACAGCCAACCTGCACAGCCGCACCACCAGCCAGCCCTACCACCAACCCAGCGGCGGCAGCGTTTTTCGCAATCCGGAACCGCAAAAGGCCGGACAACTGATCGAAAATCTTGGCCTGAAGGGTCTCACCATTGGCGGGGCCATGGTGTCCCCCGTGCATGCCAATTTCATCGTCAACACCGGGGCCGCCCGCGCCGATCACATCGAGGCGTTGATTCAGGCTGTCCAGCAACGGGTGCACGGCTCCCACCGGATTGATCTGCACACGGAAGTGAAACGCCTCGGGCACTTCGCCTCACAGCCATGGGCGCCCGCATGACCAGGATCTAGCCTGCAGCCCTCTCGCATTCCTGGCATGGCCGGCTTCGGACTCCCCAACTTCGGTCAGCTGACGGAAGCCTTCCGCAAGGCCCAGCAGATTCAGCAGGACGCCCAGAAGCTTCAGGACGAACTGGATGCCATGGAAGTGGAGGGCAGCAGCGCCGACGGACGGGCCAGCGTCTGGCTTTCGGGCAACCAGCAACCGATTCGGGTGCGATTCGCGCCAGAGCTGGTGGCCGAAGGGACAGCCGCCACCGAAGCCGCCGCCTTCGAGGCTCTCAAGGCGGCCTATGACAGCTCGACGGCCACCATGAAGGAACGGATGGAAGAGCTCACCGGTGGCCTGAATCTGCCGGGCCTCGGGGGGTGAAGCGGAGCGATTCGCCCTGATCCTGCTCCTGCTGGCGGCGGCTGCGACGGGAGGTCTCCCTCAGGCGCGCATCGCGCTTCGGCTGGCGCCGCTCAGGCACCGCCGGCCCGGGGTCCAGTAACTCCTGAAGACACTGGCGATAGGCGGGATAGCGGTCCCAGTCGGTGCCGACCGCACAACCGGGATCTCCCTGGTGCAGGCAGTTGGTGTAGCGACAGGGCCCCAGGGCCAGCCGCCCCACCACCTCCGGAAACAGAGCTGCCAACCGGTTGGGATCCGCCGGAATCTCCGGCCTGTTGAATCCCGGTGTGTCGGCCAGCAGGGCCCCTGCTGCCAGGGAAAACAGCTCCACGTGACGGGTGGTGTGCCGACCCCGCCGCAGCTTGCCGGAAACCCTCCCCACCCGCAGAGCCAGGGCCGGAGCCAGGGCGTTGAGCAGGCTGCTCTTCCCCACCCCGGACGGACCGCAGAGCACGGCAAGGCCGGGCTTGCAGAGTCGCTGGCGAATCTCCGTCAGCCCCTCCCCCGTGGTCAGGCTGAATGCCAGGGGCTGATAACCCCAGGCCTCAACCCGCCGCAACCAGCCCTGCACGGCTTCCCCCGGCAGCAGGTCCGCCTTGGAGAACACCAGCTCGACCGCCTGGGCCGTGGCCTCGGCAGTGAGCAGGAACCGGGTGAGCTGGAGAGGGTCGAGATCAGGTTCCGCCAGGGCGACCATGACCACAACCCGGTTGCAGTTCGCCACGGCCGGTCGGCCCAGCAGGCTGCTGCGGGGCTTCAGGGCCACGATGGCGCCACGCCTGGCAACCCAGTCGAGACCATCGAGCTCGACGCTGTCTCCCACACAGACCTGCTGACCGGATTTACCAAGGCGGCTGCGGCGAACACAGAGCAGACGCTCGAGGCCGCCGGGGCCAGGCAAATCCAGCTGCACCTGGCAGAAATTCGCCTGCAAAGCCACCACCAGACCGGACACGACAGGTTCGGTTGCCATGCCTAGGCGCCGCTGCGGCAGACCAGCAACCGCACTCCGGCCGGCTGGGCCGTGCTGCAGGCCATCTCGATCGGCAGCGGCTGGGTGACAACCCAGTGACCCTCGGCCCGCAAGCCTTCGGCCACCATTCGCTCCGGTTCGCCTCCATCGAGGTCAATCTGCAGCCAGGCACCCGGAGCGACGGATTCAAGTTTCAGGCGGCTGCGAATGAAATTGACAGGGCAAGGGGTTCCCCGCAGATCAAGCCGCTGCCGTGGCTGGGAATCCTGCGGGGGTTCGGGTCTTTCCACCACCATGGCGCTCGCTGGCGAAGGAATTAACCGAAGAGCCCGCCGAAAAGCCCGCTCTTGTGGGGGTGGCCCTTTTCAGAATGGTGACCGGCCAGTTGCTCAAGCAGCTCCCGTTCATGGCTGCTGACCTTGGTGGGCAGCTGCACCTTCACCGTGAGGAAATGGTTGCCCCTGGCCACCGGATTCCCCAGCTTCGGCACCCCTTTGGCCGTCAGGGTGAGCACGGCGCCCGGCTGGGTGCCGGCCGGAATCTCGATGGACTCAGGACCATCAACGGTGTCAACTTCGATCTTGTCACCCAGGATCGCCTGGAGATAGTTCACCGTCGCATCCGAATGGATGTGGATGCCGTCACGGCGCAGCTTGTCGTGGGCCTGCACGAACAGGTAGACGTAAAGATCGCCGGCAGGGCCACCACGCTGGCCAGCATTCCCTTCGCCGCTGACCCGCAGACGGGTGCCTGAATCGACGCCGGCCGGGATGGTGATGCGCAGTTTCTTGCGCACCTGCTGCACCCCCTGACCACCGCAATCGCCACAGGGATCGGCAATCACCTGGCCGGTGCCTTCACAGGTCGGGCAGGGAGCCACCTGGGTGAAGCTGCCGAAAGGTGTGCGGGTGGCTCGACGAACCTGGCCCGACCCGCTGCAGGTGCCGCAGGTGGTGGGGCCGCTGCCTGACTTCGCCCCGGATCCCTGGCAGGTGGAGCAGGTTTCCAGATGGCGGATCTGCACATCGCGTTCCTGGCCGAACACCCCTTCGTTGAAGCTGATGTTCAGATCCAGCCTCAGATCATCACCCTGGCGCGGGCCCCGGCGGCGCGGTGCACCTCCAGCCGCTGGGCCACCGAAACCACTGAAGAAGGTTTCGAACAGATCAGCGAAACCACCCATGTCGCCCATGTCGGGAGCACCGCCCCCGGAGACACCGGCCTCGCCGAACTGGTCATAGCGGGCGCGGGTCTGGGGGTCGCTGAGGATCTCGTAGGCGCGGCCGATGTCCTTGAAACGCTCTTCCGCCGCCGGATCCTTGTTCACATCCGGGTGATACTGCCGGGCCAGGCGTCGGTAGGAACGTTTGAGGGTGTCGGCATCGGCATCGCGACCCACACCCAGCAGGTCGTAGTAATCGGCCATCAGTGCGCATCCTCACCGGTGCTCTTGTCGTCCTGAGCGGGCTGGGAAGCCGAAGGAGTGGCTGGGCCCGGACCCATCGACACTTTGACAAGAGCATGGCGCAGAACGCGGCCGTCGAGTTGGTAGCCCCGTTGAAGCTCCTCGACAACAACGTCTTCGGCGAACTGGTCGCTGGGTTCGCGCAGCACGGCTTCATGCAGTTTGGGATCGAAGGGCTCTCCTTCAACGCGCATCGGCGCCACCCCAAGCTGTTTGAACACCTTGACCAGCTGCTCATAGAGCGCCTGATAGCTGCGATGCAACCCCTGGGCTTCCTCACTCTGGGGAGCCAGCTGCTGGCGAGCCCGATCAAAGTTGTCGACCACCGGCAGGATCTCACTGAGGGTGGAGCAGGTGATCTGCAGTCGCAGGTCGTCCTGATCCCTGCTCTGGCGCTTTCGAAAGTTATCGAAATCGGCCGCGATCCGCATGTACTGGCTGCGGACGGTGTCGTGCTCGGCCCGGAGACTGGCCAGCTCGACCTCCAGCTGCCGCACCCGTTCAGCGGGGTCGGTGACCGACTCCGACTCCAGGCCGGCAGAGGCCTGGCCGTCGGGATCGCCTGGGCTGGCAACCTCTTCAGTCGGGGCCTGGGATTCGGAGGGCTGGGGGGTGCCATCCTGGACATCGTCCACAGGAGTGAACGGTTCCTGTTGAACGGGTGAGGCTTCTCCACTCATGCTGACTTGACCGCCAATCGCTCCTAGACATGTTGGACGTCGGAGCGCACCTCCCACAAGCGGCGGAAGCCCGCACCTTCAAACACCCCCCCAGCCCATGACGCGTTCCGTCTCCCGGCCCGTGCCGGAATTCCCCCAATCCGACCAGCAGCGGATCGAGCGGGAGCTGCTGCTGGGGGAGCGGATGCTGCGGGCCGGTGAACTGCAACAGGCTGATCCGCAGGCGATGCGGGCCTGCGCCTCGATCGATGCGGCCGGCTGGCAGGCCTTCGGCTGCCTGCCCCTGCGCCGGATCGGCGAACGCCTCGTCGTGGCAGTGCCGGCCGACTGGGGTCCAGAGCAGCGTGAAGCCATCACCAGCGCAGTGGCCCGCAGCGGCCTGCAGACCGACCTGCGGCTTGGCCTGAAACAGGAAATCGAAGCGGTGCTGGCCGATCGCCTGCTGGGTGGGTCGCCACCACCGGACGCTGACTCGGCAGCCACCAGGCCGGAAACCCAGATTCCAGCCGGAGCGCTGCCTCCACCGCCCGCCCGAATCTCCCTGCTGGAGGATCTCAGCCTCGACGAGCAGCTGGCCGAAGAGGAACAGGAACAGGACGGAGCCCTGAACCTGGAATCGAGCCTCAGCGCCTCCAACGCGTCACCAGTGGTGAGCCTGGTGAACAGAATCCTGATCCAGGCCCTCGACACGGACTCCAGCGACATCCACGTGGAGCCCCAGGAAGACGGGCTGCAGATCCGTTTTCGCCAGGACGGCGTCCTCCATCCCCTCGAGCAGCTGCCGAAATCGCTGATCCCCGCGATCACCTCCCGGCTCAAGATCATGGCCGACCTGGACATCGCCGAGCGGCGGATGCCCCAGGACGGACGCATCCGCCGCGTGTTCAAAGGGCGGTCGATCGAACTGCGGGTCAGCACCCTGCCGGGCCGCTGGGGCGAAAAAGTGGTGATGCGGCTGCTCGACAGCAGCTCCGCCCAGCTCAGCCTGGGGTCGCTGATCACCGATGCCGCCGCCCTGGCCAAGGTGCGGGCGCTCGGCTCCAAACCGTTCGGGATGGTTCTGGTGACAGGGCCGACCGGGTCCGGTAAGTCCACGACCCTCTATGCCCTGCTCTCCGAGCGCAATGACCCGGGCATCAACATCTCGACGGTGGAAGACCCGATCGAATATTCGCTGAAGGGAATCACCCAGACCCAGGTGAACCGGGACAAGGGGTACAACTTCAGCACCGCCCTGAGGGCCTTCATGCGGCAGGACCCCGATGTGCTGCTGGTGGGCGAGACCCGGGATGGGGAAACCGCCAAGACGGCCATCGAGGCCGCCCTGACCGGCCACCTGGTGCTGACCACCCTGCACTGCAACGATGCGCCGAGCGCCATTGCCCGCCTCCAGGAAATGGGAGTCGAACCGTTCATGGTCAGCGCCTCCCTGCTGGGGATCGTCTCCCAACGGCTGCTGCGGCGTCTGTGTATGCAGTGCCGGATCAGCTATCACCCCAGCGAAGAGGAGCTGGGCCACTTCGGACTGCTGGCCAGCCAGGAGGAGCGGATCAGCTTCTACCGGGCCAATCATTCCCATGACGGGAATCAACCAAGCTGCCCGACTTGCCAGGGAAGGGGCTACAAGGGAAGAATCGGTGTTTATGAGGTCTTGCGGGTGAACGACACGCTGGCCACAGCGATTTCCCAGGGGGCCAGCACCGATGTGATCCGCAAGATCTCCCTGGATGCAGGCATGAAAACCCTGCTAGGCTATGGACTGGATTTGGTGAGGGAAGGATACACAACTCTGGAGGAAGTGGAGCGCATGCTGCTCACCGATACGGAGCTGGAGTCGGAGCGGAGGATTCGAGCCCTCACCACACTCACCTGCCAGGGATGCGGGGCTGGCCTCAAGAGCGAGTGGCTGGAATGCCCTTACTGCCTCACCCCACGCGAATGATCCAGGCAGTCACCGGAAACAACCCTTTCATTCTTCGCTGAAACACCATGGAGGTCCAGATTGAAGAGTTGATGGAGAAGCTGGTTCAGGACAACGGCAGTGACCTGCACCTCAGCGCCGGCCAGCCCCCCTTCGGCAGATTCAACGGAGAGCTCAGGCCGATGCACGAGCAGACCCTGACGGAAGAAGCCTGCAACCGGATGATCTTCTCGATCCTCAATAACGGCCAACGCAAACAACTGGAGCAGACCTGGGAGCTGGATTGCTCCTATGGCCTGCGGGATCTGGCCCGATTCCGCGTCAACGTCTACAGCCAGAAAGGCACCTACGCGGCCTGCCTGCGAGCCTTGAGCAGCAACATCCCAACTCCACAGGATCTCAACCTTCCGCCCGTTGTCATTGAGATCACCAACCGACCTTCCGGGCTGGTGCTGATCACGGGACCGACGGGATCCGGCAAGAGCACCACCCTGGCCTCGATGCTGGATCACATCAATCATCACACAGCCAAGCACATCATCACGATCGAAGACCCGATCGAATTCACCTACAAGAGCGATCGCAGCCTGATCCATCAACGGCAGGTCAATGAGGACACCAAAAGTTTCGGCAATGCTCTCAGGGCGGCCCTGCGGGAGGATCCCGACGTGATTCTCGTCGGCGAATTGCGTGATCTCGAAACCATTCAGCTGGCGATCACCGCTGCTGAAACCGGTCACCTCGTCTTCGCCACCCTGCACACCAGTTCCGCCTCTCAGACCGTCGATCGCATGGTGGATGTGTTCCCCGGATCTCAGCAGACCCAGGTGCGGGTTCAGCTCAGCGGCAGCCTGGCGGCGATCTTCGCCCAGACGCTCTGCAGGCGGAGTCACCCTGGCCGCCACGCCTTCGGCCGGGTGATGGCCCAGGAAATCATGGTCAACACCCCGGCCCTGGCCAACCTGGTGCGGGAAGGCAAAACGGCCCAGATCTATTCCCAGATTCAGACCGGCGGCCAGCTGGGGATGCAGACCATGGAAAAAGCCCTCGCCAACCTCGTCGCCATCGGCGACATCGAACTCGACGAAGCCCGCTCCCATTCGGCCAAGCCGGAGGAACTGAACCGCCTGCTCGTCAGCGGCACCTGATCGCGCCCAGCCATGGCTTCCTTTCTCGCCACCTTCACCACCCCCCGCGGCGAAACCAGAGAACTCCAGGTCACAGCTGTGGACGTGGTCAGCGCCAGGCGGGATCTGCGCCGTCGCGGCATCGTTCCCAGCTCCCTGATTCCAGCCAGGACGGCAGCACAGCCCTCCTTCGCCGCCACCTACACCGACAGGCAGGGCCGAACCAAACAGCAGCAGATCACTGCCGCAGACCTGGAATCGGCCAGGCGGGAACTGCGCAGACGCGGCATCAGACCCAGCTCGATCATTCCCCTCGCCGCAACCCGCTCCAGCCAGGCCACCCAGGCGAAGGCCAAGGCTGGCAACCTGCTCAGCCGCGACCTCGGCGCCTTCTTCGAAGCCAAGCCCACCATCCGGGACAAGGCCCTCTTCGCCAACAAACTCTCGGCCCTGGTGGATTCCGGCGTGCCGATCGTGCGCAGCCTGACCCTGCTGGCGGCTCAACAGAAGAAACCACTGTTCCGTCGCGCCCTGGTGTCGATCGGCCGGGACATCAGCGAGGGCGAGAGCCTCGGCAAAGCGACACGCAAATGGCCCAAGGTGTTTGATCGGCTCAGTGTGGCGATGATCGAAGCCGGGGAACTCGGGGGCGTGCTGGATGAAACCCTCCAGCGTCTGGCCCTGCTGCTCGAGCAGAACGCCAGGCTGCAGAACCAGGTGAAGGGAGCGATGGGCTATCCGGTGGCCGTTCTGGTCATCGCCGTTCTGGTTTTCCTGGGGATGACGATCTTCCTGATTCCCACCTTCGCCACCATCTTCGAGCAGCTCGGCGCCGATCTCCCCCCCTTCACCCAGCTGATGGTGAACATCAGTGCCCTGTTGCGATCCCCATTCTCGATCTACCTGATCGGTGTGATCGTGATCGCCGCCTGGCTGTTCCGGGGCTTCTACAAGACCCCTGTCGGTCGGCGCCAGGTGGATGGAGCCCTGTTGAAGCTCCCCCTGTTCGGCGATCTGATCCAGAAAACAGCCACAGCTCAGTTCTGCCGCACTTTCAGCTCGCTCAGTCGGGCGGGCGTACCGATCCTGATGGCGCTTGAAATCGTCCGGGAAACAACCAACAATTCCGTGATCGGCGATGCGATCGAAGCGGCCCGTTCCGAACTCCAGAACGGAATCCCCCTCAGTGTGGCCCTCTCGAAAAAGAAGGTGTTCCCGGAGATGGCCCTGAGCATGCTGGAAGTCGGAGAAGAAACAGGGGAAATGGACAAAATGCTCTCCAAAGTGGCGGATTTCTACGAAGACGAGGTGGCCGCCGCGGTGAAGGCTCTCACCTCCCTTCTGGAGCCGGTGATGATCGTGCTGGTCGGAATCATCGTGGCCGCAATCCTGCTGGCCATGTATCTACCGATGTTCTCCATCTACGACAAGATCAGGTGAGTGAAGCCAAGGTCCCGATCGCCGATCCAGCCAGCCAGCCAGAGCTCCAGCAATGCTGGAAATTGAAGCCACCGGTCACCCCGTCCACATCAAGGAGTTCACCAGCGAAATACAACCCTTTCTGCAATCGGCTCTCCATGGTGGCGAGGTTGACCTCCCCCAGGGCCACGCCGCCGGCCGTCACGAACTCCTCGCCGAAGGGGCCGCGGCCCTTCACCCGGTAGCGGCTGGCGCCCAGGGCAACCACCAGACGCTGCTGCTCCGGGCGGCTCAGATCAGCCCAACGCTTGGCTGCATCGACCGAATGGGCTTCCAGGAGGTGACTCCATAGGCGCCGGCTCAGTTCCGGCCAGGGCCGCCAGTTGGCCAGCTGACGCCTGGCCTGCTCCCGGTGCGCCTTGGCGAAAACCTCCTCCAGCTCCGCCCGGGAGCGGCCACCACACCAGTCGACGCGCAACTCGGCCCGGTAGCCGCACTCCTTGAGGGCGCGGGCCGCAAACGCTGTCAGCCGCAGGGTGGCCGGGCCGCTCAGGCCCCAGTGGGTGATCAGAACCGGACCCCGTTGACGGAAGCGCTGATCAGGCAGCACCAGTTCCAGCTCGACCGGATCCATCACCACGCCGCTGAGCTGAGCGAGAGGATTGGCTTCCAGGGCCAGGGTGAACAGGGAGGGGACCGGCGCCACCAGGCTGTGACCGAGCTGGGCCGCCAGCTGCCGGCCACTGGGATGGCCGCCGGTGGCCAGCAGCAGCTGGGAGCAGCTCAACCGCTGCTGGCCTTGCCCCTGGGCATCAGCGGTGAGCCGCAGCTGCAGGCCAAAGCCCCCCTGGGGCAGCGGCTCCACCGACCGCAATGCCGCCCCCCGCCAGAGGCTGACCCCTGCCGCCTTCGCGGAAGCCTCCAGCAACTGGACAACGGAACTGGAGCGATTGCTGCGTGGAAACAGTCTTCCGTCTGGTTCCTCCACCAGCTCCAGGCCGCGCTCGGCGAACCAGGCCAGCGTGTCGCCGGTGGCAAAGCGGCTGAACGGCCCCCGCAGGGCCTTGCCCCCCCGCGGGTAATGGCCCACCAGGGCCCGGGGATCCCAGCAGGCATGGGTGACATTGCAACGGCCACCACCACTGATCAGCACCTTGCCGAGCGCCTGCGGGGTGGACTCCAGCAGCAGCACGCCCACCACCCCCCGCTCCGCCGCCGTGATGGCAGCCATGAAGCCGGCCGGTCCACCGCCCGCCACCACCAGAAACCGGTCAAAGGGCAGCATGGAGGGATGGCAGAGAGGCACGGTCAACCGGCGGCCACAGCGGCCGCCTATCGCTTCAGTGTGGCGCCGATGATGGATTGCACCGATCGGCACTTCCGGGTGCTGATGCGACAGATCACCCGCAAGAGCCTGCTCTACACCGAAATGGTTGTAGCCCAGGCCCTGCATCACGGCCGCCGGGACAGCCTGCTTGATTTCGACCCCTGCGAGAAGCCACTGGCCCTGCAGGTGGGCGGCGACGATCCCAGCCTGCTCGCCGAGGCGGCCAGGCTGGCTGCGGCCTGGGGCTACGACGAAGTGAACCTGAACGTGGGTTGCCCCAGTGAACGGGTACAGAAGGGCCGATTCGGAGCCTGTCTGATGGCCGAACCCGCCCACCTGGCCCGCTGTGTGGAGGCCATGGCCAGCGGTCCCCTGCCGGTGACGGTGAAGCACAGGATCGGCATCGACGACCGCGATTCCTACGCCGAACTGCTCCAGTTCGTGGACACCCTGGCCGCCGCCGGCGCCGCCCGCTTCAGCGTCCATGCCCGCAAGGCCTGGCTCTCGGGCCTGGACCCGAAGCAGAACCGCAGCGTGCCTCCGCTTCGCTACGACCTGGTTCACCGGCTCAAGCGGGAGCGACCCGGGCTCCTCTTCGAACTGAACGGCGGCCTGCTGGAGCTGGCCGCCTGCCAGGCCCAGCTGGAGCTGGTGGACGGGGTGATGGTGGGACGGGCCGCCTATGACCACCCCCTGCGCTGGGGGCGGGTGGACCGGGATCTGTTCGGCGTGACCAGCCGGCCAGCGGCATCGGCTTCCACGGTTCTGCGGGGCCTGATCCCCTATGTCAGCCGCTGGTGCGAAGGCGGCGGCAGGCTCTGGCCGATCGCACGCCACCTGGTGCATCTGGTGGAAGCGGTGCCGGGAGCACGCCACTGGCGGCGACGCCTGGGAGAAGCGGCGGCAGTCAGAAACGCCGGCCCCGAGGTGCTCGAGCAGGCGGCGGCAGCCCTGGAGCAGCAGGGACTCTGAGCAGGGATCAACCAGGGGCGAGGGGCTGCGGCCCGGCGCCCAGCCGCAACCGGGTGAGCCGCAACTGGTCGCGCACCTGGCTGAACCCCGTGCCCCCTTCACTGCGCCGGGCCGCCACCACCTGGCGGGGTTCGATCGCTGCGTAGACATCGGCTTCAAAGGCGGGATGGAGGCCCTGCCAGCGATCCAGGGGCAGATCCCGCAACAGCAGGCCCTCCAGCAGGCAGGTTTTGACCAGCCCGCCCACCAGGTGGTAAGCCTCCCGGAACGGCACGCCCCGGGCGACCAGATAGTCCGCCACATCGGTGGCGTTGGAGAAATCCGCCGCCACAGCCTGCTCCAGGCGTTCCGGCTGGAAGCTGATGCCCTCCTCGATCAGGATCGCCATCGCCTCCAGACAGTCGTGCGTGGTGCGCACCACATCGAAGAGGGCTTCCTTGTCTTCCTGAAAGTCCTTGTTGTAGGCCAGGGGCAGACCCTTGATCATCGTGAGCAGTCCCTGCAGGTGGCCGAACACCCGACCGGTCTTACCCCGCACCAGTTCAGGCACATCCGGGTTCTTCTTCTGCGGCATCAGGCTGCTGCCGGTGGCACAACGGTCGGTGAGCTGCACGAAGCCGAACTCCTCACTGGCCCAGAGAATCACCTCCTCCGCCAGGCGGCTGAGGTGGGCCAGGATCAGGCTGGCGGCAGCACTGAACTCCACGGCGAAGTCCCTGTCGCTGACCGCATCGAGGCTGTTGGCATAGATCGCCTCGAAACCCAGCTCGGCGGCGGTCGAGCGGCGATCAATCGGCACGGGGGTGCCGGCCAGGGCGGCGGCACCGAGGGGGCAGATGTTCACCCGTCGGCGCACGTCGGCGAGACGCTGTCGGTCACGTTCGGCCATCTCCACGTAGGCCAGCAGATGGTGGGCCAGGCAGAGGGGCTGGGCACGCTGCAGATGGGTGTATCCGGGAATCAGCGTGTCGGCATGGGCTTCGGCCTGGCCAAGCAGGGCGAGCTGAAAGCGCTGCAGCGAGCCATCAAGGCCATCAATCTTCTGACGGAGCCAGAGGCGCAGATCGGTGCCCACCTGATCGTTGCGGCTGCGGCCGGTGTGGAGCTTCTTGCCCAGGGGACCGAGCAATTCGATCAGGCGCCGCTCAACAGCGAAGTGCACATCCTCAGCTTCGAGGCCGGGGTTGAAGTGGCCGGCGGCGGCTTCGGCCCTCACCAGCTCCAGTCCCTCGATCAGCTGCCCGGCTTCGGCCGTCGTGATCACCCCGCAGCGGCCCAGCATGCGGGCATGGGCAATCGAGCCGTCCAGATCCTGGGGCAGCAGTTCCAGGTCGAAACCGATCGAAGCGTTGAAGCGCTCGATCGCCGGATTCAAGCCCTGCTCGAAGCGATCACTCCAGCCGGCGGCGCTGCCACCGGACACCCCTCTGGGCGGTTGGGATCTCTCTGCTGCCATCAACGCCGGTCCCGACCCAGCCGCCAAGCTTGCCGCATCAACCAGGGAAGGTCGGCAAGGCGACCTCCTCACGGACTTTCAACACCACCATGGAAGCGTCGTCATCCAGCGGGCGACTGACCCCGACAAAGCGATCAAGACGGGTGAACAGCTGATTGAGGATGTCCTGGGCGCTGAGACCGGCCTGGCTGGCGGCCTGCAGACTGCGGATCAATCTCCCTTCGTCGAAGCGCTCTCCACCGGGGCCGGGGGCCTCACTGACCCCATCGGTGTAGTACAGAACCACGTCCCCGGGCTCCAGCACCACCTGCTCGCAGCCGTACTCGGCATCGAGTTGCAGGCCGATCAGCAGCCCGGAAGCGTCGAGCCGCTCAACCCGATAGCCCTGGCGCCGGCACAGCAGCGGTGGATTATGGGCTGCATTGGCATAGCGGAGCACCCTGGTGAAAGGGTCGAAATCGGAATAGAACAGCGTGACGAACCGGTGGGACTGGGACAGATCCTCCTGGGCCAGCTGGTTGAGGTCATGGAGGATGCGGTCGGGGGGCAGGCGACTGAGCACCTCGGCCCGCAGCATCCCCCGCAGCAGGGTCATCAGCAGGCCGGCGGGCACTCCTTTACCCATCACATCGCCCATGACGAGGGCCCAGGGTGAGGTTTCGCGCTGGCGGCCGAGCCGTTCAGGATGGGTAGGAATGAAGTCGTAGTAGTCGCCTCCCACCTCGAAGGCTGGCCGGCAGCGGGCCGCCAGCTCCACACCATCGATCACGGGGCAATGGTCCGGCAGCAACTGGGCCTGAATCGCCGCACCGGTGCTGAGCTGGCGATCGAGCCGTTCGTGGCGTCGGCTGTCCTCCCGAAGCGAATCGTTCTCGATGGCCACAGCGGTGAGATCCGCCACCAGCTGGAGGTGGCGGTGATGCACCTCGCTCCAGCTCAGGCCAGCGTGGGAACCAAAGACATAAAGCCGCCCCCATGTGTGGTTGCGTGCCACCACCGGCGCGGCGAACACGGGGGCATCACCAAGCAGCATCGCCACCTCCTGATCCAGTCGTTCAGCGTCGAGTGGCTGATCAGCCAAGTCGGCAAGCTGGCGCAGAAGGTCTGAGCAGCGCTCCAGCGGGGAGCCATTCAGCTGCTCCTTCCAGAGCCGTCCATCTGCCTGGAGCACCACCAGCAGACTGCCCTCCGCTCCCACCAGACGGGAGCTCACCAGGGGCACCAACTCCAGAAAGCGGCTCAGATTGGTGAAGCTGCGCAGGGTGAAGCCGAGCGAAGCCAGCAGCTCCTGATTCCGCCGCTGCTCCCGGCTCAGGCTCTCCAGCAGTTGACGCATCGAAACCGCCGCCGAGAGAGACGGGTGGGGGCGCGGCGGTGAGGGCGGCACCCGTGGCTTCGGCGGGCGGCTCAACGGGATGGACTTGTTGGCTTTGAACGGTAGCAAGTTTGCGGCGGACCTCCTGATCAGCCGGTGCTGCGTCAAGCGCTAACGCGCCAGCAGCGCCTCGACGAACTCGAAGCCGTTGAAGGGGCGCAGGTCGCGGATCCCTTCGCCGGCGCCGATGAATCGGATCGGCAGCTCCGCTTCCGAGGCCACAGCCAGGGCCACGCCACCACGGGCGCTGCCATCAAGCTTGGTGAGCACCACACCCGTGAGGCCGGCGGCACTGGCAAAAGCCATCGCCTGACGCAACCCATTCTGACCCTGGCTGGCATCAAGAACCAGCAACGATTCCACAGCCGCCTCCGGTGCCAGCTTGTCGATGATGCGGCGCACCTTGGCAAGCTCCTCCATGAGATTGTGCTTGGTCTGGAGTCGGCCGGCCGTGTCGACCAGAACCAGCTCGATGCCCTTCGCCTTGGCGGCGCCGATCGCATCGAACACGACGGCGGCGGGATCGGCGTTGGCACTGGGGTTGGCGATCACCGCCACACCGCTTCGCTCGCCCCAGACAGTCACCTGCTGGACCGCGGCGGCACGGAAGGTGTCAGCGGCGGCGATCAGGCAGCTGTAGCCGCTGCGCACGGCCAGATTGGCCAGCTTGCCGAGGGTGGTGGTCTTGCCGACCCCGTTCACCCCCACCAGCAGCCACACGTTGAGGCGATCCCGCTCCGGGGCGAGCAGTTCGCGACCACTGGCCTTGATCGGTTGCTCCAGCTGGCTGCGCAGCTGTTCCTTGAGAAAACGGAATCCTTCAGCCGGATCCACCACCTCCACGTTCAGACGTTGGCGCAGGGCCTCCAGCACCCGATCCGTGGCTCTCACCCCCACATCGGCCCGCAGCAGCAGACTCTCGATGTCATCGAGCACCTCCGGGGTGAGTGGATCGTCACCGAGAGTTTCAAGCAGCTGGCTGACAAAACCCTGACGGGTCTTCTCCAGGCCGCGGCGCAGGCGTCCCAGCCAGTCGATCTCCTCAAGGGACACCTGATCGGCCTGCAGACCCTGGGCCGCCAGCACCTCGGCAGACCAGCTGAACTCAGCATCGAAACGGCCCAGGCTGGGCGCCGCTTCCTCAGCGTCGAGGGCGGGGGGCGGCGCCACGGCAATGTCCAGAAGCTCCGCCTGCCGTTGCTCACGTCCCGCCGCCGCCTGCTCCAGCAGGGACAGAGCCGGGCTGGTGGACTCTGTGCTGGGTTGGAGCGGTGCTTCCGGTTCGAAATTCGCTGCCGGCTCGATCTCTCGTGCTGCCTGCTGCTCGGCCTTCAGTCGGGCGTAGGCCTGCCTGGCCCAGGCCAACGCCTCCTGATCCACCCCGTCGGGGGCAGGAGCTGGCTGGCTGGAAACTGCCGGCATCACGCTGGAGGGCTCGGCCGAACCAGCTTCAGGAGCTTCCGTTCTGGCGTCCCGTTCCTGGGCATCCTGCTCGGGTTCGGGCCCTGCTGGGGGAGACGCATCCGGAGGGGCATCGGGGGGAGCGGCCCGGCGGTTGAACCAGTCGAAAACCATGGCTTGCTCAGGCGATCAGCGGGCTGTGGTCAGCCGCCGCAGGATGCCGTTGATCATCCGCCGTCCCTGCTCGTCGCTGTAACGGTTGGCAAGCTCCACGGCCTCATTGCAGGCCACAGCCGCAGGCGTTCCGAAACGCTGCAGATCCACGGCCGCCAGGCGCAGGATGTCACGGTCGATCCGGGGCAGCCGGGTCAGTCGCCAGCCTTCCATCACCCCATCGAGCTGCTGGTCGAGTTGCTCGCGATGCTCCAGAACAGCCCTGGCCCGATCAACCGCCCCGCGACGGATCTGCTCCTGGTCGGCGAGCATCAGCAAGCGGGGCAGTTCAAGGCCGGCGGAGAGCCGGTTGATCGCCTGCTCAGCGAGGGTCAGGCCGCTCTGGAGGTGTCGACGCACCCGAGGCAACTGGGCTTCGCCGTCGATCAATTCGCTGTCGAGCAGTTCCTGCTGGGCCTGTTGAAGATCGAGGGCGGAGCTGTCGAGGGCCTCACGCACATGCTGGCCGAGGCTGGCGAGGGCCTGCTGCAGAAGCGCATCGAGCGGCAGGTCGGAAGCGGGAAGGCGGTCATGGATCTGACCGAGCATCAGCAGGGCCAGTTCTCGGGAAACGGATCGACTCTGCATCAAGCAACAGGAAAAGGGGCTTGAGTGAACTCAGGCCTTGGTGGGGGGAGTGGAGGAAAACACCGGAGCACGCAACTGGGCGATCAGGCTGGAGAAGCTGCGGCTGGCCGTGCTGGCCCGCTCATCATCAGGGCTGACGATCCCGGCTGAAATGATCGTGCGGAAGGCATCCTCCACGGAGAGATCAACATCCCGTACGGCGCTCTCGGGCACCACCGCGTACCAACCGGTGGTGGGATTGGGTGCAGTGGGAATGAAGACACTCAGCATCGGCTCCTGAAAACCGCTTTGAACGGCGGCACCGATCACGCCGGTGACGAAACCGACCGCAAAAAGCCCCTGCCGGGGATATTCCACAAGCACCACCCGGCGAAAGCGGGTGGAGTTATCACGAAAAACGGTTTCGAGCAGTTGCTTGAGGGTTTTGTAGACCGATCCAGCCAGGGGAATCCTCTGCAGGGTGCCTTCGCCGAAATCAAGCAGCCAGCGGCCCACGATGTTGCGCGCCATCAGGCCGATCAACAGAATGGCCAACAGGGGAACCAGCAGTCCAACCCCCAGATTGATCAGATCCTGAAGAAGCGGATTGAGGGTGTTGAACGGATTGAACTGTTTTGGAATGGTGGTGAGAAAGGCCAGCACAAACCGGCTCACCGTGGTGGCAAGCCAGATTGTGGTTGCCAGTGGAATCACCACCAGCAGGCCGGCAATCAGATCATTCTTGAGATCCTGCTGCAGGCGTCCCGCCAGGGGTTGATCCGATCGTGGATTGGATTGAACCAACGGTGGGGCCGGATGACCGGCGATTCAACAGCTCCCCCCAACTTAACCAGCCATCGGCGGGGAAGGAGTGCAACGCACTCAGAGCACCGCCGCCAGAGCCACGAGGGTGAAGGCCACCGCCATCAGCACAGCAGTTGCCGTGCCGCTGTAAAGCCGCTGGTTGAGGGCAACACCGCTGGCCCTTTCCTCCTGCTTGAGCTGTTGCTCCATCTGCTGGAGCTGACGATCAATGAAGCCGCGGGCAGCCTGGAGCTTCTGATCGGCGCTGGCCTGGGGCGGCACCTGGCCAGCCTGCTCGGCCTGACGGATCAGCTGCTCGATCACCTGGGGATTCTTGCTCTGTTGCCTGGCCATCTCCAGCTGGCTGCGTTTCGCGGCCAGGGCCTGGTCGGTCTGGGCTGTCAGGGCTCCATCGCCGGTGATCGACAGAGGCACCGCGACGGCCAGGGCCACCGCCAGCAGCCCCGCAAGCACCGTGACCAGCCAGCGCAACGGGGTGCGCGGCTGATCGGGATGGTCGAGGCGGGAGCCGAACAACACGAGAAGCAGACCGACCAAGGCCATCGGCGACTGGCTGATCAACCTCTCCAGCACCAGTTGAACAAAGGCCGGCTCGCTCCAGGTACCCAGGACAGCCACCGCCATCACCTGGAGAACGAGCAGCGCCACCAAGGTGAGGCCGATCCAGCGCAACAGGTAGCCGAGGCGTCCAGAGGCGGGTGTGCTCACAGCAGAATGACGTTGTCCGAGAACTTTACGGGTGAGCTCAGAAGGGCAACCGGCCGGACCATCGGCCCTGACTCTGGCCCGGGAGCTGAAACGGGAGGCGGCTGCCCTGGGCTTCGAACCGGTGGGCCTCGCAGCCGTGCCGGCGGGCGAACGGATCGAGCTGCGCACAGCGGCGCTGCAGCGCTGGCTGGCCGCTGGCCATCAGGCCTCGATGGACTGGATGGCCGATCCAAGACGCCAGCGGATCGAGTCCCTGCTGCCAGGGGTGCGCAGCCTGCTGGCCGTTGGGCTCAACTACCACGTGGCCATGCAGAGGGTGCCCGGCAGCCTGGCCGTCGCCCGCTACGGCTGGGGCCGCGATTACCACCGGCTGATCGATGGTCGTCTCCGCCAGCTGGGGCGCTGGCTGGAGGGGCAGGTACCGGGGGTGCGCTGGCGAGCCTGTGTCGACAGCGCGCCTCTGCTGGACAAGGCCTGGGCCGAGCAGGCCGGCCTGGGCTGGATCGGCAAGAACGGCAACCTGATCCACCGACGGCATGGTTCCTGGTTTCTGATCGGTCACCTGCTCACCAGCCTGGAGCTACCGGCTGACAGCCCGGCCGAACCGCTCTGCGGCAGCTGCAATCGCTGCCTCGACGCCTGCCCGACCGGGGCCATCCCCGAACCCTTCGTGGTGGATGCCCGCCGCTGCATCGCCTTCCACACGATCGAAAACCGGGATCCTGTTCTGCCAGCGGCGATCAGTGCCGCCATGGGGCCTTGGGTAGCCGGCTGCGACATCTGCCAGGACGTCTGCCCCTGGAACCACCAACCTCTGGTCAGCAGCACCGATGCGGACCTGCAACCTCGACCCTGGCTGCTGAATCTGAAGGCGGAGGAAGCGATCAACTGGAGCGATTCCGACTGGGATCAGCGTCTGCGCGCCTCAACCCTGCGCCGGATCAAGCCCTGGATGTGGCGCCGCAATCTCCTGGCCAGCGCTGGCAGAACTGGCGCCTAGGCTGGTTGATCAATGGATTTCCTGGCATGGCACCGCGCTGGTTGGACATCCTGGCGGCTGCGCCCATTGCCCTGGCGATGGCCACAGGATTGTCGGCAGCTGTGGCGGCAACGGCTCCGGCCCTGGCCGTGGTTCCATATGTCTACCTGCCCCGCTCGCAGGAGCTGGAATCGGCGGGCCTGGGCATCGCCCAGGCGGCCAGCCGGCTGCTGCGGCTCGGCCAGGCCGAAGACGCCGCCAGGCTGGCGAGCCTCACCGTGCAACTGCTGCCCAACGATCCCCGGGGTTGGGTGTTGCTGGCGGAGGCCCAGCTGCGCAGCAATCAGGCCAAGCAGGCCAGCCTTTCCCTGGCCCAGGCCAAGCAGCTCGATCCGGGCAATCCGGGCATCTGGTTCGCCGAAGGGTCGCTCGCCCTGCGGGAAGGGCAGCCGCAGAAAGCCGTCGGTTTGCTGGAACAGGGAATCCGGTTGGATGGCAAGAACGCCGGTGCCCATTTCGATCTTGGCAACGCCCATCTGCTGCTGAACAATTCCACCGGTGCGCTGACGGCCTTCAAACGGGCGACGGAGTTGCGCCAGGACTTCTGGGAAGCGATCAACAATCAGGGGCTGGTGCTCTACGAGCTCGGCCGCCGCGAAGAGGCGATCGAGCGCTGGCGCCGTTGCCTGCGGATCAACGCCAGGGCGGCGGAGCCGATGCTGGCCCTGGCCAGTGCCCTCAACGCCAGCCCGGCCGGGCTAGAAGAGGCCAGGCAGCTGGCCAGCGCCGCCCTGGCGATCGAACCCAACTATGTGCTCGACGCCTTTCAGAAGGAACAGCTCTGGGGCAGCCGCCTGCGCAGCAGCACCAGCACTCTGCTCAGCCAGCCTGAGTTGAAAGGCTCCGTCGATCGGGCCAACGCCAATGCCACCGGTACGGCCAGCTCGGGCGACGACGACAGCTAGGCCCGGCTGCCGCCGGGAGATCGGCCCGGACGGGATCTGTAGGCTTAAACCCTTCCGCCCTGAGACTCCAGACCCGGATGGCTGAGGAGCGCGTTCTGCCGATTTCCCTGCATCAGGAGATGCAGCGCTCTTACCTCGAGTACGCCATGAGCGTGATCGTGGGGCGGGCTCTTCCCGACGTCCGCGATGGGCTCAAACCGGTGCAGCGGCGCATCCTGTTCGCCATGCAGGAGCTGGGCCTCACCCCGGATCGGCCCTACCGGAAATGTGCCCGGGTGGTGGGAGACGTACTCGGCAAATACCACCCCCACGGCGACCAGGCCGTCTATGACGCCCTGGTGCGCCTGGCCCAGACCTTCTCCAGCCGCCATCCCCTGCTCGATGGCCACGGCAACTTCGGCTCTGTCGATGACGATCCGCCGGCAGCGATGCGATACACCGAAATCCGTCTGGCCCCGATCGCCAACGAGGGGCTGTTAAACGAAATCAGCAGCGACACGGTCGATTTCGCCCCCAATTTCGATGCCTCACAGCAGGAGCCGACGGTGCTGCCGGCACTGCTCCCCTTTCTGCTGCTGAACGGTTGCACAGGAATTGCGGTGGGCATGGCCACCAGCATTCCGCCCCACAATCTGGGCGAGGTGGTGGAGGCGCTGATCGCCCTGATCCGCAAACCCGAGCTCAGCGACGAGAAGCTGCTGGAGCTGGTGCCCGGCCCCGATTTCCCCACCGGCGGCGAGGTGCTCACCGGCAGCGGCGTGCGCGACACCTACCTCAACGGCCGCGGCAGCATCCCGATGCGGGGGGTCGCCCATATCGAAGAGGTGCAGCCCGGCAAGGGCCGCCATCGGCGCGGCGCCGTGGTGATCACCGAGCTGCCTTACCAGCTCAGCAAAGCCGGCTGGATCGAGAAACTGGCCGAACAGGTGAACGACGGCAAGATCGGCGGCATCGCCGACATCCGCGACGAAAGCGACCGTGATGGCATGCGGGTGGTGGTGGAAGTGCGTCGGGACGGGGAACCGGAGAAGGTGCTGGCCGAACTGCAGCGCCGCACCGCCCTGCAGAGCAATTTCGGCGCGATCCTGCTGGCCCTGGTCAACGGCCAGCCCCGCCAGCTCAACCTGCGCCAACTGCTTCAGCACTTCCTTGAGTACAGGGAACACACGCTGATCCGACGCACCCGCCACGCTCTCAAGCGCACGGAAGACCGGCTTGAGGTGGTGGAAGGTCTGATCCGGGCCCTCGACTCCCTGCCTGAGGTGATCGAGCGGATTCAGGCTGCCAGCGATGCCGCCGCCGCCAAGGCCAGCCTGCAGGTTCATCTGGATCTGAGCGAGCGCCAGGCGGAAGCTGTGCTGGCCATGCCCCTGCGCCGCCTGACCGGCCTGGAGCAGGACGGCCTGCGCAAGGAGGCCGCTGAACTGGCCGAGGAACGGGAGCGGCTGCGCCACCTGCTCGATAACCGCCAGTCCCTGCTCGACGCCATGGTGCTGGAGTTGCGCGGCCTCAAGAAGCGCTACGCCACCCCGCGGCGCACCAGGCTGGTGAGCGGCGGCGATGAGCTGGTGGCCCAGCGCGCCGCTGCCAACCGACCCACCACCGAACTGCAGCGTCACCAGGCCTTCAACGCCCTCCCCCCCGACGGACGTCTGTTGATCCAGACCGACGGCCAGCTGCGGGTGGTGGGCGCCCAGATGCTCGGGCGCCTCCATCTCGATGAGCCGACCCCGATCGGCGACCATCCGGCACCGGCGCGACTGATCCTGCCGATCAGCAGCAAACCGGCCCTGCTGGCCTTCACCTCCAGTGGCCGGGTGGCGCTGCTGCGCTGGGAGTTCGCTGCCCAGCAAACCGGTGGCCTTGAGAAGTTCCTGCCCGAAAGCCTGGCCGGTGATGCGGTGGTCCAGTTGCTGCCCCTGGAGCAGGAACCCCGGAAAAGCCTGGGCCTGCTCAGCAGCGATGGCCGCTTCAAGCGACTGCCGATCGAATCGTTCCTCGACCTCTCCGGCCGCGCCGCGACGGTGCTGAAACTGAAAGATGGCCTCCGGCTCTGCCGGGTGGTGGAATGCCGGGAAGGCGAAGAGCTCGTGGTGGCCAGCAGCACCGGCCGGATGCTCCGCCTGGCAGTGAACGAGGCCAACCTGCCGCTGATGGGCAAGACCGCCCAGGGCCCCCTGTTGATGAGACTGCTGCCTGGGGAGGAGATCGTCGGGGCAGCCTGTGGAGCCGCCAGCTCCGATCTGCTGCTGGCCAGCAGCCTCGGCCAGATCAAACGCCTGCGCCACGAGAGCCTGCGCCTTTGCGCGCGGGGTGATCTCGGCCAGATCGGTCTGCACTTCGAGCGACGCGACGCCGCGCTTGTCGACCTGCAGGCTGCTGCCACCGCAGTGGTGGCAGCGTCCGTATCGAGTGGCCGCAGTTTCCGGTTGCGGGTGGAGGATCTGGAGCGGCAGGACTGCCAGGGCTCAGGACAGAGTTTCCCCCTCAAGCCAGGCGAAACCGTTCAGGGGCTGGTTCCACTGCTGGTGTCAATCCCGAACAACTGAGCTCAGACTGTGGCGGCAATCCCCGATGGCTCCAGCATGAGTTTGCTGGAGCGGATCTCCTCATCCATCGGGATTGGGTAATTGCCATCGAAACAGGCCGTACAGAAATGAGAGGCGTGATCGTGGGCAGCCTCCAGCATCCCTGCCTGGCTGAGATAGGCCAGTGAATCCACCTCAAGATGGCTGGTGATCTCCTCGAGGGTGAGCCGGGCAGCGATCAGTTGCTCCTGGTTATCGGTGTCGATGCCGTAGAAGCAGGGGTGGGTGACCGGCGGAGAGCTGATCCGCATGTGCACCTCGGTGGCACCGGCATCACGCAGGGCCTGAACCAGCTTGCGGCTGGTGGTGCCGCGCACGATCGAATCGTCGATCACCACCACCCGCTTGCCTTCGAGCACATCGGGGAGGGGATTGAGCTTGACGCGGATCCCGGCCTCCCGCATCGCCTGGGTGGGCTGGATGAACGTGCGGCCCACATAACGGTTCTTGATCAACCCATCGGCATAGGGAATGCCACTGGCCTTGGAGAAACCGATCGCGGCCGGTATACCTGAATCGGGAACCCCGATCACGATATCTGCTTCCACGTTGGTTTCCCTGGCAAGCAGCGCCCCGATGCGGTGCCGATAACTGTAAAGAGATTCACCGAAGAAACGGCTGTCAGGGCGTGCGAAATAGATCATTTCAAACACACACAGCTTGGTGGGCTCCTCAATCCAGAGCCGCCGCTTCGGCACCGATTCACCAGCCTGAAAATGAATCAGCTCACCAGGTGCAATGTCACCGTCATAGGAGGCGCCGATGATATCCAGGCCGCAGCTCTCACTGCTCACCACCCACTGACCCTGGTGTTTCTCACCCAGGTGGCCGAACACCAGCGGCCTAACGCCATAGCCGTCCCGGAGGGCGAACAAGCCTTCTGGCGTGCCGATCGCCAGGCTGAAGGCACCACGACACTGACTCACAGCCGCTTCGATCGCGGCATCCCAGCCCTTGCCGCCATCCACCGCCTCCTGGAGGGCGAAGGCGATCAGCTCGGAATCCGTCGTGGAGGTGAACTCGGCAGCCAGGTGGCTCAGGGCCTGCCGCAGTTCAGCGGCGTTGACCAGGTTGCCGTTGTGGGCCAGTGCAAAGGGACCCAGCCGGGTCATCAGCACCACCGGCTGGGCATTGCAGACCTTGCTGCTGCCCGTTGTGGAATAACGGTTGTGGCCGATGGCCAGCTCGCCCGGCATCCGCTCGAGCACATCCTGGTCGAACACCTGGCTGACCAGGCCCATGTCCTTGTGCAGCCTGATCCTGGCGCCATTGAACACAGCGATCCCGGCTGATTCCTGGCCGCGATGCTGCAGGGCGTAAAGACCGAAATAGGTGAGATTGGCCACCGGCTGGCCCGGTGCATAGACGGCAAACACCCCGCAGGCCTCCTCCATGCGGTCGGGTCGCTCAGGGGGATCAGCCCGCTTGGACCGGTGATGCCTGGGGTGCGCAGAAACCACAGGCCCGTTCACCTTGAGATTGCTGCCTGCATTGTGCCTCAGGCTGAGACAGCCAGACGGCGCGGAATGGCCTGTTCGTAGAGAGCGGCGAGTGTGGCCACCTCGGCGTTCAGCACCGGTTGCGTCGCCAGGGTGATGGCCAGCCGACCATCGCCCTCCACCTGGCCCAGCCGCATCGCCGGAACCGGACCCTCCCCGGACGCACTGAGCAGGTGCTGCCAGGCCGGGAGTTGCCTCTCCGACACGCTGACCAGCACACGAGCGCCACCCTCGGCAAACAGCAGACGGTCGAGGCGGCTGGCACCGGCCGGCAGAATCAGCTGGGCCCCCAGCCCTGACGCGATGCAGCACTCGGCCACAGCCACCGCCAGGCCACCATCGCTGAGATCATGGGCGGAAGCCACCAGGCCCCGGCTGATCGCCTGCCGCAGCAGACCCTGCAGCCTCCTCTCCAGGACCAGGTCGGTGCGGGGTGGACGCCCGGTGGCCAGACCATGGATGCACTCCAGGTAACTGCTGCCGCCAAGGCCGAGGCGATCCTCTTCGGCCCCATCCGCTGTTTCGAGGGGAACGCCAAGCAGCCAGATCGTGTCCCCCGACTGACGCCAGGCGAGGCCGGTCACCTGGGAGAGATCGTGAACCAGACCCACCATGCCCACCACCGGGGTGGGGTGGATCGGCTGGAGACGGCCATCGCCAAGGCGGGTTTCGTTGTAGAGGGAGACATTCCCACCGGTGACGGGCGTCTCAAGGGCCTGGCACGCCTCGGCCAGGCCGCGGCAGGCCATCGCCAGCTGCCAGTAGCCGGCTGGTGTCTCCGGTGAGGCGAAATTGAGGTTGTCGGTGACAGCCAGGGGTTCAGCCCCGACACAACTGAGGTTGCGAGCCGCCTCAGCCACCGCCGCGATCGCGCCGCGCTCCGGATCCAGCGCCACCCAGCGGTTGGGGCAATCCACCGTGGCGGCCACCCCACGCCGACTGGTCAGGAGGGTCGCAACCCCCTCCTGGGGCCGCAGCCGCAGCACCGCCGCATCGGCACCGCCCGGCAGCAGCACGGTGTTGGCCTGCACCTGCTGGTCGTACTGGCGGTAGACCCAGCGCTTGCTGGCGATGGTGGGGTCATCGAGCAACGCCTCGAGCACCTCGGCCCAGCCCAGGGACTGGCCGGCCCTTGGGCCGCTGTCAGGGGTGATGCCGGCGGCCCCTACAGCGGGCAGCTCGGCCTCGCTCCAGCACCAGTGGCCCTGGATCTCGGCCGGTGGCTCGCTCAGCAGCTCGTGGTGATTGATCGGGGTGTCGTCAGCAAGGGCACTGGCCGGCACTTCGGCTGCCAGCTCGCCGTGCTGCAACACCCGCACCACGTTCTCCTGGAGCACCCGTCCGACCACGGCGGCCTGCAGGCCCCAGCGCCGGAAGCGATCCATCAGGAGCTGTTCACGGCCCGCCTTCACCACGAACAGCATCCGCTCCTGGGACTCGGAGAGCAGGAATTCATAGGCGGTCATTCCCGCTTCACGGGCCGGCACCCGGTCGAGATCGAGCTCGATCCCCAGGCCCCCCTTGGCCGCCATCTCCGAACAACTGCAGGTGAGTCCGGCGGCGCCCATGTCCTGGGCCGCCAGCACATCTCCACTTTTGAACGCCTCCAGGCAGGCCTCGATCAACCCCTTTTCCAGGAATGGATCCCCCACCTGCACGGCGGGGCGATCATCCAGCGAGGCCGCACTCAGTTCCGCCGACGCGAAGCTGGCGCCTCCCATGCCATCGCGGCCGGTGGTGCTGCCCACATAGACCACCGGGTTTCCAACCCCCACAGCGCCGGAGCAGACGATCTCCTCGGTTTCCATCAAGCCAAGCGCCATGGCGTTGACCAGGGGATTGCCCGAGTAACTGGGATCGAATGCCACCTCACCGCCCACCGTGGGCACCCCCACGCAGTTGCCGTAGTGGGCGATGCCGGCCACCACCCCCTCCATCAGGCCCACGTTGCGCTCGTCCTCGAGCGGACCGAAACGCAGGGCATTGAGCAGGCCGATCGGCCGGGCCCCCATCGTGAAAATGTCACGGAGAATTCCGCCCACCCCTGTAGCCGCTCCCTGGAAGGGCTCCACCGCCGAAGGGTGGTTGTGACTCTCGATCTTGAAGGCGAGCCGCTGGCCTTCACCCAGATCCACCACGCCGGCGTTCTCACCGGGTCCCACCAGGATGCGGGGGCCGGTGGTTGGAAAACCGCGCAACAGGGGCCGTGAGTTGCGGTAACAGCAATGCTCCGACCACATCACCCCGAACATGCCCAGCTCAGCGCGATTCGGCTCCCTGCCCAGCCGCCGGACGATCTCGTCGTAGTCGGCCTGGCTCAGGCCCTCCTTGCCGAGGGCCTCGGCAACCGAAAAAGGCTTGGAGGCAAGCACGACACGGCCGTCAAAAGGACCTTCAGTCTGACCGAGGGCGGATCCCGGGCCGGGCCCGATGGCTCACTCCAGGTCTCACACCCAGGGGTCAGGCTCCGGGTCCTGCCGTTGCCGCGGTCGGGCATCCGGCCGAGCATCCGGTGGCTCGGGTTCAGGCCAGTCGATCTCTTCCCAGTCGTCGAGGGGATCAAGATCCCGGGGTCGGCGGGAACGACGATCCTCCGGCTCCGGGAACTCCGGTTCATCCCAACGGCGGGAATCGGCTGGATCCTCGCCCGCTTCCTGCCAGGGGGGCTCTTCAAGCCAGCCCTCCAATCGCTCCTCGAACCGATCCCCAACCTGCTGAAACTGACCGCGCAACCGACTGGTTTCCTCGCTGACCTGATCGCGCCATCGGCGGGAGCGGCGCAGCAGTTGCTGGCGCACACTGGAGCGGGCCAGGGGAAGATCGTCGAGACCCACCAGGGCGGTGGCCACCCGACCCGGTTGTTGATCAACGATGCGTTCCGGCGTGAGCCTCCAGCGGCTGCTGCCCGGCAGGCGGGGATCACTGCGTGCCACCAGATAGTGGAGGATGCGGCCCGTGCGCAGCTCGACTGCCGCATCCACAACGGAGCCGAGCACGGTCCCCTCGGCTCCGGTCAGGGCCGCCTCGAACAGGGTCGGCAAACCATCGAGGATGCTCTGATCGGTTTCGGCCGGCTCTCCATCGACCATGGCCTCGAGCTCGCTGAGGCCGCGCAGCTGATTCAGCCTCCAGACCAGGCGCCTGCCACCGAAGGCCGAAGGTTTGCTCGCCCAACCCAGCAGGCGGTGAACCGGCGGATGCATCCAGCCGACCAGGCCGGCGCCGTGCTCGAGTCCCTGGTCACAACGGACCCGCAATTTCAGGAGATCACTGAGCAGAAGCTCCTGGGGGAGGGCCACGGAATCAGCTGCGAATCTGGATCGGCATCACCAGATAGGTGAAGCTGGAATCCTCCACCGGCACCAGCACCGCCGGCGTGGTGGGGGCATTGCAGCGCAGCTCCACCCGATCGGCCGTCATCGCCTTGAGCCCCTCCAGGACGTAGCGAACGTTGAACGCGATCGCAATCGCCTCACCGTTGACCACGGCGGCGAGGTCTTCGGAACCGGAGCCCACATCCTGGGCATCGGCACTGATCTCCAAGCGGCCAGCGGCCGGATCGCTGCTGATCTTCACCACGTTGTTGTGCTGATCAGCCAACACGGCCACCCGCTCCAGGGCAGTGATGAAGCCTCGGCGGTCGAGCTCCAGGGTCCGGCTGAAGCTGGTGGGAATCAACTGGCGGTAATTCGGATAGGTGCCATCCAGGCTGCGGCTGGTCAGCACCTGGTCGGCCCAGAGAAACACCACCTGACCGCGATCACAGAACAGACTCACCGCCTCCTGCGACTGACGGCCCGAGAGCAACCGCTCCAGCTCGCGCAGGGAGCGGGCCGGAACGGTGACGGAAAAGCCTTCCAAAGGGACTTCGACCTCCAGATCGGCTTCAGGGCTGCCTTCCGCCGGAGCAGCACCGGGCTGGGCGGCGTTCTCCAGACGCAGCACCGACAAGCGGTGACCATCGGTGGCGGCGCATTCCAGACCCTGACGCTCAAAATCCAGATGCACCCCTGTGAGCAGTTGCTTGGCTTCATCACCGCTGCTGGCGAACAGGGTGGCCCGTAACCCCCGCACCAGGGCGTCCACGTTCAACCGGATCGGGGCACCGGTCTGCAGCAGCGGCAGATCAGGAAAATCCTCCGCCGACAACCCCCGCATCTGGTAGCTGCCGGAGCGGCTGGTCAGCTCCACCTGCTCCTGCCCCTCCTCACAGCTGAGCGTGATCGGACTGTCGGCCGCCAGCCTGGAAACAATCTCGACGAACAGGCGCGAGGGCAGGGTGATCGCTCCGCTGCTTTCCACGGAGGCAGCAAGACTGGTCTGGATGCCCAGGCTGAGATCAAAGCCGGTGAGACTGAGCCGCCCCGTGCCGGCATCGGCCGTGAGCAGCACGTTGGCAAGAACCGGATGGGTCGGCCGGGCCGAAACAGCCCTGCTGACCAGCTGGAGGCTGGCGCTCAGTTCGCTCTGGGAACAGACCAGCTTCATGGTGTTGCCATCTCCGGAAAGGAAGCCCTCTGGAGGGCCCCACCACGCTTCCACAACAGCGGCCATTCCGCAACGGCAGGAAACCGCAGCTGCCCAACCGATCCTCACTTTTCCAGCTAATTTCTATCTGGATTAATAGTTAACAGTAAGAATTTAGAACAAGTAGTCGTAGGGGGTGTGGAAAATGTGAAAAACATCCAAAACCATGTTGTACGAAGGAACTTCAAGAATCAGCAGTGGGGAGAAGCCCTGACAATTGGATGCCAATTTCTTGTTTTCCGCAGATTCTTCAGCCTGTGAAAATCAGTTGTTCGTTCAGGTTGAGTGGATCTCTTCTTCTTTTCCCCGTTGGGGAGGCTGTTTTTCACAGCCTCGAATGAGACAGTTCTGCTGCTGGATCCACGATCTGGTGGGGCTCAAGCATGGCCTCACCGGCATCGTGTTGGCTGAAAAGTTGCTTGGGCCGGAGGTCTGGAGGGACTGGGCTCAGAAGCCCATCACGTCTGCCACCACAGCCACTTCGGGTGCCAGACCGGCATGAAACACACCGTCGCTGTTGTCGATGGCGGTGCCGGGATCCTTGAGGCCGTTGCCGGTGAGCACGCAGACCACCGTGGCTCCGATTGGCACCTTGTCGGCCTGCTGCAACAGGCCGGCCACCGACGCCGCGCTGGCCGGCTCGCAGAACACGCCCTCCTCGCGGCCCAGCAGCTTGTAGGCCTCCAGAATCTCCTGGTCGCTCACGGCGTGGAAGGCGCCTCCGCTTTCCTGCCGCACCTTGAGGGCCTTTTCCCGGTTGGCCGGGTTGCCGATCCGGATCGCCGTGGCGATGGTGTCCGGCTGCTCAACGGTGTGGCCGAGCACGAGCGGCGCGGAGCCGCTGGCCTGAAAACCCATCATCCGGGGCAACAGCCGACTGTGGCCGGCCGCTTGGTACTCCTGGAATCCCATCCAGTAGGCGCTGATGTTGCCGGCATTGCCCATTGGAATGCAGAGCCAGTCGGGGGCTTCACCGAGGGCATCCACCACCTCGAAGGCGGCGGTTTTCTGGCCCTGCAGCCGAAAGGGATTGAGTGAATTCACCAGGGTGACGGGATAGCGATCGGCCACCTCCCTCACGATCGCCAGGGCCCGGTCGAAATTTCCCTTCACCGCAAGCACTTCGGCTCCGTACACCAGGGCCTGGGCCAGCTTCCCCTGGGCGACGTAGCCATCCGGGATCAGCACGAAGGCCCGCATCCCGCCGCGGCGGGCATAGGCGGCGGCAGCGGCTGAGGTATTGCCCGTGCTGGCACAGATCACCGCCGCCGCACCAGCCTCCTTGGCCTTGCTGACCGCCATGGTCATGCCCCGGTCCTTGAAGCTGCCGGTGGGATTGAGACCGTCGTACTTGAGGAACACCCGCACGCCGCGGCCGATCCGCGCCGCAATCGACGGGGCAGGGATCAGGGGTGTCGCACCCTCCCGCAGGGTGACAACCGGGGTGCTGTCGCTGACCGGCAGCCAGCGGCGATAGGCCTCGATCAGACCTGGCCAGTCCTGCATCGTTGGCTTCGCGCCCAGACGTCTGAGAGCGGAGAGCACGGGCACGATGGCAGCGAAGGAGCTGCGTCGAATCTACGCGCCCGTCCTGAAGCGGAAACCAGAGCCCGTTGCCACGACCCTGGGGTTCAGGGCATTTCCGTTCAGGGCGTTTTCGGGGCTGGCTTGGCTTCCGGTTCACTGCGCAGCCCGTCCAGGGGGGACTCGGAGAAGAAGCGCACCAGATCGGAGATCGAACTGGCCTTGCTGGCCAGGCTGACCAGGGCCGGGATGCTGATCGCCAGCTCATTGACGGGATAGGCCTTCAGAAAACCGACGGCTGTGAGGCTTCCCTTGCCGTCATTGAGTCCGACGATCACGGCGGAGCGCAGGGCGGCCACACCGGTCTGAGGTGCGCCGAGCGGGGCGATGATGCGGGCCAGCCGCTCCAGCAGGGCCTCACCGATCCGGGTGGTCAGCAATCGGCTGGTGAGCACCAGGGGAAGGGTCACCTGCTGGTTGAGCAGCTTGGAGACTTCAGCAGGGTTCTGACGGCTCACGCTCAGCAGGTTGCCGAGCAAGCCGCGCGCTTCACCCGTTTCAGCCAGGTGCGCGAGATCAGCGACCGGAATCGAGCGGCGGAAAGCACCGCTGACCAGGACGATCTGCTCAGCGGCCTGCAGGCCAGGCGCGGCGATGCCGAGGGAGAGTCCCAGCAGGGCTCCCCAGAGTTTCGAGCTTCTGGCCAAGGATCGCTCCGGTTCGATGCGGAACTCTAGAAGTTACTGAGCAGGAGCAAATCCGGCACTGAGGCGGAGGTCAGGGGCCACCAGCACATCCCGCAGCAGCCGCACGACGCTGCGCTCGGCCAGGCCCTGGGCCACCTGCAGGCCCATGCGGCGGAGGTCGGGTTCCGCCAGCAGCCGAGGCAGCCGGTTGAGCAGCAGCTGGGGCTCGAAACCAGGCAGGGCGCGGAGAATCTCCAGCAACGGCGCGATCGGCTCCAGGCCGAGCAGTGGATCCTCGAGCGGCAAGGGCCGCTGGGGGGCCCGCAGCCCCGGTGGTTGAAGCCGCTTCGGCAGGCGGCGGCCCAGGTTCTGAAACGCCTTCCAGCCCATCGCATCGACCCGGTCCACCAGACCGTCGACCAGTTGCTGGCGCAGCATCCCTCCCCTGGGTGAGAACAGGAAGTCGAGCACCTGATCAAGCAGGCCCTCCACATCGAGCTGATCCTGGAGCGAGGCGCTGCTGATCAGGTTCTCCAGGCGCTGCCAGCGGAAGTCGTCGCCTTCGAAGAGCATCTCGCGCAGGCTGCGGCGCAGGGCGGGATCGGGATCCTCCATCAGGCGCCGGGCAAAATAGGGGTAGGCGGCACCGAGGATCTTGAACTCAGGGTCCACGCTCAGGGCGATGCCCTCGAGGGTCACCAGCGAGCGGATGATCAGAGCGTAATAGGGCGGAACCTGGAAGGGAAAGCGATACATCACCCCCGAGAGGTCGTCGGTGACGGCCTTGAAATCCATCCGGCTCACCCCCATCTCCAGGGCCTGGCCGAACACCGTCTCGAAGGCGGGCACGATCGGGCGCAGGTCCACCTGTTCGCCGAGAAATCCCAGGGTGACGAAGTCGGTGGAGAGGGCGTCGAAGTCGCGATTGACCAGGTGAACCACCGCCTGGATCAGCCCGGTGCGGGATTCGCGGCTCACCTGGCTCATCATGCCGAAATCCAGGAAGGCCAGTCGGCCGTCCGCCATCGCCAGCAGGTTGCCTGGATGGGGATCGGCGTGGAAGAAGCCGTGCTCCAGCAGCTGTTCCAGGCTGCAGTTCACCCCCACCCGCACCATCTCATCGGGATCGATTCCCAGTGCTTCCACCGCCTTGAGATTGGTGAGCTTGACGCCGTCGATCCATTCCATCGTCAGCACCCGTCGGCTGGTGGCCTGGTGGTAGATCGCCGGTACGGCGATGCGGGGGTTGTGGCGGTGCAGCCGGGCGAAGGTTTCGGCGTTGTCGGCTTCATGGAGGTAGTCCATCTCCTCGAACACCCGCTGGCCAAGCTCATCGATCAGGGCGACGAGATCGCTGCGGATCAACCGCACATGGCGGTTCAGCCAGGCGGCGATGTTCCGCACGATGTAGAGGTCGAGGGTGATCTGCTCCCGCAGGCCCGGTCGCTGCACCTTGACCGCAACGGCCTGCCCGCTCAGGAGCCGGCCGCGGTGAACCTGGCCGAGGGAGGCCGCTGAAATCGGTTCCCGATCGAGTTCGGCGAAGATCTCCTCCACCGGGGCGCCGAGGTCTTCCTCGATGCAGGCCATGGCCAGGACACTGTCGAAACCCGGCAGCTGGTCCTGCAGTTCAGCCAGGGCTTCCAGCAGGACCGGTGGAACGATGTCGGGGCGGGAGGAGAGTGCCTGTCCCGCCTTGATGAAGGCTGGCCCCAGGCTGGCCAGCAGATCGGCGCATTCGGTCGCCCGCGCCCGCGCCCGTTCCGGGTTGGCCAGCAGACCGGTGAAGCGCTCGAAACCCACCCCGACCAGAAACAGTCCGATCGGCACCAGGGTCTGCCAGAGCCGCCTGAACAGCCGCTGGGGGTGGCCGGCGTAGATGCGGCTGATCGCCTCCGGGTCGTAGCTCAGCAGGCCCGCCGCCTCGATGAAGTCGCTGAGTTCGGGCGGGGGGGTGGCCCCGGGATCGGAGCGAACCATCGTGGAGAGCGGCACTTCCCCCTCTTCTAAACGAATCCCAGCGCCGCTACGGTCGGGCCACTGACCGGAGACCGTGGTGCTCACGGGTCTGCGCCTCGAGAACATCGCCCTGATCGACGGCCTGGAGCTCAGCTTCGACCGGGGTTTCACGGTGCTCACCGGCGAAACCGGTGCGGGAAAGTCGCTGTTGCTTGACGCCCTCGATGCCCTGCTCGGCGGCGGCCAGGGCAGCCAGGGGGCGCGGCTGGTGCGGCAGGGTTGCTCCCGGGGCCTGATCGAGGCCAGTTTCGACCTGTCGCCACCGGTGCGCGCCTGGCTGGTGGATCAGCAGCTCGACCTCGATGAACCGGAGCTGCTGCTCAGCCGTGAGTGGCGGTTGACGGCGGACCGGCTGCAGAGCCGCAGCCGGCTGAACGGGGTGGCGGTGAATCGCGCCCAGCTGCTGGAGCTTCGGCCCCTGCTGCTGGAGCTCACCGCCCAGGGCCAGACCAGGGAACTGGCCCGCCCCGGCCAGCAGCGCCGCTGGCTCGACCGCTTCGGTGGTGATCCACTGGCGGCCGCTGCAGCACCGGTGCGCTCGCTCCATCGGGCCTGGAAGGAGGCGGCGCAGGCCCTGGCGCAGGCCCGCTCCGACCAGCAGCGGCTGGAGGCTGACCGCCAGCTGGCTCAGCAACGGCTCGATGACCTCGAAGCCGCCCAGCTCGACGATCCCCTGGAAAGGCAACGCCTCCAGGAGGAGCAGGATCGCCTGTCCCATGGGGTGCGTCTGCAGCAGGGAGTGACGACCCTGCTGGGTCGCCTTGTCGAAGGCGAGGAGGGCACTCCTTCGGCTCTGGACCATCTCGGCGCCTGTGACCAGGAACTGCAGCTGATCGGTGCCCTCGATGCCAGCCTTGAGCCGCTGCGGCAGCGCTGCGGTGATGTTCTGCAGCAGGTTCAGGATCTGGCCCGTGAACTGGATCGTTACGGCGCCCGGCTCGACAGTGATCCGGAGAGCCTGGCGACGTTGCAGGAGCGGATCGCCCAGCTCAAGGCGCTCGAACGCCGGCATGGCCAGGAGCTGGCCGGCCTGATCGTGGTTCGCGACCGGCTCCGCCAGCAGCTGGCCCCCGGCGCCGCCGGGGATGCTCTGCAGGACCTGGAGAAGGCCGAAGCCGCCGCCCGCCACGCCCTTGAGGTCGCCTGCGCCAGGCTCCGGGAGCTGCGGATCCTGGCGGCCGAGGCCCTGCAGGGCCAACTGATGGCCTCGCTGCGTCCCCTGGGGCTGGCCAATGTGCGGTTCTGCGTAGCCGTGGAACCAACTGAGCCGAAAGAGGACGGCGCCGACCGGGTTGTGTTTCTGTTTTCGGCCAATCCCGGCCAGCCGCTCGCCCCGCTTCAGGAGGTGGCCTCCGGTGGTGAGATGAGCCGCTTTCTGCTGGCGCTCACCACCTGCCTGGCGGCGGCCGATCCCCACGTCACCCTGTTGTTCGATGAGATCGACAGTGGCGTCAGCGGCCGCGTGAGCGGGGAGATCGCGGCCCTGTTGCGCCGTCTCGCCCAGCAACGCCAGGTGTTCTGCGTCACCCACCAGCCCCTGCTCGCCGCCGCGGCCGACCATCACTTCCAGGTCAGCAAGAGGGTGGAGCAGGGCCAGACCCTCACCCGGGTGTCCGCCCTGCGGGACGCCGAGGAGCGTCAGCGGGAGCTGGTCGAGCTGGCCGGTGGGGATTCCGGTGAAGCCCGCCGCTATGCCGCCAGCCTGCTGGGTCGGGGAGCGGCCTGAACCTGAACCTGGTCCTGCTTCGTACACTCGTTGGCTGACGGACAGAAGGCATGGGTCGCTTGGCCGGCGTCAACGGGCAGGGGAAAGCGGCAGGCAGGGCTCCGGCGGGTGATGGCAGCCTCAACCTGGAGGGGAGCCTTGAGGATGTGATCCGGGTGCGGGGCGCCCGCCAGCACAACCTCCGCAACATCGACCTCACCATCCCGCGCAACAGCCTGGTGGTGTTCACCGGCGTGAGCGGCAGCGGCAAGAGCTCGCTGGCCTTCGACACGATCTTCGCCGAAGGGCAGCGCCGTTACGTGGAGAGCCTCTCCGCCTACGCCCGCCAGTTCCTCGGCCAGGTGGACAAGCCGGATGTGGACGCGATCGAAGGGCTCTCGCCGGCGATCTCGATCGATCAGAAATCCACCAGCCACAACCCCCGCTCCACCGTCGGCACGGTCACGGAGATCCAGGACTACCTGCGACTGCTCTACGGCCGCGCCGGTGAACCCCACTGCCCGCAGTGTGATCGCTCGATCCGGCCCGAGAGCATCGATGAGATGGTCGACCGCATCTCTGCGTTGCCGGAGGGCACCCGCTACCAGTTGCTGGCGCCGGTGGTGCGGGGCAAGAAGGGCACCCACGCCAAGCTGCTGAGCGGCCTGGTGGCGGAGGGTTTTGCCCGCGTGCGCATCAACAGCGAGGTGCGTGAACTCTCCGACAACATCGAACTCGACAAGAACCACGCCCACAACATCGAGGTGGTGGTGGATCGGTTGGTGGCGCGTGAGGGCATCAGCGAGCGGCTCACCGACTCCCTGCGCACCTGCCTGAAGCGCGGCGATGGCCTGGCGCTGGTGGAGGTGGTGCCCAAGACCGGCGAGGAGCTGCCGGAGGGGGTGGAGCGGGAGCGGCTCTATTCGGAGAACTTCGCCTGCCCGGTGCATGGCGCCGTGATGGAGGAGCTCTCCCCCCGCCTGTTCTCGTTTAACAGCCCCTACGGCGCCTGCCCCGATTGCCACGGCCTCGGCCATCTGCGCACCTTCACCTTCCAGCGGGTGGTGCCCGATCCCAGCCTGCCGGTGTATGCGGCCGTCGCCCCCTGGAGCGACAAGGACAACAGCTACTACTTCTCACTGCTGTTCAGCGTGGGGGAAGCTTTCGGCTTCGAGATCAAGCAGCCATGGAATCTGCTCACCGCAGAGCAGCAGGCGATCCTGCTGCATGGCAGCCCCGAGCCGATCGCTGTTCAGGCCGACAGCCGTTACGCCAAGGGCCCTGGCTACCTGCGGCCCTTCGAGGGGATCCTGCCGATCCTGGAGCGTCAGCTGCGTGACGCCAGCGGTGAGGCGGTGCGTCAGAAGCTGGAGAAGTACCTGGATCTGGTGCCCTGCGGCACCTGTCACGGCCTGCGACTTCGGCCTGAGGCCCTCGCCGTCAAGGTGGGTCCCTACGGCATCACCGAGCTCACCAATGTCAGTGTGGCCGACACCCTGGAGCGGATCGAGGCGCTGATGGGGGTTGGGGTTGCCGAAGGCTCCAGACCCCTGCTCAATCCTCGCCAGATCCAGATCGGCGATCTGGTGCTGCGCGAGATCCGGATGCGCCTGAAATTCCTGCTGGATGTGGGCCTCGATTACCTCAGCCTGGATCGCCCGGCCATGACGCTCTCCGGCGGAGAGGCGCAACGCATCCGCCTGGCCACCCAGATCGGCGCCGGGCTCACCGGCGTGCTCTACGTGCTCGATGAGCCGAGCATCGGCCTGCACCAGCGCGACAACGACCGCCTGCTCGCCACGTTGTTCAAGCTGCGGGACCTGGGCAACACCCTGATCGTGGTCGAGCACGACGAGGACACGATCCGTGCCGCCGATCATCTGGTCGACATCGGTCCGGGGGCCGGCGTGCACGGCGGTCACATCGTGGCGGAGGGGTCGCTGCAGAACCTGCTCGATTCCGAGACCTCACTCACCGGCGCCTACCTGAGCGGACGCCGCTCGATTCCCACCCCGGCCGAGCGCCGTGAGGCCGGCAGCCGCAAGCTCACCCTGGTCAATTGCCGTCGCAACAACCTCCAGGGGCTTGATGTGGACATTCCCCTCGGTCGGCTGGTCTGCGTCACCGGGGTGAGCGGCAGCGGCAAGAGCACCCTGGTGAACGAGTTGCTTCATCCCGCCCTCGAGCACAAGCTTGGCCTCAAGGTTCCCTTCCCGGCCGGCATGGAGGAGCTGCGGGGGATCAAGTCGATCGACAAGGTGATCGTGATCGATCAATCCCCGATCGGCCGCACGCCCCGCTCCAATCCAGCCACCTACACCGGCGCCTTCGATCCGATCCGCCAGGTGTTCGCCGCCACGGTGGAGGCCAAGGCTCGCGGCTACCAGGTTGGCCAGTTCAGCTTCAACGTCAAGGGAGGTCGCTGCGAGGCCTGCAGTGGCCAGGGGGTGAATGTGATCGAGATGAATTTCCTGCCCGATGTGTATGTGCAGTGCGATGTCTGCAAGGGGGCGCGCTACAACCGCGAAACCCTGCAGGTGTCCTACAAGGGCCACACGATCGCCGATGTGCTGCAGATGACGGTGGAGCAGGCCGCCGAGGTGTTCTCCGCCATCCCCCAGGCGGGCGAGCGGCTGCGCACCCTGGTGGATGTGGGGCTTGGCTACATCAAGCTCGGCCAACCTGCTCCCACCCTCTCCGGCGGCGAGGCCCAGCGGGTGAAGCTGGCCTCCGAGCTCTCCAAGCGTGCCACGGGTAAAACGCTCTATCTCATCGATGAACCCACCACCGGCCTGAGTTTCTATGACGTCCACAAGTTGATGGACGTGATGCAGCGGCTGGTGGACAAGGGCAATTCGATCGTGGTGATCGAACACAACCTCGATGTGATCCGCTGTGCCGATTGGCTGATCGATCTGGGCCCCGAGGGCGGCAACAGGGGCGGCGAAATCGTGGCGGCCGGCACCCCCGAACAGGTGGCGGAGCATCCCTCCAGCCATACGGGCCGCTACCTCAAGACCGTGCTGGCCCAGCATCCCGCCGTGGCGGTCGCGATGGCTTGACCCCCTTCAGAGGCAGCCCTGAACGGATACGCGGTAGCTGAAACCGAGGGCGTTGGGGTCATCGCTGGCGCCCACCTTGAAATTCATCTGACTGGCCTGTTTGCCCGGTACCGCCGGGAAGGGTCCGAACATCCGGCCCGTGCCGATCGGGGGGGACATCACTTCATTGATCACCTGCAGATTGCTGCCATCGCTGAACTTCATGAAGCCGCTCACGGGATACTTGGCCCCGGCGTCAGAGGAATTGGCGGTGAAGAAGAACTTGAAGCTGCTGTAGGGCTGATTCACGATGAAGTCGGTGTTCCAGTTGGTCTTGCCCAGCAACTTGCCGCGGCCCACCTGCTTGCTGACGATCGGCGTGGTTCCGTTGCCGCCGATCGGCTGCAGGAAGGTGCAGCGTTCGGTGGCGAGAGCTGCTCCGCCGCTGAGCAGGAACGAGGCCGTGGCCGGCAGCAGGAGGGCAGACAGGTTCATCGGTTGATCGCGGCAATGGGTGAATGGAACGAAGCAAACCGTTCACCTCACAGTCCATGAACGGGCCAGAGCTGGATGGGGAACAGCATCGGAGATCATGGAAGCATTCCGAGTCCCTGTCGTGCGCGCATCCCGACCTTTCCAGCCCCCCCACGCCCTCTTGGCGGCGCTGCTGATCGGCCTTCCTTTTCTTCAACAGCCGGCATGGGCTCTGGAGCGGATTGATCTGCGCCTGCCCCTGCTGGAGACCAGCTTCAGCATCAAGCTCTCGGAATTCCAGAAACCCGGCGGTCTGTTGAGCGGCAACAGTGATCTCGCCGAACTGGATCGGGCCACCGATGGGGCGGTGGGTCGGAAGATCGCGGAATTCCTCAACTACCGCCTGCCCCTGCAGACCAAAGCGGTGGTGGGCGAGGTGGCGGGTTCGGCCCTGTTCAACCAGGCGATGCTGGTGGTGTCAGCCATCGGCGGCGTCGATGGGCTGCCCGCCAATCTCGACGGCCAGGAAATCTCCGCCGTCCTGGAACGGGCCGCCGCCAGGGGGCCGCTCACCATGTTCAGCATCCTGCAGGCCCTGCCTGGTCAGACAGCATCGGTGGACCTGGAGGTGGCCCTGTTCGCCGTCCAGCGCCTGGCTACACAGCTGCAACCGGCGGATCGCCTGATCGCCGCCAGCCCGGCGGCAACGGTGGATCCTGCCCTCAGCCAGCCTGGCCCCCTTCCGGTGGAGCGCCGCGAGACGAGCCTTGTGGTGAGCCATCGCCCCGAGCCGCTGCGGCTGGTGGTGATCGGCCCGAGCCGCCAGGCCAATGGCCGGCTGGTGCTGATCTCCCATGGCCTCTGGGACAGTCCGCTGAGTTTCGAAGGCTGGGCGAAACACCTGGCCAGCCACGGCTACACGGTGTTGATGCCCTTCCATCCCGGCAGCGATCAATCCCAGCAGCAGGCCATGCTCTCCGGCAAGGTGCCACCCCCGGACCCGGCCGAGCTCAAGTTGCGGCCCCTGGATCTGTCGTCCCTGATTGATGGGGCGGCCTCCGGCAAGCTGGGGCTGCCTGCCGGTCTGAACACCGACTTCGTGGCGGTGCTGGGTCAGTCCTGGGGTGCCACCACCGCCCTGCAGCTGGCCGGGGCCCAGCCCAGTGCGGTGCGGCTGAACGAACGCTGCCAGGACATCAAGGATCCGTCCCGCAATCTCAGCTGGGTGCTGCAGTGCAGTTTCATCAGCGTGGCCGACAACGCCGGCCTGGCCGATCCCCGGGTCAAGGCGGCGGTGGCGGTGAGTCCGCCGATGTCGCTGCTGTTCAACACCGGTGCCGCCCGTGCCATGAACGCCCGGGTGTTGCTGGTCAGCGGCAGCCGTGACTGGGTGGTGCCGGCCGGGCCGGAGGCGATCACGCCGATGCAGTTGAACTCCAGGTCTGTGGGGGGTGGTCATCGCCTCGTGCTTGCCAAGGGCGGCGATCACTTCAACCTTGGCTCCCTCTACGCCGAGGACGGTGGCGCCCTGCGGGGCCTTCTGCTCGCCTGGGTGAATGGCGCCTTCACAGCCGGCGCCGCCGCCGCCCCTGGGCCGAGCGCTCCCGACCTGCTGCCGGCGGGCGGCTGGGGAAGCGCCACCGTTCCCCTGGTCGATGTGAGCGGCGGGTTGAAGGGAACGCCCTGAAGCCCTGAATCGCGCTGATCGGCCTGATTCAGGGGGTGAACATCAGGCTCAGAGGCTGGGCTCCGGGCTCTCCCGATCTGCGTAGTGGCTGTTGAGATCTGGCATCCAGTAGCTCAGATCGCCATGCCAGTAGAGCCGACCCCCCAGGCGGCTGGTGCTGAGTTTGGTGGTCCCCATCGCCGTGAGCAGGGCACCCAGTTCGACCGGCGAGAGGTCGGTGTGGATGTCCTTGCCGGCGATCGCCAGCAGCGAAGGCAGCTTGCTGATGGTTCCAGGCTGAACAAGGGTGCGGAACACCTCCCGCAGCACCAGTTGCTGGCGTTCCATCCGACCCAGGTCGCCGAGTTCGTCGTTTCGATAGCGGAGGAAACCCTCCAGATCTTTCCCCTTGAGCAGCTGGGGGCCCGGCAGCAGGTCGATGTAGAGATCCTGGCGGCTGTCGACGTAGTACATCCTCTTGGGCACGTCGATCTCGACGCCGCCGAGGGCTTCCGCCAGGTTCTGCACCGCTTCGATGTTGATGATCAGGTAGCGGTCGAGCGGCTCGGTGAGCAGGCTGGAGAGTTCCTGTTTCACTTCGTTCACCCCTCCCAACGCGTACAGGGAGTTGGCCTTGACCACCCCGAACGCCTCCGATTCGATGAAGGTGTCCCGCGGAACCTGGGTGATCCGGGTGGTGCCGTCCTTGACCTGGACGGTGAACATCACATCGGTGCTGCCGCTGATCTGGTCGGTGCCCAGCACCAGAATGCGGCGCTGCTCCAGCCCCAGGGGATCCACCAGGGAGGTGAGGGCTGGAGCGGCCTGACGCAGGCCAGCCAGGGTCGAAGCCAGCAGGGTGGGCAGGGGGCCGGCCAGGCCGTAGCCGAGTCCCAGGCCACAGCAGAAGCCAATCAGCAGGGAGCGTCTGGAGAGGGGCCGGCCTTTTCTGCCGCCGTCGGGTGATTCCTGTGGTGGCGGCGCACTCCGGCGACGGCGGTTCAGGTCGGCAACGGGGGCGGGGCGAGAGGAGCGACGACGGGGTTGAGCCTGGGCCATGAAAAATCCTGCTTGGCGCACCATAAAACCCATTTCCGGCCGGGGCCAGCCTCGGTCAGACCCTCGTCATCACCTGCACCCGGCTGGCTGCCCGGTCCGCCCGCGTTCTGGCCTCGGCCAGATCACAGCCGCCCGAGACGACGACCCCCATGCGCCGCAGCGGACGGGCCTCCGGCTTGCCGAACAGCAGCAGCTGGGTGTCGGGTTCGGCCAGGGCTTCCGCCACTCCGGAGTAGGCAACTGGGGTGCAGTCGGCCGGGGCCAGGATCACCCGGCTGGCGGCGGCGCCGCTTGAGCGGATGCTCGGGATCGGCAACCCCAGCACCGCCCGCAGGTGCAGCTCGAACTCGCTGAGGTTCTGGCCCCTCAGGGTGACCAGGCCGGTGTCGTGGGGGCGGGGCGAGAGCTCCGAGAACACCACCACTTCCTGGCCGGGTGGCCCGCAGAGAAAAAACTCCACACCGAACAGACCGGCTCCACCGAGCTGGTCGGTGACGGCCAGGGCCATCGCTTCGGCCGTCGCCAGAGCCGCGGCGCCCAGTTCCGCCGGCTGCCAGCTGCACTGGTAATCCCCCCGCTCCTGGAGGTGGCCGATCGGTGGGCAGAACAGGGTGGGCCCGTCCCACTGCTTCACGGTCAGCAGGGTGATCTCCTGCTCGAACCGCAGGAACTCTTCCACGATCACCCGATCTCCGGCGCCGCGGGCGCCGGCCATGGCTGCCTGCCAGGCGGCGGCGATCTCCTCAGGGCCTTCCACCATGCTCTGACCCTTGCCGGAGGAGCTCATCACCGGCTTCACCACCACCGGCCAGCCGAGCGGTGCGGCGGCTTCGGCCAGTTCGGTGGGGCTGCTGGCGTAGGCGAAGCGGGCGGTGCGCAGGCCCAGCTCATCGGCGGCCAGATCCCGGATCCGATCGCGGTTCATCGTCACCGCCGTGGCGCGGGCGGTGGGAATCACGGTGAAGCCTTCCGCTTCCAGCTCCAGCAGCGCCTCCACCGCCAGGGCTTCGATCTCCGGGATGAGCAGATCCGGCCTGTGGTGACGCACCACGGCCTTGAGGGCTTCCGGATCGGTCATGGCGATCACCTCGGCGGCATCGGCCACCTGCATGGCGGGGGCGCCGGCATACCGGTCGACGGCGATCACCCGGCAGCCCAGTCGCTGGGCGGCGATGGCCAGTTCCTTGCCCAGCTCGCCGCTGCCCAGCAGCATCAGGGTGCGGGGAAAGAGGGCGTCGGTCATGGCGCGCAGCTCGGCGAAGCCCTTGATCCTGCTGCCTGGTGGGCCCTGCTAGAAGTGCAGGTCGATCCGTCCCGCTGCAACGCCCACCCGTGTCGATCACCACCACGGCCGTTCTGGCCTTTTCGACCGCCGGCGATGTGGCCAACGGTCTGCCGTTCGGCTGGAGCGTCGCCGGGCTGCAACGGGGGGTGCTGATCTATCTGGGCCTCTCGTCTCTGGCCTTCGTGGTGGTCTGGGGTGTCGGCTTTCTGCGCCGTTCCTGAGACCGCTGGATTCACGGCTCCGCGATCAGGTCGAGCTGCCGAACCGGCGGTTCCTCGCTGATGAACCCGTACGACTCGAAAACGCTGTTGTCGGAATGGGTGATGTGCTGGCCATCGCTGTGGCGCTCAAGCACGAAGCCCTCGCCGTCCATGCGCCGCATCAGGGCTGCCGCTTCCTCGAAGCGGGCGGCCATCGCCGCGAGGCTGGCGCAATCGGCCGTGAGTCCTTTTTCCTGCCAGGTGAAGTAAGCCATCTCTCCTGCTTGCCCTGACATTCCAGCTTGCCCTGAAATCAGGGAAGCAGCGCCAGGGCGATCAGCACCAGCAGCACGCTGACCATCCAGAAGCCCACCACCACCTGCTGTTCCGGGTGTCCGGCCAGTTCAAAGTGGTGATGCAGCGGGGCCATTCGGAACAGGCGGCGACCCTGGCCATCCGCTCCCTTGGTGGCCTTGAACACCCAGACCTGAAGGATCACCGAGAGGGATTCGGCCAGGAACACACCACCCATCAGCAACAGGGGCCAGAGGCTGTTGCTGAGCAAGGCGACCGCACTCAGGGCTGCTCCCATCGCCAGCGAGCCGGTGTCGCCCATGAACACGCTGGCCGGATGGCGGTTATGGGCCAGGAATCCAAGCCAGGTGCCGGCCATGGCGGCCGAGAATCCCGCCAGCACCGGATCACCGAGGTGGCCCCTCAGCATCAGCTGCAGGGCCAGGCCGCAGAACACGACCGCGCCGCAACCTGCCGCCAGGCCATCGAGCCCATCGGTGAGGTTGGTGGCGTTGCTTTCGGCCAGAAACACGAACAAGCCGAGCGGCAGGATCAGCAGTCCGAGCGGCAGGGCCAGACCGAACGGCAGGGCAACCGTGGCGCCGATCCAGTCGTTCCAGGCGGCCCAGGCCAGGAAGAGGGCCGCCGCCAGGGCCTGGAGCAGCAGCTTGCCCCTGGGGCTGAGGCCAGTGTTGGTGCGGCGGGTGAGGCTGCGCCAGTCGTCGAAGCCGCCGATGGCCAGGAAGGCCAGGGTGATCGCGGCCACGGCAAGCAGGCGGGGGTCGGAGGGGGCGATCAGGCCACCCACGATCACTCCCACCGGCACCACCAGCAGCCCGCCCATGGTCGGCGTGCCGGCTTTGCTGTGGTGAGCCTGGGGCCCTTCCTGGCGAATCACCTGGCCCAGTTTCAGGGCCCGCAGTTTCGGCACCCCCCAGCGGCACAGGGCCCAGCTCAGCAGCGCCGCCACCAGCAGCGGCGGGGTGAGTTGAGCCGCCCGCGTCAACCCGTCACTGAGCAGGCAGGCGCCAAGCACAAGCAGGGCAAGCCAGAAGGCCGGAGAACGGCCTGTCGGGGAAAAGGATGCGGGAACCTGCAGAGATCGGCTCACAGGGGCTCAGTCTTCCCAGTTTTCCTCGGAAGGCTCATCGGCCGGGATGTACTCCTCCTTCTCGCCCATCAGCGCCGAGAGCTCCTCCTCCTCCACCGTGCTCACATCGGGAGCGGCGGTTTCCTCGTCGGCCACCAGGCGACCGCTGCTCTCCAGCCAGCTGAGCAGATCGGGCTCATCGCGCAGTGGCAGCACCGGGGCAGGCTCATCCCGCCGGTAGCGGGTCAGGGAGGGGTTGATGCTGTCGAGGGTGCTCATGGACGGCCTCAGGGCGGGCGAAGTCAGCGAAGCGCAAAGCACGCCAATCCATCACCATAAACCAGCTCGCCCAGCACATCCACTTGACCTCCTCCAAATCGGTTCAGCTGCTGATCGCCTGGGGGGCGGCCCTGCTGCTCAGCAGCCTGCTGGTGATGGCGGGGCAACGCTGGCCCGATCCCCTGCCGATTCGTCCCGTCCTGCTCTGGTGCCTGCTGCTGGGCCCGCCGGGGCTGCTGGGCGCCTGGCTGGCTTCCCGCTGGCGCCGCTGCGACGACGAGGAGGGACAATCCTCGGAAGAACCTCATGAGCAGGCTTGAGCGCATGGCAGAGCAGCAGTTGGTCCGGCCGGGCCCTCGCGCCAGAAAGGTGGTGCTCGCCTACTCAGGCGGAGTGGATACCAGTGTCTGCATTCCCTACCTGCTCCAGGAGTGGGGAGTGGAGGAGGTGATCACCTTCGCCGCCGACCTCGGCCAGGGCGATGAGCTCGAGCCGATCCGGCTCAAGGCCCTCGAGGCCGGCGCCAGCCAGTCGCTGGTGGGGGATCTGATCGAGCCGTTCATCACCGAGTTCGCCTTTCCCGCCATCCGGGCCAATGCGCTCTATGAGGGTCGCTATCCCCTCTCCACCGCCCTGGCCCGGCCGTTGATCGCCCGGGAGCTGGTGGCTGTGGCCCGCCGGGTGGGGGCCGACGCCGTGGCCCACGGCTGCACCGGCAAGGGCAATGACCAGGTGCGTTTCGATGTGGCGATCGGCTGCCTGGCACCCGAACTCAAGGTGCTCGCCCCGGCGCGGGAGTGGGGGCTGAGCCGGGAGGAAACGATTGCCTATGGGGAACGTTGCGGCATCCCGGCGCCTGTGAGCAAGGCCAATCCCTATTCGATCGATCTGAACCTGCTGGGCCGCAGCGTTGAGGCGGGCCCACTCGAGGATCCGATGGTGGAGCCGCCCGAGGAGGTGTTTGCGATGACCCGTTCGATCGCTGCGGCACCCGATCAACCCCAGGTGGTGGAGATCGGCTTCGAGCAGGGATATCCGGTCAGTCTCGATGGAGTGAGCCTCGATCCGGTTGAGCTGATTCGGCAGGCCAATGCCCTGGCGGGCAACCATGGTTTCGGTCGGCTCGACATGATCGAGAACCGGGTGGTTGGCATCAAGTCGCGGGAGATCTACGAAACCCCCGGACTGCTGCTGCTGATCCGTGCCCACCAGGAACTGGAAAGCCTCACCCTGGCGGCCGATGTGCTGCGTTACAAGCGCCAGGTCGAGGCCAGCTGGGCGGATCTGGTGTATCAGGGTCTCTGGTTCGGGCCGCTCAAGTCGGCCCTTGATGGCTTCATCGAGGCCACCCAGGCCACGGTGAACGGCACGGTGCGGATCCGCCTGCACAAGGGCAATGCCACCGTGATCGGTCGCGCTTCCAGCGACAGCCTTTACGTGCCCACGATGGCCACCTACGGCGGTGACGATCGCTTCGATCACCGCGCCGCCGAAGGATTCATCTATGTCTGGGGTCTGCCGGCCCGGCTGTGGGCCGCCTCCCGCAAGCCCTAGGGAAGCGCAGGGGCGGCTGGCGGCCTGAAGCTGAACCAGCTCAGCTGATCGATCCGCCCGAGTTGTTTCGGCCTGGCGCTTCCCTGGCGGACGGTGAGCAGGTCGGGGCGGCCGGCCAGCACCTGGAGCCCCTGGCCGAGCGGGAGTGTTTTCTGGCCCTTGAGCATGCCTTCATAGACGGGTTGCCGGTTCAGGGTCCGGACCTGGACCCAGTTCGGTCCTGAGCTGTTGAGCACCAGCAGGTTCGCTGCCGGTTGGGCGGAAGGCGCTTTGGTGACGGCCGGTTTGGTGGCAGCGACTTTGGATGGCAGAGAGGCGGTGTTCTGCTTCGGCGGCGGGATGCTCGCCTGGGGCTTGGCTGGTGTCTGCGCCGTTTGTGGTGGCTGTGGTGGCAGAAGCCTGGCCGCTGGCGCTGGCGCTGCTGGTGCCGGCATTGCCGCGGGCTTGGGTTCCGGGGCCTGGCCCACCAGGCTCTGACGCACCGTGCCGAGGGCTGCGCCCAGGGCGATGAAACCGAGGAGGATCGCCAGCCCCTTGGCGGCCAGGGCCGCTGGAAAGGCCTGAAGAAGGTTTTGTTTCGCTGGCGCCGGGCTGGAAGGAGCGGGATCCGGACGGCTGGGTTCGGCGGGAATGGGAGCTGAGGCCGGGGCCGGCACGGCGGGCGTCAGGGCGGCGGCAGGCGGCGGAGCGGCAGGGCGATGACGCGCTGTTCGCACGATCTCCCGCAACGACTCATTCTCCTTGGCCAGTAACTGCTGTTGCAGTTCAAACGGCTGTTGACGCTGCAGATACTTCCGTTCAAAAATGCCGGGCAGCTCGCCCAGCAGAGCCTCGTAATCGGCCAGTTGGCTGCGAATCTGCTCCAGTTCCTGACGGGTGACGTTCAGCTCTTTTTCGGCCGCCTGGAGACTCTCCATGGCATGCCGGCTGTCATCGGAGCTGGCCGCGTCGCCTTTGCTCAAGTGGTGTTCACTGAAGCCCCCTATCTCACCATCGGCGAGGGGAGGCCTTCCTGGCTGGCATCTGTGAATTGCCTGTGAGTTGGCTGTGAATCACGCCATGACGGCGTGATCGCCTCAGGCTTCGCTGGCCACACTGGGCGCGGGCTCGGCCTCAGCGGAGCCCGCGGCGTTGCGGGGCGCTGGCAAGGGGCCGTCCTGCTTGACGGTGAGATAGCGGATCACATCTTCACTGAGGCGCATGGCCCGCTCCAGGGCCGCCACCTGCTGGCCATCGCCGTTGTGGTTCAGCTGCACGTAGATGCCTTCGCGATGCTTGGCGATCGGGTAAGCCAGGCGCCGCTTGCCCCGCATCTGGGTGTCGAGCACCTCAGCGCCGGCCTCGGTCACGAGGTCGCGGTACTTGTTGACATGGCCTTCGACTTCCTCCTCCGCGATGTCGGGGCGAAGGATGTACATCGTTTCGTAGTAGGGCTGCTGCGACATGACGGGCGGATCACTCCGTGACGGGCTCAGGTGAGGCCGGCTGCCAAGGGCTGCCAGCGACGGACTCAACACCCTATCGCGCAGGCGGATCGGCTCAATAGAGCTGGATGCGCACAGCCTCGGACACGGTCGGGATGTCGGCCTCCTTGCCGCGGATGCACTGCACCACGGCGAACAGCACCAGCAGCAGCGTGCCGAGGAACACCGTGTTGCTGAGGGTGCGCAGGGCGAAGCCGGCACCCAGCGGAGCGAGCAGCACCCGGAAGGCCAGGGACAGCAGGATCAGCACGATGTCGAGCAGGATCGCCTGGAGCACGTTGAAGCGGATGAAGTAGGGCACTTTCTGGTTCCGCACCACCCCCAGGAACAGGGCGAGGAACAGCAGGAAGCCGCCGAACGGCACCAGTCGCTGCAGGGTGAGCAGCGGCAAGGCGGGAAGCACCAGCCACTGCAGCGCCGGGAAAATCCCGAACAGCGACTCCCCGAACATCACTCCGTCGCTCCAGGGCAGGAGATAGGCGAGCAGGGCCAGCAGCCGTTGCCAAAATGGAATCTGCATGGTCATGGCTTCGTTTCCAAAGGCTAGAGGGCCTGCCCCAGCTGCTCGAGTGCCGCCCGCCGCATCGCCGCCACGGGAATCTCGGCTCCGCCGGTGGCGGCGCTGCTCCAGAGCCGCAGGGACGCCGCTCCTTGCTGGATCAGCATCTCGAGGCCATCGATGCCACGGCAGCCCCGTCGGCGGGCCTCCTGCAGCAGGCGGGTCGGCCGCGGCGTGTAGATCAGGTCGTAGACGAGCGCTCCCGGCTGGAGCGCCTCCAGCTCCTGCGGGTCGAGCGGGCAGGCTTCAGACCGGTTGCCCGCGCTGGCCATGCCCACCGGCGTGGTGTTGACGACCAGATCGGCCCGGCCCAGGGCCTCCAGCAGGTCGGCGGAGTTCCACGGCAGGCCGCGCAGTTGCGGGGCCCAGGGCCGGCAGCCGGCCACGAAGGCTTCGCGCCGCCGGGGTTCGCGGCCGACCAGTTCGATCCGCTCCAGACCCCGTTCCACCAGTCCCGCCACCACGGCCCGGGCGCTGCCGCCGCAACCGAGCACCAGGGCCCTTGATCCCGTCGGCTCCTGCTGCAGCGGGGCCAGAAAGCCAGCCACATCGGTGTTGGTGCCGAGCCAGCCGCCCGCCTCCCGTCGGATCAGCGTGTTCACGGCTCCCAGCCGCCGGGCCAGGGGCGTGAGTTCAGCGGCCAGGGCCGCCACCGCCTGCTTGTGGGGCAGGGTGATGTTGAGACCGCGACAGTCGAGTGCCTCGAGGCCGCGGACCGCCACGGCCAGATCCGCCGCCGCCACGGGCAGGGCCAGGTAAATCCAGTCGAGGCCCAGCTCGCGCAGGGCCGCATTGTGCATCGCCGGCGAGAGCGAATGGCGCACCGGATCCCCGAGAACACCCACCAGGGCTGTCTGGCCTGAAATCGAAACGGACATGGACCCTGGCACCGTGCCTCTGCCGATCGGCGGCACCGTAGGGGGCCTGTACGGCAGCTGTTCGGAAACCACCCCTCGCCTGGGCAGGCCCCAGCTGATGAGGATGCATCAGGAAGAACACATTCGTTTCAGGAGGCAAGAACCCATGGGCAAGGTTGTCGGCATCGATCTGGGCACAACCAACAGTTGCGTGGCGGTGATGGAGGGGGGCAAGCCCACGGTGATCGCCAACGCCGAAGGTTTCCGAACCACCCCCTCGGTGGTGGCCTACACCAAGAACCAGGACAAGCTGGTGGGGCAGATCGCCAAGCGCCAGGCGGTGATGAACCCCGAGAACACCTTCTATTCGGTGAAGCGGTTCATCGGTCGCCGTGTGGACGAGGTGAACGAGGAATCCAAGGAAGTGAGCTATGGCGTCGAGAAGGCCGGCGCCAACGTCAAGGTGAAGTGCCCGGTGCTCAACAAGCAGTTCGCCCCTGAGGAGGTGTCCGCCGAAGTGCTGCGCAAGCTGGCGGAAGACGCCGGCAAGTATCTGGGTGAAACCGTCACCCAGGCGGTGATCACGGTGCCCGCCTACTTCAACGACTCCCAGCGCCAGGCCACCAAGGATGCCGGCAAGATCGCCGGCCTCGAAGTGCTGCGCATCATCAACGAGCCCACCGCTGCGGCCCTGGCCTACGGCCTCGATCGCAAGAGCAACGAGCGGATCCTGGTCTTCGACCTCGGCGGCGGCACCTTCGACGTGTCCGTGCTGGAGGTGGGCGATGGCGTGTTCGAAGTGCTCTCCACCAGTGGCGACACCCACCTGGGCGGCGACGACTTCGACAAGGTGATCGTCGATTACCTCGCCGCTTCCTTCAAGGCCAACGAAGGCATCGACCTGCGCCAGGACAAGCAGGCCCTGCAGCGCCTCACCGAAGCGGCTGAGAAGGCCAAGATCGAGCTCTCCAGCGCCACCCAGAGCGAGATCAACCTGCCGTTCATCACGGCCACGCCGGAAGGCCCCAAGCACCTTGATCTCACCCTCACCCGGGCGAAGTTCGAGGAGTTGGCCAGCACACTGATCGACCGCTGCCGCGTGCCGGTGGAGCAGGCGCTCAAGGACGCCAAGCTCGCCAGCAGCGAGCTGGATGAGGTGGTGATGGTGGGTGGTTCCACCCGCATCCCCGCCGTGCTGGAGCTGGTCAAGCGGGTCACCGGCAAGGACCCCAACCAGACGGTGAACCCCGATGAGGTGGTGGCCGTCGGTGCCGCCATTCAGGGCGGTGTGCTGGCCGGTGAGGTGAAGGACATCCTTCTGCTCGACGTCACCCCGCTGTCGCTGGGCGTGGAAACCCTGGGCGGCGTGATGACCAAGATGATCACCCGCAACACCACCATCCCCACCAAGAAGTCGGAGACCTACTCCACCGCCGTCGACGGCCAGACCAACGTGGAGATCCACGTGCTCCAGGGCGAGCGGGAGCTGGCCTCCGACAACAAGAGCCTCGGCACCTTCCGCCTCGACGGCATCCCGCCGTCCCCCCGTGGCGTGCCCCAGATCGAAGTCACCTTCGACATCGACGCCAACGGCATCCTCAGCGTGACCGCCAAGGACAAGGGCAGCGGCAAGGAGCAGAGCATCTCGATCACCGGGGCCTCCACCCTCAGTGAGAACGAGGTGGAGAAGATGGTCAAGGATGCCGAGTCCAACGCCACCGCCGACAAGGAGAAGCGCGAGCGCATCGACCTCAAGAACCAGGCCGAAACCCTGGTGTACCAGGCCGACAAACAGCTCGGTGAACTGGAAGGCAAGGTGAGCGCCGAGGACAAGGCCAAGGTGGAGGGCTTCTCCACCCAGCTGAAGGAGGCGATCGCCCAGGAGGACTACCCGACGATCAAGACCGTGCTGGAACAGCTTCAGCAGGCCCTCTACGCCGCCGGTGCCTCCGTGTACCAGCAGGCCGGAGCGGCGGGTGCGGATGGACCCGCCGCCAACGGCGCCGGATCCAACGGATCGTCGGCTGGCACGGCCGGTGGCGCCGAGGATGTGATCGACGCCGAGTTCACCGAAAGCAAGTAGGCGGCTCGGTTTCTCCGCCTGGCCCCCAGGCTGCTGCATCGGCAAGCCCTCCGTCCGGGGGGCTTTTTTCATGGTCAGGAGGGGGCCCCTGCCTCAATCTGGCTGGCCACCCATTCGGCACTGGCCGGTGCCAGCAGGACACCGTTGCGGTAGTGCCCGGTCGCCAGCACCAGGCCTGGTTCGAGCTGCTCGAGCAGCGGGGCCGGGCGGCCGACGGGCCGGGCCCGCAGACCCTGCCAGTGGCGGCGCTCCACCGACTCCCTGAGCCAGGCCGGTGCGTCTCCCCCCAGCTCTCGCAGCGATTCAAGTTGGCCTGGATCGGCCACTCTGCCGGGCTCGAGCGTGGCGCCCAGCCAGAGGCGTCCATCGGGCCGCGGCACCAGGTTCCAGCCTCGCCAGACCAGGCTTGCCGGCCAGTTCAGCTCAGCCCCTGCCGGTCGTTGCAGCTCCAGGGCCTGGCCCAGCACCGGCTCCAGCTCCCGCCTGTGGCCCGCCGTCTCCAGCAGCGCCGCGCTGGAGAGGCCCGCTGCCACCACCACCCAGGCGCTGCTCAGCAGGGAGCCTCCCCCAAGTGCAAGCTGCCAGCCTGCTGTGCGCCGCTCCAGCCGGATGGCAGGGGCAGCCAGCAGCTGCATCCCTTGCCGCAGGCCATCGGATCGCAGGGCGGCCATGGCCCCCAGGGGATCAAGTTGGCCGTCTTCCGAGGAGAACAGGCCCAGCTCGGCATCACCCGGCAGCTCAGGCTGCAGCTGCCGCAGGGCGGTGCGATCCCAGAGCTCGATGGCCATGCCCTGTCCCTGCCTGGCCTCGGCCAGCCATTCGAGTCGCCGGCGCTCGTCAGGGTCAGCGGCCAGCAGCAGCAGGCCGGAGCGAAAGGGAATCGGTTCGCCGGCCATGGCCAGTTGCTGGCGCCACTGGCGCCAGAGCTGCAGCGAGCGTTGACGCAACCGCCAGCCCCTGCCGCTGCTTCGGTGGAACACCTGACCCATCAGCACGCCGAGGGCCGCGCCGCTGCCGGCATCCTGCGGCTGGCGACCGAACACTCCGGGATCCAGCACGGTGACCTGATGGCCACGGCCCTGGAGCAGCCAGGCACAGGCCAGGCCGACAATCCCGGCCCCGATCACCACGATCGACTGGGGATCGCAGCTGCGCTCCGGGCGGTCGGCCGGAGCGGATCGAGCGGTGATCAGCGTCAGGCGATCCCGTCGGAATGGAGCACTTCGTCGTAGTTCCCGAAGCCGCTGGCCACCTTGATGTAGGCCTTGCGCAGCCGCTCGCCGTCCTGGAGCCTGGCGGCCTCATCCAGTTCAGCCAGGGCGGCCTTGAGCTGGTTGGCCCGCTTGCCGGCCTCGGCCCGATCGGCGGGCAGCAGCCGTTGATTGATGTAGAGCATCTGCCGCCCCACCTCCTGCATCGGGCCGTGGATCAGGTTGCGGGTGAACACCCAGTTGCGCTCGTTCACCAGTTCGGCCAGCTCTGGCAGGCGATCCTTGGCGGCGAGAAAACCTTCGGCCTGTCGCTGAATGGTCGCCAGATCGGCTGCGCTGATCGTGGGGGGTTTGGCCTGCGTGCCGTCACAGGCGGTAAGGCCGAGCGACAACACCGCCGCCAGGCAGAGCAGGGCCAGGCGCTTCAAGGCAGGACGGAGCGCGGAAACCAGCTGTGCGGCCATGGGGTGGGAAACAGGCGCTCGAAACTGTAGGTCTGATGCTCTTCCGGCGCTGCAGCGGCCACAATGCCCCGAATGGCTGTGCAAGGCGGCGCGATGAGCATCCCCACAGCGATCCTGCAGGTGATCTGTCCGGATCGCCCTGGCCTGGTCAGCGAGCTGTCCGGCTGGGTGGCGAGCCATGGCGGCAACATCCGTCACGCCGATCACCACACCGATGCTGGGGCGGGTCTGTTCCTCAGTCGGATCGAGTGGGAGCTGGATGGCTTCGGCCTGACCCGCGAGGCGATGCGGCCGGAGGCGATGGCCCTGGTGGAGCGACTGGGTGGCGAGGGTCAGCTGCGTTTCTCCGCTGACATTCCCCGGGTGGCGATCTTTGTGGGCCGTCAGGACCACTGTCTGCTTGATCTGCTCTGGCGCACCCGCTCCGGCGAGCTGCCGATGCAGGTGCCGCTGGTGATCTCGAACCATGCCGAGCTGCGGACGCTGGTTGAGGACTTCGGTGCCCGCTTCGAGCATCTGCCCGTCACGGCCGCTGCCAGGGAGTCGGCCGAGGCGGCCCAGCTGCAACTGCTCCAGGAGCACGGCATCGAGCTGGTGGTGCTGGCCAAGTACATGCAGGTGCTCAGCCCCTTCTTCCTGGCCCGGTTTGCGCAGGTGATCAACATTCACCACTCCTTCCTGCCCGCCTTCCAGGGAGCCCAGCCTTACCAGCGGGCCTGGGAGCGGGGCGTCAAACTGATCGGTGCCACCGCCCACTACGTGACTGAAGACCTCGATGGCGGACCGATCATTGAGCAGGCCACCGTGCCGGTGAGCCACCGGGATGAGGTGGAAGACCTGATCCGCAAAGGGCGCGACACCGAACGGCTGGCGTTGGCCCGGGCCCTGAGGCTGTGCCTGCGCCGCCAGGTGATGGTGTATCGGGGCCGCACCGCGGTGTTCTCCTGACCATGGTGCTGTCGCGGAGGATCTGGTCGTGCTGAGCAGCCGTGCCCTGGTTCAGCTCAATGCCGAGCGCCCCGTTGACGCCGCTCCGCTGGGTTGGCGCTGTTTCCAGCTCGGGGTGTTCGTCCTGCCCAGCAGCGCCCTGATCGCCGGGGTGCTGTTGCTGGTGGCTCTGCTGCTCGGCAGCCGCGGCCGGCCCCAGCCCCTGGCCGATCCGGCCAATCGGGTGCTGGTGGTGGTGGCCGCCCTGATGGTGCTGGGTTGCTTTCGTGCCACCAGCGGCTGGCTGGCCTGGGTGGGGATGGGCAACTGGCTGCCGTTCTTCTGGGCCTTCTGGGGCTTCCAGCCCTATCTGATCACCCCGGCCGCCCGGCGGCGGGTGGCGCTCTGGCTGGTGGCCGGCACGGTTCCGGTGATCGTCACCGGCTTCGGCCAGCTGTGGTGGGGCTGGGCCGGGCCCTTCCAGGTTCTGGGTGGAGCGATCATCTGGTATCTCAATGCGGGGGGCAATCCAACCGGGCGGCTCTCGGGCCTGTTCGACTACGCCAACATCGCCGGCTCCTGGCTCTCCCTGGCCTGGCCCCTGGCCCTGGCGGCCGTTCTGCAGCCGCAGCAGGGCTGGAAAGGCCGGCTGCCGGCCCTGGCGATCGCGGTTTCCCTGGTGGCTGCTCTCTACCTCACTGATTCCCGCAACGCCTGGGGCGCCCTGGTGCTGGCCCTGCCGATCGTGGCCGGGCCTGGGGCGTGGCTCTGGCTGCTGCCGTTGTTGGTGCTGCTGCTGATTCCGGTTGTCCTGGCCAGCCTGCCGGGGGTGGCTCCCTTCCTGCAGCAGCCGGCGCGTGAGCTGATCCCGGAGGCGATCTGGGGCCGGTTGAGCGACCTGGAGCAGGCCGGCCGCAGGCCCCTGGCGATCACCCGGCTGAGCCAGTGGGGTGTGGCTCTCGGCCTGGTGGCGGAGCGGCCCTGGCTGGGCTGGGGGGCGGCGGCCTTCAGCGTGATCTATCCGCTGCGCACCGGTAAATGGCATGGCCATCCCCACAACCTGCCGATTGATCTGGCCGTGAGCCACGGCCTGCCGGCGGCAGTGCTGCTGGTGGGGCTGATCCTGTTTCTGCTGGTCCAGGCGTCCGTCAGGGGGATGGCCGCCGGCCGCCTGTTCGATCGCGCCTGGTGGGCTTCGGTGCTGGTGCTGGTGGCGCTCCACGCCACCGACATGCCCCTCTACGACAGCCGCATCAACATTGCCGGCTGGATTCTGCTGGCGGGGGTCCGGGCCTTCCTGCTCAACCCGTCACCGCCGTGAGCGGGTCGGCCGGACCGGGCGGATGGGTGCTCAGCGCTTCTTCGTGGTGTCTGGCCAGGGTGGAGGCCGGCAGTGGACCCTCCAGGTGCACCCAGGGCAGCACCCGCTCGGGGCTCCAGCTGGCGTGGATCACCTCCTGCCAGGGCGGCGGTGGCGGCAGCGCGCCGGCTGGGGCAGCCAGCGCCTCGCGGTAGGCGGCCTTCCAGCCGCCCAGTTGCCCGTGGCGGCCGCGCACGGCGGCGATCACCGGGGCGAGGCGCCTGTCGCTGCGGGAGAGCAGGGCCTGCACCACGCTCCAGCCGTAACTCTCGGGCCGCAGCTCGATCCCCTTGGGCTGCAGACGGCGGGCCAGCCGCTTGAGCCGCTTCTCCGCTTCCGGCCGCACCCCTTCCCACTGGAAGGGGGTGTGGGCCTTGGGCACAAAGGTGCTCACCCCCAGGCTGAGCCGCAGCCCTGGCGTGGCGGCCTTGATCGCCAGCAGCAGATCAGCGGTGGCTTCGATGTCGGCGTCGTCTTCGCTGGGCAGGCCGGCCATGCCGTAGAGCTTGAGGCCGCTGAGCCCGCCTTCCTTGGCGTAGCGGGCAGCGGCGAAGATCTCCTCGGTGGCGAGCTTCTTGTTCACCACCCGGCGCAGGCGCTCGCTGCCGCTTTCGATCGCGATCGTGAGCGACCTGCTGCCCCGCTTGGCCAGGATCCGCCCAAGCTGGGGGGTCACGGTGGCGGCTCGCACCGAGCTGACGCTCAGGCGCGTGCCCTCGAAGCGGTCGTGATCGAGCCAGCTGAGCAGCTCGGCGAACTGCGGATGCTGGGTGACCGAGGCCCCCAGCAGGCCCAGCCGCTGGGTGGCGGTGAGGCCTTTCTCCACGGCGGGGATCAGGCCGTCGTCAAGCGACGGGGTGCGGAAGGGCAGGGTGAGGTAGCTGGCCAGGCAGAAGCGGCAGAGCTCCGGGCAGCTGCGCACCACCTCCACCATGTGGATCGAGGGCCAGGCCGCCTCCGGGGTGATCACAGTGGAGTGGCTGAGGGTATTGCCGCGCCAGGTCTGCTTGGCGATGGTGGCCGGCAGGCCCGGCTCGATCGGCTCGACGCCCAGCAGCTCCCCTTCGCTGCCGTAGCGAGGGGCATAAAGGGACGGCACATAGATTCCCGGCACCTGCGCCAGCGCCCGCAGCCGCTCGGCTCTTGGCGCCTGGCGACCGGCCTGGACGGCGTCGATGAAGGCAGGCAGCAGCAGCTCGCCATCGCCCAGCAGCACCACATCGAAGAAGGGCGCCAGCGGTTCGGGGTTGGCGGTGAGCACCGGGCCGCCGCCGAACACGATCGGATCGTGATTGCCACGCTCGTGGCTCCAGAGCGGAATGCCCAGCGGCTCCAGCAGATCGAGCAGCACGGGGCCATCGAGCTCCCAGCTCAACGACAGACCGAACAGATCGAGGCCTGCACCGCTACCCCGCTGAGCGGCGTGGGGCGGATCGCCCTGATCGGTGAACAGCCGCCGCACATCCACATCGCTGCGGCCCGCCAGGCTGGCCCACACCACCTGAAAGCCCAGGCTGGTGATGCCCACTGAATAGGTGCTCGGAAAGGCCAGCACCGCCTTCAGGGCACCGGCCGCCGGCACGGCGGGCTCAAACAGCAGGGTTTCCTGATTCAGGGGTGGGTGCCTGGCGGGAGTGGTCAGTCTGGAGGGTGAGTGGGCGGGGAACCCTGAGGGGCAAGACAGCTCTTCCGTCGCCATGACCCATGACACCCGCCCACCAGGATTGATCCAGTGCTCCAGAGAAGAACTTCAGGTGCGGCACCACGCCCGCCAAACCTCCTATTTGCCAGCAAAGACGATGGATGTGAGGGGGTGGCGGTTTTTGTGGACTGGTGCAACCACCGTCACCGCCACAGAGGCATCAAAGTCGTCACGCCCCATCAACGACACAGCGGAGCCACCACCACAATCTTCAAGCAGCGAGCCGATGACAACGAGAAGGCCAGTGGGGCCAATCCAACTCGGTGGAGCCGAAGCACTCGATGCTGGTGTCAACCAGAAGAAGCGTGGATCAACAAGCCACCAGACGAGAGTGAAGCGATCCAGGCGCTGATCGTTATTCAGGCCGCCTGAGTGGCCGCTCAGCAGTAAAATCTTCTTCGAAAGTCACTGGGCTTCGGCTCTTCAATGGTAGATAAAAACTTAGCGTTTTACAAGGCGAATCGGTCCGATGGTAATGATGCTAAGTGCAATTCGGCTGACCGTCTTCAACAGGCGAGACTTCGACTCTGCGAAATACGAGTACCTGAGGCCGAGTAAACAACTTGTAACTATTTGGCCTGCGTCGGTTTGCATCTACTTCGGCCCAAAACATTTCAACGGTACCGTTTTCACCTGTTAAATGTTGGTCCACAAGGTCGTTGAGTTGCTCTTGATCAATGGTGTCCGGAGTAGGTGCTTGTGAACCCACCGTGAGCAGACTATTGTTTCGATAATAGAATGGGATGACTGCAGACAGACTGAAACCTACCGACTGGATCAAGTCCACGTAAGCAGTTACAGGGTACGCCCATTCATATTGATGATAACGGACGCGAGTCGGATGCGTTTCCATTGCCTGGATAAACTCTGCTGGCGTGTCGGCAAACCATTCCATCACGACAAACCAAAACGCACCCGATTTCATTGTACGGCGGGCTTCCAGAGCGATCCAGGGTATGTGATCCCAGTGATGAATGGTAGCTACTGACACCAGTGCATCGAAGCGATGACGAATACTCCTCCAACAGTCAAGGTCGGTCACAATTTCGATCCGCTCTTCAGTTGCTTCTTTGAGGTGTCTTACCGCATTACTTGGTTCCATTGCAACAAGATCTTTGTAGCCCAGGCGATCAAGTGAAAAGGGTAGCCAACCCCAGCCGCAACCAACGTCTGCAATGCAACATTGTTCTGTGATTCCAAAGCGGCGCATCAGCTCAGCGATCGACTGAGCGACTCCTAGATTATAGAACTGCTCAAAAAGTTCAGCTGGAGAACCCCAGAGATTGTAAACATCAAAGAGTTTGGAGATATCTGGATCAGTTTGGGCATCGGCCCGAAGTCGCTCCCAAAATTCTTCGTCATCTTTCCCTTCAATATCTTTGACTAAAACCAGCTCATCCATTCCGTCCCATTCCTTTCCCGGTTCTGTTTTGATCAAGACAGGATCTGGCCGAGTTAGCGCTGACAAAAGTGATTGAGCCGAGAGAGATGGGGGCGCCCACAAAGTGTCAGATGGACAATTGGCGGCTCCTGCTGGCGCTATAGCCGCGTGTTCCCCAGCAGGCGCGATGCCAGGTTCTACCGTCCCATCCTTGCTGATAGGCCCGCGACCTCTGGCTAAGAATCGATCAGGCAATTGGCTCACCGAAACTGATCCATGATTTGGCATCTATACCATAACATGTGTGCTTTGGTCTATCCATTGTTGTTTCTACTGAAGCCATTGCGCTGGTGATTCTTCTCCAAGTCAATTCTTGTTTGCTGCTTATGAGTGTTCCGGGAGTTAGCGTTCAATGCTTTTCTCGTCTTGAGTTCACTTGCTGGACCATGCCTTAGTATCGGCAGATTGCCCGTTTCGTTCGGCGTTGCATCATCTAAGATTGGCCAATTCATCTGAGTTTACCTATCGAGATGGCATAATGCCCTTCCGAGTCGTTTTATTTGTGTCGCCTCCTGTGCCTTCTTTGACTCTCTTGCTTCCCTTGTTTTGTGATGAATCTTTGCGCTGCTAAAATAGATTCAAAAATCGGTGTCCTTGGGTTTCCTGTGGCCAGGCACAGGGTCATGTGCGTCATCCATTTTATGCATCCATAACGAGAAATTCAACGAAGGGGATTGAGCATATCTATTGTTGCTCAAAAGACAAAGTGTCTAGCATTGAGGTTTGGAGCGGCAACAATTGAATCGTTGGCTCCTGTGAAATAAGCCCATTTGGATTAAGATTGTCACGGTTATCATTGACTCGTTGCCAACGGCCATTCCGACCCTCTGTGAAGCCATCCAGGTTTGATTCTAGCTGCGGAACATCCCTTTGAGTGTCCCAACGATTCTGGGAAGCCGTGGGAATCTGAATGAGTGGGCTTTCAAGTTGTGCCAGCTAGATCCCAACAGGACCGACTTCAAGGCCACCCCGAGGATTCGGTCATCCCCAGGGATCTGGTATCCCTCGCTCTCAAAGCGGAGGGTCAACTCACATTGACCCATCAGTTGGGAAAGGGGGACGACGCGATCAAAGGTTCGATGATTAATAGCACCACTCAGCACATTCACGTCATTCGCGAATACCTTCAGATTGCTTCCCTCAATGGGTGTGATATTCCATGCGCATACCCTCAACCAACTTGGCGGATTAACTGGGTCAATCCTTATTGTCAACGTTGCCAAATCAGCCGTCCAGCGAAGAGGGCATCCTTCGAATTGCTCTAACGGCCCCAGGCCCTGCGAGCGGATCCAGTGGGAGCTGATATTGTTAACATCTATGACCTGATTTTTGTGTCTAGTTCGTATGATCTTCTTTTTGCCCCCAGCTGGGGCTTTCTGGAAACGTAGCAAGGACCACGCCTGAATTTGCCGAGGCATTACCCCCTTAGAGATGGCTGATTGGATCAGCATGGGCCAGGCGGTTCGGCTTCTGTCCAGATTGCTGTCGCGAATTTCATCCATCAGCCGCGACAAATCCTCCAGATTGCCTGGAGAGCGGATGATGCCGGTAATGAGTTCCGCAGCACCCTTTGGATCGTCTAGTGTGAAAAGGGGGATCCCAGTGGAGCCAGGTACCCCGGTCAGTGCTTCTGCTGTGGCAACCAGAGGTGTGGCATGGGAAAGGGCTTCTAAAATCTTGATTTTGGATCCGAAGCTATTTTCGATCGGTGCGATGAAAATTCCACAAGCGGTGAATTGTCGGAGGACCTCATCTGCTGTGGATCGCCCAAGCAGCACGACGTTGGGCTGTTTCCACGTCTCCGGTGCTTCTAGGGGTTCTGCTCCGATGATTGTGATCCGTAACTCGGGAGCACAGGCTGCGAGATGAGGAGCTAGTGATTCGCACAACCATCGAACTGCACAAAGATTTGGATAATGGTTCACATTTCCAACAAAGAATACATTGCCTTGCTCTTCATTGCACCACCGTTTTGGATGATTATCGAGCATTGGCTCAATCACGGTAGTGCGCGCCGCTTGCTTGCAGTCCGTGGGAATATCATGAGGGCTCAGGACCACGATATGGTCAGAATTAGCATGCACTTCGTTTTCGAACCGCCCTAGACGCCACTCGGCAATTCTGCTGTTGCTAGCCTGCGATGGTATAACCCCAAGTTTGCGTTGATCACGATAGAACTCCTTTTCCCTATTCAGTGTGATCATCACCACAGGAACGCCGCAGTGAAACGCTGATGGCACATAGAGACTCGTGAACAAGTAGTCAATGATGATGACATCGGGACGGATATCACGTACGATTTTGCTAAAATGATGATCTACTGGTCTGTGCAGAGCGGCATGACGCTCCATGCTGAATGGATGGGAAAAAATGAGTGGTAGATCGGGAAAGAAACGCCGATTGTGTTGAAATTCTAGTGGATGAAAAAACGCCCCAACAGCTTTTGCATAGTCTGCACTTCCCCCTATCAAAGGACCTGGCGGCGCAAAGACGTGAGTCTGGGTACCTGATGTACTGGAAATGCTGCGCAAATGCTCGCGACATACGATGGTTCCTCCGCTTGATGTGTCGAGTGGAACCACGGTGGCGAAAAGGACAACCTTCCCCTGACAGTTTTCCGTGTCACTGGGAATCCGGCATGATGCCGGTTGTTTCTCACTTGTCATCGTCAAGGTTTTCGGCGTATAGCGAACCAGGTTGGGCTGGAGATTGTAAGGCTTCTGGTGGTTGACTTTCAGTCCCTATGTTTGAAGTGGCAAGAATGCTGTCGAGATACTCCTTGGTTGAGGCATAAGCAAGTCTCAACGTTTTATTTTGTTCGCGCAGTGATTCCAGCTCGTCAATGGATGTTGCAAGTTCCGCTTGGCTCTTGTCCCTGGGCACTCTCCCGATTGAGCTTACCCGTCCACGGAGATATTCTAATTCGGCATCGTATTGCCGGTACGCATCCAGCACATTCACTGGAACTTGAAAGACGTCGCAGAGATGGACACTTTCCTCTCGCACCCAATAATCGTTGATCCCGTCGAAATAGGCAAATCGATAGTGATTCTGCTCAAGCACTTCCTGCCAACGTGTCACCATTCGGATATTTGTGTATGGCTCGCTGCTTTCTACAACCATGACCTCCGGACGGTGCCGCGACCAGTCGGATGCAGAAATGATGGCGTCCTCGGCCCCCTCGGCATCAATCTTAAGAAATTGGATGTGCCGTCCAGGCGCGTGCTTATCGAGAATGGCTGGGAGGGTTGACAGGCGGACTTTGAGTGGTTTGATCTCTCCGGCCCGTTCGGCCACAAGATCCGGAACTTCGTCAAGTAAGGATGATGTGCCCGTATTACCAGAATGAACCCAGAAGGTGGTCTCGCCATCGCGATCGGAAACGGCAAGCTCCAGGTTGATGTCGCGTGGACGGTCGGCACGCAGTGGGACGATTCCCTCTCCGGGCTCAACGTTGATTCCCGACCACCCTTGCTCGTAAAACCACCGGGTCACCGAGGCATTTGTTGGGTGATGGGCACCGATGTCGACGTAGAATCCATCAGTCACCCCCCCGAAACAGCGTCGCAGGAGAACGTCTTCCAGATTGCCGGTATAGCTCGTCATAGGTTCGGCGAGGCCACTTTGGGGAGCCATATACGCAGCTTCTCTCTGTACGTAGATGTTATTCGGGCTTAGACGCTGCCAGCGCACGTAACCATGGCTGCCGAGCAGATCATCGACTTCTGTGAGGCCGAAGAGATCCTCGATGATGAGAGCCTTTGGGTGAAACCGTTCAAACGAAAATCCTTTCAGACATTCCAGTTCCCAGCCCTCTGTATCGATGCAGAGGATGTCGACCTCTGACAAGCCATCAATGGCTCCAAGAATCGTATCCAACCGACGTTGTCTAACCCTGATCTCCCTGGTCGTGAAGCGATTCGCCATGGTGTCGAATAACTTCTTGAATTTTCCACGGATTCCCAGTGACGAGAACGATTCATAGGAAATGTCTCCACCTCGATATTTTGAGCCTAGGCTCCTTGCTTGCGCCAAAGTGAAGGGTACATCCTCACAGTCACTTTCTCCACAAGCAAACTCATGGATCTCGTGTCCTCGCTCACGATGCTTTTCAGCGAAGATGGGATTTGGCTCGATGCTAATTACCCGCCAACCGCATTTGCGAAAGGAGTTGCCCAATGAGAGGTAATCCGGCAAGGCCGCTCCAACCTCAACAAGGATCCCGGTGCCACACCCGGGAAAGAACGTGTCTCGCACCAAGGCGTCTACAGCTCCTTCGGCCTCATTGCCCTGAAGTTCACCGGAATGGTTTTCGAGCGTATTTCCACTTGGAGACATGCAGCCTGGAGGTCAGTTATCTTCAAAATCTACTACAGAGACATGGATGTTCGCAACAGTCGGATCGGTGGTGACGTGTGGGCATCCTACAGTTATTATCATCTTTGTGGTCTGAAGTTTATTGGAGGTTTGAGCTGTTTCCGGAGAGGCTTGTCCTTCTCCGTGGCAGTGTGACTATCGAGTTGATTGCCTTGATCGCAATTTCCATTGGGTCTGGTGTTTTCTCTTCTTGGCTTTGCGCCAGCGTGCGACCTCGCATGTTGATTTTCGCGACTTCTCTTCCAACTTTTTTCGTTTGCCCTGTTGCTGAGCGCAGTATCCCTGTGTTGTGTTAAAAGACTCTTCGGAGGCTTGGCACCTTCGGCTCCCCTCCCCCCTCTGCTCAAACAACTGTGGTTCTTCGTCCCCAAGTCATCGTCAGTGCCCCTTCAGGCTCATTCCCTGACGATTTGGACTGCTTTCAGATGAATGGCTACGAGGATCCCGGCGAGTGGGAGGCGGCAATGAAGCGGGCGTTCATTGAAGCAAGGTCTGATGCAGAAGTAGCCCAGTTGCTCAGAACTCATTACCTTGAAGAAAATGTTGCCGCATCATTTGTTGCCTACCGCGAATCAGGTGTCCCCGAAGCAGTTGACGGGTTGTTGAAGCGTCTTGGGCTATCTCTGCAAACCCCTGTTGCTGATATCGGTTGCGGCCGCGGCCATGCTGCTCACGCCATGGCCAGACTGGGTTATGAAAAATTAACGGCGATGGACCCCAATGACGAGTGGTATACGGGTACTGGATTTTTGCGCTCGTTAGATGACCATAATATTCGTATTGTCAATCATGTGGATGAATGGGGGAAGCTTGGTGGGAGTTTTGGAGCTATTATTTCATCTGGAACAGTTCATCACTGGCATCATATCCCTCAGATTGCTATTGATACAAGACGAGCCATGCAACCTGGTGGATATTGGTTGATGATTGCTGAATATTTTGCCAATAGCGCCCGCGACCTTGTCGATGGACTCAATAGCCACCCGACCGCTACCCGCTACGGATCGTTCGAGTGGGCTTATCCGGCTTCGGCTTACGTGGATCTCATTCAGGCATCTGGTTTTCTACTTGTCGGTGTCATCCCTCTTCATTATAGGGGTGCTCTATTTTATAGTGGGTGTGAGCTTCCATTTGACGACAAACTTGATCAGTGGGTTGATGCGAATCTGACCTTGCCTGGCGGAACGGTTGAGGAATTCTGGTCTGAGGTTGATGCTTGGCGGCGTGGTATTGGAGTCGCACGTAATTATACTGTGCCTCAAGTTCTTATCTTCAAGCGAGTGCAAATCTGATGTTGCCCGCAGGCCATTTGTGCTTTCTTGTTTGCAGTTTGGCTGGATTGATCTGATGTTTTGTTGAGAATGTGTGTTCTGATAGTCTTGTCTGCTGCCTAGGATCTGGACATTGTTGAAGTGATCCCTTCATTGTCTGTACCACGGCATTCACTGACACCTGAGTGCTTTTAGTTGACTCTAGGATGACTGGACCGAATCGCTGACGATGCAACCTGATGCCTTGTCTGGGATAGAATCGAATTTGCTTTGTGAGTATGTATCGACGGCTTTCAATGCATGGCCGTGCCCGATGTTGATCCAGTTGACGGGTTTTTCGGATCTGAAAATTAATTTTGTTCTGGGTGGACCCTTGACTTGATCTCCATCTTGGTAGTTGCAAAAACGCCATGGACCTGCCTATTCCCAACCATGGGTTCAAGAATCAGAACGTCTGGCTTGTAGTGCATCACTTGGAATTGTGTTGCATCCCCCTCGCTAACTGCTGCAGAGAGGCTGTAGCTCCCTGGATATAGGTATGGCATCACAAATTTAAAGACTACAGAAACTGTCTGCTTTGAGTTGGCCCTGATCATTTCGTGCGAAGTGGTGTTTTCGCCAAATACTATTTGCCCTGTCCGGTCCCTGACCACAAACCCAGCCAAGAAACTCTCAACCTGAATATTGCATTTGGCTGTTATTTCAACTTGGATCATCTCTCCACAGCATGGTGTATTTGTAACTTGGCCCCCCATTGTTTTCAGAACAACTTCTGAGATGTAGGCACGTCGATTGCCGTAGTCACATTCTGAATTCCAGTCTACTATTTCTGTTCCGACTTCTTCCCGATCTACGACTGAGGGAAGCTGTTCTCCCTGTTTTTCATTTGGATTCGCCCCGAGGTCGTTCGTATCTGCCCCCTGTGACTGACTGGGACTTTTTGACTTGCCATTTAGAGGATGATCAAGGCCAGGGTTGGATTGGGCTTTAGACGCCTTTTCAATTTCTGCATTTGATGCTTCTAGGCAATATCGAGTGTAGGATGTGAGAATAGGTGCTGTCGTTGTATCCATCTTGACTTGGCCCGATTCAATCCAGATTGCTCGACTACATAGACTGGATACTGCGTTCAGATCATGGCTGACAAATAGAAGAGTACCCGTTTCGGTGAATCGTCTTATAAAGCGCATGCAGCGTTGCCCAAACACTGCATCTCCAACACTCAGTGCTTCGTCGACGATGAGAACAGATGGTTCAACATGGGCAATGACTGCAAATGCGAGTCTAACGAGCATTCCACTGGAGTATGTCTTTACAGGTTGATGTACGAAGTCCCCAATATCTGCAAATGCCTGAATGTCGTCCAGTCGCTCTTTGGTCTGCTGTTGCGTCAAACCTAGTAGGGAGGCGTTGAGATAGACGTTCTCAATCCCTGTAAACTCAGGATTGAAGCCACTGCCTAATTCAAGTAGAGCTGCTATTGTTCCACTTGTTTTGACGCTGCCTTCCGTAGGAGAAAGTGTACCACAAATGATTTGCAGCAGTGTACTTTTCCCGCTGCCATTGCGCCCAATGATGGCAACGGTTTCTCCACGTTTCACCTCTAGGCTTACATTTCTTAAAGCCCAGAACTTGCGATGATATGTTCGCCGTCCGCCCCAGATGGCTTGCTTCAGTCTGTCAGAGGGGTTTGCATAAATTTGATAACATTTTCCTAGGTCTCTTGCAACGATCGAGTTCAAACTGTCCTTAGCTTGTGGTACATAGGATTGCATGTTAGATCACATCTGCAAAGGCTGGCTTTGCCCTTTGGAAGGTCCGGTAGGAAAGTTCGCATGCAATCAGGCTTAGGCTTATTCCCATGATCAGATAAGTTATGCTTGGAGCTTTCCCGATGATAGCTACCATTCTTGTCTGTTCAATGATGTGGGCCAGCGGGTTGATATTGAGCAATGGTAACCATCGTGGGGGCAATGCTGAAAGTGGGAAGAAGATTGGACTCAGAAACATCAGCATGCTGATGACAACGCCTACCAGTTGCCCGATATCTCTTAGGAAGACTCCAACTGCAGATAGCACCCAGCTGACTGCTAGGGTTCCAAGTAGCAATGGAATCCAGACAACAGGTAGCCATATAATGCTGGATGGGATCCGACCAAACGCAGCTATCTCAAATATGATCAGTACCACAACACTGGTGCCCGCATGAAATCCCGCCGTACCCAGGGCAGCTGGGGGCAGAACTTCTAGTGGAAACACTACTTTCTTTACATAGTTTGGATTGGCCAGAATCAGCCCGGGAGCTCGATTAACGCATTCGGCGAACAAGTTGAAGACGATCAGCCCTGCAAACAAGTTGACTGCAAACGCTAGTGGACCTGACTCTACGCCATTTCCCCATCGAGCTTTGAATACCTGGGAAAACACAAGTGTATATACAGCGAGCATGGCTAGTGGCTGGACGAAGCTCCAGCCCAGGCCCAGTACTGAGCCTCTATAGCGACCTTGGACTTCTCGCTGGATGAGCCGCCATATAAGCTCACGATTTCGGATGATTGCTTTTTGAAACTGTATTCCCATGTCTACTTCATCTAGGATTTTGTGAACTGTGAACAGGTGGTTGTGTCCCTCGGCGCCTCTTCGCTAGGTGTGGAGGTCCGAGCTAGGAAACTGATGATTCATTTTGCTTCGTTTTTAGATTTGAACGCTCCTCCCGATTGGCGGCCGCATGAGACACATGTTGTCACTCGATCTGTCTACGCCATCGCATTCTCTCTGCCACCATCACATTCGTCCAAAACTTTGTCATTGCTAAATTCCACCCCTGTCTACTCATGCTGGATGCCATAGGTGCTTCATCTCGCCTCTGCCCTCTCCGGCCACCTCAGTAGGATCACCTGCCCAACGTGATTTCAGCGGACGGTTCGGTGAGGGTAGCTCATTCGAAAGCAACGATCTTTCGTCTGCAATTGGTTTTGGATTTGGTTGTTCATGGTTATTTTCATGATTGAGTAGTTTTCTCCACTTTCTCCATCCTGCAAGGTGAGACCAGACATTGACCAGGCTATCTTTCGACATTTCCAGTTGCTCTAGCGTATTCATCCTGGATTTTCAGCCTACCTGTTCTAGTTCCAGCACCCTCTTGCGGATGTGGCTCATTGGGAGAGCATCTCCTTGCCAAGGAGAGGGTCAAGAGTTCGAATCTCTTCATCCGCTTGAACGTCCTGAAACCCTTTGCAGCAGCAGCAGGTGCTGGGTTTCCGATCCTTGGAAACCCAGCTGCTGGTAAAAGCCAGCGCTGTTGGTGGTCATCAGGTATACGCGCTCCACACCGGCCACGGCAGGCCTGCTGAGCAGGGCTTCGACGATCCGCCTGCCGACCCCTTGCCCCTGGTGGTCACCGGAGACCACCACATCCCACAGCACGGCCCGGTAGATGCCATCACTGGTGGCTCGGCCGAAGCCGATCAGTTGCCGGTTGCTCCAGGCGCTGACGACGGCCTGGCTGCCCACCAGCATCCGGTTGAGATCAGCCCGGCTCCTCGCCTGGGCCCAGAAGCTGTGGTTGTCGAGCAGCCGCTTCAACGTAGCCAGTCCCAGCAGCCGGAGACCAGGCGCTCTGGCTCGATGGCAGACGATCCTCACCGGTGTGCCCCCAATGCCTTGTCTCTGGCCCTCGGACCATTCGTCTTGCCAGGGATCGTCTGAAGTGAAGTGAGTGGCCATGCCTGTGGCCTGCTCTGGCAAGGATCGTTGGGTGGATCTGGCCATGTCGATCTGAAAGTCTCCAACCAGCAGCTCCTTGGGGTTCATACCGAGGGGCGCTGGCCTGAATTGAGGGCCATCAAGCCTTTGGATAACCCTACCTCCAGGCCTTCCATCTGGCGAAACCCCTTGCCCTGCCTAGGCTCTAGAGGGTCGATGACCTGTGGGCGGTGATAGGCTGAACCAACCGGGTGGCTGCTTTCGATGCTCAAATTCCTGTTGGGCGATCCCAATGCCCGCAAGCTGAAGCGCTACCAGCCACTGGTTTCAGACATCAATCTGCTGGAGGAGGAGATCGCTGCCTTCAGTGACGATCAGCTACGCGGCAAGACTACCGAGTTCAAGGAGCAGCTCCAGAAGGCTGAAACTCTGGCCAGGCAGCGGCAGTTGCTTGATGCGCTGTTGCCTGAGGCCTTCGCGGTGGTTCGGGAGGCCGGCAAGCGGGTTCTGGGCATGCGCCACTTCGATGTCCAGCTGATCGGTGGCATGGTGCTGCATGAAGGCCAGATCGCCGAGATGAAGACTGGCGAGGGCAAAACGCTCGTGGCCACCCTGCCGGCCTATCTGAACGCCCTGACCGGCGCCGGGGTCCACGTCGTCACCGTGAACGACTATCTGGCCCGTCGGGACGCCGAGTGGATGGGCCAGGTGCATCGCTTCCTCGGCCTCTCGGTGGGGCTCATCCAGCAGGACATGCCCCCGTTCGAGCGGCGTCGCAACTACGGCTGCGACATCACCTACGCCACGAACAGTGAGCTCGGGTTCGACTACCTGCGCGACAACATGGCCAATGACATCGAAGAGGTGGTGCAGCGCAACTTCAACTATTGCGTCATTGATGAGGTGGATTCCATCCTTGTGGATGAAGCCAGAACTCCCCTGATTATTTCTGGCCAGATTGAGCGGCCCCAGGAAAAGTATCGCCGGGCAGCCGAGATTGCTGAGTTGCTGCAGCGCGCTGAAGGCACTGCCAAGGATGGAATTGATCCAGAAGGGGATTATGAAGTGGATGAAAAGCAGCGCAATGTAACCCTTACGGATGAAGGCTATGCCAAGGCTGAAACGTTGTTGGGTGTTGGAGACCTGTTTGATCCAGCAGACCCCTGGGCGCATTACATCACCAATGCGCTCAAAGCCAAGTCCCTGTTCATCAAGGATGTAAATTATATAGTGCGCAGCGAGGACGCCGTCATTGTCGATGAATTTACCGGCCGGGTGATGCCGGGGCGCCGCTGGAGTGACGGCCAGCATCAGGCGATCGAGGCCAAGGAGAACCTGCCGATCCAGCCGGAAACCCAGACCCTCGCCAGCATCACGTACCAGAATTTCTTCTTGCTTTATCCGCGCCTGGCCGGCATGACCGGCACCGCTAAAACCGAAGAAGTGGAGTTCGAGAAAACCTACAAGCTCGAAGTCACGGTGGTGCCCACCAACCGGCAGCGCTCGCGCACCGATCTGGTTGATCAGGTGTACAAGAACGAGGTGGCCAAATGGAGGGCTGTCGCCGCAGAAACCGCCGAGATCCACCGGGCTGGACGGCCCGTGCTGGTCGGCACCACCAGTGTCGAAAAATCGGAGTTGCTCAGCGACCTGCTTGCAGAGCAGGGGGTTCCCCACAACCTGCTGAACGCCAAGCCGGAGAATGTCGAGCGCGAGGCAGAGATCGTTGCCCAGGCAGGCCGGGCCGGTGCCGTCACGATCGCCACCAACATGGCCGGCCGCGGTACCGACATCATCCTGGGTGGCAACAGTGACTACATGGCACGCCTCAAGTTGCGGGAGGTGCTGCTTCCTCGCCTCGTGCGTCCGGAGGAGGGCCATCGCCCGCCGGTTCCCCTGCCGCGCGAGGCATCCAGTGGTGGTGGCTTCGGCAACACTGCTGAGGCCCTGCCCCACGCCCCCAGCGAGGCCCGTGCCATTGGGGCGCTCTACCCCTGTTCCCTCACTGACGCCACAGAGCAGTCCCTGGTCGAGCTGGCCAGGGAGCTGGTCAAGACCTGGGGCGACCGGGCCCTCTCGGTGCTCGAGCTTGAGGATCGAATCGCCCAGGCGGCTGAGAAGGCCCCCACCGATGACGTCCAGATCCAGAACCTGCGCCAGATGATCAGCCGGGTGCGTGGTGAGTACGACGCGGTGGTGAAGGAGGAGGAGGAGCGGGTGCGTCAGGCCGGTGGTCTGCACGTCGTCGGCACCGAGCGGCATGAATCGCGACGGGTGGATAACCAGTTGCGCGGCCGTTCCGGTCGTCAGGGAGATCCAGGCAGCACCCGTTTCTTTCTCTCCCTGGAAGACAATCTGCTGCGCATCTTCGGCGGAGAGCGGGTGGCTGGCCTGATGAATGCCTTCCGGGTAGAGGAGGACATGCCGATTGAGTCCGGCATGCTCACACGTTCCCTGGAAGGGGCTCAGAAAAAGGTGGAAACGTATTACTACGACATCCGCAAACAGGTTTTTGAGTATGACGAAGTGATGAGCAATCAGCGTCGTGCTGTTTATGCCGAGCGTCGGCGTGTACTTGAGGGCAGGGAACTCAAGTTGCAGGTGATCGGCTACGGCGAGCGCACCATGGACGATATCGTTGAGGCCTATGTCAATCCTGATCTTCCTGCGGAGGAATGGGATCTGGGACAGCTGGTCGCCAAGGTGCAGGAGTTTGTTTATCTGCTGGCAGATCTGACCCCAGAGCAGTTGCAGGGTCTGTCGATGGAGGAGCTCAAGGCCTTCCTGCGTGAGCAGCTGCGCAATGCCTACGACCTGAAGGAGAGTCAGGTTGAGCAATCCCGTCCAAACCTGATGCGCGAGGCTGAACGCTTCTTCATTCTGCAGCAGATCGACACACTTTGGCGTGAGCATCTCCAGGCCATGGATGCGCTGCGCGAATCGGTGGGGCTGCGTGGCTATGGCCAGAAAGATCCGCTGATCGAATACAAAAACGAGGGCTATGACATGTTCCTTGACATGATGACCTCGATGCGGCGCAACGTGATCTATTCCATGTTCATGTTCCAACCTCGTATGGAAAGCGCCGAGGCGATTGCCACGGGCTGAAGCAGGCCCGGCGGCTTCAGCCGTTGATGCTGGAGCGATCCCCCAGAAACTCCAGAATTTCCCGATCCTTGAGATTCTGGGCCTTGGCTCCGCAGCCTTCCAGCAGGGGCCGTCCGGCTGCCACATCCCGCAGGCAATGCTGCAGCTGACTCAGGTCGTTTTCCAGCACATCAATCCGCTCCATGAGGTTGCGGATCACCCGGGCTTCGGCGTCCGGAAGGGCTGAATGGGCCAGGGGGTCGATGCGCACCCCTGACTGATGCACCACCCTGCCGGGAATGCCCACCACCGTGCTGTCGGGTTGCACGTCGCGCAGCAGCACCGAACCGGCTCCGATCCGGGTGTTGGAGCCCACGGTGATCGCGCCGAGCACATTGGCACCGGCCCCCACCACCACGTTCTCCCCCAGGGTGGGATGGCGCTTGCCGTGCACCTTGCCTGTTCCCCCCAGGGTCACTCCCTGGTACAGCAGACAGCGGTTGCCGATTTCGGCGGTCTCGCCGATCACCACCCCCATGCCGTGGTCGATGAAGACCCCGGAGCCGATCCGGGCGCCTGGATGGATCTCCACCCCCGTCAGGGAGCGGCCCAGCTGTGACAACAGCCGGGGCAGAAGCGGGATCCGGCACCGCCACAACCGATGACTGAAGCGATGCAGCACCAGGGCATGAAAGCCGGGGTAGCAGAGCAGGATCTCAAGCGTGCTGCGGGCGGCGGGGTCGCGCTCCTTGATGATCCGCAGGTCTGCCGCCACGGTGCTCAGGAGGTGCCGGAACGAGGAACCCAAGGCGAACGGATACAGGGGAACGGGTAAGACGCTGGTGCCGCCACACCCACGAACCCTGGGCCCGTGGGACTCAGCCTGCCTGGAGGGTCTGAGGATCGATCAAACCGTCTGGCGGTTCGGTCAGGCCAATCTCCTTGCGCAGCAGGTTGATCGTGGAAGCCCCGAGATAGCTCTGGGCGCAGTGGACCTGGGGCATTCGCATCAGCTGAGCCCGATTCTGGCGCAGGGTCTGCTCCACCAGCGGCAGGCTGGGCCGGTCGCAGAGCACGTGGCTGGCGGCGCGCAGCAGGGCCAGCAGGCGGCTGCCGACATCGGGGTTGGCCGTCATCACCAGCAATTCGTTGCCGCGCATGCTGTGCAGGATCACTTCGGCGGCGCGCAGGATGCCGGGGCTGATGCTGACCAGACCGACACAGCTGCCGGTGCGCAGTTCCTTCAGCAGGTCGAGTTCCTGGCGGAAGTCGTTGAGGTCCACCGCCACGGCCCGGATGCCGTAGCGCTGGGCAAGCTCTTCGACCGGCTGGAGGAAATAGCGACTGGTGACCACGGTTCCGTTGCTGGAGCTCTCCAGCACCGCTTCGAGTTCCTCCAGGGGCACCACCTCAACAGGAACCTCCAGCACCGGCGCCAGTTCCTCGGCGATCAGCAGAGAGGCGCCGATGTCTTCGCGGGGGGTGGAGACCAGCACCCGGGCGCCGCAGCGCAGTCGCCAGTCGATCTCCCGGGTGAGCAGCTCCCTGGCCTGCTGAAGGGTGCAGCCGGCGTTGAGCAGGCCGTCCACACATTGACGCACCTCACGGTCGATGTCGGGGCGTAGGCGGTTGCGGAGGCCGGGCGGCACCTTGATTTCGCGTGGCTTCTGCTGGTCGCGCACATAAATGCCCGAACCGGCCATGGCTTCCACCACGCCGTCATTCTCGAGCTGGCGGTAGACCTTGCTGATCGTGTTGCGGTGCAGGCCGGTCTGCATGGCCAGCTGCCGGGTGCTGGGCAACCGGTGACCGGGCGGGTAGTGTCGCGCCGCGATCGCAAAACAGATCTGGTTGTACAGCTGGGTCGACGCCGGGATGTCGCTTTCCTGCTGAATGTGGAATCGCACGCCCGTTGGAACCTGCAGCTTTGCTGCCACCCTACGGAGCATCGGCCCCGGTGACAATTCCCCCTGTGGCATAGGAGGCTGTGCCGGTTGCCGGCCAGCCGCTCCTCGGACCTCAGCTTTCGGCCTGGGCGACCGCCGCGTCGGCACCACTCACCTGACGCACTGGTGAGGGGATCGTGCGCACGGCCTTCGAGGCCAGGGCGGCGGCGTCTTTCTCTTTGGTGAGGGGTGTTTTGCGCGGGGTCAGGAACATGATCATGTTGCGGCCTTCCCGCTTGGGGTCCTGCTGAATCTCGGCACTCTCCTCGAGATCCTTGGCCATCCGGAACAGCAGCAGCTCGGCCAGGGCCGTGTGCTGAATCTCACGTCCCCGGAAGATCACCGTGCATTTGACCTTGTCACCGTCCTTGAGGAAGCGGACGGCCTGGCCGATGCGGACCTGATAGTCGTGGGAGTCGATCTTGTAGCGCATCTTCACCTCCTTCACTTCGGTCTGGTGAGACTTCTTCTTGGCCTCCTTGGCTTTCTTCTCCTGCTCGAACTTGAATTTGCCGTAATCCATGATCCGGCAGACCGGCGGATCAGCCTTCTCGCTCACCAGCACCAGATCCAGCTCCCGATCCTTGGCCACCTCCAGGGCCTCTTCCCTGGTGATCACCCCGAGCTGGCTGCCGTCGGCATCGACCACCCGGAGCTGGGGGTAGCTGATGCGATCGTTGATGTTCGGGAGCTCCCGAACGGGGGCACGACGGTCGAAACGGGGACGAGGTGGCATTCAGAAGAGCGAGGGGGCGAAGCGTGAGGCCGCAGCGGTGGCCGCAGTGGGGATGGCCATGAACGACATCCATGACCCTGTTCAAGCATGGCCCGGCACAAGCGTTGGCTTGGTCAGGGCATTGCCATCACAATCGGGCGCGTTCAGGGGGCAACACGCAGGTTTTCACTCTAGGACGCGCTGGACCGACTCCAGGGCTTCCCGCAGTGGATCAGCTCCCGTCAGCCAGAGGGCCTGATGCTGGCGACGAAACCAGGTGCGCTGCCGCTTGGCGAACTGACGGGTGCGCAGGTCGGTGAGCCGGATGGCCTCGGCCTCGTCGAGTTCGCCCGCCAGGTGGCGCTTGGCTTCTCCGTAGCCGATCGTGTTCAGCAGGGGCAAGGCTGCGCCATAGCGTCGGATCAGCAAGGCCGTTTCCGCCACCAGCCCGGAGCTGTAGAGCTGGCGGGTGCGTCGGGCGATGCGATCGGGCAGATCGGGTGGGTCAAGGCCCAGCTCCAGCACCTGCCAGGGCGGAGGCTCGGTGGCTTGCAGGCTGGAGGCTGGCCTGCCGGTGGCATAGAGCACCTCCAGGGCCCGCTGGGTTCTCACCGCGTCTGCGGCGGCGATGCGGGCGGCTGTGACCGGGTCGGCCTGGGCAAGCAACTGGCGGCAGGTGCTCTGGCCCAGGGCAGTGAGCTGGGCACGCAGGGCCGGTTGCGGCGGCACGGCTGGCGGCAGAAGCCCACGGATCATCGCCTTCAGGTAGAGGCCGCTTCCTCCCACCAGGAAGGCCATGCCCCGGCGTTGTTGTTCGGCGGCGATGCGGTCTGCGGCGGCAAGCCGGAAGGCATGGAGGTTGATCGGCCGATCCGGTGGGGACAGATCCAGCAGCTCGTGGCGCACCCGGGCCCGCTGCAGGGGGGTGGGCTTGGCGGTGCCGATGTCCATGCCGAGGTAGAGCTGGCGGGAATCCACCGACAGAATCGCCAGGTCGAGGGCCTCGGCGATCCGGATCGCCAGCTCCGTTTTGCCGCTGGCGGTGGGGCCGAGCAGCACGATCACAGGCAGGGTTGACAGGGCCATGGAATGGGCCGGCCGCTGGGCCGATCAGGCTTGGTCTGAATTGGGGTTGATGCATCCCAGGCCTCAACAGCCTCTCAGAGGCCCCTGGAAGCCACCCTGAGTGCTCGGTGGTAAGCTGGAAGCCCTCGTCAGGCCTGGAGCAGTTCTTGAGCCTGTCCCTGAGCTTTCAATGAGCCCTCTGGCAAGCCTTGTCTGTTGAGCCCGGTGCCGAGCTGATACCAGTGTTGAGCTGAAACCCAGTGCTGAGTCCAGTCATTCTCACACCACCAGCGCTGATCGGTCGTGTCGGCCTCGATCGGTCCGTCTCCCACGCAAGTCAAGCGGAATGAGCGATTCTTCCAAGATCGAGCATGCCTACGGCGCCGAGCAGATCCAGGTCCTGGAGGGGCTGGAGCCGGTGCGCAAGCGGCCGGGAATGTACATCGGCACCACCGGTCCCCGTGGCCTTCACCATCTCGTCTACGAGGTGGTCGACAACTCCGTAGACGAAGCCCTGGCCGGCCATTGCAATGAGATCTTCGTCCGGCTCTGCGAAGACGGATCGGTCGAGGTCACCGACAACGGTCGCGGCATTCCCACCGACATTCACCCCCGCACCGGTAAATCCGCCCTTGAAACGGTGCTCACCGTTCTCCATGCCGGCGGCAAGTTCGGCAGCGGCGGCTACAAGGTGTCCGGGGGCCTGCATGGGGTTGGTATCTCGGTTGTCAATGCGCTCAGCGAGTGGGTCGAGGTCACCGTGCGCCGTCAGGGACAGGTGCACCGGCAGCGCTTCGAGCGAGGCACTCCGATCGGCACGCTCCGCTCGGAATCCGACGACTCCGGAACCACTGGAACAGGCGTGCGCTTCAAGCCGGACAGCGAGATCTTCACCGGCGGCATCACTTTTGACTACACCACCCTTTCGGGCCGTCTGCGCGAGCTTGCCTACCTGAACGGTGGTGTGCGGATCGTGTTCCGGGATGAGCGCTCGGAGGCCCGGGGGCCTGAGGCTGAGGGGCACGAGGAGATCTATCACTACGAGGGTGGTATCCGCGAGTACGTGGCTTACATGAATGCGGGCAAGGAGCCGCTTCATTCCGACATTATTTACGTCAACAATGAGAAAGATGGCGTCCAGGTTGAAGCCGCTCTGCAATGGTGTGTTGATGCCTATTCCGATAGCATTCTTGGCTTTGCCAATAACATTCGCACCGTGGATGGTGGCACCCACATTGAAGGGCTCAAAACAGTACTGACCCGCACGCTGAACACCTTTGCCAAGAAGCGGAACAAGCGCAAGGATGTGGATCCGAATCTGGCTGGGGAGAATATCCGGGAAGGGCTTACTGCCGTTCTTTCGGTGAAGGTGCCTGATCCTGAATTCGAAGGCCAAACCAAAACAAAGCTCGGCAATACCGAGGTTCGCGGCATCGTGGATACGGTGGTAGGCCAGTCACTGGCCGAATACCTGGAGTTTCACCCCCAGGTGATTGATCTCATTCTGGAGAAGGCCATCCAGGCCTTCAATGCGGCCGAAGCCGCCCGGCGAGCCAGGGAGCTGGTGAGGCGCAAATCTGTGCTGGAGAGCTCCACCCTGCCTGGCAAACTGGCTGACTGCAGCTCGCGAGATCCTTCCGAATCCGAAATATATCTGGTTGAAGGCGATTCCGCCGGGGGCTCTGCCAAGCAGGGCCGCGATCGACGTTTTCAGGCCATTTTGCCTTTGCGTGGAAAAATTCTCAACATCGAGAAAACGGATGATGCGAAGATCTATAAAAACACTGAGATTCAGTCCCTGATTACCGGATTGGGTCTTGGCATCAAGGGAGAGGAGTTCAATGAATCGGCTCTGCGCTACCACCGCATTGTGATCATGACCGATGCGGATGTGGATGGAGCTCACATCCGCACCCTCTTGCTCACTTTCTTTTACCGTTATCAGAAAACGCTGCTGGAAGGTGGCTACATTTACATTGCCTGTCCGCCCCTCTATAAAGTTGAGCGGGGCAAGAATCACACTTACTGCTACAACGAGCAGGATCTGAAAACCACGCTTGATGGTTTTGGCGAGAAGGCCAACTACACGATCCAGCGTTTCAAGGGCCTAGGTGAGATGATGCCCAAACAGCTCTGGGAAACAACCATGGATCCCACCACCCGCACCATGAAACGTGTGGAGATTGAAGACGCCGCCGAAGCCGACCGCATCTTCACGATCCTGATGGGCGACAAGGTGGCTCCACGACGGGAATTTATCGAGAAGCACAGCGCCGAGCTCGATTTTGCCCAGCTCGACATCTGATGGACTGGCGCCTGGCCTGGGTTCTGGGGATGGCCCTGATTGCTCCTGCCGCCCTGCCGGCTGGTGGAGGGGAGCGACGCTCCCCCGAGCTGCGCAGGCGCCAGAGCCAGGAACCCCTGCTGGCTGCAGGGTCATTGCTGCTGCGATGTGCTCCACAGCACTCCGCACCCGCCCTGACCCGCCTGCAGGCAAACGTTCCCTTGCGGCTCCTGCGCACCTGGTGGGAGCCTGACGGTGACCGGTGGCTGCAGGTGCAGATACCCGCTTCCGGCGGGGCTGGTCCCCGCCGCGGTTGGTTGCCCGGGTGAACCCGTCAGCCTTGATGAGCCGTGAGCAGCAGCAGCGGGACTGAATTCCTGCTCGTTTCGCTTGGTGCGATTCCGGGGGCGTGGTTGCGGCTGCAGCTGGTCAACCATTTCGAGCCGATCCTGCCTCGGCGCCACTGGGGCACCTTCGCTGTGAATGTGGTTGCCGCTTTTGCCCTCGGCTTGCTCGTTGGCATCGACCGGCGCCACAGCCTGGCGGGCACCGGCTTGTTGCTCCTGCTGGGCACTGGTTTTCTCGGTAGTTTCAGCACCTTTTCCACCCTGATGCTGGAACTGCTGCAGGAGCAGCGCCAGGGCCGCTGGGCCGAGGCGGGGATCCTGGCGGCAGCCTCGGTGCTGGCCGGGCTGCTGGCCGTCCAGCTGGGTCTGCGAATGGGGGCGTCCTGAGGTGAGGCGTCGTCTTCGTTTCGCGTTCTGGGAGCTGGGGCTTGTGGCTGCAGGAGCTGTGCCCGGCGCTTTGCTGCGCTGGCGGATCGGGGTTCAGATCGGCCCCTTGCTCGCCGATGGGGCCGCCGGGGTGGCGGCGGCCCATCTGTTGGCCAATGTGGCGGGTTCGTTCCTGCTCGGGGTGCTGGCGGGGCCGATCCCGTGGCGTGCACCCCTGCTGCTGCTTGGTGGCGTCGGCTTCTGTGGATCCCTCACCACGTTCAGCTCCTGGATGCTGGATCTGGTCTGGTTGGGGGAGGAAGGACAGACCCCAGCTGCGCTGGCCCTGCTGGTCGCCAGCCTGGTGCTCGGCCTGGCCGCAGCAGCCATCGGGCTGGCAAGCAGCCGAGCCGCGTTCAGGCCGCCAGAGCCGCCTCGATCGCCGCGGTGAGCTCTGCGCCATCGGGTTCGATCGCACTCTTGAACCGTCCGAGGACGGTGCCATCCCTGCCCACCAGGAATTTCTCGAAGTTCCACTCCACGTCACCGGCAGGTTCCACCTGGGTGAGCAGGTCATAGGGGGGGGTCTTGACCCCCTTGGCGTGCACCTTGTCGAACAGGGTGAAGCTGGCCCCGTAGGTGGTGGAGCAGAACTGCTGAATCTCGCTGAGGCTGCCCGGCTCCTGGGCGCCGAAATCGTTGCAGGGGAAGCCCAGCACAACCAGGCCCCGGGGCCCGTAGGTGTCCTGCAGGGTCTGCAGGCCGGCGTACTGCCGGGTGAAGCCGCACCGACTGGCCACATTGACGATCAGCAGCACCTGACCGCCGAACTCCCCAAGCCGCTGGGCAGCTCCGGTGGCGCTGGTCACCACCACATCCGACACATTCAGGGTCATGAAGCGATTCCAGTGAGAAATGACCCTAGGCGCTCGAGACAAGCCTGGTGCCCCCTCCCCATACACTCGGGGAGCTGCGATCCTCCCGGGCGATGAGCGAGGCCACCAGCCCCACCACGGTGAGCAACAGCAGCCTGCAGGTGGCGGAGATCGTCGCCCGCCAGCTGCAGGGCCTGTTGGCTGCTGGCAACTACGACGGCGTCAAGTTGTTGCTGGAGCCGGTCCAGCCGGTGGACTGCGCCGAGGCGATTGGCAGCCTGCCCCGTACCCTCCAGGCCCTGGCCTTCCGCCTGCTCGCCAAAGATGAGGCGATCGAGGTCTACGAGTATCTCGATCCCGCCGTGCAGCAGACCCTCCTGGAGCGGTTGCGCTCTGGTGAGGTGCTGGAGCTGGTCGAGGAGATGTCCCCGGACGACCGGGTGCGGTTGTTCGATGAACTGCCGGCCAAGGTGGTGCGGCGGTTGCTGATGGAGCTGAGTCCTGCCGAGCGTCGGATCACCGCTCAGCTGCTCGGCTACGAGGCGGAAACAGCAGGCCGGTTGATGACCACGGAGTTCATCGATCTCAAGGAGTTCCACAGCGCCGCCCAAGCTCTCGACATCGTGCGTCGCCGCGCCCGCGACACCGAAACCGTCTACAGCCTCTATGTCACCGATGCCTCTCGCCACCTGACCGGCATCCTCTCCCTGCGCGATCTGGTGACCGCAGAGCCCGATGACCGCATCGGTGACGTGATGACCCGTGACGTGCTCAACGTCAGCACCGGCACCGATCAGGAGGAGGTGGCCCGGATCATCCAGCGCTACGACTTTCTGGCCGTGCCGGTGGTGGACAGGGAGCAGCGCCTGGTGGGGATCGTCACCGTCGATGACGTGATCGACGTGATCCAGCAGGAGGCCACCCGCGATCTCTATGCCGCCGGCGCCGTGCAGGCCGGTGATGAGGATGACTACTTCCAGAGCAACCTGTTCACAGTGGCCCGCCGTCGGGTGGTCTGGCTGCTGGTTCTGCTGGTGGCCAACACCGGCACCTCAGCGGTGATCGCCTCCGAGGAAGGGGTTCTCAAGGAGGTGGTGCGGCTGGCGGCCTTCATCCCACTGTTGATCGGCACCGGTGGCAACGTGGGCGCCCAGAGTTCCACGGTGGTGATCAGGGGTCTGAGCACCCAGAGGATCCAGTCGCTCGGGCTCTGGCGCACGGTCGGTCGGGAAGCTCTGTCCGGGCTGTTGCTTGGGCTGCTGCTGGTGATCGTGGTGGTGCCCTGGGCCTGGCAGGTGGGTGGGGGGATGCTGGTGGCCACGGCGGCAGGAATCAGCCTGGTCTGCATCACCACCCTGGCCGCCACCGCCGGAGCGTCCCTGCCGTTGCTGTTCGACCGGCTGGGGCTTGATCCGGCCCTGATGTCAGCGCCGTTCATCACCACCGCCACCGATGTCGCCGGCGTGTTCATCTACCTGCAGACTGCCTCCTGGCTGCTCAACCACGTGGGTCTGAACCCCTGAGCGCTCCGGGCTGCGCCGCAGGGTCTGAGAGAAAACAGAGTTTCTTTGGTTTTCTGAGAGGTCCTTCACACTTCTTTAGGTTAGGCTTCACACACCTTCAAGAGCTTCGCTGTGGTTGTCGCTCTATCGCTGGATCGGATCCCTGATTCGAACGTCGCTCCCGGGCCCAAGACCTTCCAGGCTGCGGGTCGTTCCCACCCCCCGGTCGACGGCGACCTGGTGCGGTCCTACCTGCGGGACATCGGCCGTGTGCCCCTGCTGAGCCATGAGCAGGAGATCACCCTGGGCCGCCAGGTGCAGGAGCTGATGCGTCTGGAGGAGGCGGAGCAGGAGCTCCAGATGCGCAGCGGCAGCAAGCCGAACCCCGAGCAGTGGGCCGAGTCGCTCGGGCTGAGCCTGCCGGTGCTGAAGCGCAAGCTGATCAACGGCCGCCGGGCCAAGGAGCGGATGGTGGCGGCGAACCTGCGGCTGGTGGTGAGCGTGGCGAAGAAATACACCAAGCGGAACATGGAACTTCTGGACCTGATCCAGGAGGGCACGATCGGCCTGGTGCGAGGTGTGGAGAAGTTCGATCCCACCCGCGGCTACAAGTTCTCCACCTATGCGTATTGGTGGATCCGCCAGGGGATCA
>JAHLYW010000027.1 GCA_025128135.1 Synechococcus sp. CS-1325
AGCTTGGTGGGGACTGCGTAATCTGACTTACAACTTTCTTCGATACCTGCATTGCAACTCAAAGGCAACGCCGGCCTCCTGATCATTCGACAGGGAGAAAACCGACTCGACTTAAAGTACTTGATGCCAGTCGCCAGGAGCATCTGCACGTGCAGAGGATTTCCTTGCGGCGTCTCAATATTGCCTCAAAAGTGGCAATATTTCGAGGTTCCCTAAAGAAGACCATAGTTTCAACAAAAACAAAATTTCTCTCACTCCGCACCCCTCCATCGAGTTTGTCAAGGCCCACTGCTGGGCTGGTGTGGCGGTGCCGGGCGGGGCTGGGGCGATCGGCAGTGGCGGGCTCAGAAGCTGGAGCCGGGCTTCTGCAGAAAGGCAAGCTCAGCTGCGCTCGATACCCGGCAGAGGGCGGCGTTGCGATGGGGGAAGCGGCCGAAGCGGGCGATCACATCCCGGTGCCGCCGCGAGAACTCGGCGGTGCGGGCGTCGGTGAAGCGCTCGAACAACGGCAGGGAGGCCTCCTGCACCGCCAGATCTTCGGCATGCATCTGGGGCAGCAGCCAGAACTGCCGGCGGGCCGGCTCCGGCTCCGCTGCAACCCAGCCCGTCGCCACCGCCGCCAGGCTCAGCCGCAGAGCCTGATCATCCCCGGCGAAGGCCATCGCCGACTCCCGCCAGATCTGGCGGGGAAACTGATCGAGCAAGAGTACCAGCGCCAGGCCGCCCTGCGGGCCTTCTCCCCAGGCAGTGCAATCGCCAGACAGGGCCGCCCGGGTCAGGCCGATCCAGCGATCGGCCACCAGCGCATCAAACGCTGCATCCTTGACGAACCACTGCCACGGCTCTGTTGCTTCAAACCAGAAACGCAGAATCTCCTGCGCCATGTCGACGTGGCCTGGCATCAGCCGCTCCTGCATGTTGCAAACCCACGCTGATCAGGCCTGATTCTCGCTGGTGAGGAGGGTGATCCAAAGGGTTGGGCAAAGCCTGCGCTCCAGAACGCTCAGGCCGCTTCGAGCTGCTGCCGCAACGGCGGCGGCAGCCTGATCCCGGCCAGGAAAGCGAGCCCCACCAGCAGGCACGAGGCCCACAGGCAGGCCTGCAGGCCGCCCACCAGAAACAGTGCGCCGGAGAGCAGGGTGCCCACCAGCCGGCCGGCGGCATTGGCCATGTAATAGAAGCCCACGTTGAGGCTCACCGATTCGGCGTCGGTGTAGGCCAGCACCATGTAGCTGTGGATCGAGGAATTCATCGCGAACACCACGCCGAAGGCGGCAAGCCCCACCACAATCGCCACCCCCGGCTGGGCCACCTCCCGCCAGAGCGCCACGGCGATCAGGGCCGGGATGGCCGTGAGCACGGCGCTCCAGAACTGCACGGCTGACACCCCCGGCGGAGCGCTCTGCCCCCAGCTGCGCCGCAGGGCCGGGGCAGAGCCCTGCACGATCCCGTAGCCGATCACCCAGAGGCCCATGAAGCCGCCCGCCTCCCAGTAGCGCCAACCAAGGGTGGTCTGCAGAAACACCGGCAGGGCCACCACAAACCACACATCTCTGGCGCCGAAAAGGAAGAAGCGGGCCGTTGAGAGCACATTGATGCCCTTCGATTTGGAGAACAGGGCTGTGAAGGCCGGCTTCTCCTTCATGCGGCCGATCTCACCCGGCAGCACCAGGGTGACCAGGAAAGCCAGGAACAGCCCACCGGCCATCGCCGCAACGGCGGCATTGAAGCCGATCGTGGCGAGCAGCACCCCACCCAGGAAAAAGCCCACCCCCTTGAGGGCGTTCTTGGAGCCGGTGAGGATCGCCACCCACTTGAACAGCTGGGCTTCGCCGCGGCTGTGGTCGTCGGGGGTTTCCGGCACAACGGTCTTGATGGCGCTCTTGGCGCTCATCTTGTTGAGGTCCTTGGCGATGCCGCTGATCGCCTGGGCCAGCATTACGTAGGCCACGCTCCACCAGCGCGGCCAGCCTTCGGCGACGGGGATCAGCATCAGCAGGGCGCCCACCTGCAGCAACGTGCCCGCCCAGAGCGTGAGCCGCAGCCCGAAGCGGGCCCCCAGCCAGCCGCCGTAGAGGTTAGTGAGAATGCCGAAGAATTCGTAGAACAGAAACAGAAAGGCGATCTCCAGGGTGGTGTAACCCAGCTGGTGGAAATGGAACACCACGAGCATGCGCAGCGCCCCATCGGTGAGGGTGAAGGCCCAGTAATTGGCCGTCACGATCGCGTATTGCTGCAGCCCGGTGAGCTGTTTCATGCAACGGCATCCTGTTCAGCCGCGGCCGAAGGGCCAGCAGCTTCAAGCGCCGCCACGTGGCAGGCCAGATCGGCCATGCGGCAGCTGTAGCCCCACTCGTTGTCGTACCAGGCGAACACCTTGAGCTGGGTGCCGTTCACCACCAGCGTGGAGAGGGCATCGACGATCGAGCTGCGGCTGTCGTTGACGTAATCGACCGACACCAGCGGCCGCTCCTCATAGCCCAGGATTCCCTGCAGCGGGCCGGCGGCAGCGGCAGCAAAGGCGGCATTCACCTCCTCCGCGCTCACCGCGCGCTCCAGCTCGAACACCGCATCGGTGATCGAGGCATTGAGCAAGGGCACCCGCACGGCGTGGCCGTTGAGTTTGCCCTGCAGCTCCGGGAAGATCAGGCCGATCGCCTTGGCTGATCCAGTGGTGGTGGGGATCAGCGAACTGGTGGCGGAGCGAGCCCGGCGCAGGTCGGATTTGAAGCTGTCGATCACCACCTGGGTGTTGGTGATGTTGTGGAGAGTGGTGATCGAGCCGTGGCGAATGCCGAAGCTTTCGTGCACCACCTTCACCACCGGTGCCAGGCAGTTGGTGGTGCAGGAGGCGGCGGTGAGCAGGCGGTGGCGGCTGGGGTCGTAGAGCGCGTGGTTGATGCCGAACACCACGTTAAGCGCTTCTTCCCCGGCGATCACCCCCTTCACCGGGCAGGCCACGATCACGCGCTTCAGGCCCGCCACATTGAAGTAGGGCTCGAGGGTTTCGGGCGTTTTGATCTTGCCGCTGCACTCGAGCACCAGGTCCACGCCGGCATCAAGCCAGGGCACGGCAGTGGGATCCTTGTGGCGGCTGTAGCTCACTTGCTGGTCGGCTACGCGGAAGCCATCGGCGCCGGCGTCGGCATGCACCGCCTGGGGCCAGCGGCCATGCACGGAGTCGAATTCGAGCAGGTGAGCGGCGGTGGCGGCATCACCGGCCGGGTCGTTGACATGCACCAGGGCGATGCCGGGGCGGCCCCAGAGGGCGCGGAACACCAGGCGGCCGATGCGGCCGAAGCCGTTGATGCCGATCTTCACGTTGGACGGAGCAGCGAGCCCCAGTCTTCCATCAAGTGGTGTTGATGGGCTTATGGCTTGATTAAGGAGTCACGGGGCTCCTCGGCATCGCTGGGGGCATCAGTTGATGCCTAAACTGATGCCAGGTTGATCTCTGGATGTGCGTACCACCGTGACCCTTGACGATGACCTGCTGGCGCAGGCCCAGCTGCTTTGCGGAGGCCTGGAGCGCAGTGCCCTGCTGCGGGAGGCCCTCAAGGCCCTTGTGCAGCGGGAAAGTGCCCATCGGCTGGCGGTGCTGGGTGGCAGCGAGCCCGGTCTGCAGCCCATTCCCCGTCGTCGCGGCGAGCCTTGATCCTGGTCGACACGTCGGTGTGGGTGGATCACCTGCGCGCCGGCGTCCCCCACTTGGCCGAGCTGCTGGAGGGAGGCGAGGTGCTGAGCCACCCCTGGGTGATCGGAGAGATTGCCTGTGGGCATCTGCGGGCGCGCCGTCAAGTGCTCGCGCTGCTCGAGGGTCTGCCGACCGTCACCTTGGCCTCGCACAGCGAGGTACTGCTGCTGATCGAGCGGCATCCCCTGGCAGGCCGTGGCATCGGTTACATCGACGCCCACCTGTTGGCGTCCGCAAAGCTGAGCAGGTGTTCGCTCTGGACCCTGGATCGCCGGATGGTGGTGCTGGGAGGGGAGCTGGCGCTGACCTGGGATCAGTAGCCGTTGGCAAGGATTCCTTGACAGTTGCGCCGGGATCCGATTCTCTCTCCGCAATTCGGTTCTGCAGGTATGAGGAGATGATCTGCATGGTGGTAGTCAACAAATCCGCTCTCTCAATCCGGGTCTGCCGGGCGGTCTGATCCTGGGCCGGAAGCTGGATCCGGCTCTGGCGCTGAGCAGGAGGGGGCCTCAAGCAGGCGCCCACGGCCCCACCACCGTCTCCCCGGCGGCTTCCCGCTCGGCCAGCTCCAGGTTGAGATCAAGCAGGTTGCTGAGGATGTCTTCCTTGGCTTTCCAGCCGTAGGCCTTCAGCACCAGAGCATCGAGCGCCTGATGGAGCTTGGCGAGCTGGCTGGCCGGTTCGTGGAAGTAGGCGTTGTAGAGATCGGTGATGCCCCAGTTCCGCCCCAGCATCACCTCATTCCGGTAGTCGTTGAGGGCGGTCATCGCCTGGCGGATCTGCTGCGCTAGCTCAGGGGCGACGATCTGGGGGAAGGGGAAGGTTTCGAAGATCGAGTCATGGGTGTAGGCGATGTCGCCCTTGAGGGTGCCTTTCTGAGCATGCATCCACTGACGATGAACAGATGAGGTAAGAAGTCCAAAAACATAAAAATCTTCGGAGGCCAGAACAACATTCTTCTCTCCTGGCAACCAGGCCTTTTCGAGCCTTAGGGGAAAAGCCCATTTCGACACCCTTGGAACTGCGAAGTAGAAGTCCTTATCTCTTATGGCTGTCCGCATCGCAGGCCTAGGTCTCCAGTGAAGCCACCATCTGACATGTAGTTCTTTGTTTTTATTCGCAAGGCGTACGGGTCTAACGTAATCTTTGAGATGCTGAAATGGCAGCGGAAACGTCTCTGCTTCTTCCAGCACGAGCGTGCCGAAGTCAACAATCCAACGATCTGGCTTTCCGAGGGGGCATTGTGCGAGGTTATACCCCATTGAAAATGGTCTAACAACTTGGGCATTGCGTTGGTCGTGACTGATCCATTCCAGTGCGGTCTCTTCGGGAACATCAAAGCCCGCACCAGTGGGCTGCACTCCTACGAAGCATGTACCTTTATTGGCTTTAAGCTTAGACGCTTCTGTAGCGTCAACTGTGTCTCCCAGTGTAGTATTGATTTCAGATACTGACTTTCCATCCAGGGTGCATCTGCGCGGCTTGCTCTTTCCCCAGTTGACAATGCTTACATGAACTTTTGCATCCCCGGACCACGGCTCGGTTGAGATAGCGTTGTGGATAAATCCTCCGTTGTCACGAATGTAATCCAAAGACGCTCGCCTGTTGTAACCCCTCCTAATCATGTTCGTGCCGACCAGTCCAGCCCTGCCATCCGGCTTCAGGTTGTCGTGAGCAAGTCGAAACCAGTAACAACAAAAATCAGCGAAGTTTGAAGAATCAGGATAATAGTTATAAACTCGCTCGGTGTAGTCGTCACCAAGTTCTGTTCGCATCCGCTTCCCGCCCAGAAATGGAGGATTCCCCACGTAGGAGTCCGCCTCCGGCCACTGGGCGAACAATGCATCGGCCACCCTGATGTTGTTGTCGAGGTTGTCGAGCGGCAGATCCCGTTCGGTGAGCCCTAGGCGGTCGTTCGCCACCTTGCGGGCGATCATCAGCGTCACCCGGGCCAATTCAACGGCGAACGGGCTGGTGTCCATTCCGAAGAACTGCAGCGGCGTCACAAGGCCCAGAACCGCCTGACCCTTCTTCACCTCCGAACGGCGAAGATCTGAGATGCGCCGCAGGATTGACACCTCCAGATCCTTGACGGCGTTGTAGCCCATGTAGAGAAAGTTGCCGGAGCCGCAGGCCGGATCGCAGACGCGGTACTGCGTCAACGCCTGCCGAAGGCCCTCCAGTTCAGCGATGCTGCTGGCCTGGGCAATCCGCTCCTCCCATGGCTCCACGATCGTGGGGCGGATGATCTGCAGCATGTCCACCTCACTGGTGAAGTGCTGGCCATGGGCGTGGCGGGTGGCGGCATCGCTGCTGGCCTCGAATATGTTGCCGAAGATGCTGGGCCGCACCTGCTTCCAGTTCTCTTCGGCGCTGGCGCTGAGCAGATCCAGTTCCTCGGGGAGCAGTTCCAGTCTTGGGATGTGGGCGAAGAGCCCGCCGTTGAAGTAGGGCGTTCCCCGGAATTGCCCGCCCGGGGTGATGCCGGGGGTGTTCATCTCGCCAAAGAGGTTGCCCAGCACGTCGTAACTGCTCTGGCCGCCCTGGCAGGCATCGAGGGCCAGGGTGAACTGCAGATTCGGCAACAGGTTGCGGTCTTCGGCGAACAGGCTGAGGACGCACTGGAGCACGAACCGCTGGGCTTCCAGGGCCGTGAACGCTCCGCTCTTCGCGCCTCGCTGGCGCAACCTCCCGAACAGTTCACCCATGCTCCGGGCCTGGGCTTCGGTCACCTCGATCTGGTTGAGCCCGAAGTGCACCGGTTGCTCGCTCTTGCTGAGGAAGGCAAGGGACGACGACTGGCTGGCCAGATCGGCCACACGCAGCTTCACCAGCGGTTCATCCACCAGCTCGTTGATGTCGTAGACCCAGAGCTCATCGAAGTTGCAGAGGAGGCAGTAGGCGGGCTTGGGAGCCAGGTACATCCAATAGCGCTGCAGCTGCGGGAAATGGGGCCCGAGCGCCTTGCCCCTGCTCTTCATTTCGATCAGCACCGTGGAGCGCGTGCCCTCGATCAGGGCATCGGCCTTGCCCATGCCGCCGCCCAGGCTGCCCTTGGGGATGGGCTTCTCGAAGAACGTGCCCGCCTCCACTGCATCCGCCCAGCCCCAGGCCTGCAGCAGCCGGTTCACGTAGGTCTGCGCTTCGCTGGCCTCATCGCCCCGGATCGAGGCCACCCAGTTGGCGAAGGTCTGCAGGGCCAGGGGTGTGTTCAACTGGATGGGCGGCAGTATGGCCGATTGTGCTTCGGCCCCTGGAATTCTGCTGGGGTTGCTGGCGCCTGGGAGGGCGCCCCAGGGAAGTCCAGTGCCATGCTGCCGGGAAAGTCTGAATCGTCGAGTCGCAGTCGATTCCGCAACAATTCGCTGCCGCTCCCTCCAACCGAGCGGCGGGCACTTGCTGCCGCCCATGGTTTCTCATTCCTGGGGCTCGCGTGCGAGTACAACACCTTGCATGGCCTGAGCGCCTCAGCCCAGACCTACCTCAGGGCTCCTGTGCAATTTCAGGACTGTTCTCGCCGCAGCGTTGCAGTACGGCATGAATCACTGCCGGAGCGATCCTGAAGTCACTGTCATGCAGTTGGGACAGCACCGCACGAGCTGACGGGATCAGACGGCGCTGGCGAGCCATGCCGATGACTGCGGCCGTTCCTGCAATCGACAGCCCCAGGCCCTGGGCTACCGACCGCCCTGAGCGCTCGTCGATCAGGAGCAGTGCCGGCCCCAGTTGAGCAAGGGCCAAACGAATGCTGGCCGCTTCTCCCTCATCGAGATCCGGCAGGTCAGGCCCGGCTGGGATGGGGCCTGCAATCTGCAGCCAGCCTGCCTCCAGCGCGGCGGTGATGCGCGCTTCGTCTGCGGGGAAGCCTCCGGTGATCACCTCATCGGCGACCACCGCTGGGATGAGGACCTCCCCAAACAGCTCCCTCAGCCAGCCGACCCCGTTCACGCGGGCCAGGCCGATCAGAGGGCTGGCGTCGCTGATGACGACTGCAGCCATTGCTCCAGGGTGTCAAGGTCGGCGTTGGTTTCGGCTTCCGTCAGACGGATCACCGGTATCCCCAGCCGCGAGAGATGGGAGATGAAGGCGGCGATGTCCATCTCTGCGACCCGGGCGGCGCGGGCCAGGGAGAGCTCACCATCGCGGAACAGGGCGGTGGCCAGCGCGGGCCGCACGCCCGGTGCCTGCAGCAGCCCGCCCTGATCAAGGCCCATCAACACCGCATCGGGATTGTCCCTGTTGAGCACGACGACCATGCCCTGCTTCGACTGGCGCAGGGCCTCGGCCGGATTGTTCTTGAGGCCGCTGACGCTGACGGCATACATGGCCCATCCCTCCAGGGATGATCAGATGGGATGATGCTAAGGACTATTGGCACGAGTCACACCAGAAGCCACAACAAGTGGCTGCCGCTCTCCCCACCTGGGGTGTGTTCAACGGGGTGGGCGGCAGTACGGCCGATTGAGCTTCGACCCCTGGAATTCTGCTGGGGTTGCAGGCGCCTGGGAGGGCGCCCCATGGAGGTCCGGTGCCATGCTTCAGGCAAAGTCTGGATCGTGGAGGCGCAGACCCTGAAAGTGACCGACGATCTCTCGGATCATGAGATGCGGGAAATCCTGGAACTCTCCGGCGAGCGCAAGAAGGGCCCTGCCATCCGGCGCTTGCTTGAGCAGGCCCTCCAGCAGCGACGCCGGGCCCAGATCGCTCAGCGCTTCCTCAGCGGCGAGTGGGGCGTGGAGTTGGAGGGCTATGAAGCCGATCAGGAGCGCGATCGCCAAGCCTCTGGATCGACTTCACCCGTGCCCGCAGTCAGGCTGCGCTGAAGCAGTTCATCGCGCCTTTCGTGCTGGATCCGGAGGCCCACCTGGCCGAACCCGTGCTCTTTGAAGTGCTGCGCCTTCAGCACATGAGGCGTCCTGCCTGACCCCAGGACCAACCTCTGACCCGCTGCCGCAAACCAATCAACTAGCGTTGATGAATCTGGCAGGCCCGATCCGATGAGCGTCGCCACCACATCCCTGCAAAGCGACCAGGCCCGAGCGCTGCTCAAGGCCTTGGCCGATCCGTTGCGGTTGAAGGTGATCGAGGCCCTCGGCGGCGGCGAGCGTTGCGTCTGTGATCTCACCGCCGATCTCGGCTTGGCCCAGTCGAAGCTCTCCTTTCACCTCAAGGTGCTCAAGCAGGCCGGGCTGCTGGCCGACCGGCAGGAGGGCCGCTGGATTTACTACCGCCTGCGCCCCGAAGCCCTCGACGAACTCCGCGGCTGGCTCGCCGCCTTGAGTGCCGACTGCCGCAACTCCGCCAGCCCATGCCCGTGAGCGAACCCGCCCCGGCGATGCGGTGGTTGCGCACCAGCCGCCCGGGCCATGTGACCCTGCTGGCCGGCCTCGTGGCCGGATGGCTGCTGCTCTATCGGATCAACGAATCCCTCTGGGAAGCGGTGCTGTTCGGCTGGCTGGGCCTGGATCCGCAGCAGCGGCTGAGCGAAGCCCTGCGCTTCTTCCTCTACGACTCGATCAAGATCGCCCTGCTGCTCAGCGGCATCATCTTCCTGGTGACGGTGCTGCGCTCCTATCTGAGTGTGGAGCGCACCCGGGCCCTGCTGGCCGGGCGCCGCGAGGGGATCGGCAACGTGTTGGCGGGAATGCTGGGGGTGATCACACCCTTCTGCTCCTGCAGTGCGGTGCCGGCCTTCATCGGCTTTCTGGCCGCTGGCATCCCGCTGGGGGTCACGATGAGCTTCCTGATCGCCAGCCCGATGGTGAACGAGGTGGCGATCGGGCTGCTTTTCAGCCTGTTCGGCTGGCGGATCACGCTGATCTACATCGGCTCCGGCCTGGCGATCGCGATCCTGACGGGATGGGTGCTGGGTCGCCTGCGACTGGAGCGCTGGGTTGAATCGTTCGTCTACGAAACCAAGCTGCACGGGCAGGCCGTGGAGAGTTCGCTAGGCCTTTCCTTCGAGCAGAGGCTGCAGATGGGAGCGGAAGAAGTGGCTTCGATCCTTCAGCAGATCTGGCCCTATCTGTTGATCGGCATCGGCGTGGGCGCCTTGATCCACGGCTGGGTGCCCACCAACTTCTTCGCCACCTACGCCGGCCGCGGCAATCCCTTCGGTGTGCTGCTGGCCGTCGGGATCGGGATTCCGCTCTATTCCAACGCAGCGGGGGTGATGCCGATGGTGCAGGCGCTCTACGAGAAGGGCCTGCCGATGGGCACGGTTCTCGCCTTCATGATGAGTGTGGTGGCCCTGTCGGTGCCGGAGCTGATCCTGCTGCGCAGGGTGCTTCAACCACCGTTGTTGCTCGCCTTTTTCTCCGTGACAGGCGTGGGCATCGTGTTGATCGGCTACCTCTTCAATGCCCTCCTGGTTTGATCCCCTCCCCCTTCACCATGGACATCAAGATCCTCGGTAGCGGCTGCAAGAAATGCATCACCCTGGAGAGCCACGCCCGCCAGGGTGCCGCGGAGCTCGGCATCGCCTCCAGCATCGAAGCGGTTCATGATCCCGTCGCGATTGCCGGCTACGGCGTGATGCGCACCCCTGCACTGGTGCTCGACGGGCAGGTTGTGGTGTCCGGCCGGGTACCAGCCATAGAGGAAGTGCGCGCCCTGATCCGCTCGGCTTCGGGGCGGCCATCCTGAAGGCACCCCAGCCTGTTGCCCCGGTGCTGCTTGCTGCCTCCCAGCCGATCTGGTCACTGCCGCTGGAGCAGGTGTATCCAGGCCTGCGCACCACCCCCGAGGGTCTCAGCCAGCTGGACGCGGAGCAGCGGCTGGAGCACTACGGCGCCAACCGGCTGCCGCCGCTGAAACGCCGGCCCCTGGTGCTGCGCTTCCTCGACCAGATGGTCCACTTCATGGCCCTGCTGCTCTGGATCGCCGGGGCGTTGGCCTTCGTGGCCGGCACACCGCAGCTGGGCTGGGCGATCTGGGCGGTGGTGCTGATCAACGGCATCTTCTCGTTCTGGCAGGAGTTCCAGGCGGAGCGCACCCTGGCCGCTCTCACCCGCGCCCTGCCTCGCCAGGTGCAGGTGTGGCGGGATGGAAATCTCGGCTTCCGCTCCGCCGAGGAACTGGTGGCCGGCGACCGGCTGCTGCTGGAGGAGGGCGATCGAGTGCCGGCCGACTGCCGCATCAGCGTGGGCAATGAGCTGCGCGTCGATCTTTCGGTGCTCACCGGTGAATCGGTGCCGGTGGCCCGTCAGGCCATCGACCTGCCCGCCGCTCAGGCCGAGCTGCGTCTGCCCACCGCTGAGAGGCCCAACCTGCTGCTGGCGGGCAGCACGATCGCCTCCGGCCGGGGCGAGGCGATCGTTTATGCCACCGGCGCCGAAACCGAATTCGGCCAGGTGGCCCGCCTCACGGCCGGCACCCACCGCAGCGCCAGCACCCTGGAGCAGCAGGTGGCCCGGATCGTGCACACGATCAGCACGATCGCCATCACGATGGGCCTGCTCGCCTTCGCCCTGAGCCTAGTCTTCGTGGGCATGACGCCCCTGGAGAGCCTGGTCTTCGCGATCGGGATCATCGTTGCCAACGTGCCCGAGGGTCTTCTGCCCACGGTGACCCTGGCGCTGGCCTTGAGCGTTCAGCGCATGGCCCGTCGCAAGGCGCTGGTGCGGCGTCTCTCGGCGGTGGAAACGCTGGGTTCGGTGAGCGTGATCTGCAGCGACAAGACCGGCACCCTCACCTGCAACCGCATGGCGGTGGAGGAAACCTGGCTGCCGGTACCCGGCGAGGAGCTGCAGCTGCTGCTGCTGGAGGGGGCCGCCCTCTGCAGCAACGCCCGCCTCGATGCCGGAGGTGCCGTGGGTGATCCCACCGAAACGGCGATGCTGCAGGCAGCGCAGGCCGCCGGCCTCGATCCGGCGGAGCGGCAGCGCCTCCACCCGCGCCTGCGCGAGATCCCCTTCGATTCACACCGGCGGCGCATGACGGTGCTGGTGAGCTGGAACAACCAGCCGTTGCCGATCGCCGCCGGGAGCAGCCTGGTGATCACCAAGGGAGCGCCGCTGGAGGTGCTGGAGCGCTGCGAGGCCTGGCTCACGCCCAGCGGCAGCGAACCGCTCGATCAGATCCGCCGCCGGCGGGTGGTGGCCGCCAACGACGACCTGGCCGCCAGGGGCTACCGGGTGATTGCCGTGGCCCTGAAAGCCGGGGCGGAAGACCTGCACACGGCGCCGGCGGACGTTCTGGAATCGGGCCAGACCATGCTCGGCCTGCTGGGCCTCTATGACCCGCCCCGACCGGAAGTGCCAGATGCCATCCGCCGCTGCCACGACGCCGGCATCAGGGTGACGATGGTGACCGGCGACTACGGACTCACGGCCCAGGCGATCGCTCTCCAGATCGGCCTGCTGGAGCCGAGCTCCGCCCCTGGCCACAGCGCAGGTGCCGATCCCGTGCGGGTGATCGAGGGCTCCACCCTGGCCCAGATCAGCGACGTGCATCTGCGGCAGCTGCTCAAGTACCGCCACCGGCTGGTATTCGCCCGCATGGCTCCGGAGCAGAAGCTGCGGCTGGTGCAGGCCTACCAGGCCCTGGGCGAAGTGGTGGCCGTCACCGGCGATGGTGTCAACGACGCACCGGCCCTGCGGGTCGCCGACGTGGGTCTCGCCATGGGCATCAGCGGCACCGATGTGGCCCGCGAGGCCGCCGACATCGTGCTGCTCGACGACAACTTCGCCACGATCGTGGAGGCGGTGCGGTTTGGCCGCTCGGTGGTGGCCAACATCGGCAAGTTCATCACCTACATCCTTGCCTCGAACGTGCCGGAGGTCGTGCCGTTCCTGGCGATGGTGGTGCTGCGGATCCCGGCCGCGCTCACGGTGCTGCAGATCCTGGCGGTGGATCTCGGCACCGATCTGCTGCCGGCCCTGGGGCTTGGCTCCGAAGCCCCCGAGGCAGGGGTGATGCACCAGCCGCCCCGCCCCCGGGACCTGCCCCTGCTCAACCGGCCCCTGATGGTGCGGGCCTACCTGGTGCTGGGGCTGGTGGAGGGTCTGATCTCGATGGCGGGCTACCTGCTGGTGTGGCACAACAACGGCGTCGACCTCGCCGCCGTGCAGCAGCTGGCCCCCGATCTGCTCCACCACCGCGCCGCGCCTGCGGTGCAGGCGATCCAGCAACGGGCCTCCACGGTGGCCTTCTGCCTGATCGTGGCCGGCCAGATGGGGGCACTGCTGGCCTGCCGCAGCGACCGGCGCCCCTTCTGGGAACTGATACCCATTCCCAATCCACTGCTGTGGCTGGGTTGGTTGAGCGAACCGGTCGTGGCCGGCATCCTGGTGCTGGTGGCCCCCATGGCCGCCGTGTTCGAAATGGCCCGCTTCCCTATCGCCTACCTCGGCCCGATCGCGCTGGCACCGGTGGCGGTGCTGGTGGCGGACAGCTTGCACAAGCTGCTCATCCGTCAGCGAGGCCGGCGTCAACGTCCGTCAAAACTGGGAGCGGCTGCCCTGCCCACCACCCCCCTTCTCTGAATCCATGGGCCTCTTCGAGCGCTGGCTGAGTGGGTGGGTAGCGCTGGCGATCAGCGCCGGAATCGTGCTGGGACAGCTGTTCCCCGGGCTGTTCGCCGCCCTGGCCGCTGTGGAAGTGGCCCGCATCAATCTCGTGATCGCGGTGCTGATCTGGCTGATGATCTTTCCGATGATGCTGGCGGTGGATTTCTCCGCCGTCGGCCGCATTCGCGGCGAACCCCAGGCGCTGATCGTCACCCTGGCGATGAACTGGCTGGTGAAGCCGTTCACCATGGCGCTGCTGGCCTGGTGGTTCATCCGCGGCCTCTACGCCGCCTGGATTCCCGTTGCCCTGGCCGACCAGCTGGTGGCCGGCATGATCCTGCTCGGCGTGGCGCCCTGCACGGCGATGGTGTTCGTCTGGAGCCAGCTCTGCCGAGGCAACGCCACCTACACCGTGGTTCAGGTGGCGGCCAATGATCTGGTGATGGTGCTGGCCTATGCCCCGATCGCCGGGCTGCTCCTGGGGGTGAGCCAGGTGGCGGTTCCCTGGGGCACGCTGCAGCTGTCGGTGGCGCTGTTCGTGGTGGTGCCGCTGGTGGCCGCCTGGCTCACCAGGCTCTGGATCAACAGCGAGCGGGCGATCGAGCGGATCGAGGCGCGGCTGAAGCCCTGGTCGATCGTGGGGCTGCTGGCCACGGTGCTGCTGCTGTTCGGCTTCCAGGCCACCACGATCCTGGCCAACCCGGCGTTGATCGTGCTGGTGGCGATCCCGCTGATCCTGCAGACGGTGCTGATCTTCGCCCTCACCGCCCTGTGGATGCGCCAGTGGCGCCAGCCCCACGACCTGGCCGCCCCCGGTGCCCTGATCGGTGCCTCCAACTTCTTCGAGCTGGCGGTGGCGGTGGCGATCAGCCTGTTTGGGGTGCGCTCCGGCGCCGCCCTGGCCACCGTGGTGGGAGTGCTGGTGGAGGTGCCGGTGATGCTGGCGCTGGTGGCGATCGCCAACCGCAGCCGCTGGCTGTTTCCCTATCGCGCCGGCTGAGGGCCTCCAGCCTCCGGCGGACCCCAGGCCAGGGTCCGGCTCAGGCCCCCTTCGGCAGCACCAGCTCCAGCACGGCGCCGCCACCGGGGTGGTTGCTGGCCAGAACCCGGCCGCCGTGGGTGAGGGCGATCTGCTCGACGATCGCCAGACCAAGACCACTGCCGGAGCGGCTGCTGCGAACCCGGGATGGGTCGCCGCGATAGAAGCGCTCGAACAGATGCTCCAGATCCGCTTCGCTGAAGCCACTGCCGTGATCCCGCACCTCGAGTTCCAACCACTGGTCGGTGGCCGCGATCCGCACTTCCACCGCCGCCTGATCGGGGCTGTAACGCACGGCGTTGTCGAGCAGGTTGAGCAGGGCCCGATGCAGCCGGGAGCCATCCCCCCAGAGCAGCGCAGCCGGGCGATCCAGGAAGGAGAGCACCACACCGCGCTGCTCGGCCAGGGGGCGCAGCATCGACCAGACCTCGTCCACCAGCTCACCGAGATCAAGCAACTCCTGCTGCAAGTCATCACCGGGCAGGCTGTTCTCCAACCGGGAGAGCTCCAGAAGATCGCCGACCAACTGCTGCAGCCGATGCAGCTCCCGCTGCAACCGCTCGATCCGAGGAGCATTGGCGACGTTGGCCTGCTCGGCCAGGCTGTCGCCGAGCAACAGCAGCGAGGTGAGCGGGGTCTTCAGTTCATGGGCCACATCGCTCACCCAGCGGCCCTGCTGGGTGAGCTGGGATTCCAGCGAGCGCCGGCTGTTCAGCCACATCGCCACCCAGCCCTCCCGGCTCGGCAACAGCGTGGCCTCCATCGGCTCCTCCCCCTCCAGCCACTCCACCCGCTCCGGCCGCTGCTGGCGCAGGGCATTGCGCAGGGCCCGATCGACGTTGGCAGAGTCGATCACGGTCTGCAGCGGCTGACCACGGCTGAAGCGGCCGGGTGCCTGGTTCAGCAGCCGCTCCGCCTTGCTGTTGAGCGAGTGAAGCGTGAGCTGCCCATCGATCAGCAGCAAACCGAGTGGGGCCGCTTCGAGAACCGCGGACAACTGACCGATCGAAAACGGAAGGTTTTCAGCCGCCTGCCGCCGGCTGCTGCGGCCCCGGGCCTGCCTCGCCCCCAGCCAGAACCCGCTGCAGCCCAGAGCCAGAGCCAGGGCAACAGCAGCTGCAACCGGAACCATCACTCCCCTCAGCCGAAGCGGTAGCCGAAGCCCCGCACGGTGAGCAGGTGCCTGGGAACGGAGGGATTGGCCTCAAGCTTTTCCCTCAGCCAGCGGATGTGCACATCCACGGTTTTGGTGTCCACCACGTAATCCGTTCCCCACACCTGATCGATCAGCTGGTTGCGGTTCCAGACCCGGCCGGGATTCTGCATGAAGAATTCGAGCAATCGATACTCCTTCGGCGAGAGGTTCACGCTCTGGCCGTCGCGGGTGACGCGGAATTCATCCGGATAGAGGGTGATCTCGGCGTGCTGAAGCACCACCCCCACAGGGAACTTCTCGCTGCCCTGCTGGGATCGGCGCAACAGGGCCCGGCACCGGGCCACCAGCTCCCGCAGCCCGAACGGTTTGACGAGATAGTCGTCGGCACCGAGTTCAAGGCCAAGCACCCGATCGGTTTCGGTGTCGCGGGCGCTCACCATCAGGATCGGGGTGCGGGAGTCGGAGCGGCGCAGATGGCGGCAGACATCCAGCCCGCCGATGCCAGGCAGCATCAGATCCAGCAACACCAGATCGAAGCCACCGGTTCCCCTGGCCTGGCGGGCATCGAGCTGTTGAATTGCCTGGCGGCCATCCGCCGCGCAGTCCACCTCGAAACCCTCGTGCTGGAGCGCTTCAGACAACGTGGTTCGAATGCTTTCGTCGTCATCGACGATCAGCAGGCGCGGCATGCCGATGGCACCTATCACACTTTTAACGCTAGGCGATCAAGCGAGGCCATCAGCGCCGTTTCGGCAGATGACTGATCACCAGGTGACGCTGAGCATCAATCTTGAGCCAGCCTTCATCCCGCAGCAGGCCGATCACCCGGGTCACCGTGACCCGGGTGGTGCAGAGGGCGCTGGCCAGTTCCTGATGGGTGAGGCGCAGATTGAGGCGCAGTCCCTCATCGCAGGCCTGGCCGTACTCCTGGGCCAGCAGCTCCAGAAAACCCCGCACCCTCTCCTCGACCCGCCGCAGGCCAAGCAGGGAAAGCATGGTTTCCGCCTGGCGGTAGCGGCTCACCACCGCCTGCATCATCGCCAAGGCCAGGTGGGGCGACTGCTCGATCTCCGCGCCGGTCAGGCAGAGCAGGTCGCTGTCGGTGAGGGTGAAGGCTTCGTAGGCCACCACATTGGTGAACGGTTCGCCGAACGGCTCATTCGGGCCGGCCAGCCCCAGCAGAAGCGGGTCGCCGTGGATGGTGACGGCCTCCAGCTTGACCATGCCCCGCACCACCAGCCAGATGCAGTTCTTGAGCAGGGGAACGGCACTTCCAGCCGTGATGTGGAGCAGATTGCGGTTGCGGTAGCTGGTTTCCAGCACGTCGCGAATCGCATCACTTCGGCCGGTATTGCGAAAGGGGCTCGAAACCATGGCCACGACCGAATGACACAAGCGGAGTGTATGGAGGGCGACAGACAGAAGAGCAAAGGAAGAGTGAGCGGTTGGTTAACCCCTGGCTAAGGGCCTGACAAAAAAAAGGGGGCTACCGCCCCCCAGCTGAATCTCGTGAACCACTGCGAGCCGGAGGGCTGGGCGGGTTCAGGAGCCGATGTTGGCCACTGCCTTTCTGGCGCTGTTGAGGATGGCACCACGCAAGGGCACATAGCCGAGGTCATCGGCCTTGCCCTGGGCGCCGGGGCTCAGCAGGTGGGTCATCGCCCTGCGGACAGCAGGAGCCTTGGCCCCATTGCCTTTCCTGTAGGCGAGCGCCCAGGTGAGGGTGGCGATCGGGTAGCTATCGGCACCGGCGGGATTGGGATCCTCTCCAGCCAGCATGGCGTTGAGCTTGATGTTGTTGAGGGCGGCAGCGCCGCTCTTGAGATTGGGGAGGACGAACTTGCCAGCCTTGTTCTGCACGGCAGCCGCCTTGATCTTGCCCTTCACGAAGGCCTGGTTGAGATAGCCGATCGAGCCCGGCGTGTTCTGAATCACGCCAGACACGCCCTCATTCCCCTTACCGCCGACACCCACGGGCCACTTCACGGATTTTCCTTCACCCACCCTGCTCTTCCAGGCCGGGGAGAAAGCCGAGAGGGAATTGGTGAAGGCGAAGGTGGTGCCGGAACCATCGGAGCGATGCACAACCGAGATCTTGCCTGCCTTGCAACCCAGCTGCTTCCAATCGTTGATCACCCCCAGGAAAATCTCCGCAGCCTGCTTCTGGGTGAGTTTGAGGTTGCAACCGGGCTGGTTGAAGGCGATCGCGATCGTGCCACCCACAGTGGGGATCTGCACCACGCCACGGCTCACCTTGGCAGCATCGGCGGCGCTGATCGGTTCATCGGTGGCGCCGAAGTCAACGGTGCCGGCAATGAACTGGCGAACGCCCGCACCGGAGCCCACCGACTGATAATTGACCCTGGGGCCACCGGCAGAAGCAAGATCCGCAAAGGCCCGTTGATAGAAAGGAGCAGGGAATGAGGCGCCTGCACCATTGAGGGCGCTCTGGGCGGAAACCGTTGCACCGGTGCCGAGGACGGCAAGAACGGTGAAGATCGAGGCCTTCTTGGCGAAGGTCATCAGAGAAGCCAATCAAGAGTCCACCGATTCTTAGCAGGCAAGGTGGAGCCACCGTGTTATGCCGTGGTTAAGAGCGTGTCAATAGTTTGGTACACGCCCTTCCGTAGGGTGCCTTGCGGCTCTGTTCGGTCTGGCCGCAATCCCGCCCAAACTGTTCAACTGACCCCTCCGCATGGCGCTCCAGCTCCCTCCCTTCCAGCCGCTCCCACCTCCACCCAACGCTCCGAAACAATTCCTGGAGGTACCGGTGGCCCAGCTGCAACCCACCCAGCTGTGCGTGGGTCTGGCGGAAGTGCGCCACCGCCGCGCTGATTTTGCCGAAGAAAGCGCCAAGGATCGACGCAGCTATCTGCGCGGCAAACCCGTGCCGCTGGTCCGCAACACCGACGGTGGATTGTGGATGCTTGATCGGCATCACCGCCTCAGCGGCCTGATCGCAGTGGATCCCGACGCCACCGCCTTCGGTTATGTGGTTCTGGAGCTGGACCTACCCGATCGCCACGCGGTGCTCCAGGCCCTGCTGCAGCGGGGTTGGCTCTACCTGTACGACGCCCGCGGCCAGGGGCCGCACGCACCGGAGCGGCTGCCCACCGGGCTCCACGACCTGCAGGATGACCCCTACCGCAGCCTGGTCTGGGCACTCAAGCGGGAGAAACGGATCGAGGCGGCGCCGCTGATCCCCTTCCATGAATTTCGCTGGGGGGCCTGGCTGCGCAGCCGCAACCTGCCACCGTTCCGTTCCCTGCAGCTGGAGCCTGCCCTGCCCGCCGCCCGGGCCCTGGTCGGCTCCGGTGCCGCTTCCCACCTGGCCGGCTGGATCGGCTGAGTCCAGGCCCGCCGCGATCGCGCCTGGGAATTTTCAAAAGCAAGGAAGAGGGCCTGCAGAGGGTGAGCACAGGCGGGCAGGGCTGATCCAGGAAGGTGCCCCTGCAAAGCACAATCCCCCAGAACTCCGGCCCTTTTTTGTGAAGAAAAAGGCGCCAACCAAGGCCCGGGAGGATGACAACCAAGCTGACAACAGGCCGAATTGACAGGCCCGCGCACCAAGTGAGCCTGTCAATGGCCTAAAGTTCCAAACTATTCACTCAATCACGCACCAACTGGAATTAAGCGACAACTGGATTGAGGCCCACTGTCCCTTCCTGCGCTGGTTCGGATTTCACTGGATGAGCCCTCATTGCTGGGATCAGAGCGGATCATTCGGCCCAAAGGTCCATGGGATTTCGCAGATGACAATCCGGCTTGAAAAGGTTCCGATCACCGCATCGCTCAAGCCATTGGCATGGCCTCGTCACCGCTGGCGATCCTTGAGCGCGAAGTTGGCGCCAACCATTCAGGCCGAGTGATTCCGATGGCATCGTTTCAGCGCTGCGGCGGCTGCCAGGGCAGAAACGGATCGGAAACAGAGCCAGGCTGAAACTCCAGAACAAGGCAAGGTGTGGGTTCTCCCAGGCGGTCACTGCTTGCTGATGGCACTGCGATGGGCTGGGTGAGCGAACAGAATCTGACTCTGCATACCGGAGCATTGCCGTTCCGCTCAGGACGGAATTCTCTTCTCCGATGAGTGGCGCTGCCCGGCCTGGGGCGATCACTTCTCCCATTGATCTCCCATCGCCTGGCCCGACAGAATTCGGATCGGTTCAGTCCTGCTGACAAAGGAGTTCAGTATCTGTTCAGAGGGCGAAACTTGAGGCAGTCATCGGCGCGATAGATCCCCTGCCGACATGTCTTCGCGGGCTCACGACGGACGACCTTCATCGGCTTGGTGGTCGTGGCCTACGCACCCTGCGGAATCAAGCTCGGCAT
>JAHLYW010000028.1 GCA_025128135.1 Synechococcus sp. CS-1325
CCCCCGGTGACCGGATCACAGGCCCGCTCCGGATGGGGCATCAGCCCCAGCACATTGCCCGCGGCGTTGCTCAAGCCGGCCACATCACCCACCGAACCATTCGGGTTGCGGCGGTAACGCAGGGCCACCTGTCCCTCCTGCTCCAGCCGGGCCAGGGTGTCGTCGTCCACCTGATAGCGGCCTTCGCCATGGGCGATCGGCAGGCTGATCGTTTCACCGGCCCCATAGCCCTGCAGCCAGCGGCAGGAGCCCGGCTGAACCGTGAGCTCCGCCGGTTCACACAGAAAATGAAGCTGCTGGTTGCGGGTGAGCGCCCCGGGCAGCAGGCCGATTTCAGTGAGAACCTGAAAGCCGTTGCAGATTCCAAGCACCGGGCCGCCGCGGGCCACGAAGGCCACCACCTCCTCCAGCAGGGGAGCAAAACGGGCGAGGGCGCCGCAGCGCAGGTAATCGCCGTAGCTGAACCCACCGGGCAGCACCACGGCATCGAGGCCGCGCAGATCCCGCTCCTCATGCCAGAGGAAACGGGTGGGGATTCCCAGGCAGCCTTCGGCCGCCCACTGCACATCCCGATCGCAATTGGAACCGGGGAAGACGGCGATGCCGATCGTCATGGCAAAACGGTGGCGATGCTGGGCTCCAGCCACTCCAGGGACCAGTTCTCGATCACCGGATTGGCCAGCAGACGCTCGCTGAGCAAGGACAACCGCGCTTCAGCTGCGGCGGCATCCGGAGCCTCGATCTCCACGAGGATGGCCTTGCCGATCCGCAGGCTGGTGATGCCCTCCACCCCCAGGCGGGTGGCGGCGGCACGGCTGGCCTCGCCGGCCGGATCCAGCACCGAGGGCCTCAGGCTGACCAGAACGCGGGCTTGGTAGCTGGGCACTGCGTGGGTGGGTTGTTTGTTAAATCTTGCCAGCCCACTCTCCCCCCGCAGCCGTCGCAGGATCAGCTTGAACAGGTGGGTGCGCGGAGGCGCGGCCAATGTCTGCGGCGACGGTTCGCCCATCGATCCTGCTGCTATGGCTCGGGCTTGGCCTGGCAGCACTGCCAGCGGCGTTGAGCGAGCCGCAACTGCTGGAGCTCCGCTGCCGGCGTGAGCAGGGACCCTGGCAGGCCTGTGTGATGCGGATCGAGGCGATCGGCGAGCGCTGGAGCCTGGAGCTGGGCGGCCAGCGGCTCGACTTTCGCCATGACGGCAGCGGCAAGGTTGAAATGCAGCAGAAATCAAGGGGCCCATGGGGCCCCGTTTCCAGCCACTGGAGCAAGGACCAGGCCCTTTGCTGGGGAACGGTCTGCGCCCTTGGTCAGATCCCGCTCGACTGAACCGCCGCCTGGGACAGGGCCGCCTCCAGTACGGCGGAATCGAGCTTCAGGCCCAGGGCCACCAGCTCCAGGCCCAGCGCCGGGACGCCGTTGGAAGCCTCCACGGGCTCCCGGTGGTCCTCGTACCAGCAGTCCAGGCGCGGTCCCACGGCCTGGATCTGGAGTGGTCGGCGCTTGCCGGGCTGCTGCAGCCAGCCCTTGAGCCGCAGGATCGCCTGCTGCTCGATCTGCTCGTGCAGCACCGCTTCGAGCCGCTGTCGATCAAAGTCTCCAGCTAGCCGCAGTGCCAGCGATTGCATCGGCACGTGTCTGTGATCGTGATCATGGGCCTCGTGGTGATGGGCCTCGGCTGCCGATTCATCCCGCTGCAGGCCGAACAACAGGGCCGGGGAAATCCGGCCGTTCTCGATCGGCAGCAGCTGGGTTCCGCTCCGGCAGGCCCGCTCGACGCGCACCCGCACGCGTTCCCACTGGTCGGCATCGAGCTGCTCGGAGCGACTGACCAGCACCAGGTCGGCGGCTTCGAGCTGCTCATCGAACAGCTCCTCCAGGTCGTCGAAATGGTCGAGGCTGGGGTCAGCGGCCCGTTGCCTCTCCAGGGCGGCGGGATTCCCCACCACACTTCCCTGGGCCACCGCTTCGCCATCCACCATCGCCACCACCCCATTGACGCGGGTGCGGGTGCGGATCCCGGGCCAGCTGAAGGCCTGCACCAGGGGCTCAGGCAGGGCCAGTCCACTGGTTTCCACCACGATCCCGTCGAGCCTGTCGGAGGCTTCCAGCAGGGTCTGCATCGTCGGCAGGAAATCGTCCTGGACGGTGCAGCAGAGGCAGCCGTTGGCCAGCTCGACCAGTCGGTCGCCGAGTTCCTCCTCCGGACAGAAGCCGCAGGCACCCAGGAGGCTGCCGTCGATCCCCACTTCGCCGAACTCATTGACGATCACCGCCAGACGCAGGCCGCTGTGGAGCAGCAGATGACGCAGCAGAGTGGTCTTGCCGGCACCGAGGAAGCCCGTCACCACGGTGACCGGTAGGCGCCGCTGGTTGGTGGTTTCCATCTCAGGGCACCAGGCCGGTCCAGGCGAATGTGGCACCGATGCCGATCAGCATGCCTGCCACCAGCTTGAGATTGGTGGGGCTGAGCCGGCCGGCCCAGGGGCGGATCAGCGCAACCGCCGCCAGCAGCAGGGTGGCCTGGCTGATCAGCAGACCCAGCAGGTAGAAGCCGATCGCACCGGCTTCCCAGCCGATCACCGCGTCACTGAGCACGTAGCCATGCAGGGCGATCGCCGGCAGCAGCACCCAGCGGGGCCAGCGGCCGATCACCACCAGGCCGAGAGCCACCAGGGAGAGGGCCACCAGCAGTTCAGCACCCGGCAGGGTGGGCAGCAGCAGGCCGACGCCACTGGCGCCAAGCCCGACGGCCAGCAGCCCGATCAGCCAGCGGCCCGGTTGCTGAAGCCCCACCAGGCCCAGACAAAGCAGAAAAAGTAGATGGTCGGGGCCGAGCAGGGGGTGACCCAGACCGCTGAGAAAGCCGCCCAGGGGGCTCGCTTCGATCTGAAACAACTCCATCAGATGGTGGGCCGAGGCCGGGGCCGCCAGCAACGGCACACCCAGCAACAGCAGAACAGCCGGGGCCGCGGCAGCGACCCGGATTCGATGATTCATTCGGTGGGTACCGGTCCGCGCCGGGTTTGATGGTGCGATCCGGCGGGTGTTCTGACTGGATCCTCAAACCGGTTGGCACCGGCGTTCGGATCTTCACAGCTGCGGGACAGCGCCGGATTCACACCGGACTTTCCCCCTTGCCTCCCCAGGCTGATCTCAAGGGGAACCGGGACGTGAATCTACCCGCAACCCAGGCTTTCAGCCGTGGCAGCTCCGGTGCTCGGGTTCACTCCGCTGGCCCTGGCGCAGAGGGCTCGCTGTTGCGAAAGGTCAAGCACCGCTTCGCTGAAGTCGGCGCCATCGATCACGGCATCGGTGAAGCGGCTCTGCATCAACATGGCGTTGCGCAGCACGGCTCCACTCAGGTCGGCGCCATCGAAGCGGGTGGCAAAGGCCACCACGTCCTCGAGATTGGCGCCGCTGAGGTTGGTTTCCCGCAGGTCGCTGGAATTGAACACGGCACCGCGCAGGTCGGCATCGCTGAGATCGAAACCCTGCATCTTGGCCTTGAGAAACTCCTGCTGCTTGAGATCGCGGCCCCGCATGTCGGGCTGGAGATCCTGGAGGGAACGCTGACCGCGCAATTCCGGTGCCGTGATCGCCCAGGCCGGCGCAATCACCGGTGAAGCCAGCGCGAGGGTCAGAACGGCGAGCCCCAGCAGCAGACCCAGGAGGGGCACCCCCCGGCGGGAAGGGAAGAACACAGGCAGAGCCGTAGCTTGGGCCCTCAAGCTATGGCAGGCCCTGCCGCGGCGCGATTCAGCATGAGCATGTCCCTGCGGGTGGTGGTGCCACCCCATCCCCTGATCGCCCACTGGCTCACCGTGCTCCGCGATCAGGCCACCCCGCCGCCCCTGTTCGCCAGCGCCATGGCCGAGCTGGGCCGCTGGCTCACCTACGAGGCGATCCGCGACTGGCTGCCTCAGCGGCCCGTCACGGTGCAGACCCCGCTGGCGGCCTGTGAAGGGACCGTGGTGGATTCAGCCGTGCCGCTGCTGGCCGTGCCGATCCTGCGGGCCGGTCTCGGCCTCTGGCAGGGAGCCCAGACCGTGCTGCCCACCTGCCGGGTGGCCCATGTGGGATTAAGCCGTGATGAAGCGACCGGAGCGGCCCACTGCTACCTCGACACCCTGCCGGCCACGATCGGCGATCAGGTGGGTGTGCTGGTGTTCGATCCGATGCTGGCCACGGCGGGCAGCCTGATTCAGGTGCTGGAGCGGCTGGACCAACGCGGGGTGCGTGGCGAGAGGCTGCGGGTGATCACCGCCCTGGCCGCGAGCCCCGGCCTCAGGGCCCTGGCCGATCGCTTCCCCCAGCTCACCGTGTACACCGCCTGCATCGATGCCGACCTGGACGAGGCCTTCCGGATTGTGCCGGGACTGGGCGATGCCGGCGACCGGTTGTTCGGCTCCGAGAGGCCCGAGATTTAGGCTCCAGCTCCGTTCGCGCCGCACCCATGGCCGTTGCAGTCGGCAGTGCTGCCTCCCAGCCCCGCCGGCTCGGGGCCCTGGATCCGGCCAGCCTGCGCGGCCAAGTGCGGGTTCCAGGCGACAAGTCGATCTCCCACCGCGCCCTGCTGTTCGGCGCGATCGCCATCGGTGAAACCGAGATCGACGGCTTGCTCCCCGCCGAGGATCCGCTCAGCACCGCCGCCTGCCTGCGGGCGATGGGGGTGGGCGTAGGTCCGATCGAGGCCGGCCAGCTGGTGCGGGTGAAGGGGGTGGGACTGGATGGACTGCGGGAGCCCGACTGCGTTCTGGACTGCGGCAACTCCGGCACCACGATGCGGCTGATGCTGGGCCTGCTGGCCGGCCGCCAGGGCCGCCACTTCGTGCTCAGTGGGGATGCGTCGCTGCGGCGAAGGCCGATGGGACGGGTGGTCCAGCCCCTGGCGGCGATGGCAGCCCAGGTGCACGGCCGCGACGAAGGGAACCTGGCCCCCCTGGCCGTTCTTGGCCGGGCCCTGCATGGAGCCGTGATCGGCACACCGGTGGCCTCGGCCCAGGTGAAATCGGCCATCCTGCTGGCCGCCCTCACCGCCAGCGGTGCCACCACCGTGATCGAGCCGGCCCGCTCCCGCGACCACAGCGAGCGGATGCTCAGGGCCTTCGGTGCTGATCTGAGCATCGGCGATGAGCTGGGCCGCCAGGTGACGCTTCAGCCAGGTGGGGTGCTGCGGGGCCAGCGGGTGGTGGTCCCCGGCGACATCAGTTCCGCCGCGTTCTGGCTGGTGGCCGGTGCCATCACCCCCGGCGCCGACCTCACGGTCGAGAATGTCGGGCTGAATCCAACCCGCACCGGAATTCTGGAGGTGCTGGAGCAGATGGGAGCCCGCATCGAGCAGCTCAACCTTCGCGAGGTGGCCGGCGAGCCGGTGGGGGATCTGCGGGTGCGCCACGGTCCACTGCGGGCCTTCACGATCGGCGGTGAGCTGATCCCCCGTCTTGTCGATGAAATCCCCGTGTTGGCGGTGGCGGCCTGTTGCGCTGAAGGGGTCAGCAGGGTGACCGATGCCGCGGAGCTGCGGGTGAAGGAAACCGACCGGCTGGCGGTGATGGCGCGACAGCTCAAGGCGATGGGGGCCAGGCTGGCTGAATCGGCCGACGGCCTCACAATCGAGGGGAGCACCCGCCTGCATGGCGCTGTCGTCGACAGTGAAACCGACCACCGGGTGGCGATGAGCCTGGCCGTGGCCGCCCAGGTGGCCACGGGGATCACCGAGCTGCACGGCAGCGAAGCGGCGGCGGTGTCCTACCCGGGATTCTGGGAAGACCTGGCGCGACTCCAGGCCTGAGCCGCCTCCAGGTCTGAGGCCGACGGTGGGGCCGGTAGATTCCGCCCAGATCGCCTCGCCCGCCATGCTCGCCGTTGCCATTCTGGCTGCCGGAAAGGGCACCCGAATGAAAAGTGAGGCCCCCAAGGTGCTGCAGGAGCTGGCCGGGGCCACGCTGCTGGAGCGGGTTCTCGACTGCTGCGACAGCCTCTCCCCTGATCGGCGCTTGCTGATCCTCGGCCACCAGGCCGGCCGGGTCGAAGCCTCCCTGGCCCGACGCTCCGACCTCGAGTTCGTGCGCCAGGAACCCCAGAACGGCACCGGCCACGCGGTGCAGCAGCTGCTTGCACCGCTGCAGGGATTCAGCGGAGATCTGCTGGTGCTCAACGGTGATGTGCCGCTGTTGCGTCCAGCCAGCCTGGCCCGCCTGCTGGCCCAGCACCGCAGCAGTGGCGCTGCCGTCACCCTGCTCTCGGCGCGGCTGGAGGACCCCAGCGGCTACGGCCGGGTGTTCAGTGATGGGGACGGGCTGGTGAGTGCGATCGTCGAGCACCGCGACTGCAACGACGCCCAGCGCACCAACGACCTGATCAATGCCGGCATCTATTGCTTCCACTGGCCACGGCTGGAAGCCGTGCTGCCCCACCTGGAGGCCAACAACGACCAGGGGGAGCTCTACCTCACCGACACCGTTGCCCTGCTTGATCCCGCCCTGCACCTGGAGGTGGCCGACAGCGGCGAGATCTTCGGCATCAACGACCGGCTGCAGCTGGCCCAGTGCGAGGCGGTGCTGCAGGATCGATTGCGGCGTCACTGGATGACGGAAGGGGTCACCTTCCTGGATCCGGCCAGCTGCAGCCTCAGTGATGGCTGCCGTTTCGGCCGCGATGTGGTGGTGGAACCCCAGACCCATCTCCGCGGCGACTGCCTCATCGGTGATGGCTGCCGGCTGGGACCAGGCAGCCTGCTGGAGAACGTGACCCTGGCGGCCGGCGTCACGGTGCTGCATTCGGTGCTGCGCGATGCCACGGTCGGTGAGGGCTGTCAGATCGGCCCCTTCGCCCAGCTCCGCAACGGCACCCGCCTGGCGGCTGACTGCCGGATCGGCAACTTCGTTGAGATCAAGGCCAGCCAGCTGGCGGCGGGCTGCAAGGCCAATCACCTCAGCTACATCGGCGATGCCGAGCTCGGGGCCGCCGTCAACGTGGGCGCCGGCACCATCACGGCCAACTACGACGGCATCCGCAAGCACCGCACCCTGATCGGCGCCGGCAGCAAGACCGGTGCCAACTCGGTGCTGGTGGCACCGATCAGCCTCGGGGCGAACGTGACCGTGGGGGCGGGCTCCACCCTCACCCAGAGCGTGCCGGCGGGTGCGCTGGCCGTGAGCCGATCACCGCAGCGGATCAGGCTCGACTGGCCTGGCCCCGCCGCCTAGCCGAACCGGGCTTCCAGGGCGGGGATCAGCCGCTCCAGGGCGACGCCCCGGCTGGCCTTGAGCAACAGCTGATCATCGGGCCTGAGCCACTCCAGCAGTGGGGAGAGCGCCTGCTCGGGGGTGGCCACCCTCGCCAGCCGCGCCACCTTGAGCGCCGCCTCGGCCATCGCCTCTCCCTCGGCACCGCCATCGACGATCACCAGGCCGTCGAGGCCGAGTTCGGAGGCCAGGGCACCGATGCTCCGGTGCAGCTCCACGCTGTGGTCGCCGAGTTCGCGCATCGTGCCGAGCACGGCCAGATGCCGGCCCGGCTGGGCCGCCAGCAGGTGCAGCGCCGCCGCCACCGCTTCCGGCGAGGCGTTGTAGGTCTCATCGAGCAGGGTGATGGCACCCAGCTGGCGGCGGCTGCTCCGTCCGCCCGGCAACCGGGGCCGCAGGGCCGCCAGCTCAGCCGCCGGGACGCCGAGCTGGTCGGCAACGGCCAGGGCCAGCAGCAGGTTGCGGGCATTGTGCGCTCCGTCGAGCGGCAGGCGGAAGTGATCACCGTTGCAGACCAGATCGGCTCCCTGGAGCTGGGCACACCAATCAGCAGGAGGCAGGTCGGTGGCAACTGGATCGGTGGCGAGGGCCACCCGCAGCACCCGGCCAGTCCAGACAGCCCGCAGCGAGTGCTCCAGGAGGGGATCACCGGCCGGAATCACCACCAGGCCATCGGGCCTGAGCGAGCTGGTGATCTCGCACTTGGCGCGGGAGATCGCCTCGCGGCTGCCGAGCCGGCCGATGTGGGCCGTGCCGATGTTGGTGATCACCACCACGTCCGGCTCGGCGCAACGGGAGAGCCTCTCGATCTCGCCGGAACCCCGCATGCCCATCTCCACCACGATGGCGCGGTGTTGAGGCGTGGCCCGCAGCAGGGTGGCTGGAACGCCCACGTCGTTGTTGTCATTGCCGCTGCTGGCCAGCACTGGCCCTAGCGGTTCGAGAGCGGCGCGCAGCAGCTCCCGGGTGGTGGTCTTGCCGGCCGAACCGGTGACCGCCACCACCGGTGCCGCCAGGCTGCGCCGCCACTGCCGGGCCAGATGCTGATACCCCAGCAAGGTGTCGTCCACCACCCAGGCCGGCAGACCCTGCGGCAGCCTGGCGCTGTGGCTGCGATCCACGAGAGCGGCCTGGGCACCGAGCTCCAGGGCCTGCTCCAGGAAGTCGTGGCCATCAAAACGCTCCCCCACCAGGGCCACGAACAGCTGGCCAGTGGCGAGGGCGCGGCTGTCGGTGCAGACCGGTCCGAGTGGCATCTCCGGTTCGAGCCGCTCCACCCCGATCGGGGGGCCCCACAGCGCTGTCAGCTCGCCTAACCGCATGGACTCAGACCGTCTCGGGAGGTTCGAGCACGATCATGCCGCCTCCCACCAGGGCCGATCGACCCAGAAGGCGTCCCCTCCCGTCGACCAGCTCCAGCTTCTCGTAACCGAGCGCATGGGCCCGCTCCAACCAGGCTCCGGCCTGCTGCTCGCGCTGGACGGCGGCCTGGGAGCCGAACCCATCCGCCAGGGTGAGCTCCAGCAGCGAGCGGCCGCCCTGGGGACGGGCGGCGATGATCAGCCCGGCCGGATCCTGCTCCGCCAGCAAGGCCAGCAGGGGATCGATCTGCAGGGGTGTGGGCTCCACTGCGGCGGTGGCCGCGCTCAAGGCAGGCTCCTGGCTCAAGGCAGGATCCGGGTTCAAGGCGGGGTACTGGCCCATGGCGGGATCCGCCGGAGGCGCCCCGGAAAACTCCTGCTGGGGTGCTGGGGCTGCTGCCGGAGTGAGGGGGATCGGGGCGCGATCAACGGGCGGGCCCGGCAGGGAGAGCCACCGGGCCACCAGAAGCACGGCACCCAGCAGCAGCGCCACCAGCAGCGGCCAGAACCAGGGCCTGAGGCGCCGGGGCCAGCGGGACGGCACCCAGAGGTCCCCATCGCCGTTGAGCCGCCAGAGCTCCTGCCGCTTCAGCCGCAGGCTGGCCAGCACCGCCCGGACATCCCGGCCGAGCAGCAGCCAGGGGTTGCGGTAAGGCGCCGGCAGTTCGTGCTGGTCGATCGGTGCCTGCTGCTCCGCATCCGGGTCCATCGCAGGGGCGGCTCAGGGGCTGCCGCGGCGCAGCAACTGCGACAGCCGCTGCTGCAGGGGGGCGGCGATCGCGATTGAAGGAGCGGGCTGGGGATCCGGCTCGGGATCCGGCTGCGTGACCGTCACCGCTTCGAGCCCGGCGGGATCCAGCTCACCCGTCTGGAGGGCCGGCGGGTCGAGGATGCCGCGCAGCTCGCGGTAGAGGCGGTCGTAATCAAGGGCGGAGCGATCCCAGCTGCTGTCGCGGCCCATGGCGCGGCGCTGCAGCTCCCGCCAGCTGCTGGTGTGGCGCCAGGCCTCCCAGGCCCTGACGATCGCGGTGTAGAAGTCGATCGGCTCGTAGCGGTCGAAGCAGAAACCGGTGCCGCTCTGCTGGTCGGGCAGGTGGGGAGGAACCGTATCCACCAGGCCGCCCACCTTGCGCACCACCGGGATGCAGCCGTAACGCATCGCCAGCAGCTGACTGATGCCGCAGGGTTCGAAGCGGCTCGGCATCAGGAAGGCATCGGCGCCGCCGTAGATCAGCCGAGCCAGGGCATCGTCGTAGGTGAGGAACACCGAGAACCGGCCGGGATGGCGGCTGGCCATCTGCCAGAGCATGGCTTCGTAACTGCGATCGCCGGTGCCGAGAACGACGATCTGACTGCTGGTGTAGGCCAGCACCCGCTCGGCCACCTGCAGCAGCAGATCCACCCCCTTCTGGTCCACCAGGCGGGAAACCATGCCCATCACGAAGCTGTCGGGAGAAGGGCTGAGGCCCATGCGCTCCTGCAGCACGCGCTTGTTGGTGGCCCTGGGCTCAAGATCATCTGGCGTGAACCGGGCTGGCAGGCTGAGATCGCTGCTGGGGTCCCAGTCTTCGGTGTCGATGCCGTTGAGGATGCCGCTGAGTTTGCCGCTGAAGAAATTCAGCAGATCCTCAAGCCGCTCGCCGTATTCGGCGGTGCGGATTTCCTGGGCATAGGTGGGGGAAACGGCGTTGATCCGATCGGCCTGGATCAGGGCCGCCGCCATGGTGGTCTCGCCCTGCATGTACCACGGGCACCAGGTCATGCGCTCGAGCTTCCAGCGCCATGGCCCCTGGTACTTGAGGTTGTGGATGGTGAAGACCGTGCTGATTTCAGGGTCCTGGTGCATCCAGACCGGCAACATGCCGGTATGCCAGTCGTGGCAGTGAAGCAGCTCCGGCTTCCAGTGGTGCCAGCAGAATTCAGCTGTGGCGTTGGCGAAGAAGGTGAAGCGCCAGTCCTCGTCTTCGCCGCCGTAGATCCGGGCCGGATTGAAGACGGGATGGCCGACCAGGTAGATCGTCAGGCCGTTGCCGGGATGGCGTGTTTCGTAGATGGCGAAATCGGTTCCCATCGCCCAGCCGTGCCAGATCGGCTCGGGGGGGATCGCCAGCTGACCCCAGAGCTTGCCGTAGCCGGGCAGGATCAGTCGCACGTCGTGGCCGAGGGCGGCCAGGGCCGGGGGCAGCGAGCCCACCACATCGCCCATGCCGCCCACCTTGACCATCGGGGCGCACTCGGCGGCGGCAAACAGCACGCGCATGGGAGGTCGCTCAGGTCGGGGAAACTCTACGGGTGCTCTCCGGCGGCAATCCGCAGCCCGGCAGCCTGGCAAGAGGGCGGCTGGTCAGGGCAGCACCGTTACCAGGGTGCCGACCTGGACCAGCTCATAGAGCTCCTGAACGTTTTCCTCGAACAGGCGGACACACCCATGGGAAACGGCCCGGCCCACGCTGCCGCGGTTCGGGGTGCCGTGAAAGCCGGAGCTCACGCATCCCTTCACCTCCAGGTGCTGCTGACCATTGAACCCACTGCGCCCCTTGCAATCGAGCAGGAAGCCGATCCAGCGGCTGCCGAGGGGGTTGGCCGGACCAGCCGGCACCACCACACCGGTGGCGGGATGCTTCCACTCCGGATGGGCCCGCTTTTCGATCACCGCGAACTGACCCACCGGCGTTTCCCAGCCAGGCATCCCAACCGCCACGGGAAAGCGGCGCAGCTCGCGGCCGTTCTCCAGCACCAGCAACTGGCGCTTGCCCCGCAGCAGCACCAGATTGCGGCCGGGGGTGAGCTCCGGGGGCAGAAGGGCCGGTTGGCTGATCAGGGGGTCCGAAGGCCTCAGCACCGAACTGGAACCCAGCCAGTCGCCGGCGATGGCGAGCTGGGGAATGCCACAGCTGGCGCCGATCAGAGCTGTGGCCCACAGGGTGCTCAGGCGAGGCACGGCTAAACGAACGGTTGGCAATGAAGGACGGGCCTCGGCCCAGGCCTACAGATTACCCAGCCGGCTAGGGAAGCCAGGGCTGGGCTGAGAAATCGGGATCCCGCTTCTCCAGGAAGGCATCCCTGCCCTCCTGGGCTTCGGCGGTTCGATAGAAGAGGTGGGTGGCCTGGCCGGCCAGTTCCTGCAGACCGGCCATGCCGTCGGTTTCGGCATTGAAGGCGGCCTTGAGGCAGCGGATGGCAGTGGGGCTCTGGCGCAGCACCTCCCTGGCCCAGCGCACCCCCTCCGCCTCCAGGTTTTCCAGCGGCACCACCGCGTTGACCAGCCCCATCGCCAGAGCCTCTGTGGCGTCGTAGCGGCGGCCGAGGAACCAGATCTCCCGGGCCTTGCGTTGCCCCACCACCCTGGCGAGATAGCTGGCGCCGTAGCCGCCGTCGAAGCTGCCCACCCGCGGGCCGCTCTGGCCGAACACCGCATTCTCAGCGGCCAGGCTGAGGTCACAGAGCAGGTGAAGCACCTGGCCGCCGCCGATCGCGTAGCCCGCCACCAGGGCGATCACCACCTTGGGCAGCGAGCGGATCAGCCGCTGCAGATCAAGCACATTGAGTCTTGGCAGTCCGGATTCATCCAGGTAGCCGCCGTCACCGCGCACGCTCTGGTCACCACCGGCGCAGAAGGCGTGGACCCCATCGGCCGCCGGACCGGCGCCGGTGAACAGCACCACCCCGACGGCAGGGTTCTCGCGCACCCGCGCAAAGGCATCACAGAGCTCCTGCACGGTCTGGGGGCGAAAGGCGTTGCGCCTGGCGGGACGGTTGATCGCAATCCGGGCGATCCCCTCCGAGCTGAGATCGAAACAGATGTCTGTGTAACTGCCGGCCGCGGTCCACGCCACGGCAGCTCCGGTCGGGGTGGATTCGGCGCTCATCGCGATCGAGCAGACGGGAGCGTCATTCTGTGACGGAGGTTGCGGCGGCCCGGAGCTCCTGCCGCAGGACCGCATCGGCGCGGCGGTCGGTGCGCAGCTCCAGCAGGGCCAACCGCTGGCTGAAGCTCCAGACCAAGGCCTCCTCCAGCTGCTCCAGCCGCCCCACCCGGCGCCAGGCCACCCCATGGGCAGCCGCCAGGGCGCAGTGATCCACCGCCTGGGGCATGGCGAACAGACGATCGAAATCCATCACCGCCGCCGCTTCAGCTGCCCCAGCCGCTGGCCGGATCGGCAGCTGCTCGAAGATGCCGCCGCCGCCGTTGTCGATCAGCACCACGGTGAGATGGCCCGAGAGTTGCCGGCTCCACAGCCAGCCGTTGCTGTCATGCAGAAGGGCCAGATCACCGGTGAGCAGCACCAGCCTGCCCAGACTCTCGGCCAGTCCCGCCGCCAGCGACAGGGTGCCGTCGATGCCGGAGGCACCCCGGAAACCGAACAACGGCCGGGCGGCGGCGGCCGGATCCGAAAAGCTCTCCCAGTCGCGGACGGGGCTGCTGCTGGCCAGCATCACCGGCAGCTGGGGCGGCAGCAGGCGGCTCAGTGCCCGGGCCAGGGCCGGCTCCCGCGGCGAACCCATCGCCGGCAGCTGCTGGCTGAGCAGCGTCTGGCAGCGCGCCTCCAGCCGTTGCCAGCGCTGCCGCTTCTCCAGGCTGGCCGCCGAGGCCTGCCCAGCCCAGAGCGAAGCGGGCAGGGCCGCGCACCAGCGCTCCAGCCCGGCAGCGAAGCCCTGGGACGCCGTGCCGAGCGGATCCTGGTTGCGGGGCTCGTCTTCGCAGATCAGCAGCTGGCGGCCGCCGAGCTGGCTCAACCAGTCCTGAAGGCGGCGGCTGGCCGGCAACGGGCCGAGCCGCAGCACCTGGCCCACGGCCAGCTCCGCTGGCGGGGCCTGCAGGAACAGGTCGTAGCTGGCCACCAGCTCCAGGGCCTGCTCCCCCCGGAGCCCGGAGAGCCCATCGGCGAGCAGGGGCCAGCCGCTGCGCTCCTGCCAACGGCGCAGGGCGGCGATGAAGGGAGCTCGCCGCTGCGGGTGGCCGCGCCAGGGTCCGGCCACGATCAGGCCGGGCTGGTCGGGATCGAGCCGGAGCTGGGGTGGCAAGGCAATCTCCCCGGCGGGCACGGCCGCCGCTGCAGGCTCGGCCTCAGCGGCATCAAGGCCTGAGGTCAGGGCCAGCAGGGCCGCCGCATCGGCGTGAAGAGGTTCATCGAACGGCAGATTCAGATGCACCGGCCCGGCCGGCGACCCGGTGGCGGCCCGCCAGGCCAGGGCGGCCAGCCGCTCGATCGCGGCCGTGGGCATCCCGCCCAGGCCGGCCGGGTCCGCTTCCCCCACCCAGCGGCAGCTGGGCCGCAGGAACTCCTCCTGGTTCACGGTCTGGTTGGCGCCGCAACCTTTGCGATCGGCGGGACGGTCGGCGCACAGCAGCAGCAGGGGGATGGCGCCATGGTCGGCTTCCACCGCCGCCGGCAGCAGGTTGGCCACCGCGGTGCCGGAGGTGGTGACCACGGCCGCCGGGTATCCATCGGCCCGGCTCAGCCCGAGCGCAAAGAAGGCGGCGGAGCGTTCGTCGATCGCGGTGTGCAGGCTGAGGCGCCGGCCGGCCAGCAGCCCGGCCGCCATCGCCAGCGGCCCGGAACGGCTGCCCGGGCAGAGCACCAGGCGCCGCAGGCCCTGCCGCTGGAGGGCCTGTAGCAGCTCCAGGGAAGCAGCGAGGTTCCTGGTTGCGCCCACCCCCGTCCCCCCGGCCTGTTCAGGATGGATCATGACCAATCCCCAGGACAGCTCGGCGCCATGACCTCTCCCGATGGGGCTTCGAACCGGCCCGGTCTCCTGCGGCAGCTGGCCGGGCTGCTGCTCTGGGTGGGCCTGGCCCTGCTGCTGCGCTGGGCGGTGATCGAGCCGCGCTGGATCCCCTCGGGCTCGATGCTGCCCACCCTGCAGCTGCGCGACCGGATCCTGGTGGAGAAGATCCGCCCCCGGCTGCCGGCCCCCCTGCCGCTCGGCACGATCGTGGTGTTCCGCCCGCCCGATCCCCTGCTGGAGGCCGGCTACGACCCCGATGCGGCGCTGATCAAGCGGATCGTGGCCCTGCCGGGGGACCGGATCGACGTTCACGACGGTGTGCTGCACCGCAATGGCACCACCGTGGCCGAGCCATGGCTCCGCTCGCCGATCGACTACGAGCTGGCCCCCCTGGTGGTGCCACCGGGCCACCTGCTCGTGCTGGGGGACAACCGCAATGCCAGCCTCGATTCCCATCTCTGGGGGCCCCTGCCGGCCGATCACGTGATCGGCACGGCGG
>JAHLYW010000003.1 GCA_025128135.1 Synechococcus sp. CS-1325
CAGTGCCAGGTAGGCGGTGGGGAACAGCAGCAGACCGGACCAGCCGACAAAAACGAAGCGGTCACGCTTGAGCCAGTCGTCGAGGACATCGAACCATCCCCGTGTGGCAGGCGCGCGCCCTAGGGCAATCGTCATGGGTGCTTCATGAAGCTTTACATCACCAGGTTAGGTGGATGGATGCGGTCACTGCGGCCCGGCAGCTTCCTCCCGCCGAACCGGACCCGCCTCGGCGCGCTGCCCCGCCATTCGCCAGAGTGAACCCTGGCCTTTCCCTTCAAGCTGTGTACGTCGTCGAGCTCTCTCTCAAGCTCAGCCCCATGCCCGTTTCGGTGCAGCGCAAGGAGCTGGGCGACGCCCAGGCCCTCTACGACCGGATCAAGAACGCCCTGGAGAGCGGCCAACCCCGGGTGATCGAGCTCACCTGTGAGAAGGCCGAGGAAAAACGGGTCAGCCTGCTGAGCAGTGAACTGGTGGCCCTGCAGATCTACGAAAAATCGGCGGCCGGTGGTGGAGGCAGCAAGCGGCCTGGCTTCTCCTTCGATACCTGACCCTTGACCAGCCCTTTGGTGGTGGAGCAACTCGGCTTCACCTGGCCCTCCGGCAGCCTGGCCCTTGATCAGTGCAGCTTCCGCCTGCCGGAGCCAGGGCTGTGGATGCTGGTGGGCGGCAACGGCAGCGGCAAAAGCACTCTGCTGCGGCTGATCGCCGGCCTGCTTGAGCCGCAGCGGGGCCGGATCGACTGCTTGCACAGAACCGCCCTGGTGTTCCAGAACCCCGACCACCAACTCCTGCTGCCCAGCTGCGGCACCGATCTTCAGCTCTCCCTTCCCGAAGGACTCGATCGGGCCCAGCGGCAGGCCAGGGTTGAGGCGGCCCTGATTCAGGTGGGGCTCGGTGGCTTCGAGCAACGCCCGATCCACACCCTCAGCGGTGGCCAGAAACAGCGGCTGGCGATTGCCGGTGCCCTGGCCAGCGAGGCCGGCCTGCTGCTGCTGGATGAGCCCACCGCCCTGCTGGATCCCATCAGCCAGCAGGAGGTGCTCGGCCTGATCAGGCAGCTCTGCAGCCGCCGTGAGAGCCCCCTGGCCGCGCTCTGGATCACCCACAGGCTCGAAGAGCTCGACAGCTGCCACGCTGCCGCCCAGATGGAGAGGGGAGGCCTGGGACCCTGGCAAGAGGGGAGGCGATTGCGGGAGCACCTGGAGCGGAGCCTTCCCCCCCTTGCCGGGCGGCAAGGCTGAGGGGTAGGTTCACGAAGCCACAATCCTCGGTAGCTCAGTGGTAGAGCGGTCGGCTGTTAACCGATTGGTCGCAGGTTCGAATCCCGCCCGGGGAGTTTTCCGCTCAAGCCCATCGCCGCTGTAACTGGGGTTCCACGCCCCCTGAAACGCCTCCAAGCCTGGTCCTGACAGGGGCCGAAAGAAAAGGAAGACTTAAGATTTCAGGGTTCACGTTCCGGCTGTCTCCGCCGTTGCTCCGGGCCCTGGCCTGGGGCACTCCTGGCCTGCCCAGGCGGCCCCGATCCGGCTCGGAGCTGGTCACGAGCTGGTCACGAGCTGGCTCAGAGCTGGCTCAGAGCTGGCTCAGCAGTACGGAACCCATTGGGCGATGACAGTGTCAATCCCGGTGCCCAGGCAAGCTGCCACGAAGCCCTGCATCCTCCTGATCGAGGACGACACGGACATGCGGGAGCTGGTGGCGGGTCACCTGGAGCACGGCGGCTTCCGGGTCGAGTGCGCCGACGACGGCATCAAGGGCCAGGCCCTGGCCATGCAGGCCAATCCGGATCTGATCCTGCTCGACCTGATGCTGCCCAAAGTGGACGGGATCACCTTGTGTCAGCGGCTGCGGCGGGATGAACGCAGCGCCGGCATCCCGATCCTGATGATCACGGCCCTGGGAGGAACCAAGGACAAGGTGAGCGGCTTCAACTCCGGCGCCGACGACTACCTCACCAAGCCCTTCGATCTCGAGGAGCTGCTCGCCAGGGTCAAGGCCCTGCTTCGCCGCAGTGATCGTGCCTCTCTCGCCACCAAACCAGGGGAGATTTTCAGCTTTGGCCCCCTCACCCTGGTGCGGGAACGGTTCGAAGCGATCTGGTTCGACACGGCCGTGCGGCTGACCCATCTGGAATTCGAGCTGTTGCATTGCCTGCTCCAGCGCCATGGACAGACGGTGGCACCGCCGCTGATCCTCAAGGAAGTCTGGGGTTATGAACCCGACGACGACATCGAGACGATCCGGGTGCACGTCCGCCATCTGCGCACGAAACTGGAGCCGGATCCCCGCAAACCCCGCTTCATCAAGACGGTTTACGGAGCCGGCTACTGCCTGGAACTTCCTGCCGGAACGCACCTGGAGCAGGCCGGAGCCCAGCAGGCTCGCTGAGCTCCAGCAAGGCCACCTCCCAGGCCAGCCGGGGTTGAACAAAGCCCTTCAACTGACCGCGCAACCGCTCGATCCGGGCTTGATCCCAGGGCCGCAGAGTGCTGCGCCAGAGCTGCCACTGCCACCAGTCGAGCAACCAGAGTTGCTGCTCAAGGTCGAGGGCTTCACAGAGATCGCGGGCCAGGGCGAGCGCCTCGATCGGCAGGCGGTCGCCGGCAAGCAGCCGCCCGGCCAGCTCCTCGGGCAGCGCCCGCCACTGCTGACGATGAAGCAACAGGGCGCCCGGGGATCCTGCCGCCAGCTCCAGCAAGGCCGCCGGGTCTGTTGAGGCTGGAACGGCTGCCGCTTCAACGCCAGGATCCAACCGGCTCAGCACCTGGACCATCGCCCCGGCATCCAGCCGGCCGAAGGGGATCAGCTGGCAGCGGGAGCGAATCGTGCTCAACAGCCTCTCCGGCGCGGACGTGAGCAGGATCAGCAGCCCATCACCCGGCTCCTCCAGGGTCTTGAGCAGGGCGTTGGCCGCCCCTTCAGCCATCGCCTCCACAGCCTCGATCACCACCAGGCAGCGGCCGGCCTCGAGGGGACGACGGGCCAGGAAGCGGCTGACGGCACGCACCTGCTCCAGGCGCAACTGGGGCAGCGCCCGCTTCGTGACGCCGAGCTCGTCGGCCTGGGAGGTCGTGAGCAGCTGACCCTGATGTAGGTGAGTGGGCTCCAACCAGAGCAGATCGGGGTGGTTTCCCTCCAGCAGTCGCCGCCGCACGGCGGGCGATCCCTCCAGGCCGACCAGCACACCCTCAAGGAAACGCAACGCCGCCAGACGCCGACCGACCCCATCCGGGCCGGCGAACAGATAGGCAGGAGCCAGCCGCTGGAGCACGAGGCTTGCCTGAAGCAGGCCCACGGCCCGGGGTTGGCCAATCAGGTCGGCGAACAGCTCAGCCATCGCCGGGGTCCCCGAGCCAGCGGCGGATGGCGGAGCGAATCGACAGGGCCACCGCTGACGAGGGCGGCGCGGCATCGATCCGCTCCCAGCCGCGCTCACGGGCAAGCGTGGCAAAGCCATCGCGAACCCGCTCCAGCAGGGCGACTCCACCGGCCTCGATCCGATCGGCGGGTCGATCGCCACGCCGCTGCAGCGAAAGCTCCAGGGGTAGATCGAGCCACAGGGTGAGATCGGCCTCCAGGCCAGCTGTGGCAATCGATTCCAAGCCGGCGATCAGCTCCAGATCGAGGCCGCGGCCGTAGCCCTGATAGGCGACGGTCGAACCGCAGAACCGGTCGCTCACCACCCAGTCACCCGCGGCGAGGGCGGGCTGGAGGATCTCCTGCACATGCTGGGCCCGATCCGCCGCGTAGAGGAGCAACTCAGCGGTGGGGCAGGGTGCGGAGTGGGGCGGCGGATCGAGCAGCAGCGCCCGCAAGGCCAGGCCGAGGGCCGTGCCCCCGGGCTCACGGCTGATCACCAGCCTGGCTCCTTCAGGCATCAGGCCACTGGCTGGGAGCCAGCGGCGCAGCTGCTGCAGCTGGGTGGTCTTGCCACAGCCATCGATGCCTTCCAGCACAAGGAACCTGCCTGGAGCTGAACCGGGGTCAGGGGCGGCCATGCAGCGAAAGCGCATTCACCACCACGGTGATCGAGCTGGCGGCCATCAGCAGGGCGGCCAGAGGAGGGGACAGAAGCAGGCCGAAGCCCGGCAGCAGCAGGCCCGCCGCGACCGGCAGCATCACTAGGTTGTAACCGAAGGCCCAGGCCAGGTTCTGTCGCACCTTGGCCATGGTGCGACGGGCCAGAAGCAGGGCCTCCGCCACGGCCTCAAGGCGATCGCCGAGGATGACCAGGTCGGCCGTGTCCTGGGCAATCTGGGTGCCCGTCCCGATCGCGATTCCGAGGTCGGCCGCCGCCAGGGCAGGGGCGTCATTGATGCCATCGCCCACCATGGCCACCGGCCCCTGTTGGCGCTGGTGCAGGATCTGCGCCAGCTTCTGCTCCGGACGAAGCTCCCAGGCCAGGGATCCAGGCTCCAGTCCCAGCTCCGCGCCGAGGCGCAGCACCGCCTGGCGCCGATCACCGCTCAGGACACCCAGGCTGAGGCCGTTCCGTTTCAGGGTCTCCAGTGCTTTGGAGGCATCGGGGCGGGGTTGGTCCTGCACCGCTACCAGGCCAAGCAGGGCGTCACCGGCGGCCACCGCCATCACCGTTGCGCCATCGGCTTCCAGCGCCGCCAGCCTGGCCGCCAGTGCCTGGCCTGCCTGCAGACCGAGCTGGGCCAGCCAGTCGGGCCGGCCCACCCTGCAGACCCCCAGCTCACCGGCCACCTCCCCCTCAACGCCAGCGCCGGCGAAGGTGGTGCTGTTGGCCACTTCCCGCAACGAAAGCTCGCGGAGCTGGGCCTCCTGAAGCAGGGCATGGCCGAGCGGATGGCGCGTCTGCTGCTCAAGGCTGGCGGCCACACGGATCAGCCGCTCAGTGCCGCCCACCTCGACCGGCTCGATCGCCGTCACCAGGGGACGTCCCAGGGTGAGGGTGCCGGTCTTGTCGAACAAAACGGCCCTGAGGCTGGCGGCCATCTCGATCGCATCGCCGCCACGGAACAGCAGACCGGAGCGTGCCGCCAGGCCCGAGCCCACCGTGATGGCGGTGGGGGTGGCCAGGCCCAACGCGCAGGGACAGGCCACCACCAGCACGGAGATCGCCAGTTGCAAAGCCAGGGAAAACGGCGTGCCTGTTGCTGCGCCCAGCACACCTTGCAGACCGCCGTGGCCGGCCATCGCGCCGTGGCGATCGCTTGCGGCCAGCAGCACCTGGGGCCAGAGCAGCGTTCCCCACTGCCACCAGAACAGGAACGTGCCAAGAGCCAGGACCAGAACAGCCAGACAGAAACGGCCGGCGATCCGATCGGCCAGGCCCTGGATCGGCGCCTTGCGGGCCTGGGCCTGCTCGACCAGATCGATGATGCGGGCCAGCGCGGTCGCCGCGCCGGCCCGGCGCACCTCCAGCACCAGGGGGGCCTGCAGGTTCAGCATGCCGGCCTCCAGCTCGGTGCCGGGCCCGGCTTCCAACGGCAGGGATTCGCCGCTGAAGCTCGAAACGTCCACAGCAGAGCAGCCCTCAAGCACAACCCCATCGACGGGAATGCGGTCACCGGGCAGCAGGCGCAGCCTGTCACCCGGCCGCAAGCCGCCGATCCTCACCTGGCGAGGCGGGTCATCTCCCAGCAGCAACAGGGCCGTATCCGGTTGCAGTTCGGCGAGCTGCTCAAGCGCCCGCCCCGTTCGGTTGCGGGCCCGCTCCTCCAGGAAGCGCCCCAGCAGCACGAACCCGAGCAGCATCACAGGCTCGTTGAAAAAACAGGGCCAGCCCGAACGGGGCCAGAGGAAAGCCACCAGACTGGCCAGATAGGCACTGCCCATCCCCAGACCCACCAGGGTGTCCATGCCGGGAACCCCATGCCAGGCCTGGCTGGCGCCGCGCACCAGGATCGAACGGCCTGGGCCTAGCAGTGCCATGGTGGCCAGCAGGGCATGGAAGCCGAGGGCACCCAGGGGCGAAGGGGGCAGGCTGCCGGCCATGGTGAGATGGCCGAGCACCGAAACCAGCAGCAGGACCAGGGCCACCACCAGCTGGCGCCAGTCCTGCCACCAGCGGTGGTCGTCCTGTCGCTCGGAGCGGCTGCGAGGCGGGATGCCTGGGTCGCGGGGCTGGGCACCGAATCCGAGCGACTGGAGGCTGGCGATCAGGTCCGGCACGGGATCGCCGGCCTGATCAGCCTCCAGCTCCACCCAGGCGGTGCGGGTGAGCAGGTTGACGCTGGCCTGCCGGACGCCGGGCTGCTCCAGGAGCCGTTGCTCCACGGCCCGTACGCAGCCGCCGCATTTCAGTCCCTCCAGGTCGAGCAGCAGAGGTTCCAACAGGAGCGTGCTCTGCGGGGATGGGGCAGGAGGAGAGATCACAGCCGGCGCCGAAGGGTCCAAGGCTAGGCAGTCGAGCCGGACAGGCCCCCGACGGCGGGCAACCGTCAGGATGGGATCACCGAGCCGCCGTCCGCCACCGTGCCCCGCAGCCAACGCAACGACAACTTCATCGACAAGAGCTTCACGGTGATGGCCGACCTGATCCTCAAGGTGTTGCCCACGAATCGACGCTCCAAGGAGGCCTTCGCCTACTACCGCGACGGCATGAGCGCCCAGGGGGACGGGGAGTACGCCGAGGCGCTGGAGAACTACGAAGAGGCGCTCAGGCTTGAGGACGACCCCAACGACCGCGCTTTCATCCTCTACAACATGGCTCTGGTGTTCACCAGCAATGGCGATCACCAGAAGGCCCTGGAGTTCTATGACCAGGTTCTCGAACTCAATGGCAACATGCCCCAGGCCCTCAACAACATGGCCGTGATCCATCACCATCTCGGCTCCCTGGCTGAGGAGCGGGGCGACACCGATGAATCGGATCGTTGCTTCTCCCGCGCTGCCGAATTCTGGGGCCGGGCGATCCGGATGGCTCCCAACAACTACATCGAGGCCCAGAACTGGCTCAAGACCAGCGGCCGCGGTTCTGTCGACGTGTACTTCTGAGCCCAGAGCCGGCGGCTGGGGCTTTCAGTCGGCGGCCGGATCGACCCCCAGGGCCGCCACCAGGGCCTCGGCCACGCTGGCGGCCTCGATCACCTCAAGATCGAGATCCGCCGCCAGGGGGCTCAGGCCGCTGGCCCGGGGAATCACCGCACGACGGAAACCAAGCCTGGCGGCCTCCTGCAGGCGTAACTCCAGCTGGCCCACCGGACGCAGCTGCCCCCCCAGCCCCAGTTCCCCCACCAGAACCGTGCCCGCCGGCACGGTGAGGTCGCGGTAGCTGGCCACCACCGCCGTCGCCACGCCCAGGTCGGCGGCCGGTTCCTCCACATCGAGCCCACCGGCCACGGCGATGTAGCAATCGAAGCGGGAGAGCGGCAGGCCCATGTGCTTCTCCAGCACCGCCAGGATCTGGTGGAGGCGGTTGATGCCGATGCCGGTGGCCGTGCGGCGTGGGCTGGCATAGCTGGTGCTGCTCACCAGCGATTGCAGCTCCACCAGCAGGGGGCGGGTGCCTTCGCAGGCCACGATCGTGGCCGTGCCGGCGGCGGGGCCATCGCTGCCCAGAAAAAGCTCGCTGGGGTTGCTGACCTCGATGAGGCCCCGATCCCGCATCTCGAACACACCGAGCTCATGGGTGGCGCCGAAGCGGTTCTTGACCGCTCGCAGCAGCCGGTGGCTGGCAAAACGGTCTCCTTCGAAGGTGAGAACGGCATCCACCAGATGTTCGAGCACCTTCGGCCCGGCCAGCATTCCCTCCTTCGTGACATGCCCCACCAGCAGCAGGGCCGTGTCCTGGCGCTTGGCCAGGCGCTGCAGGGCGGCGGCGCAATCACGCACCTGGGCCACCGAGCCTGGCGCGCTGGTGAGTTCCGCATCGTGGAGAGCCTGGATGCTGTCGATGATCGCCACCGCCGGCCGCAGCAACTCCAGTTCCTGAAGCACCAGGTCGAGATCGGTTTCAGCCAGGAGTTGCAGGCAGACGGGCTCAGGGCCCTGGCCGGCGTCAGGCCCCAGCCGGCGCCAGCGCAGCTTCACCTGCTGGGCCGATTCCTCGGCGCTCACATAGAGCACCGAGCAGCTGCGGGCCATCACCTGGGCGGCCTGAAGCAGCAGCGTTGACTTGCCGATGCCGGGGTCACCTCCGACCAGCACCAGCGACCCGGGCACCAGCCCACCCCCCAGGACCCGATCCAGTTCCTCGAAGCCGCTGGCCAGCCGCGCCAGGGGACGCTCTCCCACCGCCTGGATCGGCTGGGAGCGCCGCGGCCGGGGCTCCCCAGGCAGGGGAGCGGCGGCCAGGGAACCCGCCGACCGGCGGCGGCGACCTTCGGTGGCAGGGCTGAGCTGCTCGACCAGGGTGTTCCAGCCACCACAGCCGGGGCAACGGCCCAGGAACTGGCGCGCCTGGGCTCCGCAGCTCTGGCAGACGTAGGAAACGGGGGAGCGTGCCAAAGCGGTGTATGAAGAATGGTGGCGTTCGATGAACCCTTGGCACTCAGGCCTTTTCAGTGGTCGGATCTGTTGTAATCCTGCCCGCCGCGATGACGGCTTCCACCCCCGCCAAGGAAACGATCCTGGTCGTCGATGACGAGGCCAGCATTCGTCGGATTCTGGAAACACGGCTCTCGATGATCGGTTACCACGTGGTCACCGCCTCCGACGGCCTTGAGGCCCTTGAAGCGTTCCGGCTCTCCAGTCCCGATCTCGTCGTGCTCGACGTGATGATGCCGAAGCTCGACGGCTACGGCGTCTGTCAGGAGCTGCGCAAGGAGTCGGACGTGCCGATCGTGATGCTCACCGCCCTCGGCGATGTGGCCGACCGAATCACCGGCCTGGAGCTCGGCGCCGATGACTACGTCGTCAAACCGTTCAGCCCCAAGGAACTGGAGGCCCGGATCCGCTGCGTGCTGCGCCGCGTCGACAAGGAGCAGGTGGCGGGCATTCCCAACTCCGGCGTGATCCAGGTGAGCGATCTGCGCATCGACACCAACAAGCGGCAGGTGTACCGCGGTGATGAACGCATCCGCCTCACCGGCATGGAGTTCAGCCTGCTGGAACTGCTGGTCAGCCGTTCCGGCGAGCCGTTCAGCCGTGGCGAGATCCTCAAGGAGGTCTGGGGATACACACCGGAACGTCATGTGGACACCCGGGTGGTGGACGTCCACATCTCCCGGCTGCGCTCCAAACTGGAAGATGATCCCGCCAACCCCGAGCTGATTCTCACGGCCCGGGGCACGGGATATCTGTTCCAGCGCATCGTGGAAGCCGTTGGCAGCGAAGGACTCTGAATTCGACCCCCGCCAGCGGCGGGCCAAACCCAGTCGGGCGATCCGCCGGCTGGTGATCTGGTATCGACGCAACGCCGCCGTCACCAGCCTGGTGGACACCGCCACCTCTTCAGCCAGCACCGCCGCTTCCGCCGCCGGCTCGATGGCCGGGAGCATGGCCTCCACCGCCGGCTCGGTGTTGCAGCCCCTGATGATCCAGCCGCTGCGACGGCTGCAGCAGGGAGGCGTGCCGATCGTGGCGCCGATCCGCGATGCCGATCGTCGCTGGGTGGCGGTGGATGGCATGGGGGGTGACTACGCCCCGGGCCCCATCCTGGCCGGCTGCCTGGATGCGGTGCGGGTGCTGCCGCTGCGGATCCGCTTCGTCGCCGAGGCCGAGGCCGTCCGCCAGGCCGTGGCCGCGCTGAATCTGGACGATGAGCTCAACGAGGCCATCGCCGCCGGTCTGTTGCAGCTGATCGGCAGTGGCCCTTCGGTGGGAATGCACGAGGAAGCCACGGTGGTGCGCCGCAAGCGCGATGCCAGCATCAACCTGGCCATGGATCAGGTCAGGGAAGGGAAAGCCGTGGCGGTCTATTCCGCCGGCAATTCCGGAGCCGTGATGGCCGCGGCCATTTTCCGCCTGGGCCGCTTGAAAGGCATCGAGCGACCGGCGATCGGAGCCCTGTTCCCTACCAAGGATCCCGCTGAGCAGGTGCTGGTGCTGGACGTGGGGGCCAACATGGATTGCAAACCCAGTTACCTGCTTCAGTTCGCCCTGCTGGGCAGCATCTACAGCCGGGATGTGATGGGGGTGACCCGCCCGCGTATCGGCCTGCTGAACATCGGGGAGGAAGCCTGCAAGGGCAATGACCTCACGATCAAGACGTTTCCTCTGCTCCAGGGGGAGCCCAGGCTCCGTTTCGTCGGCAACTGCGAGGGCCGTGATGTGCTCTCGGGCCAGTTCGACGTGGTGGTCTGCGATGGCTACACCGGCAACGTGGTGCTCAAGTTCCTGGAATCGGTCGGCAGCGTGCTCCTCGATGTGCTGCGGGCCGAGTTGCCCCGCGGCCGCCGCGGCAAGGTGGGTTCCGCCTTCCTGCGCAGCAACCTGGTAAGGATCAAGAAGCGCCTTGACCACGCCGAGCACGGCGGCGCCCTGTTGCTTGGGGTGGATGGGATCTGCGTGATCGGCCACGGCAGCAGCAAGGCCCTCTCGGTCGTGAGTGCCCTGCGCCTGGCCCATCGGGCCGCCAGCCACGGCGTGATGGACGATCTGCACCAGCTGAGCACCGAGGTGGAGGCGGCGCAGGCCTGTGGTTGACTGTGCCCAACGGTGGTCACGCAGGTGTCGCTCGGTCAGTTGGGCAGGGGGATGGCCCTGGTGGGATGCGGCAGTGAGCTGCCCCTTCTCAGCGTCAGCAATGAACAACTGAGCCAGCGGGTGGACACCAGCGACGCCTGGATCCGCAGCCGCACCGGCATCGCCTCGCGTCGGGTCGCCGGCCCTGAGGAAACACTCACCACACTGGCGACCGGAGCCGCCCGCAAGGCCCTAGAGCACGCCGGCTGGAGTCCGGAGGATCTGGATCTGATCCTGCTGGCCACCTCCAGCCCCGATGACCTGTTCGGCACCGCCCCCCGCATCCAGGGAGCGCTGGGGGCCCACCGGGCGGTGGCCTTCGATCTCACCGCCGCCTGCAGCGGCTTCCTGTTCGCCCTGATCACGGCCGGTCATTACATCCGCAGCGGCAGCATGCGGCGGGCCCTGGTGATCGGCGCCGATCAACTGAGCCGCTGGGTCGACTGGAACGACCGCGGCACCTGTGTGCTGTTCGGTGATGGGGCCGCCGCCGTGGCGATCGAGGCCTGTCCGGGCGAACGGGATGGACTGATGGGCTTCCGCATGCACTCCGATGGTCGCCGCGCCGCCTGCCTTTCCCTGGAGCAGAGCCTGGAACGTCAGCCCCTGGTGAACGGCCACTCCGCCCAGCGCGGGGGCTTCCTGCCCATCCACATGAACGGGCAGGAGGTTTACAAATTCGCCGTGCGGGAGGTTCCTTCCGTGCTGGAGGCGTTGCTGGAAGACACCGCCACCAAGGCCGACCAGATCGACTGGTTGCTCCTGCATCAGGCCAACCAGCGCATCCTCGATGCCGTGGCCACACGCCTCGATATTCCCGCCGAACGGGTGCTCAGCAACCTGGCCCGTTATGGCAACACCTCAGCGGCCACGATCCCGCTGATGCTGGATGAAGCCGTCCGGGACGGCCGCATCCGCCCGGGTCAGCTGATCGCCACCAGTGGCTTCGGCGCCGGTCTGAGCTGGGGGGCCGCCCTGCTGCGCTGGCAGGGGCCGATGGCGGCCAGCACCTAATCTCCTGCCGGCTCACGAAAACGTCACCATGGGGATTGCCTGGGTTTTTCCCGGCCAGGGATCACAGAAACTCGGCATGGCCGAGGGACTTCTGAATCTCCCCGATGCCAGGCGGCGTTTTGACGAAGCCTCACAGCGGCTGGGCCGCGATCTGCTGGGGATCTGCGCCGGATCCGGCCAGCATCCAGTCGGGGATCCCAGTGATCTCAACGACACCCGCAACACCCAGCCAGCCCTGTTCGTGGTTGAAAGCCTGCTGGTGGATGGCCTCAAGGCCCAGGGGCGCACAGCCCAGCTCGTGGCCGGCCACAGCCTGGGGGAACTGGTGGCTCTCTATGCGGCCGATGTGTTCGACTTCGCCACCGGTCTGCAGCTGATCCAACGACGCAGTGAACTGATGGCAGCGGCCGGGGGTGGAGCGATGACCGCCGTGATCGGCTTCGATCGAGACGAACTGGAGAAGCTGGTGGCGGCCGTCGAGGGGGTGGTGATCGCCAACGACAACAGCCGCTCCCAGGTGGTGCTCTCCGGTCAGCCGGCGGCGGTGGCCGAAGTGATCAGCGCCCTGCACTGCAAGCGGGCCGTTCCCCTCGCCGTTTCGGGGGCGTTCCATTCACCCTGGATGCAGGAGGCGGCCACCGCCTTCGCAGCGGTACTGGAGCCGATTGCCTTCGCAAACGCCACCATTCCTGTGCTCAGCAATGCCGATCCCAGGCCCGAAACCGCCGGCGAGGTTCTCAAGGCCAGGCTTGCCCGGCAGATGGTGAGCGGCGTGCGTTGGCGCGACACCATGGCCCAGTTCCCGATCCAGCAGATCGACACCGTGGTGGAGATCGGGCCCGGCAACGTGCTCAGTGGTCTGATCAAGCGGGACCTCGACGCGATCGTCACGGCGCGGATCGCCAGTGCCGAGGATCTGGGATCTTGAGTGGTCCCGCCTCGCCGGATGGGAATCCTCTGCCGCCAGCCCTGCTGACGCCCCGGCCCAGCTTCACCTACCGACTGGTCAGCTATCTGCTGGTCTTTCCGATCTACCGACTGCTTTTCCGTGGTCGAACCGCCAGCAACGCCCAGGTGCCGATGGAGGGGGCGCTGGTGGTGGTGGCCAACCATGGCTCCCATCTGGATCCGCCCCTGCTGGGCCATGCCCTGGGTCGTCCGGTGGCCTTCATGGCCAAGGCGGAGCTGTTTCGGGTTCCGCTGCTGGGCGCGATCATCCGGGCGTGCGGGGCTTACCCGGTTGCCCGCGGCGCCAGCGACCGTGAGGCCATCCGCGTCGCCATGGCCCGCCTGGCCGAAGGCTGGGCCACAGGCGTGTTCCTTGATGGCACCCGCCAGGGGGATGGCCGGGTGAACGATCCCCAGCAGGGAGCCGCCTTTCTGGCAGCCAGGGCGGGGATCCCCCTGCTGCCGGTCGCGATCGTCAACAGCCACCGGGCACTCGGCACCGGTCGGCTCTGGCCGCGGCTGGTGCCGATTCACATCCGCATCGGCCAGCCGATTCCACCGCCGGCTTCGCGGCGCCGCAGCGATCTGGAGGCCACCACCCTCGCCTGCCAGGCACAGATCAACGGGTTGCTGGACCAGGGTCTGCTGCCACCGGGCAAGGTCATTTCCCTGCTACCGCCCACTGGGCCGGATCACGGCCGCTGATCACCCAGACCAACGCCCTGAAGCCATCACGCCAGACCTTGCTGCGGCGTTCCGGCAGGCAGCGGGGCCCACAGGGCACGGTCACCGGGGTCAGCTGGATGCCCCGACTGCCGGCGATGATGCGGCCCACCAGCAGGGCTCTCTCCATGTGGTCGCTGCTGGTGACCAGCAGAACGTGGCGGATGCCGGAGCCTTTCAGATCGTCCACCACCGTGGTGAAGTTGGTGACGGTGTCGCGGGCCCGGTAATCGAGCTGGTACTGGTGGGGGCCGAGCCCCTCCTGGTGGAACAACCACTGGGCGTACTCCGGATTGCTGCCACCACTCACCACCACAGGCAACCGATAGCGCTGAGCCAACTGGCCTGCCCGTCGTTCCCTGGCCACATCGCCGCCCAGCACCAGGATCAGCTGGGGTTGTGCAGCCGGCGAAAGAGCGAACGAGGGAACCGGCAGCGGTCCGGGCCTCGTCAACCGGACCAGCCCGACCAGGGCCAGTCCGAGCAGGGCCCAGGGGAGGAGTCGCCGCATCAGGCGGGCAGCACAGGGCTGGTGGGATAGATCGGCAGAACGGGCTGCCAGGGTGCCGGCCGGCCGGCCGCCGCCGCGGCCTGACTCAGCAGCAGCAACTGGCTCAGATCGGCGGCTGGGTCGAGCCTGGCCTCGAAGCAGGGAGCCCCCGAGAGGGCGCTCAAGGACGGGAACAGCCGTGGCAGCTCCATCTCCGCCAGCCCGCCCAGCGCCGCTGAATCCGCCTGGTAGCGGCCCGCCACCACGCCTCGACGCGGCAGCACCTGGGTCACCCAGAAAGGGCTGTGCCGGCTGCCGCTCTCCCCAGCCAGCCAGAGGCAGCGGGCGCACAACAGGAAGCTGCTGAACCCATCGAGGGGGCAGCCGAGCTGCTGGGCGAGGGTGCGGGCCAGCACCACGCTGAGCCGGGTTCCCGTGAAGCCCCCGGGTCCGGTGGCCACCGCCAGGCGGCCCAGTTCGCTCCAGCGGCTGGCGGGAAGCTGCCTCTCCACGCAGACCAGCAGTTCGTTCCCCAGGCTGCGGCCGAGGGGATGGGAGGCCACGGTCGCCAGGCCGCCACCGAGGGGCTGGAGGCCCACTGCGAGGGTGTCGGTGCTGCTGTGCAGGGCCAGCAACAGGGGGATCCGCTCGCTCATCCGGGTTGGGGCTCCCCGGGCCTGAGCCGAAGCCAGCGGCCTGGATCGGCCTGGTAGCTCCGGCAGGCCCGCACGTCCCACTCCACCCCCACCTTGGCGTCTGGCAGATCGATCACCTGCACGTGGATGCGCGGCTCGAGCGGCTGAAAATCAGGGCTGGCGCTCAGGTGGCAGACACCATGCTGCCGCTCCACCGCGTGATAGGCCTGGCAGCGCTCGACCCAGTGACAGTCCACGCAGATGCACATCCCCCGGCGGGCCACGGACCCCACCATTCTGGGGTGGAGCGACCAGGGCTCCGCTGGGCTGGCCGAGGCGGCCGCCATGCTGCGCCGGGCCCTGCGGATCGAGGCCTGGCCCCTGCCCCTGGCGGAGCTCCCCGCCGGCGCGGCGCTGGTGGGCGGCGCCGTGCGGGATGGACTGCTGCAGCGCCTGGGGGCCAGACCCGATCTCGACTTGGTGGTTCCAGGCGATGCGATCAGCCTCTGCCGGGAACTCAGCCGCCGCCACGGCGGCAGTGCCGTGGTTCTGGACGGCAAGCGCTCGATCGCCCGCCTGGTGCTGAAGGGCTGGTGCCTGGATCTGGCTCGCCAGGTGGGCAGCAGCCTGGAGGAGGACCTCTGGCGGCGCGATTTCCGCCTCAACGCCCTCGCTCTGCCCCTGGGCTCCCAGGCCCCCCTGCTCGATCCCACCGGAGGCCTGCGGGATCTGGCACTGGCGCGGATCGTGGCGGTGCGGGAAGCCAACCTGCTCGACGATCCACTGCGGCTCCTGCGCGGCATCCGACTCGCCGCCGAGCTTGGTTTCGAGCTCGGCGAGCAGACGGGTGAGTGGATCCGGGCGCATCACCGCCAGATCACCGAGGTTGCACCGGAGCGGGTGCTGGTGGAGCTGGAAAAACTGGCCGCCTGCCCGGCAGGCCAGCGGGGTCTTGCCGTCGCCTTTGAATCCCGCTTGCTGGACCCATGGCTGAGCGGTCCAGGTCTCCTTGCCCCTCACCAGGCGGAGCCGAACCGGGCGGCCCAGCTGCTCAGCCTGCAGAGGCTCGATGCCGAGCAAACCGGCCGCCTGGGCCTCAGCCCGTCTGAAGCCGTCGCCGCCCTGGGGCTGGCCCGTCTGGCGGTGCTCTTCGACGCCGACGGCCTGGAGCGACTCCGCGCCAGCCGCCAGCTCCAACGGCGCTGCGGGCAGTTGCACCATTGGTGGAATCAGCTGCTCGCCCAGGGCCCCGGCGGGGTCGAGGGGCAACTGCAGACGTTGACGGAGACGCAGCGCCTGAGCCTCCACCAGCAACTGGCCGAGGATCTGCCTTCCCTCCTGCTGTTCTTCCCTCCGGCGGTGGCTCTGGCCTGGATGGAGCGCTGGCGCAACCCCGACGACCCCCTGTTCCATCCCCGCTCCCCCGTGGATGGCTGGACACTGCAGCAGACCCTCGGGCTGGGGCCCTCACGCCAGCTGGGCCAGCTGCTCGCCCACCTGAGCGCGGAGCTGGCCTTCGGCAGGATCAACAAACCTGAAGAAGCCTTGAAGGCTGCACGAATCTGGCTGGTGAGCAGGGGGCTGTGATTTACATTGAGCTGCATAGGCACGATCAGCTGCCTGCTTAGTGCCCGGCAGGTGTCGGTTAGTCATCAGACTTTCATCCATGGATCCAGCGGCCATCGTCATCGGCGATCTGGCTTTGTGATCCGTCTTTTTGATCCGGCGACGTGATCCAGCTTCGTGATCCAGCCCGTCGATCGATTGACCAGCGCCCTCGAGCCAGTTTTTCCAATTTCTCCCCCCCTCCCCATGAGTGTTCGTCTGTACGTCGGCAACCTGCCGCAGAGTTTTGATGCCAAAGAGCTGGACGCTCTGTTCACGGCGATCGGTGAAGGCGTGCGATTCAAAACGGTTCAAGACCGTGAAACGGGCGCCTGCCGTGGCTTCGGCTTTGCCAACGTCGACGACGAAAAGCTCGCTGACGCTGTGATCGAACAGCTCAACGGCCTCGCCTTCGGAGGTAACACCCTTCGCATCGAACGATCCGAGCGCAAGGAAACCCGCACCACCCCCACCGGCAGCGACCGTCGTCCGGCCGGTGCACCGGCGGCGGCCCGCAAGTCCACCAACAAGGTGGTCCACAGCGACACAATCACCGAAGGCGCTCCTGATCCCCGCTGGGCCGGTGAACTGGCCAAACTCAAGGCTCTGCTCGCCAACCAGACCGCAACCGTCTGATCCGGCGGCAGACAGCAGCCAACCAACGATCGCGTGGATGGGGAACAAGGGGTGAGTGCAGCTCTGCGGCCCATGGCTCCCCAGAGCCGGTTCTGGCCGTGGAATGGCCATTCCATCCACCTGCTGCAGGCCTGCCCTCCAGGCAACCCCACCGGGATTTCCACGGTGATCCTGGTCCACGGTTTCGGAGCCTGCTGCGGCCACTGGCGCCACAACCAACCGGCCCTGGCCGAGCACTTCAGGGTGTACGCCCTCGATCTGCTCGGCTTCGGCGCCAGCTCCAAACCCAGCTCCCGGTTGACCGGTGAGCCGGAGCGGCCCGGTTCGGTTCGTTACTGCTTCGACCTCTGGGCCACCCAGGTGGCTGATTTCGTCGAAAGCCTGGGGCCCCAGGAGCGGGATGGTCCGATCCAGCTGGTCGGCAATTCGATTGGTGGGCTCGTTGTTCTGCGGGCCAGCCAACTGCTTCTGGAGCGCGCTCTGGCGCCGGTTCAGGTGATTCTGATCGACTGTGCCCAGCGCACCCTCGATGAAAAGCGCCGGGCGGAACTGCCGCCGCTCGAGCGGCTGTTCCGCCCGCTTGTGAAGCAACTGGTGCGGCAGCGAAGCATCGTGGCCCCACTGTTCAAGGTCTTCGCCCGGCCCGGATTCATCCGTCAGGTTCTGGCGAAGGCCTACCCCACCGGCGCCAACATCGACGCTGAGCTGGTGGCCATGCTCTACCGGCCCAGCACGGATCCAGGGGCCGCAGAAAGCTTTCGCGGCTTCATCAATCTGTTCGAGGATGTGCTGGCGACGGAGCTGTTGGCCGGACTCAGCCTGCCGGTCCGGATGATCTGGGGGGGGAAGGATCCATGGGAAAGTCCGGCGGAAGCCGAAAGCTGGCAGAGAACCTTCGCCTGCATCCTGGATTTGCGCATCCTGCCTGGCCTGGGCCATTGCCCCCAGGATGAGGCCCCCGATCTCGTCAATCCGATCCTGATCGACTGGCTTCAGCAAGCCGAAGCGGCCAGCGAGAATTAACGGGATTGGGCAATCAGATAGGAGCAGGGCAAGTCGAGAAGCTTTGACCCCCTTGGCACGAAAGCACGCCGATTGAACACATCATAATCCTGGCGCTCGATTGCATCAAGGATGCCGCGATACAGGCGCAGAGAAGCCCAGACTGGCCAGCGGGCATCGGCAGCAAGCCAGCGGACCCCTGCTTCCGAGCGACCGAACCAGTGGCGGGCCCTCTGGAGTTGAAAGGCCATCAGTTGCCGCCAGTTGTCGTTCACCGTTCCTGCCATCAGGTCGGCCTCTGAGTAATTGAAGCGCCGAAGATCCTCCTGGGGAAGGTAGATACGGCCACGGCTCCGGTCTTCACCCACATCCCGCAGGATGTTGGTGAGCTGGTTGGCGATTCCCAGGGCCACGGCAGCCTGGGATGTATCCGGTTTTTCACTCCAGGGGGCTGAGGTGTAAGCGGGATCGAGGCCCATCACCTCCTGGGTCATCAGACCCACGGTGCCGGCCACCCGGTAGCAGTAGAGCTCCAGCTCCTCAAAGCTGGCGTAGCGCCGGCGCCGCAGATCCATGCGCTGGCCCTCGATCATGTCGAGATAGGGCTGCAGGGGCTGGGGGAAGCGCTCCAGTGTGTCTTCCATCACCAGATCGAGGCCATCCTCGATCTGACCGTTGAACAGGGCGCGGGTGCGTTCTTCCCAGCGATCCAGCCGCTCGGCCAGCCGGTCCTCGGGCAACGCCTGAGCCTGGGGGCTGTCCATCAACTCGTCGGTACGCCGGCACCAGACGTAGATCGCCCAGATCGCCCGCCGCTTGGCCCGGGGCATCAGCAGGGTGCCGAGATAGAAGGTTTTGGCCCACTGCGCCGTTTCCTGGCGGCAGGCCTCGTAGGCCTGGGCCAGGTTCAGCGGGGAGCGGAGAGCGGCCATCGGGTGGGCGACCAGCACGGTCACACCAGCACCGGCGCAGACTGGCGACTCACCACCTCGGCGCAGAGCTTGCCACTCAGCACAGCACCCTCCATCGAAGCGAGGTAGCGCTGCATGGTGAAGTCGCCGGCCAGGAAGAAATTGGCAATCGGTGCATCCTGCGAGGGCCGGAGTTGCTGACAGCCCGGCACCGACTTATAGACCGACTGGGGGGTCTTGACCACCCTTGCCTTGCGCAGCTGGGCCTGGTCGTCACCGCTGAAGTGGACGGGGAACAGCCGTTGGAGTTCGGCCATGGTGGCCGCCACGATGTCCGCATCGCTGCGGCCGATCCAGGCGGCGGCGGGCGCAAAAACCAGTTCCAGCATCGATCGGTGGGGATCGGCATACTCCCGGCAGGTGTTGCTCATATCGGCGTACACGCTGAGCAGCTCGGAACGACTGAACAAAAGGTGGTCGATCGCGGTGAGTTTGCGGTCGAACCAGAGATGAATGTTGATGACCGGAACCCCCTTGAGGCCCTCCAGCTTCTGGAAGTAGGGCATCTGCTTCCAGGGCTCAGGGAGCAACAGCTTGAGCGGATCGACCGGCAGGGCGCTCACGAAGGCATCGGCTTCCACCTCCAGGTGCTCGTTGCCCTTCACCCCGCCGATCCGGAAAGAGGCGACGGAACCATCCGCGGCCAGCTGGATCTGCCGCAGGGGTCGGTTCAGGTGCACCTCCCCCCCCCGCTCACGGATCGAAGCCACGATCGGCTCACAGAGCCGCTGAGGAGGATTGCCATCCAGAAAGGCCATCTTCGAGCCATTCTTCTCCTGCAGAAAGCGATTCAGAGCGGTGAGCAGGACCGTGCTGGAGATTTCATCGGGGTTAATGAAGTTCAGGGCCTTGCTCATGGCGATGAACACTTCATCATTGACCCGCTCCGGGATGTTGTGCAAGCGCAGCCATTCCGTCCAGGAATACTGATCACAACTTTCGACATAATCCTGGCCACGCAGCATCGCGGGGACCAAGCCAAGTCCAAACTGGATCTTCTCCGGCCATGTCAACATGTCGTTGTTGCCCAGGATGGCCGCCACGCCGTTGAGCGGGGCCGGAAGATCAGGAAAGTCGAAGCGGCTGTAGGTGCCCGGGTCGTCCTTCTGATTGAAGATCATCGCGTGATCTTTCCATTGCAGCCGATCTTCGATGCCAAGCTCCCCGAAGAGCTGAAGCATGTTCGGGTAGGCCCCGAAGAAAATGTGCAGGCCCGTCTCATACCAGTCGCCGTCCTCGTCCTGCCAGGCGGCCACCTTGCCGCCCAGGACGTCCCTGGCTTCGTAGATCACCGGGGTGTGGCCTGCGTCACAGAGGTACTTGGCGCAGGAAAGGCCGGCGAGACCTGCCCCGGCGATGGCGACGCGCATGGAAAATCAAAAACCAGGTCCAACCTTAAAAGGGTCAGGACAGCCAGCGCCGATCACCGGCTTCCTAAAGTCTTGGGGTGCGACCCGATCCGGCACGCCTGCCTCCCCATCCACCATGGCCGACGCTCTCCTGCTCAAGTCCACCACCCGGCATGTGCGGCTGTTCACCGCCCGGGTGGAAGACGATCAGCTCGTCGCGGATCCGTCCCAGCTGACCCTGGACCTTGATCCCGACAACGAGTTCCTCTGGCAGCCAGCCGTGCTTGAGACAGTGCGGCAACGCTTCCGCGACCTGGTGGACAGCTTCGCCGGAGCGGACCTCACCGAGTACAACCTGCGCCGGATCGGCTCGGAGCTGGAAGGCACGATCCGGCAGCTGCTGCAGGCCGGCGAACTCCGCTACAACCCGGATGCCCGGGTGCTGAACTATTCAATGGGCCTGCCCCGCAGCCCTGAAGCCTGATGAGCCGCCCCCCCTACGGCCGCAGTTCCTCCTCCCAGGACCGCGACCAGGATCGTGATGGTTACGCCTACCGATCGACCGCCTACGACGATCGGCCCAGGGGGCGACGGGAAGCGCCGCCCCGCAAAGCTGGTGCGGCGGGCCCAGGAGGGCCGGGCGGCGGCTCTGGCGATCCACCCTTCAAATTCAACGTGGCCACGGTGGCTGTGCTGGCCGGGGTGCTCGTGGTGGGCATCGGCATCGGCACCGCCCTCTCCAGCAACACCGTAGGTAACCAGGGCAACATCGCCAGCAGCCAGCAACTCGATCTGGCCGTTCCCGACCCCGAGTTCTGCAAACAGTGGGGAGCGAGCGCCTTCGTCAATGACATTGAGCTCTACACCACGATGAACCCGAGCAGCAGCTTCGTGACCCAGCCCACCCTGCAACCGGGCTGCGTGATCCGCCGCGAAAACTGGAGTGTGCTCCAGAAGGAAGGGGCGGTCACCGCTGAGCAGATGCGCCAGTGCAAACAGCGGATGAATACCTTCGCCTACATCGGCTCGATCCGCGACAAGCCTGTGGTGCGCTGTGTCTACCAGACCGACATCGGTGGCAACAAGTTCCAGACCCGTGGCATCGCCGGGGCCGCCGATGACTCGGTGGGCATCACACCGGAAGGGGATCAGTTCTGAGCAGGCTCAGGCCGCCAGCGGGACCGGCTGCCGCAGGGGGCTGTCCGCGCTGGCGAAGACCGGCAGCACTTCACGCCGGAAAGCCTCCGCGGCGCGGGAGCAGTAGCGGGCCGGATGCGTGATCAGCTTCAGCTGACGACGCACCAACAGGTCGGCGATGCAGGCCCGGTGCAGATTGCCCGCCGCCAGCTCCCGCTCGATCGAAACCACCGGCAGAAACGCTGCCCCCAGCCCCGACTGGACGGCATTCTTGATCGCCTCGAAGGAGTTGAGCTCCATCTCGACCTTCAGGCGCTGCACCTCCAGCCCTGAGCGGGCCAGCAGATGATCCACCATCTTGCGGGTGGTGGACTGGGCATCGAGGCAGACGAAGCCCAGCCGGTAGAGATCCTCTTTATGGAGTTCCCCCAGCCGGGCCAGGGGATGCTTGATCGGCAGCACCAGGGCCAGCTCATCACTGGCATAGGGCACCACCTGCAGGAGGTCGTTGAGCTCGGTGGGGAGCTCACCGGCGATGATCGCCAGATCAACTTGTCCATTGGCCACACTCCAGCTGGTGCGCCGGGTGCTGTGCACCTGGAGCTGGACGGCCACATCGGGATACTTCTGCCGGAACAGGCCGATCATGCGTGGCATCAGATAGGTGCCGGTGGTCTGGCTGGCGCCGACGATCAGCGATCCACCCTTGAGATTGTGGAGGTCGTCGAGGGCGCGGCAGGCCTCCTGGCACTGGCCGAGGATGCGATCGCAGTAGCTGAGGAGCAGATGCCCCGCTTCGGTGAGCTGGGCCTTTCGCCCGCCCCGATCGAACAGGGAGACATCCAGCTGCTTCTCCAGGTTCTGGATCTGCAGGCTGACCGCAGGCTGGGTGACATAGAGGCTGTCGGCAGCTTTCTTGAAGCTGCCCTCGCTGGCAATGGCCCGCAGGATGCGCAGCTGATCGAGAGTGAAAGGCAGATCAGCCATCGAATGACCCGTGGGGCTTGCTCCGGCTGGAAGTGGCGACTCTAAGGCGAAAGCTTCGCAGCAGCTCCGGCCGCCGGCGGAGCCACCCTGCTGAAGGCCAGAATCAGCTGCTGCCGCCCCGCCTTTTTGCCGCTCGAACCGCACCGATCCAGCCTGGAGATGCTGGCCCTTCTGCTCGGCTTCGCCGTGCTGCACAGTGGCGGGGCGGCACTGCGGGTCTGGGGGGAGGAGCGGATCGGCGCCCGCGCCTGGCGCCTGCTGTTTGCGGCGATCAGCATTCCATCAGCCGTGCTGGTGGTGGGCTTCTTCCTCGCCCATCGCTACGAGGGGCTCCGGCTGTGGAACCTGCAGGGCACGCCTGGCCTGATTCCGGTGATCTGGCTGGGCACGGCGATCAGCTTCTTCTTTCTTTATCCAGCCACCTACAACCTGCTGGAGATTCCAGCGGTGCTCAAGCCCGAGCAACGGCTCTACGCCACGGGGATCATCCGGATCAGCCGCCATCCCCAGGCCATCGGTCAGGTGATCTGGTGCGCCACCCATCTCCTCTGGATCGGCAGCAGCTTCATGCTCGTCACCTGCTTCGGGCTGATCGCCCATCACCTCTTCGCCATCTGGCACGGTGACCGGCGTCTGGCCAGGCGCTTCGGGGCCTCCTTCGAACACCTGCGGCAGAACACCTCGGTCGTTCCCTTCCTGGCGGTGCTCGACGGTCGCCAGTCGCTGGTGCTGAGCGAATTCCTCAGGCCCTCCCAACTCGGCATCGCCGTGGCGATCGGCATCCTCTGGTGGAGCCATCGCTTCATCGGCCTCGCCTCGGTGGCCTTCCTGAACGGCCCGCTGGGCCGAGTGCTGGGTTAGACGATCCAGTGGGCTGATCGAAGTCCCACACACAGCCGGATCCAGCCGGGAGGCCTGCCTACACTGCCGTGGCCTGCCCAGAACCGGATGACGTCGGCCTCGGAACTTGCCTGGGTTATTCCGGTGCTTCCCCTGCTGGGGGCAGCCCTGGTCGGTCTGGGGCTGATCAGCTTCAATCGCACTGTGAACCGGTTGCGAAAACCGGTTGCTCTCTTTCTGATCAGCTGCGTCGGAGCGGCCGCCGTGCTCAGCTTCGCCGTGCTGATCGAGCAGATCGCCGGCCCAGCCCCCACCGAGGTGCTGTTCGACTGGGCCAGCGCCGGCAGCTTCAACCTGCAGATGGGCTTCCGGGTTGATGCGCTCGGCGCCGTGATGCTGGCTCTGGTCACCACCATCGCCCTGCTGGTGATGGTGTATTCCGATGGCTACATGGCGCACGACAAGAGTTACGTGCGCTTTTTCACCTACCTCGCCCTGTTCAGCAGCTCGATGCTGGGCCTGGTGATCAGCCCCAACCTGCTCGAGATCTACGTGTTCTGGGAGCTGGTGGGCATGTGCTCCTACCTGTTGGTGGGCTTCTGGTACGACCGGGACGGCGCCGCCAATGCGGCCCAGAAAGCTTTCATCGTCAACCGTGTCGGCGACTTCGGACTGCTGCTGGGAATTCTTGGCCTGTTCTGGGCCACGGGCAGTTTCGGCTTCGAGGAGATTGGCGTTCGCCTCAGCGAAGCCCTCAGCAACGGCAGTGTGTCCCACACCGCGGCGGTGATTCTCTGTCTGCTCGTGTTCATGGGACCGATGGCCAAGTCGGCCCAGTTCCCCCTGCATGTCTGGCTGCCGGATGCCATGGAGGGACCAACCCCGATTTCCGCCTTGATCCATGCGGCCACCATGGTTGCCGCTGGTGTGTTCCTGGTGGCCCGCCTCCAGCCGATCTACATCCAGTTCGATGAAGTTCAGGCCTTCATCGCCGTGATCGGCACGATCACCTGCTTCCTGGGCGCGAGCATCGCACTCACCCAGATGGATCTGAAGAAGGGGCTTGCCTACAGCACCGTTTCCCAGCTCGGCTACATGGTGCTGGCGATGGGCTGCGGTGCCCCGGTCGCCGGCATGTTCCACCTGGTCACCCATGCCTTCTTCAAGGCGATGCTTTTCCTCTGCTCCGGCTCGGTGATCCATGCCATGGAAGAGGTGGTGGGCCATGAACCGGTGCTGGCTCAGGACATGCGGCTGATGGGGGGACTCCGCCAGTTCATGCCGGTCACCGCCATCACCTTTCTGATCGGCTGCGTGGCGATCAGCGGCATCCCACCCCTGGCCGGCTTCTGGAGCAAGGACGAAATCCTCGGTCAGGCCTTCAACGCTTACCCGATCCTCTGGGGCGTCGGCTTCCTCACCGCCGGCATGACCGCCTTCTACATGTTCCGGCTCTACTTCCTCACCTTCGAGGGTCCGTTCAGGGGAACCGATGCGGCCCTCCAGTCCCGTCTGCTGGCCGCGGCGGGCAAAGGGGCTCCAGAGCAGGAAGGCCACGGCGAACTGGCCAGCCATCCCCATGAGTCCGGTTGGCAGATGGCCGCACCTCTGGCGATCCTGGCCGTGCCGTCGGTGCTGATCGGTTTGCTTGGAACCCCCTGGCACAGCCGTTTCGCCGAGCTGCTCGATCCCCATGAAGCCGTCGAGATGGCCGAGCAATTCAGCTGGGGGGGCTTTCTGCCCCTGGCCGGCGCCTCGGTGGCGATCTCGCTCACTGGCATCACCGTGGCGGTGCTTGCCTACGCGCTCCACAAACTGGATCTGGCTGCGGCCGTGGCCTCCCGCTTTCCCAGGATCAATGCCTTTCTCGCCAACAAGTGGTATCTCGATGACATCAACGAGAGGATCTTCGTGAAGGGCAGCCGCAAGCTGGCCCGTCAGGTGCTTGAGGTCGACGCGAAGGTGGTGGATGGCGTGGTCAATCTCACCGGTCTGCTCACCCTCGGCAGCGGGGAAGGGCTCAAATACTTCGAGACCGGGCGCGCCCAGTTCTATGCCCTGATCGTGTTCGGCGGCGTGATCGCCCTCGTGGTGCTGTTCAGCAGCTTCTGAATCCGAGGGCCAACTGTGTGTGTCATCCCGTATCTGGGGGACTCCGGCCCTGTGACCATTTCTACACTCCGGCCAGAACCGCTGACCTGGACTGTGCCGCTCGATTTTGCCGATGCTCAGGGTGCCCTCGGGGTCCTGGGCACCGACCACACCGGGACCTTCCCCTGGCTGAGCGTCTCAATTCTGTTGCCGATCGCGGCAGCTCTGCTCATCCCGTTCATCCCCGATCCCGGCAACGGCAAAACGATCCGTTGGTATGCGCTGGGCGTGGCCTTGGTGACTTTTCTGGTGACCGTGGGGGCCTACCTGAACGGTTACGACCCCTCGGTGGCCGGGCTTCAGCTGATCGAGCGGGTGGAGTGGCTGCCTGATCTGGGCCTGGCCTGGTCGGTGGGAGCCGACGGGCTCTCGATGCCGCTGATCCTGCTGACCAGCTTCATCACCGCCCTGGCGGTGCTGGCCGCCTGGCCGGTCACCTTCAAGCCGCGGCTGTTCTTCTTCCTGATCCTGGCCATGGATGGCGGCCAGATCGCCGTGTTCGCCGTGCAGGACATGCTGCTGTTCTTCCTGGCCTGGGAGCTCGAACTGCTGCCTGTGTATCTGCTGCTGGCGATCTGGGGAGCGAAGAAGCGTCAGTACGCCGCCACCAAATTCATCCTCTACACCGCCGGCGGCTCGGTGTTCATCCTGCTGGCCGCGCTGGCGATGGGCTTCTTCGGGGGCGGCTCTCCGAGCTTCGAGTACACCGTGCTGGCGGCCAAGGAGTTCCCCGCCCGCTTCCAGTTGCTGGCCTACGCGGGCCTGCTGATCGCCTTCGGCGTGAAGCTGCCGATCGTGCCCCTGCACACCTGGCTTCCCGATGCCCATGGGGAGGCCACCGCCCCGGTGCACATGCTGCTGGCCGGCATTCTGCTGAAGATGGGGGGCTATGCCCTGCTGCGCTTCAACGTGCAGCTGCTGCCGGTGGCCCATGCCCAGTTCGCGCCGTTGCTGGTGGTGCTGGGGGTGGTGAACATCATCTATGCAGCGCTCACCTCCTTCGCCCAACGGAACCTCAAACGCAAGATCGCCTACAGCTCGATCAGCCACATGGGCTTCGTGCTGATCGGCATCGGCAGCTTCAGTGCCCTCGGCACCAGCGGCGCGATGCTGCAGATGGTGAGTCACGGCCTGATCGGCGCCAGCCTCTTCTTCCTGGTGGGCGCCACCTACGACCGCACCCACACCCTGCAGCTCGATGAGATGGGCGGCGTGGGCCAGAAGATGCGCAAGATGTTCGCGCTCTGGACGATCTGCTCGCTCGCCTCCCTGGCCCTGCCTGGCATGAGCGGCTTTGTGTCGGAGCTGATGGTGTTCGTGGGCTTCGTGAACAGCGAGGCCTACGCGCTCAGCTTCCGCATCGTGATGGCGGCCCTGGCAGCGGTGGGGGTGATCCTCACACCGATCTACCTGCTCTCGATGCTGCGGGAGATCTTCTTCGGCAAGGAGAACGCCGAGCTCGCCTCCCACTCCCAGCTGGTCGACGCTGAACCGCGTGAGATCTACGTGATCTCCTGCCTGCTGGTGCCGATCATCGGCATCGGCCTCTATCCCCGTCTGGTGACGGACAGCTACCGGGCTTCGATCGAAGCACTGGTGCTGCGGGAAGACGCCGCCATGTCGAGGGTGATCGGTCCGAATCCAACCGGGTTGATCCGCAACGCTCAGCGCGGCGACTGGCTGGCTCCTGCTTTGCTCCAGGCTCCGGCCGTTGGCTGAGCCGCCGAGGCCCCGCGGTTACGAAACCCTGCGGATGGCAGCGCTTGTCCCCACGGGCAGGGTGCCCTGCTTACGCTCCCTGCCACGCACCTTGAGCAGCTGAATCGAGTCATGCGACAGCTGAATTTTCTGCTGATCTTCAGCTTCGGGCTGGCCACGGTGATGTTCACCCTGGAGAACACGGCCGCCACCACCGTTCACTTTCTGCCCGGAGTGAGCACCACCCTGCCCCTGGCGGCGATGCTGCTCCTGGTTGGCGGCATCGGCGCCACGGCAGCCTGGGTGTTCGCCGTCTGGACCGGTGTGGTCAGGAAGGTGGAGCTGGTCTCAAGCCAGGGGGATCGGGAAGCCCAGCAGGTGAGGATCAGCGAACTGGAGGCGGACATCCAGCGTTACCGGGCCACGGTGGACGCCCAGCTCGCCTTGTTGCCGGCGGCCGGCGAGAGTTCGGCCCCTGCAGCCCCTGCCAGCGCTGCGGACTGAACCCGCGCTCCACACAGTCAGGCCAAACCGGTGGCTGGTTCGCCTGCATGCCGGTACGTTGCTGCTAACGAGGCAAGGAGAGTGGCAGAAGCGGGCGCCAGGCTGGCCATTCGCCTGCTCCAGGATGCAGCCGAGCGGGGTGAGCTGGATCCCTGGGACGTGGATGTGATCGCGGTGGTGGACGGCTTCCTCGATCAGCTCCGCCAACGCATCGAGGTGCCGCGGCTGATCGCCGCAGCCCGGGCCGGCCAGGGGGGGAGCTACGAGCAGGATCTGGCCTCCTCCAGCGAGGCCTTTCTGGCGGCTTCGGTGCTGGTGGGGCTGAAGGCGGAGGTGCTGGAGCGCCAGACCTTTCCACCGCCAGCCCTGAGCGAGGAAGCGTTCGACTTCGATCCCGACGGCGGCGACTGGGAGCCCGCCTCGCCTTACGCCCTGCCGCTGCGGCCCGAGCGACACCTGTGGCGCCGTCCCGTGGCGCCTCCCCCCCTGCTGCGCCCGGTCAGCCTGGGGGAGCTGATCAGCCAGCTGGAGGAGATCGCCGAGCGGCTGGAGCAGGGCAGCAGCCGCAGCCGCCCTTCACCCCGCAACCGGCCCTACAGCGAGCGGGCGGCGATCGAGCAGATTGCCGCCCTCGCCCATCGCGAAAAACTGCCTGAAACCACTGCAGCCCTGAGTCTCTTTCTGCAGCAATGGACCCAGGCGCTGGACTGGGTGAACTTCGAGCAACTGGTGGAAGCCTGGGCGGAGCAGGCCCCGGTTGATCTCGATTCTGACCGGGTGGGGGTGTTCTGGGCGCTGCTGTTCCTCTGCTCCCAGGGCCAGCTGGATCTGCAGCAAAGCGGCGGCCTGTTCGGACCGCTCCACCTGAAACGCCCCAGTGAGCTCCAGGCAAGCCACTGGTCGGAAGGACCAGCTCTCGTGCCGGCTCGGCTACGGCTGGCCGCCTGACTTCTTTCTTAAGGTATCCTCCGGATTCGACGTAAGCTGGCGCCCATGAAGGCGATGATCCTCGCAGCAGGGAAAGGGACGCGGGTGAGACCGATCACCCACACCATTCCCAAGCCAATGATCCCGATCCTGCAGAAACCCGTCATGGAGTTTCTGCTTGAGCTGCTCAGGCAGCACGGCTTCAATGAAGTGATGGTGAATGTGTCTCACCTGGCGGAGGAAATTGAAAACTATTTCCGAGATGGCCAACGGTTCGGCGTCGAAATCGCCTACAGCTTCGAAGGCCGGGTTGAAGATGGTGCCCTGATCGGCGAAGCGCTCGGTTCAGCCGGAGGAATCAAGAAAATCCAATCCTTTCAGCGCTTCTTCGACGACACCTTTGTGGTGCTCTGCGGTGATGCGCTGATCGATCTCGACCTCACCGAAGCCGTCCGGCGCCATAAGGAAAAAGGAGCCGTGGCGAGCCTCGTCACCAAACGGGTCCCGAAAGATCAGGTCAGCAGTTACGGCGTTGTCGTCACCGACGAAGACTCCAGGGTGATCACATTTCAGGAAAAACCATCCGTTGAGGATGCCGCCAGTGACATGATCAACACCGGCATCTACATCTTTGAACCCGAAGTTCTCGATCACATCCCCGAAGGTGTTCCCTTCGACATCGGCTCTGATCTTTTCCCGAGGTTGGCAGCGGCCGGTGCACCGTTTTATGCCCTTCCCATGGATTTTGAATGGGTGGACATCGGCAAGGTACCCGATTACTGGCAGGCCATTCGCAGTGTCCTGCTGGGGGACGTGCGCCAAGTCCAGATCCCAGGCAGGCAGGTGCGACCTGGCGTCTACGCCGGGCTGAATGTGGCAGCGGACTGGGATCAGATTGACATCCGCGGTCCGGTCTATGTGGGGGGAATGAGCAAAATTGAACCCGGAGTCACGATCATAGGGCCGGCCATGATCGGTCCGAGCTGCCATATCTGCGAGGGGGCCACCATCGACAACTCCATCATCTTTGAATATTCACGGATTGGTGCCGGAGTGCGTCTGGTTGAGAAGCTGGTCTTCGGTCGTTACTGCGTCGATCGCAACGGCGACCATTTCGACCTGCAGGAAGCGGCCCTTGACTGGCTGATCACCGATGTGCGTCGCCAGGATGTCGCCCAGCCCTCCCCCCATCAAAAAGCACTGGCCCAGCTGCTGGGCTCCGATTTCAGCCTGAGCCAGTGAGGTAGCTGAACCCTAGTCACAGCAGGGCTGGAGCTGACCAAAGCCTGCCTGTTCAAGAATCATCGGGATTCTCTCCTCCGCCTTGACCGCCATCAGGTGAACACCCTGCGCGATCCCGGCGTAGGCCTGCACCTGCTCGGCGGCGATCCTGATCCCTTCCGCCGCCGGATCGGCCGCTGCCGCCAGGCGATCGATCAGCGACTGGGGAATCATCGCCCCCGGCACCACCCGATTCACGAATGCCGCGTTACGGGCCGACTTCAGCAGGAACACCCCGGCCAGAACCGGCAAATCCAACGGTGCCGCAACCTCTCCGCAGAACCGCTTCAAGGCGTCGGTGTTCATCACCATCTGGGTCTGGATGAAGCGGGCGCCGGCAGCATGCTTGCGGCGAACCCGCGACTGCAGCCCACTCCAGCTGGCGGACTGGGGATCAGCCGCCGCACCGACGAACAGAGAGGTGGGACCGTCCGGCAGGGCCCCCTGAACCGGATCCTCACCCGCATTGAAGCGGCTCACCATCTGAAGGAGCCGAACCGCTTCGAGCTCGTTGACGGGACGGGCGGAAGGCTGGTCTCCTGCCCGCACCGGGTCACCGGTGAGACAGAGCAGATTGGGGATTCCCAGGGCATGGGCACCGAGCAGCTCTGCCTGCAGGGCGATCCGGTTGCGATCGCGGCAGGAAAGCTGCAGCACGGGCTCCAGGCCGATGTCGAGCAGGAGGCGGCAGAGGGCCAGGCTGCTCATTCGCATCACCGCCCTGCTTCCATCGGTGACGTTGACGGCATGGACTAGGCCCTTCAAGGTGGCCGCCACCGCCAGGGTGCGACCTGGATCCCCCCCTCGCGGCGGCATCACTTCTGCGGTGAGGGCGAACTGACCACGCTTAAGAGCCTGTTGCAGCAGCAAAATGGGGCGATTCAGCAGCCCACCATCATGGTGCAAGTGGTGGAGATCGCCAGGCCCGTCGGGCTGAACGGATCGCAGACCGCCCCTGCCTAGAGTGGCTGATGAGAGGTTGAGTGGAGGCCTTTGATGTCGGTTTCAGATGGTCTTGACCCGTTCCAGACCAACCTTTCCGGCCGCGAGCTGGAGATCATCGAGCTGGTTGCCACCGGACTGACCAATCAGGACATCGCCGCTCAATTGATGATCAGCAAACGCACGGTTGATAACCACGTCAGCAACATCTTCAGCAAAACAGGCGCCAAGAACCGTGTGGCCCTGCTGAACTGGGCGATGGATCACGGCAAGATCTGCCGCGATGGCTTCAACTGCTGCCATCTGCCCTCCAGCTGATCCCGGGCTACGGCAGCCGTCTCTGGGCACTGGATTTGGGCAGGCTGGGACTATGAGATGACCGGGGGGCGGCAGTCCAGAGCCAGCTTCAAGCCAGCAGGCGCTGCTCAGCCGCTGTCCAGCTGCCAAAAGGCCGGGAAGCGAGCGCGGCATTGCTCCACTCACCAAGGCCGGTGACCTCCAGCCCACACCAGCCCGGCACATCCAGGGGCTGATCAGCTCTTGTCAACTCCACTTCGGCGAGCACGAGCGGCTCGTTCTCCGCCTCGAACACATCCAGCACCCAGTCCCCGCCCGGCAGATCCAGACCATGGCGGATCTTGCTGAGCCGATGGGGAGAGAGCGTGAACAACGATTCAGCCTCATCCAGCGGAATCGGGTACTCGAACTCATGCCGAGCGATTCCGGCAGCTGCCGCCTTGAGGGTGATCCAGGCCTGGCTGTCGGCACTGATCCTGACCCGCACAGTGAACCCAGTCGCCGAAGCCGCCAGATAGCCCTGGCGAAAGCGCTGCTGCCAGCGGCTGTGGGCCATCCATTCACTTCCCCGCACCAGGAAGCGTCGTTCAATCTCCAGGGCCATCGGCACTCCAGCAACGGACACCCCCCATCCTGAAGCTCAGTTGTGGGAAGGCTCGGCGGCAGTGAGGTCACCGGCCCAGTGCAGCTTGTGGCTGAGGGTGCGGTAGTACGAAGGGCTCTGCTCCAACACCACCATCAGGGCGCCATGGTCGGAGCGGCGCACCACACAGCGATCACCTGGCTCGAGCACGGTGGCATGGGCACCATCTTTCCAGAGCTTGACCCGACGGCTGGTCTCCCCGAGGGGCCACACCGCCAGCACCGAGCGGGGGGGAATCACCACTGGCCGGCTCGAGAGGCTCATCGGACAGATCGGATTGACAACGATCGCCTCGATCCCTGGGTGGAGGATCGGTCCACCCGCCGCCATCGAATAGCCGGTGGATCCTGTCGGAGTGGCAATGATCAGGCCATCACCGCGGAACTGATCCACAACCTCCGCATCGATCTCAAGCTCCAGCAGACAGGTGGGCGACACCTCTTCCAGGCAGGGGCGGAAGTAGAAATCATTCAGGGCGCAATGGACCGATTCATCGGCATCGACCACCCCATGCCCATGGTCGATGCCCGCCTCAAGCATCATGCGGCGCTCAAGAGCGAAGCGGTCATCCCGCAGGCGCTGCCAGAGATTGTCGTCAGAGGCATCCGAGAGCACCAGCAGCTTGCGCTCCTGGGTCAGGAAGCCGAGATGGCCGCCGACATTGAAGCTGAGAATCGGCACATCCAGTGGAGCCAGATGCCTGGCTGCACCGAGAACCGTGCCATCACCGCCGAGCACCACGGTCAGGTCGGGGAGCCGGGCTTCCGTGGCCAGCAGGCCCGGGAAGGGATTGGACCTGAGGCCACTGCTGGCAACGATGACCTGAACGCCCTGCCTTTCGAGATCTTCCCGGCAACGCCTTACCTGACGCTGAGCAGCCTGACTGTTGGCACGAACAATCAGCCAGATCCGCTCAAGCTGCATGGGAAAGGGTGGGGGTCACCAACGCAGCAGGTTGAAACGCTCCATATCAACAGTTTCACGGTTGCGGTAGAGCGAGAGCAGGATGGCCAGGCCAACGGCGGCTTCAGCAGCGGCCACGGTGATCACAAAAATGGCAAACACCTGGCCACGGATCAATTGGCCATCGATGTAGCTGGAGAATGCCATCAGGTTGATGTTCACCGCATTGAGCATCAACTCGATGCTCATCAGCACACGCACGGCGTTCCTGCTGTTGATCAGGCCCCAGACCCCTGTGCAAAACAGAATGGCTGCAAGAACCAGATAGGCCTGCAGGGGAACATCAACGGGAATGGAGAGGTTCATCGGGTTGATTCGAGGGCGGGATTCCGATCGGGAGCCGTTTCCACCAGGAGGGGCGTTCTGATTTTTTCGATCAGGGCCTGGTCAGCATTCTCTCCGGTGATCACATCAACGGTATAGACATCTCTGCGTGCCAGCACGATCGCCCCGATCATGGCCATCAACAGCAGGACCGAAGCGAGCTCAAAGGGCAACAGATAATCGGAGAACAGGTGCATGCCGATCTTGATGGTGGCGTCATCCCCGGCTGGACTGGGCCCGGGGACGGCCCAGGGGGTGGTGACGTCAACGCGCAGCAACAACAGAAACAAGCCTGCACAGACACCACCGGAGAGCAACCGGCGCAAAGGCAGCCCGGGAATCTCAGCGAGGGTTTCCTTCTTGTTGACCAGCATGATCGCGAAGAGGATCAGCACATTCACCGCCCCGACGTAGACCAGCACCTGGGCTGCCGCGACGAAGCTGGCATTGAGCATCAGGTAGAGCCCGGCCACCGAAAGAAAGACCCCGCCGAGCAGGAACGCTGAATAAACGATGTTGGGCAACAGCACCACGCCAAGCGAGCCGACCACAACAGCAGCCGAGAGAGCCAGGAAGCAGATCCACTGGGTGAAGGAGGCGATCGTCATGAGCCGGGACCCCCGTTGGATTCAGCCTTCAGTTCGGCCAGCACCTGTTCGGGCAGCTTGCCTGCCCTCGGACTGGTGGCTGGAACAACGTGGGGATCAAGCTCGCCCTTCGGAAGATAGGCAAGCTCCCGGAGCGGAACAACGGCGGGGTCACTGGTGACGCTGGTGGGCAGGCGGCCCAGGGCCACGTTGTCGAAATTGAGGCTGTGCCGATCAAAGGCAGCCAATTCATACTCCTCGGTCATGGAGAGGCAATTGGTGGGGCAATACTCCACACAGTTGCCACAGAAAATACAAACTCCGAAATCGATCGAGTAGTTGCTGAGTTCCTTCTTCTTGGTCTGCTTGTTCATCGTCCAGTCGACCACCGGGAGGTTGATCGGACAGACACGCACACACACTTCACAGGCGATGCACTTGTCGAATTCGAAGTGAATCCTGCCCCGGTAGCGCTCCGAAGGGATCAGCTTCTCGTAGGGATACTGCACCGTGATCGGTCGACGACTGAGGTGATCGAAGGTGACCGAGAGACCCTGGGTGATGTAGGAGGCTGCGCTCACCGCATCCTTGGTGTAGTCACCGACCTTCTGAAGAAACCCGAACATGATCAGCGTTGGAGGGGGGGGACTGGACGAACAGAGGGATCGAAGCTGTGGCCCATCATGGCCGGATCAGGCATCAGCCGCCGAAAAAGGCGGGAAAAGCCAGCTTTAGGCCGGCGGTGACAAGCAGATTGACCAGGGCGATCGGCAGCAGGAACTTCCAACCGAGGTCGAGAAGTTGATCGATGCGGACCCGGGGGAGTGTCCAGCGCAGCAGGATCGCGATGAAGACCAGAAGGTAGGCCTTCAGAACCGTCATCACGATGCCGAGCGAGCCGGTGATCACCTGCACCAGGGGAGCATCGACGGACTGGCCGATCGCACCCGCCAGCCACTCGACCGGGATCGGGAAGCCCCAGCCACCCAGGTAGAGCACCGCAACAAGCAGGGCCGAGAGCACAAGATTGATGTAGCTGCCCAGATAGAACAGGGCAAACTTCATGCCGGCGTACTCGGTTTGATACCCGGCCACCAACTCTTCCTCGGCTTCAGGAAGATCAAAGGGAAGCCGTTCACATTCAGCCAGGGCGCAGATCCAGAAGATCAAAAAGCCAACGGGCTGGCGCCAGATGTTCCAGCTGAGGATGCCGGCACCATTCTGCTGATTGACGATGTCGATGGTGCTGAGCGAGTTGCTCATCATCACCACCGCCAGCACGGCCAGGGCCAGGGGGATCTCGTAGCTGATCGACTGGGCCGCCGCCCGCAGGCCGCCAAGCAACGAGTATTTGTTGTTGCTGGCGTAGCCGCTCATCAGCAGGCCGATCGGCTGAATGCTGCTCAGGGCGATCCAGAGGAACACGCCGATGCCCACATCGCTGATCAGCAGGTGCTGGCCGAAAGGCACCACCAGCCAGGAGAGGATCACCGGGATCAGCACCAGAACCGGGCCGAGGGTGAACAGCAGGCCATCGGCGCGGGCCGGAATGATGTCTTCCTTGAAAAGCAGTTTGAGGCCGTCAGCGAGGGGCTGGAGCACGCCGAGGGCGCCGGCGTACTCGGGGCCGATCCGCTGCTGGACGGCAGCCGAGATCTTGCGCTCCAGCCAGACGTTGACCAGCACCCCCACCACCGCGGCGACCAGCACCAGCAACATCGGCAGAGGCAGCCAGAGCAGATGGGCCGTGGCCGGGGTCAGCCCATAGCCTTCCAGGGTAGTGATGAAGCTGCTCTGAAGGTCAAGCCCTGAACTGACAGCCGCCAGCGGGGCTCTCAGGGCTGTCATGGACTCTGGCGCCGTCATCATCACCACAGTGTCAGCTCCCGAATCGGGTCCGGTGCAAGCAAGTTAACCGCCGGAGGCGTCATTTCGGGCATCCAGGGGCACCCAGTCGCGGCCGGTGCTGCCCGTGTAGATCTGGGTGGGCCTGTAGATCCGGTTGGCGCCGAGCTGCTCCTTCCAGTGGGCCAACCAGCCGGCCACCCGGGCGATCGCGAAGATCGGTGTGAACAGGTCGCGGGGGATGCCGAGTTTCCGGTACACGAGCCCGGAATAAAAATCCACATTGGGGTAGATGCCCTTCGGCCCGAGCCGCACGGCGGCGGCGGCCTCCAGGCTCCGAGCCAGGTCGTACATCGAGTCATGGCCAAAGCGATCAAAGAGTTGCTCAGCCAGGTCCTGAAGGATCACGGCCCGGGGATCCTTCACCTTGTATTCCCGGTGCCCGAAGCCCATGATCTTCTGTTTTCCGGCGATGGCCCGATCCAGATAGGGCTCCACCTGATCCTCGCTGCCGATCTCCTCGAGCATGGCCAGCACGTCTTCGTTGGCACCGCCGTGCAGGGGGCCCGCCAGGGTGCCCACCGCCGAAGCCACCACGGCATAGGGATCCGTGAGGGTGCTGGCGGTGACGCGGGCGCTGAAGGTGCTGGCGTTGAGACTGTGTTCGGCGTGCAGGATCAGGCAGGCGTCCAGGATCCTGGCGGCCAGCGGATCGGGGACCCGCTCGGTGATCATGTAGAGGAAGTTGGCCGAATAGGGCAGATCGTCCCGGGGCTGGATCGGGTCCTGTCCCTTGCGGATCAGCTGAAACGCCGCCACCATCGTTGGGATCTTGGCGATCAGGCGCATCACCGCATCGACGATGTACTCGGGATCGTCGAGGGCACGGCGCGAATAGAACAAGCCAAGCGAGGCAGCGCTTGACTGCAGCGCATCCATTGGATGGCCATCGGCCGGGAAGCACTTCATCATGTCGCGGATGCGAAAGCTCACCCGCCTGTGCATCTGCACATCGTTCTCGAAGGCCCGCAACTGATCCGGGCTGGGCAGGTCCCCCCAGATCAGCAGGTAAGCGGTTTCAATAAAGCTGCTGTTCGCCGCGAGGGCATCGACGCCATAGCCGCGGTAGGTGAGTCGCCCCTTCTGACCATCGATGTCGCAGATCGCCGACTGGGTGGCCGGCACCCCCTCCAGGCCTGGGCGGAAAGCCGGGGTCACCGGAGTTCCGGCTGCCGCTGTCTGCGTTGTTTCCACCACCATGCTGTGCGGCCCGACTGATCTGGAAACTTAGGTCCCGCCCTTCAGGGACGGCGTAGCGCCCCCGACAGGCTGAGGGGTGTGAGCAGCTGGATCAGGCAAGCGCCCGTCAACGGGGCACCGGACCGTTCGCAGGCGGCCGGCAGCTCGAGCACGGCCACGCCGGCCTTCCTGAGCCGCAGAAAACCGGCCGGGGCTCCGCAAAGACGGCCCGCCAGGAGACTCAGATCAGGCTCGTGGCCCACCAGGCAAAGCCGTTTCCAGCCCGGCTCAGGGGCTGAGGGCCCCAGCCAGCTTGCCAGCAGGGCCAGGGGATCAGCCTCGGGCGCCAGCTCGTCGGCCAGGAGCATCCGCGGCGCCAGGCCGCCGGCAAGGGCGATTTCCGCGGTCTGCAGGGCGCGCGGCAGGGGGCTGGAGAGAATCCAGTCACAGTCGAGCTGCAGGTCAACCAGCCTCTCCACCACCGCGGCGGTGCGTTGCCGTCCCTTTGCCGTCAGGGGCCGCTCCCGCTCCGGCAGACCCTGGGCTGCGGCCAAGCTCCTCTCCTGGGCGATTCCATGGCGCAACAGCAGCAGCTCAACGGCGGGCATCGGCTCAGCCCAGCTCCAGGCGGCCATGGAGCCGCAGAGCGGGCGCAACGCCTGAATCCCGCTCAGGCTCCAGGCTGCAGCCAAAACCCTGAACGCTGTCCCTGAGCGGGCTGCCGGCCAGGCCCATCAGCAGGCGCCAGGGCTGCCAGCGGGAGAGCAGCCGCCTCCCAGGCTGGTCTGCCACGGCCACCTGCAGGGCGGCACCCGGGGCCTCCAGCGCCGCCAGCTGGCTGAGCAGCTGACGGGGCGGCCGCCCACCCTCCAGCTGTTCATCGAGAACGGCAAGACCCTCGCCCCACCAGGCGACATCGTTCCGCTCCAAACGGGTCCCAGCCACCCTGGCCAGCAGCTGGTCGGCATCGCGCCTGCCGGCCCGGGCCTCGAGCCGGGTCCAGACCTGAAGCGGCACGCCGGCCCGGCTGAGCGGCGCGGCGATCAGCCCATCCCTGGCAAGGGCAGGCTGGATCTGACTGACACTGGGCGCCCCGGGCGAGGTCCCGAGCAGCCAGCCGCCAGACTCCTGCGCCCAGATCAGCGGACCGGTGGCGTTGGCACCCACCAGGGCGGGCAGGGGGCCAGCCAGCCCAGCCAGGGCCTGCCGCAGCGGTGGTCCCAGCAGGCGCTGCCAGGCCTCGGCGGCCATGGTCGGGGTCTCGCTCAGAAGTGCTGCGGGGTTCTGGACCACCACCAGGGAAGAGGCCGGAGCGCTCAATTCCGCCAGCAAGGGTGGCGCGGCAGCCAGGGCGAGGGGCGGGAGTTCCTCTGTCAGGTCGAGATCAGCCTCCAGCCGCAGGGCTCCCCCACTGGGGGAAAGCGCGGCGACCAGACCCACCACCGCAGGATCCGTGGCGATCTCCGCAGGGATTCCAAGCCAGTCGACGAGGGCCTCCGGCCGGGCAGTGAGCAGAGCCACGCCGTCGACAAGCCTGACCAGATCAGCCGCCAGGCGAGGGTTCGCCGCCTGATTGAGCTCATCGATCTGGGAAACATCGAGAGCCTGCTCGAGGATGCCGCGACCGGATGCAATCAGCACCATTCGGTCGTTGATCAAGGCCGTGGCCAGGGGCCTGACGGACTGGTCGGCCAGGGCACCGCGACCACTGATCAATCCCATGCCTCGATAACTGCTGATCTGCAGTTCCGCTCCAGCAAGGCTGCGGGTCTGCCAGAAATGCTGCAGGAAGCGGCGGGCTCCCTCCTCATCCCGGCTGCGCAGAGCCAGAAACCAACCCGTGGGCCCGTCTGTTCCTTCGGGAGCCAGCACGGCCAGGCTGACTTCATCCCCCAGCCAATCGGCCAGCTCGCTGGAGTAATCGAGGCCCGCCGTGGCGAAGGCCCCATCGCGAAGGGCTTCGACGGCTGCCACCGCCTGGCGCCGCTTGCCCGGCGCGGAAACGGCCCTGGCATAGGACGCAAGCCGGTCGGGACTGACCAGCAGATGCAGGCTGAGCGGAGCGCTGCGGGGGACGAACCGCGCCGCTTCCGGCATCGAGAGGCTGCGATGCTGCAGGCTGAGCGGGCTCTGCCGCAACACCAGCCACCAGCCCCCCAGGCCCAGGGCCAGCAGCACCAGGGAGAAGCTGAGCACCAGCACCAGGAAGGGGCGCGCCTTCATGCCTTGAACCCAGCGACCCCATCATCTTTATCCATACAGCTTCCTTTCCACCATTCCTGCTTCAACTCCTGCTTCACCGAACCCAGCTGTGATGACCACCCCAACCCCTCAGCCCCCGGGCACACTCACCGCCACCGATCTGCAGGAGCGTCTCGGCCGGGGGGAGCCGTTGCAACTGGTGGATGTGCGCGAAGCGGCTGAGCTGGAGCTGGCCCGACTGGCCCAGCCGGTGCTGCATCTGCCCCTGAGCCGCTCCGCCGAATGGGTTGAGCGGATCGACGAGCTTCTGGACCGGCAGAGAGAGGTGGTGGTGCTGTGCCATGCGGGCATCCGCAGCTGGCAGTTCGCCTGCTGGCTGATCGAAACCAAGGGCTTTGATCGGGTCTGGAACCTGCAGGGAGGCATCGATTCCTGGAGCGTGCAGGTGGATCGATCGGTGCCGCGCTACTGAGCCAGGGGCCCGGGGAATTGCTCAACCCCGGGGGTGCTTGGGTGGATTCGGTGGCCGCATCGGCCGCGGTGCCGGCGGGGTGCCGCCCCAGAACTTCTGCCACAGGGAGGGTTGAGCGGAGCCACGCGGCGGGGCGGGCCTTGGCGGCTGGGGAGGTCGCCTCGCCGGCTTGTTCGGGTCTGGGCGAAAGAGATTGGCGAACCATCCCGTGGACACCTCGGATCCAGGCAGCTGTTCGGGGCGGCGCGGACCAACGACACGAACCGGCTCAAACAGATTCGCCATGAAATAGGGCTTCAGTGCCAGGTTGTAGTAGCCGACCCGACGCAAGTTCTGCTGGCGGAGCAACTGCAGGAAGGCAGCTGTGATCAAGGCAAGCAGGACCGTGACAATCGTGCGCTGCAACAAACCAACCCGGGCACCACTGAGTTGATCCCCCTGTCTGTTCTCCAGGGTGACAACAGCCTGATCAAGAGAATCAAACAGGGATTTCTTGATGGATTCGAGCGGTTGAGATGGATTGATGGCAGAGCGGATCTGGGGGAATCTCTGCAGAACCCGGGCGAGCTCGACCGGCGTTGATACGGGCTTGACCGCATCAACGACCTGCCGGCGGAATTGACGGGCCTGCTGCAATTGAACGGTCCCCTGCTCATCAGCCCCTCGGTAGGCGCGCAAGGCATCGGTGACCACCAGGGGGGCCAGCAGGGCGTAGCCGAGGGCCAGCGGCAACAGCAGCCGCTGCATTTCTCGCCGGCGGGGAAGTGGGCTCAGGGGTGGCGGGAGCCGGGGGCACCTCGCTGACATCAATCGGTCCGCGTGACGTCAACTCGGCAGTGTCATCGTTGGAAGCAACCATCGGGCCAAACAGAGATTTCACGCACAGGGATGAAGAATTCAGCAGGACCTGGGCCCAGGGCTGCCACGCCCTGCTGAATGGCTTAAACTTGGCTTGAAATGGCATCATACGCTGCCAAAGTGTTGCCAAAGTGCTCCCAAGCTGTTGCCAAAAAGCCTTTCCAACCTGTGTTGCCAGAACTGACTCGGCGGGATCAGCAAGTGTTGCGGGCAACCGTTCAGCACTACGTCGACACGGTTGAGCCCGTTGGCAGTCAGACCCTGGTGAAACGATTCGGATTTCCTGCCAGTCCGGCCACGGTGCGCACGGCGATGGGGGTGCTGGAGCAGAGAGGCTTGCTGGTTCAACCCCATCCGTCGGCAGGTCGCGTGCCCAGCCAGCAGGGCTATCGGCTGTTCGTGGATGATCTGCTGCCAGCCCCCGGTGCTGGTGCCCTGCAACTGGAAAAGGAGCTGCTGGCCCTTAGTCTTCAGTGGGCGGCCCTGGACGACCTGCTGCTGCATCTGGCCCGCCGCCTGGCTGACCTGACCGGCCTGCTCAGCCTGATCACCCGACCGCAACGACCGCAATCAACGCTGCAGGCGGTTCGGCTGGTTCCCAGCCAGGGACGTCTGCTGATTTTCCTTGTGGAAGCCGCCGGAGCAGCCAGCAGCCTGAACGTGCGGCTACCGCCGGGGGCTGAGGTGGAACTGACCACACTGGAGTGCTGGGTGGTTCAACAGCTCGAAAGCAGCCTCAACGGCACCATTCACTGGCAGGAGCTGCCGTCCCAACTGGAATGCAGCGGCCGCGTGGTGCGCCAGGCCCTGAGCAGCCACCGCCTGGCACGCTCGGCGGCCAATCCCGAGGGGGCTGTGGCGCTGGGGCTGAGCGGACTCCTGGCCCAGCCCGAGTTCAGCCAGACGGCCATGCTCCGCCCCCTCGTCAAGCTGGTGGAGGAGGAGCCTCAACGGCTGTTGCGGCGCAAGGGCCCCGAGTCCGCCTGGGCGAGCGATCCACCGGATGCGAACGATGCGGCGAACCCCGGCGACGGCGTGTGGATCGGAGCGGAACACCCCCACCCCGCCCTGCGGGCCTGCTCCGTGGTTCAGGCCTCCTACCGGACCGGCGATGGCAGCCGCGGCCAGGTGGCCCTGGTGGGACCGATGCGAATGGCCTACGCCACGGCCAGGGCCGCGGTCCGAACGGTGGCCACTAGCCTGCAGCGACTGCTGAGCTGAGGCTCGACCGGTGACCTATTGCGTTGGTTTCCTCCTGGAGGACGGGCTGGTGATGGCCTCCGACTCCCGAACCAATGCAGGGGTGGACTACATCTCCAGCTATCGCAAGCTGCATGTCTTCCAGCCCAGCGCCGATCGCCTGTTCCTGCTGCTGGCGGCCGGCAATCTGGCCACCACCCAGGCGATCCTGAACTGGATCAACCGCGACCTCAACCGGGCCCGGCGCGAGGGGAGCACCCATCTCCAGGACGGCCCGGAATCCCTGGCTGACGCACCGTCCGATCACGACACCCCACCCCATGCCGACCTGCTGACCGCCCGCTATCTGTTCGAAGCCGCCGACTACATCGGCAGGTTGAGCGTGGCGGTGCAGAAGGAAACCCATTCGGCCCTGCGCCAGGTGGGTGCCAGCGGAGCCGCCTCCTTCATTCTGGGGGGCCAGATTGCCGGCCAGCCCCACGGCCTGTTCCAGATCTATGCGCAGGGCAACGCGATCATGGCCACACCGGAAACACCTTTCCTGCAGATCGGGGAAAGCAAATACGGCAAGCCACCTCTCGACGGCGTCGGCCATCACCGGCTTTCGCTCAATGATGCCGCCCGGCTCTGCCTGATGTCCCAGGTGATCACGCGACGCTCCAACCTCACCGTCGGCCCGCCGTTCGAAGTGGCGCTCTACCCACGCGACAGCCTGGCCATCTCGCAGCAACTCAAACTGGAGCGTGGGGCCGCCGAGCTCGACACCATGGTTGATGTCTGGAATGAGAGCCAACGCCAGGCCCTGGAGCGGATGCCCCGCTTCCCCTGGGAAGAGCAGGGCTGAGAGCATGGGGAATGCCAGCCTGAACCATGGCTCCAGCTGGGTGTCCACCGGTCACCTGCCGGACCCGGCGATCGTCCAGGCGCTGATCCGCGAGGCCCACCAGCGTTTCGGCACGATCGGTGATGGCCGTGTCGCCGATTACATCCCCGCCCTTGCCAGCGCCAACCCCGACAGCTTCGCGATCGCCGTGGCGGACACCAACGGCGACCTTTTCGCAGTAGGCGATGCAAGCCAGCCATTCAGCATCCAGAGCCTTTCCAAGCCCTTCATGTTCGCCCTCGTCTGCCAGGCGATCGGCGAGCAGGACGCCCGCCTGAAGCTGGGAGTCAACAGCACCGGCCTGCCGTTCAACTCGGTGCTGGCGGCGGAGCGCTCGGTGGAGGGACTCAGCAATCCGATGGTGAATGCCGGAGCGATCGCCGCCACCAGCCTGGCGCCGGGCAGCACGGCTGAAGCGAAATGGGCCTTCATCAGCGAGGGCTTCTCCCGCTTCGCCGGCCGGGAGCTGCAGATCGATGCCGAGGTCTACGCCTCCGAAGCCGCCAGCAACCAGCGCAATTCCGGCATCGCCAGCCTGCTGGGCAGCCATGAGCGGATCTACTTCGATCCCGAAGCCGCCACCGACCTCTACACACGCCAGTGCTCCCTGGCCGTGACCAGCGGGGATCTGGCGGTGATGGCAGCCACGATGGCGAACGGCGGACGCAACCCGCTCAGCGGCGAGCAGGTGATCGAAGCGATCCATTGCCAGCATGTGCTGGCAGTGATGGTGACTGCAGGGCTCTACGAGAACTCCGGCGACTGGCTCTATGCGATCGGCCTGCCGGGCAAGAGCGGTGTGGCCGGCGGCATGATCACGGTGGCACCCGGCAAGGGCGGACTGGCCACCTATTCACCGCCGCTCGATGAGGCAGGCAACAGCGTGCGCGGTCAGCTCACCGCCCGGTTTCTCTCCGAGCAACTGGGCCTCAACCTGTTCGCCTCAAGGCCAGGCTGCAGCAGCTGATTGCCCGGCCCCTGCGGAGCCATCAGCCCGCCATCGTGTCGCCGAGCCGCTCGGCCACGGTGTTCACATCCTTGTCGCCGCGGCCGGAAAGGTTGATCACCAGCTCGGTGCCCGGCGCCAGGGTGGGGCAGAGCTGCTCCAGCCAGGCGAAGGCATGGGCGGTTTCCAGGGCAGGGATGATCCCCTCCAGCCGGCTGACCCGCTGCAGGGCATCAAGGGCCTGCTGATCGGTGACGGCGACATACTCTGCGCGGCCCAGCTCCTTGAGGTAGCTGTGCTCCGGACCGACACCGGGATAATCCAGGCCGGCGCTGATCGAATGGGCCTCCTGCACCTGACCCTCGGCGTCCTGGAGCAGCAGGCTCATCGCCCCGTGCAGCACACCGATCCTGCCTTCGGTGATCGTGGCGGCATGGCGGCCGCTGGCTACCCCTTCACCGGCGGCTTCCACACCGATCAGGCGTACGGCGGTGTCAGCCACGAAAGGATGAAAGAGGCCCATGGCATTGGAGCCGCCGCCGACGCAGGCCAGCAGCACATCCGGCAAGCGGCCGAAGGCTTCAGCGCACTGGCGTCTGGCCTCCTGGCCGATCACCGCATGGAAATCACGTACCAGCATCGGGTAGGGATGGGGGCCGGCCACCGAGCCGAGGATGTAGTGGGTGCCCTCCACGTTGGTCACCCAGTCGCGGATCGCTTCGCTGGTGGCATCCTTCAAGGTGGCTGAGCCGGCGGTGACGGGTTGCACGGTGGCCCCCAGCAGCCGCATCCGGAACACGTTGAGGGCCTGACGGCGCATGTCCTCAGCGCCCATGTAGATCACGCACTCCAGGCCGAAACGGGCACACACCGTGGCTGTGGCGACCCCATGCTGGCCGGCACCGGTTTCGGCGATGATCCTTTTCTTGCCCATGCGCAGAGCCAGCAGCGCCTGGCCCAGGGCGTTGTTGATCTTGTGGGCGCCCGTGTGGTTGAGGTCTTCCCGCTTCAGCCAGATGCGCGGCCCACCCTCGGGACGCCGGTAGTGATCGCTGAGCCTCTCCGCCTCGTACAACGGCGTCGGCCGGCCCACATAGGTGCGCAACAGGTGATCGAGCCGGCTGGTGAAGGCTGGATCCGCCCAGGCCTCGGCGGCGGCGTCCTCCAGCTCGGCCAGGGCGGGCATCAGGGTTTCCGGCACGTACTGGCCGCCGAAACGGCCGAAGCGGCCCAGGGCATTGGGGCGCACCGAAGGCTCCAGGGTGGCGGGATCCGGCTGGGGGAAAGGGAGCGTGCTGGTCACCGGTAGCTGGGCGCGAGGCGATCAGCCTAGGAAGAAGCCCGCTTGAGCTTCGCCCGGCGCACCAACAGGGGGAACGCTGCGCTTTGATCGCTCAGGCAGGGAAGCGGATCGGATGGGCAAGGGAGGCTGGCAGGAATTCAGCGGGGCGGACAGCCTTGAGCGGCCCTCCTCTCCAGCCGCGCCACCCCCGGCCCGCGCCCTGCAACGGGTGCGGGTGCAGCGCACCAGAGCGGGCAAGGGGGGGAAGCTGGTGACGGCGATCACCGGTCTGGAGATCGCCGAAGCCGAGGCCAGGGCCCTGCTGAAGCTGCTCAAGGCGAAAGCCGGCACCGGCGGCAGCTTCAAAGACAGGGTTATCGAGCTGCAGGGGGATCAGCTGGCAACTGCGCTGGAGGCACTGGAGGCGGCCGGCTTCCGGCCGAAGCAGGCGGGGGGTTGACGGCAATGGACCCCACATAACGAACCGCTGGAAAAGTTAGAGAAATGCATCAGAGTGAGGATGACCTACCGGGCTGATTGGTGACGCTGACCAGCCTGCAAGTGGCCATTGATGCTGTGCCCCTTTGGTGGCGGGCCCTTACACGGCCAGCCCGTTGGCTGCTGGGTCTGCAGTTCGTTCTATTCATCCCGTACCTACTGGAGATGCCCTCCCGAGAGGCATCGGCGTACGTGGTGGAATCGCTGAACCTGTTGCAATTCCTTGTGGTGTGGTGCGCCTGGTGCGAGCAACTGTTCAGTCTGCGGCGCTGTTTTCAGGCGACGGAAACCCAGCACCCCTCCCTTTGGCGGAGGTTAACCCTGGATCTTTACGGGGGATTCTTGTTTATGGCGGTGCTCAGCTTGCTGGTGACCGTGCATCCCCTGCTCGGGATCGGGGCGATGTTCCTGCTGTTCACCAGCGTGGAAGCCCTTGATGTGAACCTGGGCAATCGCTCGATCGCGGGCGCCCTAGTCGGTGGCATGGGCCGGAGTTACCGGCTGATCAGCTCCGAGCCGTGGCGGTTCCTGGCACGCCTGCTGACCCCAGGCCTGGTGCTCTATGCCGGCGGCTCGTTGGTGGTGGGACTGCGTCAATGGGCCACAGAGCTGCCCCCCCCCTGGCTGAAAATCCTTGGATTATTACTCGCCGGCCTGGCGCTGTTGCTTTGGCTGGGCTTCTTTGCACTGGCCCAGTTGCGGATCCAGGTGCGATCGATGGCGATCGATGTCGATGACCTGCTGATCGCCGAGGACGATGCCAACCATGCGACTCTGAACGATTCCCCGCTCGATCCAGAAAGCCTGAGCAGCCTGCGCCTACTCGCTGGGCGCATTGGGGCGATGAGCGGATGGGCCGCCACCGCAATCAGCGTGGCGATGGGCCTGTGGCTGGTATACCAGCTGGGACGCAACGGACTGCTCAACACGGCGGCTTTGGTGGAGGCCTTCCAGGGAATGGTGGCGTTCGTGACCTCCACGGTGCAAGCGTCTGTCGACCTGCTTCTCAAGCTGGGGTTCCTGACCGTGGTGGTGGGCGCGGTGGCCTGTGGGGTTTGGCTGGTGGTCAGACTAGGGCACCGCAGTCCGCTCAGTCTGCGGAAGGGACTCGACAAGGCCGTGCGGAACGCCATCGGTGGGGCAAGGGATTTCCTGGCGAAGGATCTCGGGCTCTCCAGTTCCACCCTCGGGATCGGAACCCTGCTCACGGCATTGGGCACTGTCGCGGTGCAGACCTATGCCCGGGTGCAGGAGGGCCAGCTCCAGCAACGTCAGGAACAGCAGACCCTGGAACTGCGCCTCAAGGAGGAACAAGCGGTCGGCCAGCAGTTGAACAGCCGCATGGACGGGTTGGAGAAGGCACTCAACGACCAGGTGGCAACCTTCCTTCTCATCCACAAGAATGCCACGTCAGATCAGCGCGCCCTGATGGTGTCGGATCTGCGAGAGGTGCTGCCCCAGCTGCGACGGCCCGATGGTGAGGTGGACGGGGAACGCAAGGGCACCATCTTGCGTCACCTCTATGAATCGGGACTGCTGCTGCCTAGCGATCCCAAACTCTGCTCCACAAAGATCAACGACAACATGCAGTTGTTTTCGCAGCTGGGAAGTATGTCCCAACTGGAAGCCGAGGCAGGCATCCGCAACGACTTCCCAGGCTGTCTGCCGGGTGTATTCCTCAACAGCATGGACTTCAGCGGAGCCAACTTAAGCGGTGCCTTTCTGCAGAAGAGTTTTCTTCCCTTCATCAACCTCAGCCATGCCGATCTGCGCGGAGCACAGTTGCAAGGCGCGAACCTGAAGAGTGCACGACTGGAAAATGCAGATCTAAGTGGAGTCAATCTTCGCGGGACCGATCTGCGTGGAGCCGTGGTCGTCGGCTCCGATCTTACCGGCGTGCAGCTCGATTGCAAAACCCAACTCAATGACCTCGTGGCGTTCTATGCCCATTTCCCTCCCGAGACCCGCAAGGATGCACTGACGAGTGCCGGCGGATGTAAGAGCGACGACCCTCTGATCAAAAGTCAGGTGATCTACTGGGACCCTCTCAAGGGTCCGCTCCCCTTAACGATGGGTGGCAAGGATGAAACCCGGTGGACCTTCTGCCCGCTGGACCCAGAGAACGAGCCGATCCAGAACCGCATCCAGGCGGGAGCGAAATGCGCCAACAGGCGCTTTAAAGGTGGGGCGCATTCAGACAGCCTTTTGAACAGCCATCCCCTGATCCATCAAGACAAAACCTGGTCAGGCGGGCAGTTCAGCAACACCCGTTTCGAACTACTTACTCTGCAAAAGGTTGACCTGGTGGGGGCGGCACTCGACAATGCCCATTTCAGGAACGTAAAGCTTAAGAACGTGGACTTCACCGGTGCCAACCTGCAGGGCGCTACCTTCAGCGACTCCACCTTAGAGGATGTGAACTTCAGCGGAGCCGATCTGCGCAAAGTGCGTTTTGAACGGGTGCGCGCCCGCAACGTGAACCTACATGGCATCGTTGTGGACAATTTCCTCAACCTGGGTTCCTACAACGAGTCTTTGCAGCGCCAGGGCGCCTTCACCAGCGACGATTTCGAGAGCCACATCCAGGACGAGCTGGCAACATTCCGCCAGGACTTTCTGGCTCCGATTCTGTTCGGCCCGCTGCCCCTTCGCCCCCTGCATCTTCTCTACTGGATGCTACCCAACGCCCTGCCACAGAGTTTTGCTATCCACTCAGGCAAGGCCCCGTGACTACCACACGAGCCTGTAGCCATGCCCTTGCGCTCGTGCTGATCGGCGCAGTCACGATATTCATCAATACCAGCTCGGCAGAGCGGCCCCTACGCCGCTACGACAAGGCTCTGTTGCCCCTGCTCCAGAAAGACAATCCCTATCTGCTTAACGGAGTGGACCTGAGCTTCGAGGGGATGGGAGCACCCCTGCCCCTGGGCCAGATCCGGAGGGAGGACCTCTCCGGCATGGACCTTCGCAAAGCCATTTTCTCCCGCCATGGCCTGCACGGCCTGCATCTGCGGGGGAGCCACCTGGCCCAAGCCAACTTCAGCTGCGTACCCCTCAAGAATGTGGATTTCTCCGGAGCGGATCTGCGCGAATCACGTTTCGATTTCAGCTCCTGCTCACCACCGCTGCCCCCCGGGAACAAAGAGTGTCCGAAGGGTATAAAGCTGTTGGGGGGCACCAGCTCTTGCTTCACCCTGGAGGCCCATCTGGTTGGAGCGAACCTAAGCGGCGCGCTGCTGCAAGGGAAGCCGTCGGACAAATGGAAAGTCAATGACAAGGGTGAGATCCCCGACCCCTGTGAGCTATGGCTGGTGATCCAAGGCAAGTTGAGTGGCGCCCGGTTCGAGCAGGCAACGTTGCGATGCGTGGCCCTGATCAACCAATCCCCCTCCTCCAAAGGAGAGGCCAGGCCGGCCTATGCCGGCATCCGCTTCATGCAGAGCAACCTCGACCACCTGCTGCTTGAGAGCGGCAACTTCCTGTTCTCCGACTTCTGGCAAGCTCAGGTGAGCCATCTGGCGGTCCGCCTGCCTGACGCAAATCTGCGGTTCTCCTCTCTGGCGCAATGGCAATGCACGAGCGAAGGATGCTTGTTGGAAGTGATCTCGGCTGACGGGCAGGCCCACTCCCACTCGATCACAGACCGACTCTCCCTAAACGTCAGTGGGAGTAATATTCGCTCTAATTTGCTTTTAGCCGCCAACTCAAATGAGTGGCCTGCCCTGATTTGCAACGACGGCACCACCTGGACATCACTCCCCTCGTACACCACCCGAACCGCGTCTGGGGAGAAGAAATGCAACTCTTCAAGGCGGCTTGTGCATGCTGGGCAGTCTGGTGCAACCAGGGCTCGTTCAGTGAACGGGCGGTAACGGAACCTTCCAGCCCCTCCCCTGCCAGGACCACCAGCCCCGGCCTCCAGGGCTGCCCCAAACCGCTCCAACATCGCGTGGCACCACTACGCGGTGGCCCAGGCGGCACAGGCCCATCATCGGAGCCGATATAGCGCCAACCTCTGGTTCACCGGACTCTCGGGGGCCGGCAACCGCACCCTGGACAAAGGCATGCTGAGGAGATTCTTCTCTTAGCCTGATGCCCACCCTGATCTGGTAGATGGCTGCAGCGGCAAGACTCAGCAGCGACGAGTTTGCCTATATCCCCTCGGCCGTTGGGGCCAGGGCCTGGGGCTCAGGTAGCTCCAGTCGCCGGGCCAGTTCATCGAGGAAGGTTTTCAGGCAGCTCGCCACCGGCACCGCCAGCAACAGGCCGAGCAGATCGCCCATCCCCAGCAGGCTGCCCACCCGGGCGCCGATCGGCAGGCTGACCAGCAGCCAGGCGGGCTGCAGCCCGACGATCTGGCCCATCAGCCGCGGCTGGATCACCTGGTCCACCACCTGTCCCACCGTGATCGCCACCGCCAGCACCTCCAGGCCGGTGCGGGGATTCTCGAGGGCCAGCAGGGCGCTCACCAGGATGATCGTCAGGGCGCTGGCATAGGGAATCAGGGTGGTGAAACCGATCGCCACCGCAAACAGCACGCCATAGGGAATGCCCAGCAGCGTGAACACCAGGATCTGGGCACCGCTGAGAATCAGAGCCAGCACCACCTGTCCGGCGAAGTAGCCGCGAAAGGTGCGGTACACCGTGCTCAGCACCAGCTGCCTCCAGCTCGATGGCAGCCAGCGACCCAGGCCCTGGCTGATCGATTCGCCCCCGGCCAGCAGGAACACCGCCAGCACCACCACGATCACGCTGTTGATGGTGAGGGTGAGCGTGGCCCCGAGCAGGCTGAGCAACTGCTGGCTGAGCTGGCTGGCCAGTTTGGTGGAGCGGCTGAGCAGCTCACTGCTCAGGTCGCCGAAGTCAGCGGGCAGCCCATGGGCCGTGGCCCAGTCCTGGGCCTGGTTGAGCAGGATTTCCCCCTGAACCAGCCAGCCTGGCAAGGCATGAAGCAGGTCGCTCAGCTGCTGCACCAGGCGCGGCAGCAGCCACAGGGCCACCAGCACCAGCAGCCCGAGGCCGGCGCCCATCACCAGCAGGAAGGACAGCCGTCGCGGCACGCCATGGCCGGTCAGCCAGCGGGTCGGGATGTCGAGCAGGAAAGCGATCAGGGCCGCTGTGAGAAACAGGGCCGGGAAAGGCGCCAGGGGAACGAGCAGCTGACGCAGCACAAACAGGTTGAGCACCAGAAGCGGCAGGGTCAGGCCTACGCGCATCGGCAGCGACGACGGGAAGGCAGGGGGCGCGTCGGGAACCATCAGCCGTCCTGCCGTTCGATGTCCCGGCCGTAGCCGGCCACCCCCAGCCTCAGCAGACGCTCGTCCTTGCTTCGCACCTGGTCGTGCAGTTCGGCTCGATGCTGAACCAGCCGCTCGGCCAGGGCGGCATCCGCCGTGGCCAGGATCTGCGCCGCCAGCAGGCCGGCGTTGAGTCCGTTACCGATCGCCACGGTGGCGACGGGAATGCCTGCCGGCATCTGCACGATCGAAAGCAGTGAATCCAGTCCGGAGAGGGCCCGGCTCTGCACCGGCACCCCGATCACGGGCAGGGGCGTCAGCGCCGCCACCATGCCGGGCAGATGGGCCGCCCCGCCGGCCCCGGCGATGATCACCTTGAGGCCACGCTCGGCGGCCCCACGGGCAAAGGCCACCATCTCCAGTGGTGTGCGGTGGGCGGAGAGCACCCGCACCTCCACGGCAATCCCGAACTGCTCCAACACGGCCACCGCCGGCTCCAGGGTGGGCAGGTCCGAATCACTGCCCATCACCACCGCCACCCGGATGGGGTCGGGCAGGGCTGAAGGGTTGGCGGCGGCAGCCAGGGGCGGATCAACCACGGAGAGAAACCATGGAGCATGGGCAGCGAGGATGGCATTCTCCCGCTCACGGCGCCCCGGTGCCCATCACCATGCGCTGGCTCAGCAACGTTCGGCTTCCCCAGTCCGGCCCCTGCATCCACAGGCGGGACCGGCGCTGGCGGATCGGGGTCGACCCCCAGGGCCAGATCGCCAGCGTCACGTTGCTGGCGAGCGGCAGCCAGGCCGCCGGTGAAGACTGGCGCGGCGACTGGCTGAGCCCGGCCGGCGTGGACCTCCAGATCAACGGTGGGCTTGGCCTGGCCTTCCCGGAACTCGAACCGGCCGATCTGCCGCGCCTGCTGGAGCTGCTGGAGCTGCTCTGGCGCGATGGAGTCGAAGCGATCTGCCCCACCCTGGTGACCTGCGCCATCGAGCCGCTGCGCCAGGCCCTGACGGTGCTCGGCGAAGCCCGCGCCCAGCACCGTTCCGGCCGCTGCCAGCTGCTGGGAGCACACCTGGAGGGCCCCTTCCTGGCCCACGCCCGCCGCGGCGCCCACCCCGAACAACACCTCTGCGTCCCGAGCAGCGCCGCCCTGGCCGAACGCATCGAAGGCTTCGAGGACGCCATCGACCTGGTGACCCTGGCGCCGGAACTGGAGGGGGCCGACGCCGTGATCGACGCCCTGCGCCGCCAGGGAATCGTGGTGAGCCTGGGCCACAGCGCCGCCAGCGAAACCGAAGCCACGGCCGCCTTTGCCGCCGGAGTGGGCATGGTGACGCATGCCTTCAACGCCATGCCTGGCCTGCACCATCGCGCACCGGGGCCGGTGGGGGCTGCCGTCCTGCGGGGGGATGTCGCCCTCGGCCTGATCGCCGATGGCGTGCACGTGGCTCCCACCATGGCGGTGCTGCTGCAGAGGCTGGCCCCCCAGCAGGTGGTGCTGGTCAGCGACGCCCTCGGCCCCTACGGACTCGCGGCCGGTCGCCACAGCTGGGACGAACGTCTCCTGCTGGTGGAGGACGGCAGCTGCCGCCTGGAGGACGGCACCCTGGCCGGAGCCACCTTGCCGCTGCTGGAGGGGGTGGTGCGGCTGGCCCGCTGGAGTGGCGAACCGGGTCGGGCGATCGCCGCCGCCACGGTGCTGCCCCGCCGGGTGCTGGGTGAGGACCGGCCGGTGGAGGAGATTCTGGTGGGACTGCCCCTGGCCGAAACCCTGCGCTGGAGCCAGAGCAGCGAGGGACAGCTGGGGTGGGCAAGGAGCAGCTCCTGAGCCCTCCTTAGGATTCGGCGGGAACGGCTTCGAGCAACACCCCGCACCATGTCCACCACCCCAGCCGAAACAGGCGTCATCGCCGACGAGAAGGCGGAGGTTCAGGCCTACTTCAACAACACCGGCTTCGAACGCTGGAACCGCATCTACAGCGAGAGCGACGACGTCAACAGGGTGCAGCGGAACATCCGGCTCGGCCACCAGAAGACCGTTGATCAGGTGCTGGCCTGGTTGCAGGAGGAGGGGGATCTGGCATCGCGCAGCTTCTGCGACGCCGGTTGCGGAGTGGGAAGCCTCAGCCTGCCCCTGGCGGCGCTGGGTGCCGGCTCGATCCAGGCCAGCGACCTGTCGGAAGCGATGGTGGCGGAGGCACGGCGACGCGCCGAGGCGGCCGGGATCGAGGCCGGGCGCCTTCAGTTCACCGCTTCGGATCTGGAGAGCCTGGGCGGCAGCTACGACACGGTGATCTGCCTGGATGTGTTCATCCACTATCCCCAGGAGCCGGCCGAGCAGATGGTGGGCCACCTGGCTTCCCTGGCAACCCGGAAGTTGATCGTGAGCTTCGCGCCCTACACCCCCCTGCTCGCCGCCCTGAAGCGGGTGGGCGATTTCTTCCCGGGCCCGAGCAAGGCCACCCGCGCATACACATTGCGGGAGGACGGCATTGTGGCGGCGGCGGAACGGGTCGGCTTTCGTCCCGAGAGGCGCAGCCTCAACAAAGCGCCCTTTTACTTTTCACGTCTGATCGAGTTTGAGAAATAGACTTGAACGGATGCACTCAGTCAGAACCGTTGATTGATACCTGGCAAGGCGCTCAGGATCGGGAAGGGCAATCGCAGGACAGCCTTAGTTCGACTGGAGTTGACACAGTGGCCACTTGCATTCCACAACACAGCATGGCATGGCATGGCATGGCACGATACGGCACAGCACAGGTGCCTCAATCATGCCGTAATTTAAAAGCGATATCGCAAGCCACCAATGTAGCCATTGCTTCCATCATAGGCACCATTAAAGGTTCCTAAAAGGCCTGAACGATGATGGATCCTGAATGCAACACCCCAGTTCCGGCTCAGCATCGCTTCAACCTCAAATCCCAGATAACCGAGAAGCTGCCTGGACACCTCACGGTAATTCCCCTCAAAGTCGCTGATATCAGTCGTCAGGGAGATGCCAGGAATAAGGCTTAATCCAAGAAACTTGAATGGATAGTAGCTCAATGGAACACCAAAGACGACTTCAGAAAAAGTCTGATTCGGAAAGACTGAATTGTGGGCACCTCGAAAAATCTACGTCGCTCCCTGACAGACTTTGAAATAAGCAATAGAATTGGTTCAGTTCAATACAGCTGAATGGGACAGCGTGGATTCTGGGATGAGGAGAAGCGCATCCACAGGCTTCAGCAGAAGAAGC
>JAHLYW010000029.1 GCA_025128135.1 Synechococcus sp. CS-1325
CTGAGGATCCTGAATTCGAAACCTTCTACACGAAGAACATTCTTCTGAATGAAGGTCTGCGTGCCTGGATGGCACCGGCTGACCAGCCGCATGAAAACTTCGTCTTCCCTGAGGAGGTCCTGCCCCGTGGTAACGCTCTCTAGTCCTTCCCTTGTTGCCGTTGGTGGCAAGGACCTCGACTCCACCGGATATGCCTGGTGGGCCGGCAATGCCCGCCTGATCAACCTGTCCGGCCGTCTGCTCGGGGCCCACGTGGCTCACGCCGGCCTGATGGTGTTCTGGGCCGGGGCCATGATGTTGTTCGAAGTGAGTCACTTCAGCTTCGACAAGCCGATGTATGAGCAGGGTCTGATCCTGTTTCCGCACGTGGCAACCCTCGGCTACGGCGTCGGTCCCGGTGGTGAAGTCACCAGTCTCTATCCCTTCTTCGTCGTCGGTGTTCTGCACCTGATCAGCTCAGCAGTGCTGGGCGTCGGTGGCCTCTATCACGCCCTGCGCGGCCCGGAGATCCTGGAGAACTACTCCTCGTTCTTCTCCCAGGATTGGCGTGACAAGAACCAGATGACCAACATCATTGGCTATCACCTCATCCTGCTTGGAGTGGGTGCCCTGCTCCTGGTGTTCAAGGCCATGTTCTTCGGTGGCGTCTACGACACCTGGGCTCCAGGTGGTGGCGACGTGCGATTGATCACCAATCCAACTCTCAGTCCGGCGGTGATCTTCGGCTACCTGACAGCAGCTCCCTTTGGTGGAGAAGGCTGGATCATCGGCGTGAACTCGATGGAAGACATCATCGGTGGTCACATCTGGGTGGGCCTGATCTGCATCTTTGGAGGCATCTGGCACGTGATCACCAAGCCATTCGGCTGGGTGCGCCGTGCCTTCATCTGGAACGGTGAGGCCTACCTGAGCTACAGCCTGGGTGCCCTGAGCCTGATGAGCTTCATCGCCAGCACCTATATCTGGTTCAACAACACCGCTTACCCCTCCGAGTTCTACGGCCCCACCAATGCCGAGTCCTCGCAGGCCCAGAGCTTCACCTTCCTGGTGCGTGACCAGCGCCTTGGTGCCAACATCGGTTCGGCCATGGGCCCAACCGGCCTGGGTAAATACCTGATGCGCTCCCCAACCGGCGAAATCATCTTCGGCGGTGAAACCATGCGCTTCTGGGATTTCCGTGGTCCCTGGCTCGAGCCCCTGCGAGGCCCCAACGGCCTGAGCCTCGACAAGCTCCAGAACGATATTCAGCCCTGGCAGGTGCGCCGGGCCGCTGAATACATGACCCACGCCCCGAATGCTTCCCTCAACTCCGTGGGCGGCATCATCACCGAACCCAACTCGGTGAACTTCGTGAACGTGCGTCAGTGGCTCTCCGCCACTCAGTTCGTGCTCGCCTTCTTCTTCCTGGTGGGCCACCTCTGGCACGCCGGTCGCGCCCGCGCAGCCGCCGCCGGTTTCGAGAAGGGCATTGATCGCAAGGCAGAACCGACCCTGGCCATGCCCGATCTCGACTGAGTTTCCCCGACTCAACCGAGCATCCACGCAATCCAGCTTCAGCCACAAGCTGATCCATCTGGAGATCTTCCTGAACCCCTGCCTCCGCAGGGGTTTTTTCATGGTCGACACATCTGGTCAGACCTGAGCGCCAGGCAGATGAACTCTGGTTGTTCCTTCAACGCTCACCCTGGCTACGGTCCAGCTGAGGTGATGGGGAGATCAGCGCAGCTGGCCATCCACACCACCCGGCCATACCCCTCAACCAGACCAGCACCCATGACGACCCCCTGCTCCAGCGGCCATGTTCAGAAACGCTCGCTGGGATGGCTGGCCACACTCTCCCTTCTGGTGCTCCCAACTCTGAGCGCACCGTTGCAGGGGCAGGCCAAGACGGAAACCCTGACTTTTCCCAGCAGCGGCGTGATCTGCGACTCGGCAGTGCGGATCTGCTACGACAGCGACGGCGCCTCCCTGCCGCTGACCCGTCGCCATTTCGACCGGCGGGCCGAGCAGAACCTGAAGCGGCTGCTCTCCGGGAGGACGATTCCCAGGGAGTTCCAGTTCAGTGGTGGAGAAGTGTGTGATGTTCAGCGCCAGCTCTGCTGGGACAATGGCTGGAAGAAAACAAATGTGAGCAATCGCCTGAGCCGTCAGCTGTTCGGCAGCGTCAGACGCTCAGACGATCCATGGGCAAACAACAACTCCAACAACAACGCCAACAACAACTGGGGTAACAACTGGGGTAACAACTCAAACAACAATTCAACCAACAATTGGAACAACAACTCAACGAACAACTGGAATCAGAACCAGCAGGCAAATTCTTGTGAACTCTCCCAGTCCGGGCGGAGCGTCTTCAATGGCAGCTGCGATCTGAGGCAGCGAAGCACAGCCAATGGAACGGCCTATTCCGTTGAGCTGCAGAACGGCCGGCAGTTCGCCTTCTACAACAGGCAGGGAGAGCTGGTGCTTCGAGACGGAACGGGAACATGGCCCGTCCGCACCGCAAGGCGCGGCAACGAAGTGCTCTTCAGCTGGGGCAACCAACGACTGATCACCCGTGTTAACGATCAACAGGTGAACCCGACAAACCTTTCTCCCAGCCTGAATCCCACCAACCAGTTCCTGCAGGGTCTGTTCAACAACCTGTTCCGCTGATTGGAGCGTCTGGCTGCAACCAACGTCGCAGCAAGGGGAGGCTCAGGCCGATCACATTGCTGAAACATCCCTCGATCCGCTCCACCAGCAGGCCGCCGCGGCCCTCAAGGGCAAAGCCACCGGCACACTGCAACGGTTCGCCGGTGTCGACGTAGGCCTGGATCTCCGCGTCCGTCAGGGCGGCAAACAGAACCCGGGTGGTCACGGTGGCGAGCAGGGGAGACGCCACGCCGACCTCAGCCGGGAGCAGGCAATGGCCGGTGTGGAGCTCCCCCCACCGACCCGCCATCCGCCGCCAGCGCCGGCTCGCCTCAGGCGCATCACCAGGCTTGCCGAACACCTCTCCTTCAAAAACCAGCACCGAATCGCAGCCCAGCACCGCTGGCCCCAGCTCAGATCCCACGGTCGCCGCGGCCCGCACGGCCTCGGCCTTGGCCAGGGCCAGCCGCTGCACCAACCACTCGGCTCCCAGCGGCCCGGCCGCCGCCGTGATCGCACGCTCATCGACACCACTCACCTGAGAGCGATGGGGGATGGCGGCCTGCTCAAGGAGGCGCCGCCGCGCCGGCGAGGCGGAGGCAAGCAGCAACGACGTCATCCCGGTGGCCCAACGGCCCCCATCCTGCGTCGCGATGACGGCCAGCCATCCGGGAGAATCACGGCTATGGACCCCGTTGCCTGCCCCAACCCGGGGCGCTCGTTCAGCCGCGCCGCCAGTGCCCTGCGCTGCCTGCCGTTTCGCAGGGCCTTCTACGCGCTGGTGGGGGGGGAAGCGATCAGCAGCGGGGCCCTCTGCGATCGCCCCGACTGGTCCGTCTTCTGCTTTCTGCCGATGGGCCCGCAGCGGGCCGAGGATCATTTCATCTGGCTGATCCGGCTCGGGGTGCTGCGCCGTGAGGTGGACGGCCAGGGGCTGACCGATCGGGTGCGGTTGACGCCGATGGGACGCCAGTTGCTGGCAGGTTTCCCGGGCGAGATTCCACGGGCGGGGCTGGCCGAGCGGATTCACCAGAACCTGCGCCGCCACCGGCCCCGCCTGTGAGCAGCGCGCCTCTGGACCCGCTCCCGGCCCTGATGGTGCTCGGCACCAGCAGCGGGGCCGGCAAGTCGCTGATGACGGCAGCCCTCTGTCGGGTGTTGCGGCGGCGCGGAGAGCGTCCGCTGCCGTTCAAGGGGCAGAACATGAGCCTCAATGCCTGGGTGGACGAGGGGGGCGGCGAAATGGCCTACAGCCAGGCCCTGCAGGCCTGGGCGGCCGGACTGGAGCCGGAGGTGGCGATGAACCCGGTTCTGCTCAAACCCCAGGGCGACAGCACCAGTGAGGTGATCCACCTGGGCCGCTCAGTGGGGATTGCCCGCGCCGAGCACTACTACCGCGACTGGTTCCGGCCCGGCTGGGCGGCGATCCGCACAGGGCTGAGCAGCCTGCAGGCCTCCCATCCCGGCGGACGGCTGATTCTGGAGGGGGCGGGCAGCCCGGTGGAGGTGAACCTGCAGAGCCGCGATCTCACCAACCTGCGCCTCGCCCAGTACCTCCGAGCCCGCTGCCTGCTGGTGGCGGACATCGAGCGCGGCGGGGTGTTTGCCCAGGTCGTCGGCACCCTGGCCCTGCTGCGACCGGTGGAACGGCCCCTGATCCGGGGCATCCTGATCAACCGCTTCCGCGGCCGGCGGGAGCTGTTCGATGCGGGGCGCCTCTGGCTGGAGCAACGGACGGGGATTCCGGTGCTGGGGGTGATGCCCTGGCTCGATGAGCTGTTCCCGCCGGAGGATTCGCTCGATCTGCTCGAGCGGCGGGCCCGCAAACCCGATGCCGAGCTGGAGATCGCCGTGCTGCGGCTGCCCTCGATCAGCAACTTCTCCGACTTCGATCCACTTGAGGCCGAACCGAGCGTGCGGCTGCGCTGGGTGCACCCCGGCGAGGCGCTCGGCCAACCGGCCGCCGTGATCCTGCCTGGCAGCAAGCAGACCCTGCGGGACCTGGCAGCGCTCCAGGCCAGCCCGATGGCCGGGGAGCTGCAGGCCTTCGTGACCGGCGGCGGCCATCTGTTCGGCATCTGCGGCGGACTGCAGATGCTGGGCCGAGCGCTCGAGGATCCCGATGGTCTGGAAGGCGGCGGCATGGTCGGCTCCATGCGGGGCCTGGGGTTGTTGCCACTGCTCACCCGCTTCGGCTCCGTCAAGGCCCTGCGCCGGCGCAGCAGCCAGGCGCTCTGGCCACCGCCCGGAGGCCAGGATCTGGAAGGGTTCGAACTGCACCGGGGGCGCTCCCACTGCCTGGCGCCCCAGCACTGCCATCCGCTCGGCTCCGAGCCCGAGCTGGGCTGGTGGCAGCAGCTTGAGCCGGGTGGTTCAGTGGCCGGCACCTACCTGCATGGTGTGTTCGAGAACGGCCCCTGGCGGCGGCGCTGGCTGAACCAGCTGCGCCGCCAGCGGAGCCTCCCCGACCTGGGGGAGGCCCAGCCCCACCACAGCCGCCAGCGGGACGCCCTGCTCGATCGCCTCGCCGATGCCTTCGAGGCCCACGTCAACCTGGAGCCGCTGCTGCACTGAACACTGCTTCAGACTGACCCAGACACAGCCGTGATTCCATGGCCCCTCCCCTGGTCAGGATCAGCTGGCCGAATGGCAGCACCAGCCTGGAGCCGGCCGGCACCGCCTGGTTGTCTGCAGCGGCCAGCGGCAACCTGCTGATTCCCACCGGCTGCCTGGGCGGCAGCTGCGGCGCCTGCGAGATCGAGGTGAACGGCCAGGTTGTGCGCGCCTGCATCGCCTCCGTTCCGCCGGCCCACAGCGGCGAGCTCAGGGTGGAACTGGCCAGTGATCCCTATTGGTGAACGACAAAGCTCTGGCTTGCCTCACATCGGCTGAGCATCCACCACACTGACGAAATCGTTGGGTAATCGTTGATGTCAGCCCGCCCTGCCACCATCCACAGCGCTCTCATTTTGGGCAGCACCAGCCTGGTGGCCATGGCGATTTGCAGGGAGCTGCTCCGGCGCGGCTGTCTTCGCTTTCACTTGGTCGCCCGCAACGGAGAGACCAACCGTGTGCTTGCCGACGAATTGATGCAAAGCCAGGGAGTCCAGGTTTCACTGCAGTCTCTTGATCTCTGGGCAGCTGCCAAGGGGCAGCCCACGGCCCAGCCACCCCTGGAGGAATCCTTCGACCTCTATCTGATCACCGCCGGCTCCCTCGGCGATGCGGAGCGCGCGCGCCATGATCCCTCCGAGGCCCTGGCGATCACCGCGGCCAACTACAGCGGCCTGTTGCCCTGGCTCACTGTGATCGCCACGGCCGAGCGACTCGAGCGGCCCGGTCGCCTGTGGGTCTTCTCTTCGGTGGCCGCCGATCGCGGTCGCCCCTCCAACTACCACTACGGCGCCGCCAAGGCCGCGCTCACCACTTATTGCGAGGGGCTGCTGCTGCGCTGCCACGGCAAACCGTTCGCGGTGCGGATCCTCAAGGCCGGGTTCATGGCCACGCCCATGACCGTGGGCAAGGCGCCGCCGGCCCTCTGCGCCAGTCCGGAGCTAGTGGCCCGTGCCCTGCTGCGCCGACCGGACCGGCGCGGCATGGAATACATCCCCTGGTGGTGGTCGGCGATCATGCTGCTGGTGCGCCTGCTCCCTCCGGCCCTGGCCCGCAAGCTGTGACCCTCTCCCCTCCTTCCACGGAACGGCAGTGCCTCACCGGCTGGGGCCGTACCCAGCCGGCCCACGCGAGGGTGCTTGCCCCCCAGAACACAAACGAGCTCTGCGCGCTGATCCGCCAGGCCGCCCCTGCCAGCCTGATCCCTCGGGGTCTGGGCCGCTCCTATGGCGATGCCGCCCAGCTAGATGGGGCCGCCGTGATCGACCTGGGGTCCTTCGATTCCGTGGCGCTCGATGCCCCTGCCGCCAGAGTCACTGCCGGAGCAGGCCTGAGCCTGAGCGACATCCTGCGGGTGATCGTGCCCGCCGGGTTCTTCCTTCCCGTTACCCCCGGCACCCGCAACGTCACCCTCGGCGGCGCCATCGCCGCCGATGTGCATGGCAAGAACCACCATGGCGAGGGCAGCTTCGCCCGTCACGTACACAACCTCCAGCTGGTGGATGGCGGTGGAGAGCTCCGCGAGCTCACACCTACCGGCGACCCCTCCACAGCGGCCGCCTTCTGGGCCACCGCCGGCGGCATGGGCCTCACCGGCGTGATCACCGAGGCGAGTTTCAGCCTGATCCCGATCGAAACCGCCCTGATCAGCGTCGACACCGACCGCCACCGCGATCTCGACGGCCTGATGGCCGCCATGGTGGAGGGCGATGCCCACTACCGCTACAGCGTGGCCTGGGTCGACAGCCTCCATCCAGCCGGTCGGGGCGTGCTCACCCGGGGCGATCACGCCAGCCGGGAAGGGCTCCGAGCTGCCGGCGGCTCTGTGGCCGGCTGCCGTCCGGAGGCACCGCTGGCCTATGACCCGAAGGCCCTGGCAGCCGCCCCGCCCTTTCTCCCAGGCGGTCTGCTCAACGGGTTCACGGTGCGGGCCTTCAACGAGGCCTGGTACCGCAAGGCGCCGAAGCATCGTGTTGGTGAACTGCAGGCGATCGCCCCCTTCTTCCACCCCCTTGATGGGGTGAGCGACTGGAACCGCATCTACGGGCCGGCAGGCTTTCTCCAGTACCAGTTCGCCGTACCCGATACGGCGGCAGAGCTGGTGCCCCTCACCCTTGCCGCACTTCGCAAGGTGGGAGCACCCAGCTTTCTCACGGTGCTCAAGCGCTTCGGGCCCGGCACCCCTGGGCCCCTTTCCTTTCCACAACCCGGCTGGACCCTGGCAGCCGACGTACCAGCCGCCGTGCGGGGACTGCGGGAAGCCCTCGATGCTCTCGATGAGCAGGTGGCGGCGGCCGGCGGCAGGCTTTACCTGGCCAAGGATTCCAGGCAGTCGGCCAGCATGCTGCAGCGGAGCTACCCGCGGCTGGCCGAGTGGCAGCAGCAGCGCGATCGGCTCGATCCCCGCCATGTCTTCTGTTCCGACCTGGCCCGCAGGCTCGCAATCGCTTAGGTTTTGCCCGGTTGGCTCCATGACCCTGGTTCCTCCACCCACGTTTCCGCTCCTGGCGGCCTGTCGCCCCAGGCAGTGGACCAAGAACCTGCTGGTGTTCGCGGGGGCCCTCTTCGCCTTCCAGATGCAGCCGCACGTTTGGCTGGGAGCCGCCGTGGGCTTTGTGGCCTTCTGTGCCATCTCGAGCGCGATCTACCTGCTCAACGACGTGCTGGATAGGGAAGCCGACCGGGCCCATCCCAGCAAACGGCATCGTCCGATCGCCGCTGGCCTGATCGGAGTGCCCCTCTCACTGGCCACGGCCATTTTGCTGGCGGTTCTCAGCCTGGGCCTGGGAGCCGCCTTGGCGCCAGGTCTGGCCGGGGTGCTGCTCCTCTACGGGCTGATCCAGGTGGGGTACTGCCTTCAGTTCAAGCGAGCCCCCCTGCTGGATCTGTTCTGCATCGCTGCCGGCTTCCTGCTGCGAGCCGTAGCAGGTGTTGTAGCTGCAGGGCTGGGCTTCTCCCCCTGGTTTCTGCTCACCGTGGGCCTTCTGGCCCTGTTTCTGGCGGTGGAGAAACGCAAGGCGGAGCTTCGCCTCTGTCTCGATCGCGGTGTGATCACCCGCAAGGTGCTCGAGCGATATTCGATGCCCCTGCTGCAGCGCCTCGAGAACATCGTCTCCACGAGCGCCTTCATGTCATACGCCCTCTGGGCTGCCGGTCCTTCGCTCAACGGGGCCCCCACCAGCTGGATGCTGCTTTCGGTGCCGTTCGTGCTGGTGGGGATCTTCCGCTACCAACTGCTGAGTGACCCGGAGGAGGCCGAGCGCCGTGTGGCCCTGCATCCGGAGCGTTCCAGCGAGAAGCCGGAGGAGATCCTGCTGGGGGATCGGGGGGTGCAGCTGACCCTGCTGACCTGGCTGCTCACCGTGGCCGGTGTGGGCATCGCGCACCGGCTCGACATCCTTCCCGCCTGAGGCCATGAAGATCTTTCTACCCGGCGGCGCCGGCCTCGTGGGTCTCAACCTGATTGCACTGCTGCAACAGAACCATCCAGGCTGGGACTTGCTCGTGGTGGACAAGAAGGAGGCCGCCATCGCCGTGGGGCGGAAGTTGTTTCCGCGGGTGACCTTCCTGCAGGAGGATCTCTGTGAAGCCTCCGGGGTGCAATGGCCCGCGCTGCTGGCAGGATCGGATGCCTGCGTGATGCTGCAGGCCGAGATCGGCAACACCGACCCCAGCACCTTCGCCCGCAACAACATCGCCACCACCGAAGTGGTGCTTGCGGAGCTGCGCAGTGCCGGAGTGCCCCGGCTCGTTCATATCAGCAGCTCCGTGGTCAATTCGGTGGCGACCGATCTCTACACCACCACCAAGCGCCAGCAGGAGCAGCTCGTGCGGGAGCACTGGCCGGGGGTGGTGGTGCTGCGGCCCACCCTGATGTTCGGCTGGTTCGACCGCAAGCATCTGGGCTGGCTGGCCCGCTTCCTGCGCAAGAGCCCCGTCTTCCCGATTCCAGGTTCCGGTCGTTTCATCCGCCAACCTCTCTACGTGCAGGATTTCTGCCGGATCATCGAAAGCTGTCTGCTGCAGCCCCAGCTCCGTGGCGTCTATGACATCACCGGTCTTGAGCAGGTGAGCTATACCAGTCTGATGCGCCAGCTGCGCGCTGCCGTGGATTCTCACAGCAGGTTCGTGCATCTGCCGATCGGGCTGTTCGGACTGCTTCTGCAGATCTGGTCCCTGCTCACCCGGCAGCCCGCCTTCACGAACTCGCAGCTCAGGGCTCTGACGGCCGGTGATCGGTTCGAGGTGATCGACTGGCCTGCAATCTTCCAGGTCGCGCCCACACCCCTGGCGGAGGCCATCCGCCTCACCTACACCGACTCCCGCTTCCGGGACGTGGAGATCCCCTACTGATGGCCTCACCCCCTGCGCCCCTGCCCCGCATCGCCGTGATAGGCGCCGGCCCGATGGGCCTGGCTGTGGCCTATGAGCTTGCCCGCCTGGGGCATCCCCCAACGCTCTTCGAGGCCGATGACCGCATCGGTGGCATGGCGGCCTGCTTCGATTTCGAAGGGATCCGGCTGGAGCGTTACTACCACTTCCACTGCCTGAGCGATCACGACTTCTTCACGTTGCTGGAGGAACTGAATCTGAAGCAGGAGATGGCCTGGCGCCAGACCTCCATGGGCTTCTTCTGCAACGACAGGTTGTATCCCTGGGGGTCTGTCGGGGCGGTTCTGGCCTTTCCCCGTCTGCCCCTGGTCACCAAGATCCGCTATCTGCTCCATGCCGCCCGCTGCCTCACCATCCGCGACTGGCATCGCCTGGATCGGATCCCTGCCACCGGCTGGCTGCGGAGCTGGCTGGGGGAGCCGGGCTACCGGGTGCTGTGGCACAAGCTGTTCGCCTACAAGTTCTTCCATCACAGCGAAGCCATCTCCGCCGCCTGGATCTGGAGCCGGATCCGACGCCTGGCCCGCTCACGCCGGTTCCTGAAGGAAACCCTCGGCTTCCTACGGGGTGGCACGCAGCAGTACCTCGACGCCATGGAAGCGGCCCTCAGACGCATGGGCACCCATCTGGAACTCGGCCAGCCCGTTCGCTCCATCTGCTCCCTGCCCGACGGCAGGGTGGCTCTGGCGACCAATGGCGGGGAGAAGCGATTCGATGCGGTGATCTCCACCGTGCCGCTGCCGCTCGTGGCCCCGATGCTGACGACCGGAGGCGCCCCCCCGGAGCTGATCAGGCTCTATGCGGAGCAGCGCTCGGTGGCCTGCGCCTGCGTGGTGATCAAGACCGGCCTTCCGATCACCACGAACTTCTGGACCAACGTGAACGACGAGCGCTTCCGCATTCCGGGCATCATCGAGATGGGCAATCTGCGTCCCGTTGGTGCGGCGATCACCTACGTGCCCTTCTACATGCCGGCGGACCATCCCGATTACCTCCGCCCGAACGATGCCTTCATCGCCGACGCCGTGGCCTGTCTACTGGCCATCAATCCCTCGCTGAGCCGCTCCGATGTGGTGGCGAGCCACTGCAGCCGCTACCGCTATGCCCAGCCGGTGTGTGGGATGGATTTCCTCGCCACCCTGCCACCGATCGAACCGCTCCCCAACCTCTGGATCGCCGACACCACCATGTACTACCCCGAGGACCGAGGGATCTCCGAGAGCACCGGATTCGGGCGGAAGCTGGCCGTGGAGGTTCTGCGGAAACTGGATGGGGCGGGGGAGCCGCCGGCGTGAGCCAAGCACCGGGAAACCGCCGGCAATTCGTAATGTTCCTGCTCACGGGAGGTTTGGCGGCCATGGTCAATGTGATCAGCCGCATCGGCTTCTCCCGGTTCCTGAGCTTCGAGCTTGCCGTGCTGGCCGCCTATGGGATCGGCATGGTCACCGCCTATGTGCTGGCACGACAATTCGTCTTCCGGAGTTCAACGATCACGGTGAGACGATCGTTCGCCGCCTTCGCGCTGGTCAACCTGTTTGCCGTGCTGCAGACATGGATCGTGAGCGTGGGGATGCGCAACTGGCTCCTTCCTCTGCTCGGCATCGTGGTGTTGAAGGATCTGATCGCCCACACAACCGGAGTGCTGGTTCCCGTGGTGAGCAGCTACTTCGGCCACAAGCACATCTCCTTCCAGGAATCGCGCCGATGACGGCGCCGCCGAACTCCCGCCCTGTGGTTGCGGCCTTCGACTGTGACGGCACCCTGATCTGTGGCGATGCCACCCGTCTGTTTCTGTGGCGGGCGCGGGGCCCCCTGGGCTGCCTCGTTGATCTGCTGGCGATCTCCCCCACCCTGATCCGCTGGAAGCTGGGAAGACTCTCCACCGCGGCTTTCAAGGAACGGCTCCTGGCTCGCGCGGTCGCCCGTACTCCTCCCCACCGGCTGCAGGGGCTGCTTGTGGAGGTGATCCCCGCCGCACTGATCACACGTTTACGCCTCCAAGCCCAGCATCGCCTCGTCTGGCATCGGCTTCACGATCACCGGGTGGTGATCGTCACCGCTTCACCGCGGTTTCTGATCCAGCCCCTCGCCGATCACCTCGGGGTCGACCTGCTGGCCACGGAAACCACCGACCCACGCCACGCCACGGCGGCGCGGCCATTCCGGTTGCTTTCGCCCAACTGCAAGGGAGCTGAAAAGGTGCAGCGGCTGGAGCGATGGCTGGCGGAACCGATGGCCGGCACGGATCTGCACGCCTATGGCGACACCCGCGGGGATCGGGAACTGCTGGAAGCCAGTTCGGTGCCGCACTGGCGCTCCTTCGCCAGTGCCTCGGTGCCCTATCCGCAGCCTCGCCAGGGCAAGCAACCGCCGTGGAGCTCGCTGTTCGGCCTGCTCCTGCTCAGCCTGGCGATGGTCGGGGTGAGCCGACTTCCCGAGGCCGAACGCCGCTCCCTGCTGAGCGCGCTCGGCTCGCTGCCCCTCTGGCTTCCCCTTCTCTACGGCGTGCTGCTCACCAGTTTCACCCTGCGTTACTGGCGCTGGAGAGTGCTGCTGGGGGCGCTATCGATCGGCCGGCGGGGGCGGGCCGATGCCTTTCACTGGTTTCGGGGGTTCGCCCTCACCGCCACACCGGGCAAACTGGGCGAGCTGGCTCGGGTGCAGGCCCTGCACGACAGCCTCGGGTATCCACGCATCCCGCTGATCCATGTGTTCTTCGCCGAGCGCACGGCGGATGTGGTGAGCGTGGTCACGCTGCTGCTGCTGCTGGCCCCGGTTCAGGTGCTCGGCAGACTGCCGACCCTCGGCGGGTCCCTGCAGGGTCGGTCAATGGCTCTGGTGGCAGGGGCTCTGCTGGTGGCCTTCCTGCTGGCGGCCTGCCTGCGGCACTCCGGGATCCGCAGGCGTGTCGCTCGCTGGCGAAGCCGCTGGCGACACCGGTTGCCCGACCCTGCCCTAGTGAAGGCCCTGATTCCGGCAAGCGGCGTGAGTCTGATGGTGTGGTCCACCGAACCGATGCTGTTGTTCCTCTTGAGCCATATCCTCAGCCCCGGCCACCTTGGCGTAGCCCAGTCCATCACGATCTATCTCCTCTCCGGAACCGCCGGCATGGCCTCCTCCCTACCGGGAGGGATCGGGGTCAACGAAGCTGCCACTGTCTTGCTCCTCGCCCAGCAAGGAGTGCCGATCGGCACCACACTTCCGATTGCAATCCTCCGCCGGCTCATGACTCCGTGGAGCATTGTTGCCCTGGCGTCAATCAACAGTTCCTGGCTACTGAGAGATTTCAATAGAACAAACGATGCTTGATTTCCTGAACCTTGAGACAGGCTGCAGATCTTTGCAAAGGGAATGGGTCCCCGGAGAATCTCAGGCCTGGATCAGCCCGCCCCCCAGCACCAGCTCGCCGGCATAGAACACGGCAGCCTGCCCCGGTGTGATCGAGAACTGCTCCTGCTCGAACTCCAGCCGGCCGCGATGGGGCCGCCCAGCGGCACCATCGGTGGCGGTGGGCGCAAGCGGCGTGAAACGGGCCCGCACCGGCCCACTCCGATAGCGCACCTGCACCTCCAATGACAGTGGAGCGGCGGGAGGATCGATCGATACCCAGTTGATCGCTCCCACCACACAGCCGGAGCGAGCCGCCTCGGCGCGGGGGGCCACCACCACCCGGTTCATGGCGGCATCGAGCCGCACCACATGCAAGGGCTCACGCCAGGCCACCCCCAGCCCCTTGCGCTGGCCGATCGTGAAGTGCTCGATGCCATCGTGCTGGCCGATCACTGTTCCGTCCGCCAGCACGATCTCCCCCTGGCGGGGCTGTAGGTAGGCATCGAGAAAAGCCCGCATCGAGCCGTGATGATCGGCCAGGCAGAGATCCTGGCTCTCCGGCTTGCTGGCCGTGCGCAACCCCAGGCGCTCCGCTTCAAGGCGGGTGTCCGGCTTGCTGATTTCACCGAGCGGAAACAGCAGCCGGCCCAGCACCTCCTGGGGGAGGTCGTAGAGGAAGTAGCTCTGATCCTTGCCGGCATCGAGACCGCGCAGCAGCTGCGTCCGGCCGGACCGTTCGCCTGAGCAGGAAGCGGAGGCGGCAGCCAGCGACGGTCGCAGCCGGGCGTAATGCCCGGTGGCAATCCGGGTGATGCCCCGCTCGGCCTCGGCCCAGGCGAGCATGGGCGCGAATTTCACCTCCCGGTTGCAGCGGGAGCAGGGCAGCGGCGTGACGCCGCCCGCATAGCCCTCCACCAGGAAATCAACGATCTGGGCCTGGAAGTGGGCGCGGGAATCGACGACATGGTGGGGAATCCCCAGCTGGTCGCAGAGGCCGGCCGCATCCACCAGACCTTCGGCGCAGCAACTCCCCTTGCCGCTCATCAGCCAGAGGGTGAGCCCCTCCACCTGCCAGCCGGCCTCCACCAGGAGAGCGGCGCTCAGGGAGCTGTCGACCCCGCCGGAGAGACCCACGGCGACGCGATGCTCACCCGGCCAGGCCCGCAACCGCTCGACGGCCCGGGCAGCGGCAGGGGTGGCCGGAGAGGGGGTTGCTGAACTGGGGGTTGCTGAAGCGGGGGCTGGAGAAAGGGTCACACCGAACACCCTCGATGCTGAATCGTGGGGCAAAAACATCGTTGCTCCCATCATGGGACCAGCCCGCGCCGCCGTTGCCGTGCCCTCCTGGCCCGCCCGTGATGCCGCCCACCTGCTGGTGCGCTCCGCCCAGATGGCGGACCTGGAAGAAGCGCTGTTCGCCAGTGGCCTGCCCGTCGAAGCCCTGATGGAGAAGGCCGCACTGCGGATCAGCCAGCGGCTGCTCGGGCAGCCGGATCGGCTGGAGCAGGGCGTGCTGGTGCTGGTGGGGCCCGGCCACAACGGCGGTGATGGCCTGGTGGTGGCCAGGGAGCTGCATCTGGCCGGCGTGCGCGTTCAGCTCTGGAGCCCCTTCGAGCAGCGCAAGCCCCTCACCGAGGCCCACTGGCGCCATGCCCACTGGCTGGGGGTGGAGCAGTGCGCCGGCAGGCCTGATCCGGCCGATCCACGCCTCTGGATCGATGCACTGTTCGGCACCGGCCAGCGGCGACCGCCCGGTGCGGTGATCGAGCGACTGCTGGCGACCAGGCAATCGCAACGGCCAGGCCGGCTGGTGGCGATCGATGTGCCCACCGGCCTCTGCGCCGACACGGGCCAGCTGCTGGGGGAGGTGGCTGCCTGTGCCAGCCACACCTACGTGCTCGGTCTGCTCAAGCAGGGCCTGGTGCAGGACGCAGCCCTGGCCTGGGTGGGGGAGCTGGAACGGCTCGACCTCGGGCTCCCGCCCGCTCAGCTCGCCGGCCTGCCGGTGGACCAGCCCCTGGGCCTGGCGGCAGCGGATCTGGCCTCGACCCCCTGGCCGATTCCAGATCCGAGGGCGGGGAAGTATGGAAGGGGCCGCCTACTGGTGGTGGCCGGCAGCAACGCCTATCGCGGCGCTGCCCTGCTCAGCCTGCTGGGTGCCGGCGCCAGTGGTTGCGGCAGCCTGCGGGGCGCCCTGCCGATTGCAGTGGCCGAAGAGCTCTGGGCGGTGCAACCCGATGTGGTGGTGCACCGCGCCCTGGCCTCTGGAGCCCAGGGGGGCCTCTGCCTGGCGGCGCTGGGAGAAGCCGGAGCCCTGGACCGCCTCGATGCGGTGCTGCTCGGCCCCGGCATCGGTGCCGGCCATGGGGCAGACGGCACGGATCAGACCCTGGCCTGGCGAGCGCTGCAGCACTTCAGCGGACTCCTGGTGCTGGATGCCGATGGGCTCAACCGCGTGGCCGCCGGGGAGACAGGGACCAGAAGCGATGCCTGGCTGCGGGGACGCCAGGGAGCCACCTGGCTGACGCCCCATGCCGGCGAATTCGCCCGCCTGTTCCCGGATCTGGCCAGCCAGCAGCCCTTGGCGGCGGCGGCGAGCGCCGCCGCCCGCTGTGGCGTCAGCGTGCTGCTCAAGGGGGCCCGCAGCGTGGTGGCCGCGGCCGATGGCCGCCGCTGGCAGCTGCTGGAGGCTGCCGCCCCGGCCGCCCGCGCCGGACTGGGGGACGTGCTGGCCGGCTACGCCGCCGGCAGGGGGGCCGCTGCCGCAGCGGCTCAGACCTGCTCCCCTGCGGATGGAGCCCTGCTGGCGGCCGCCGCCCTCGACCATGCCCAGGCCGGCCTGCAGTGCTGCCGGATCCTCGGCGCCGCAGCAGCCAGCCCCCAGGCCATCGCCAGCCAGCTGGCCCGGCGTGAGAGCAAGCTGCCAAAACGTTGTTAAAAACACACCCAAACCGGGAAATTGCGTCGAGATTGACGCAACTTTTGCGTCGTTTCATGGCTGTCACCAGCCTTCAGGCCCGAGACACCCACCAGCGGCGCAGGACGGATTCGATCCACTGGTATCTGACCACGATCGGCAGGGAGCCCCTGCTCACCCCGGCTGAGGAGATCGAACTGGGCAACCAGGTCCAGACGATGATGCGGCAGCTGGAAGCCAGCGAGCCCAGCGAACCCACCGACCAGACCAATCAGGTGCTGCGGATCGGCCGGCGGGCCAAGCAGCGGATGATCAAAGCCAACCTCCGGCTGGTGGTGAGCGTTGCCAAGAAGTACCAGGGCAAGGGGCTGGAGCTGCTCGACCTTGTCCAGGAGGGCTCCCTGGGGCTGGAGCGGGCCGTGGAGAAATTCGACCCCACCCGTGGCTACAAGTTCTCCACCTATGCCTTCTGGTGGATCCGCCAGAGCATGACCCGGGGGATCGCCTGCCAGTCGCGCACGATCCGGCTGCCGGTTCACCTCAGCGAGCGGCTGGGCTCGGTGCGCCGGGTCAGTCTGGAGCTGGCCCACAAGCTCGGCGCGATGCCCAGCCGCCAGGAGATCGCCGAAGCGATGGCGATCCCGATCCAGGAGCTTGACGGGCTGTTGCGTCAGTCGCTGACCACCTCGAGCCTCGATGCGCCGGTGAATGGCGAGGAAGGGCGCAGTCCCCTCGGTGATCTGATCGCCAGCCCCTCCAGCCAGGAACCGCTCGAGCGGATGGAGCAGGCGATGGACCACGACCGGCTGCAACACTGGCTCAGCCAGCTTTCGGCCCAGGAACGCCAGGTGCTCGACCTGCGCTTCGGCACCAACGGGGCTGAACGCAGCACCCTGGCCGAAATCGGCCGGCTGATGTCCGTCTCACGCGAGCGGGTGCGGCAGGTGGAACTGAAGGCCCTGCGCAAGCTGCGCAGCCTCTCGGAGCTCAGTGCGACCAGCCCCTGAGATTCAGTCTTCGGCCCAGATGTAACGGGTGAGTTCGGCGGGGTCGGGCTCGGGAGCGGCGATGGCGAAGCTCACGGCATCGGCCACCTCGGCATCGATCTCGGTTTCGATCGCCTTGAGCTCCTCGGCCGTGGCCAGCTCGGCGGAGATCAGCTGGCCGGCAAGGGCCTTGATCGGATCCCGCTGGGCCCAGAAGGCCTTTTCAGCCTCGCTGCGCAGCTCATCGGGATCGGCCAGGGAATGGCCACGGAAGCGGTAGGTGAGGCACTCCAGCACCGTGGGGCCATCACCGGCCCGGGCCCTCTCGATCGCCCGCTGGGCGGCGGCGCGCACCGCCAGCACGTCCATGCCGTCGACTTCCTCTCCGGCCATGCCGAAAGCGGCCGCCTTGCGCCAGATCTCCGGCTCGCTGGTGGCCCGTTCATGGGCCATGCCGATCGCCCACTTGTTGTTCTCCACCACGAACAGGATCGGCAGCTTCCAGAGCGCCGCCATGTTGAGGCATTCAAAGAACTGGCCGTTGTTGCAGGTGCCATCGCCGAAGAAGGCGGCGGTGACGGAATCACTGCTGGCATCGCCGAGCCCATCGCGCTTGTAGCGGCTGGTGAAGGCGGCGCCGAGGGCGACCGGAATGCCCTCGCCGATGAAGGCATAACCGCCCAGCAGGTGGTGCTCCCTGGAGAACAGGTGCATGGAGCCGCCGCGGCCCTTGCTGCAGCCGGTGGCCTTGCCGAACAGCTCGCTCATCACCTCGCGGGCCGGCACGCCGCAGCTGAGCGCGTGGACGTGATCCCGATAGGTGCTGCAGAACCAGTCGTGCTGGGCCTTCATCGCCTTGATCACGCCGGTGGCAACCGCTTCCTGACCGTTGTAGAGATGCACGAAGCCGAACATCTTGCCGCGGTAGTACATCTCGGCGCATTTGTCCTCGAAGCGCCGACCCAGGGTCATGTCGCGGTAGAGCATCAGCCCCTCAGCCCGGCTCACCGTGCAGGGAGCGGAGGCGAAAGCTGCCAGCCGCAGGGCGTGGCTTCCGGCCGCCTCAGCTTCAGCTGAACCAGCGGGGGCGGCAACAGGCTCAAAGGCGAACGCTTCAGGGGCCGACTTGAGCGCGAACTCCTGGGTCATGGCGGGAGTGGCGTGGTCTTCAGGGGCCGACTGTACGGGGTCCAACAAGGCCAGGGCGTCAAAACCGATGCCTCTGCCTACACTCACCAGCAATCCACCCGCGAGGGGTCTGGGAGTCGCTGCGGTTGGAACTTCCGATCGACCATTACCGACTGCTTGGGGTCAGCCCCTCCTCCGATTGCCAGAACGTGCTGCGCAGTCTTCAGCAGCGCCTCGACAACCCCCCCGGGCAGGGCTTCAGTCCTGAGGGACTTCAGGCCCGGGCCGACCTGCTGCGTGCCAGCGCCGAGCTACTCAGCGATGACGACAGGCGCAGCGCCTACGAGGCCGATCTGATCGCCTTCGAGGGCAGTGGAAGTTCCGGCGCCCCAGGCCTGGAGGTTCCCAGCTCCAAGGTGGTCGGGGGCCTGCTGCTGCTGATGGAGGCCGGCCAGCCCCTGGAGGCCTTCGAAGCCGCTCGCCACAGCCTCCAACCACCCCAGACCCCCGCGCTGGGCAGCAGCCGCGAGGCCGATCTCAGCCTGTTGGTCGGGCTGTCCTGCCGTCATGCCGCCACCGAACTGAGCCAGGAGCGGCACTTCGAAGCGGCCGCCTCGCTGCTGCTGCAAGGCAGGCAGCTGCTGCAACGGCTGGGCCAGGCACCGGCCCAGCGGCACCTGCTCGACGACGACCTCGACAGCCTGCTGCCCTTCCGGGTGCTCGACCTGCTGAGCCGGGATCTCACCGCCACAGCCGAGCGCCAGGAAGGCCTCCGCTGGCTGGACGTGCTGGTCAAGAAACGCGGTGGGCTGGAAGGAGACGATGATCCATCGCTGCCGCGGCAGGAATTCCAGGCCTTCTTCAAGCAGATCCGTCAGTTCCTCACGGTGCAGGAACAGGTGGATCTGTTCAGCCGCTGGGCGATCGAAGGCTCGCCGACGGCGGCGTTCCTGGCCAGCTATGCCCTCACCGCTTCCGGCTTCGCCCAGCGCAAACCGGAGCGGATCGCTGCGGCCCATCAGCGGCTGATCCACAGCGGCCAACCCGGAGTGGGGCCGTTCCTGGCCTGCCAGAACCTGTTGCTCGGCCGCATCGACGCCGCCCAGACCGGTTTTCTGAGCGATTCCGAGCCGGATCTGCGCCGCTGGGCCGAGCAACGCAGTGACGACCCGCTCGGCCAGATCTGCGCCTATTGCCGCGACTGGCTCTCCAGGGAGGTGCTGCCCGGCTATCGGGACATCGAAGTCGACGCCGATCTCGACGCCTACTTCGCCGACCGTGACATCCAGACCTATGTGGAGGCGCAGGACCACTCCTCCCTCGCAGGGGGCGGGGTCGCTCCACCGGGCCCGACCGCCACGGCTTGGACGCCGGCCGATGCGGGGTCCGGGGCTCTGCCGCCGCTGGGATCAGCGTTCGGTGATTCGAGCGATTCCTTCGCCCTGCCGGCTCCGGCGCAACCGAAAGCAGCCGGCCGGCGGCGGGAGGGCCGCAGGCCTGGCTGGCTGCTCCCGCTGGCGGCCGGCGTCGCCGCCATCGCCGTTGCAGGGGGTGCCTGGTTCGCCTTCAAGCCGCTCAACCAGGCACCCCAGCCAGCCACCACACCTGACGCCAGGCCGACCCTGAAGCCGGCCGTCAAGCCAGCCGTCAACCCTGTGATAACGGCACCGGTTTCGCGCCTGCCCCTCAAGGCAGCCGAGCCGAGCGACGCCGAGATCAAGGCTCTGCTCGAGGCCTGGCTGAAGGCCAAGGCCGAGGTGCTGGCCGGCCAGCCCCCCGGCCGGCCCCTGGCTGAGCTGGCCAGGCCTGCCATGGTGGCGAGCCTGCTGGCGGAGGCGGGCCGGAACAGCAGCCGCCAGCAGCGGCAAACCGTGAACGCCGCTGTGGAGCAGCTGGCGGTGACCAGCCGCAGCCCGAGGCGGATCGAAACCAGGGCGAGGCTGCGCTACAGCGAGCAGACCACCAACAGCGCCGGCACGGTGATCGACCGCACCGAGCCGATCGAGCTGCGCAACAGCTACGTGTTCGCCCGCGACGGCGAGGTCTGGAAGCTGGCCGGCTGGCGCCCCCGCCGCTGAGCCCGGCGGACCGCTTTTTAGGATCGGCGGGCGGCCGCCCATCCCGCCCAGCCCGATCACCCGGTCTTCCTCCATGTTCGACGAGCTTTCCCAGCGTTTTGAAGACGCCGTCAAGAGCCTGAAGGGCCAGGACAGGATCACCGAAGGCAACGTCGATGGGGCGCTCAAGCAGGTGCGTCGCGCCCTGCTCGAAGCGGATGTGAGCCTGGAGGTGATCAAGCTGTTCATCGCCGACGTGCGCCAGAAGGCGATCGGCGCCGAGGTGGTGCGGGGGGTGAGCCCGGATCAGCAGTTCATCCAGCTGGTGCACCAGGCGCTGGTGGAGGTGATGGGCGGTGCCAACGCCCCGCTGGCGGTGGCCGAAACGGCCCCCACCGTGATCCTGATGGCGGGCCTGCAGGGGGCGGGCAAGACCACCGCCACCGCCAAGCTTGGGCTGCACCTCAAGGAGCAGGGGCGCCGGGCCCTGCTGGTGGCCGCCGACGTGTACCGTCCGGCCGCCATCGATCAGCTGACCACGCTTGGTGCCCAGATCGGCGTGGAGGTGTTCAGCCTGGGCACCGAGGCGAAGCCGGAGGCGATCGCCGCCGCCGGGGTGGCCAAGGCCCGCGCCGAGGGGTTCGACACCGTGCTGGTGGACACCGCCGGCCGGCTGCAGATCGACACCGGGATGATGGAGGAGATGGTGCGGATCCGCGCCGCTGCCGCTCCCGACGAGGTGCTGCTGGTGGTGGATTCGATGATCGGCCAGGAGGCCGCCGAGCTCACCCGCGCCTTCCACGAGCAGGTGGGCATCACCGGAGCGGTGCTCACCAAGCTCGATGGCGACTCCCGCGGTGGAGCGGCCCTCTCGATCCGCCAGGTGAGCGGCGCGCCGATCAAGTTCATCGGCACCGGCGAAAAGGTGGAGGCGCTGCAGCCCTTCCACCCCGAGCGGATGGCCAGCCGCATCCTGGGCATGGGCGACGTGCTCACCCTGGTGGAGAAGGCGAGCAAGGAGGTGGAACTTGCCGATGTGGAGAAGATGCAGCAGAAGCTGCAGGAGGCCTCCTTCGACTTCTCGGATTTCGTCCAGCAGATGCGCATGATCAAGCGCATGGGATCCCTGGGCGGGCTGATCAAGCTGATCCCGGGAATGAACAAGATCGACGACGGCATGCTCAAGCAGGGGGAAGCCCAGCTGAAGCGGATCGAGGCGATGATCGGCTCGATGACCGAAGCGGAACGTCAGCAACCCCAGCTGCTGGCCGCCCAGCCCTCCCGCCGGCGGCGGATCGCCGCCGGCAGCGGCCACACCCTCGCCGATGTCGACAAGGTGCTGGCTGATTTCCAGAAGATGCGCGGCTTCATGCAGCAGATGACCCGGGGCGGCGGGATGCCTGGAATGCCGGGAATGCAGGGCATGCCTGGAATGCCCGGTGCCGCTCCGGGGATGGCGGGAGCTACAGCCAGGGGCGGCCCTGCCCGCAAGCCATCGCGGCCGGCCAAGAAACGCAAGGGTTTCGGCCAGCTCTGAGGGTTGGCGGCGGCCAGCCGGGCACCCCAGGCGGTAGGGTGAGATTTGGCGTGTGATGTCACCGCCTGCCCAAGGTTCTCCCAGTCAGCAACGCAACGATGATCAAGCTCCGCCTGAAGCGGTTCGGCAAAAAGCGGGAAGCAAGCTTCCGTCTGGTCGTCACCAACAGCACGTCCCGCCGCGACGGCAGGCCGCTTGAGGAGCTCGGCTTCTACAACCCACGCACCAAGGAAACCCGCCTGGACACCGAGGCGATCCGGGTGCGCCTGAGCCAGGGCGCCCAGCCCACCGACACGGTCCGCTCCCTGCTGGAGAAAGGTGGCCTGATCGAGAAAACCATCCGCCCGGGTGAAACCGTGGGCAAAGCGAAGCAAGCCGCAGCCCGCGAAGCCCTGATCCAGCAGGCAGCCAAGGAAGCGGCCGCGGCCAAGGCCGAAGCAGCGGCTGCCAAGGCTGCTGAAGAAGAAGCTGCAGCCGCAGAAGCAGCCGCGGCTGCCGAAGCTGCCGAGCCGGAACCCGAACCGATCAGCGCCGAAGCTTGAGCAGCCGGCCCATGGCCGGACTTGAACGGGGCTCCTTCTTTTCGATTGATCTTCCCGATCCAACCGCTGCCCTCTCCCTCTCTGGTGGAGCGGAAGCCAACCTCAGAAGGATGGAGGCCCTCACGGGAGCATCGATTGTTCTGCGCGGGCTGCAACTGGTCATCCAGGGCCAGCCAGCCCAACTGGAGCGGGCCGCAGCCCTCGTGGAGCTGGTGCGGCCGCTCTGGATGGAAGGTCAGACGGTGGGCGAGGCCGATCTTCAGTCGGCCCTGATCGCCCTCGATAGCGGCCGCAGCGCCGCCCATCGGAGCCTCACCGAAAAAGTGCTGGTGCGAAGCTCCAGCGGCAAGCTGCTGCGCCCGCGCACCGAAGGGCAGCGCGCCTATGTGGAGGCGATCGAGACCCACGACCTGACCCTGGCCCTGGGCCCGGCCGGCACCGGCAAAACCCTGCTGGCCGCGGTTCTGGCGGTGCGGATGTTGCAGGAGCGGCGGGTCGAGCGGCTGATCCTCACCAGGCCTGCCGTGGAAGCGGGGGAGCGGCTCGGCTTCCTGCCGGGTGATCTGCAGCAGAAAGTGGACCCTTTCCTGCGTCCCCTTTACGACGCCCTGCATGGCCTGCTGGGTGCTGAGCGCACCGGCGGCCTGCTCGAGCGTGGAGTGATCGAGGTGGCACCGCTGGCCTACATGCGCGGCCGCACTCTGGCCGACGCATTCGTGATCGTCGATGAGGCCCAGAACGCCACGGCGGCCCAGATGCGCATGGTGCTCACCCGGCTGGGGGAAAACTCCCGCATGGTGGTCAGCGGTGACCCAAGCCAGGTGGACCTTCCACGCCACCAGATCAGTGGCCTGGCCGAAGCCGCCCGGGTGCTGGACGGTGTGGAGGGGGTGGCGATCTGCACCCTCACCGACGCCGACGTGGTGCGCCACCCCGTTGTGCAGCGGGTGGTGCAGGCCTACGCGCGCCACGACCAGGCCCAGCGGCAGGACAGGCTCAGATAGGGAGATCCACACTCCACAGCCTCGGCGTCGCTGTCAGGATGGAGAAGTTCGACCCCAGAGCCATGCCGGCCAGCAGCAATTTCCAGGAAGCGATCCGCGAGGCCCAGCAGGGTGCCCTCGTCGGCCCGAACGTGGTCAACAAGGCGTTGCCCTATGTGGGCGGCGGCATGGTGCTCACGGCAGCCGGCGTGGTCGGCGGTCTGTCGATGATCGGCAGCCCGATCTTCATGCCCCTGTTCTGGGTGTCGCTGATCGGTAACTTCATTCTCTTCTTCATCGCCCAGAACGCGGCGATGAAAGGGAACAACGCCACCGCCCTGCCGATCCTGGCTGTCTATAGCCTGCTCACCGGCTTCACCCTGAGCGGCATCGTGGCGCTGGCGATCGGCACCGCCGGGATCGGCGCGATCGGCACGGCTGCCCTGGCCACCGGCATCACCTTCGTGATCGCCTCGGTGGTGGGTCGCAACATGAGCGACAGCATCGGTCAGGCGCTCAGCGGTGTGGTGGGCCTCGGCATCGTTGGCCTGCTGATCGCCATGGTGGTGCAGATCGTGGGGGGGATCTTCATCCCGGGCTTCGGTGGCAACGGCTTCGAGCTGCTGATCGCCGGCTTCGGCACGGTTCTGTTCGTTGGTGCCGCCTTCGTCGACTTCTACACGATGCCGCGCACCTACAACGACGATCAATATCTGGCCGGCGCCCTGGGGATGTACCTCACCTACATCAACCTGTTCATCTTCATCCTGCGCCTGATCATTGCCCTCAACGGCGGCAGCCGCAGGGACTGAGCCAGGCCAGGGCTTGCCAACCGAGCCGCAGCCAGGGAGTTTTCCCTGGCTTTTTCATGTTGGAATGCCCCTTCCCCTGAACCGCCCAGGCGCACCTGGCCCCCTCCAGCCCATGAGCAAAATTGCCCTGATCACCGGCATCACCGGCCAGGACGGCAGCTACCTCACCGAATTGCTGCTGGAGAAGGGCTATGAGGTGCACGGCATCAAGCGGCGAGCCAGCAGCTTCAACACCAGCCGGATCGACCACCTCTACCAGGATCCCCACGAGAGCGATCCCCGCCTGGTGCTCCACTACGGCGATCTCACCGATTCCACCAACCTGATCCGGATCGTGCAGCAGGTGCAGCCGGATGAGATCTACAACCTCGGCGCCCAGAGCCATGTGGCGGTGAGTTTCGAGAGCCCTGAGTACACCGCCAACGGCGATGCCCTCGGCACCCTGCGCATCCTCGAGGCGGTGCGCATCCTCGGCCTCACCCGCAAAACCCGCATCTACCAGGCCAGCACCAGCGAGCTCTACGGGCTGGTGCAGGAGATTCCCCAGAAGGAGACAACCCCCTTCTACCCCCGCAGTCCCTATGGGGTGGCCAAGCTCTACGCCTACTGGATCACGGTCAACTACCGCGAGGCCTATGGGATGTATGCCTGCAACGGCATCCTCTTCAACCACGAGAGCCCCCGCCGCGGCGAAACCTTCGTGACCCGCAAGATCAGCCGCGGCCTGGCCCGCATCGATGCCGGCCTCGACCAGTCCCTGTTCATGGGCAACCTCGATTCCCTGCGCGACTGGGGCCATGCCCGCGACTACGTCGAGATGCAGTGGCGCATGCTGCAGCAGGAGGCACCGGAGGATTTCGTGATCGCCACCGGCCGGCAGGAGAGCGTGCGGCGCTTCATCGAGCTCTGTGCCCTCGAACTGGGCTGGGGGGGGATCGACTGGAGCGGCGAAGGGCTGACCGAAATCGGCCAGCGTGCCGACACGGGCGCCACGGTGGTGCGGATCGATCCGCGCTATTTCCGGCCGGCGGAGGTGGAAACCCTGCTGGGGGATCCCACCAAGGCCCGCGAGAAGCTGGGCTGGACCCCCACCACCACCCTGGAGGAGCTGGTGGCGGAGATGGTGGCCGCCGATGTGCAGGAGGCCGCCAAGGAGGCCACCCTGCGCCGCGAGGGCTTCACGGTGGTGGGATCGATGGAGAATCCACCAGCACTGGTCAGGCCGTGAGGGGGCCTTTCGGCCGTTACGCAGCTGGCGCTGCTCAGACGGCCTGCAGGACCCCCTCACGGCCTTGGGCGGGGGAGCAGGGGGTAAGGAAGTGGTGGGATGGCAAGTGGGGGGTTGGGGATGGGGAGGCTTTGGGAAGCGGGGGGTATGGAGGGCTGGCAGCAGGAGACTGGACGGTGGGAAAGACGGCGAAAAAGGAGAGAAGGGGTGGGGAATGGGGCTGATTGACAGGTCGGATCGGATCTTTGTGGCGGGGCACCGGGGCATGGCGGGCAGTGCCATCTGCCGGGCTTTGGTAGGGAGGGGTTACACGAACCTGCTCACCGCGGGACGCGACGTGCTGGATCTGCTCGATCCGGTGGCGGTGGCTGGCTGGTTTGCAGCCAACCGTCCGGACGTGGTGGTGCTGGCGGCGGCCAAGGTGGGCGGCATCCTCGCCAATGCCTCCTACCCCGCCGACTTCCTGCTCGAGAACCTCAAGATCCAGAACCATGTGATCGAGAACGCCTGGCGCCAGGGGGCCAGGCGGTTGCTGTTTCTGGGCAGCAGCTGCATCTATCCCAAGTTCGCCCCCCAGCCGATCCGGGAGGAGTCCCTGCTCACCGGGACCCTGGAGCGCTCCAACGAGTGGTATGCAATCGCCAAGATTTCAGGCATCCAGCTCTGTCGCGCCCTGCGCCAGCAACACGGCTTCGATGCGATCAGCCTGATGCCCACCAATCTCTATGGGCCTGGCGACAACTATCACCCCACCAACAGCCATGTGCTGCCGGCCCTGATCCGTCGCTTCCATGAAGCCAGGGAAGCCGGCGCCGTCAGCGTGAGCTGCTGGGGCAGCGGCTCTCCGCTGCGGGAGTTCCTGCATGCGGATGATCTGGCCGACGCAGCGGTGTTCTGCCTGGAGTGCTGGCAGCCCGCCATCACCCCGGAGCACCCCGATCCGCTGCAGTTCCTGAACGTGGGCACGGGTGTCGATCTGCCGATCCGGGAGCTGGCCGCCCTGGTGGCGGACGCTGTGGGCTATCGGGGCGAGATCCACTGGGACACCAGCAAACCGGATGGCACCCCCAAGAAGCAGCTGGATGTGAGCCGCCTGGCGGCCCTGGGCTGGAAAGCCCGGATTCCCCTGAGCGAGGGGCTGCAGCAAACGGCTGCAACCTACGGCCAGGACAGGCAGGCGGCCGGCCTGCAGCGCCAATGAGGGTTCTGGTCACCGGCGGAGCCGGCTACATCGGCAGCCACGCGGTGCGGGCCCTGCAGCGGGCCGGCCATCAACCGGTGGTGCTCGACAACCTGGTGTACGGCCATCGGGCGGTGGTGGAGGAGGTGCTGCAGGTGCCGCTGGTGGTGGGCCAGGTGGGCGACCGGGCTCTGCTCGATCAGGTGCTCAGCGGTTCACACCCAGCCCTGGCCGCCGGGGGAGCTCCGATCGAGGCGGTGCTGCATTTCGCCGCCTATGCCTACGTGGGTGAATCGGTGCTTGCCCCCGCCCGCTACTACCGCAACAACCTGGGGGACACGCTCACCCTGCTCGAAGCGTTGATCGAGCCGAGCCAGGGAGACGGGCAAGGCCGACGGGCCAGCCCGATTCCGATCGTGTTCTCCTCCACCTGCGCCACCTACGGCATCCCTGGGCAGGTGCCGATCACCGAAGACACGCCCCAGCAGCCGATCAATCCCTACGGCCGCAGCAAGTGGATGGTGGAGCAACTGCTCGATGATTTCGCCCGCGCCTATGGCCTGCCCAGCGTGATCTTCCGCTACTTCAATGCCGCTGGCGCCGATCCGGCCGGCGATCTCGGCGAAGACCACAACCCCGAAACCCACCTGATCCCCCTGGTGCTCGATGCGATCGCCGGCCACCGCCCCGACCTGAGCCTGCTGGGGGATGACTACCCGACGCCGGACGGCAGCTGCATCCGGGATTACATCCATGTGAGCGATCTCGCCGATGCCCATGTGCTCGGGTTGGAGCACCTGCGCCGCCAGGGGCGGAGCAGCGCACCGCTGATCTACAACCTCGGCAACGGCAGCGGCGCTTCGGTGCGGCAGGTGATCGAAGCCGCCCGGGCCGTGACCGGCCTCGATCTCACGGTGAGGGTGCAACCGCGGCGGGAAGGTGACCCGCCGGAACTGGTGGCCAGCGCCGCCAGGGCCAGGCGGGACCTGGGCTGGCAACCGCAGTTCCCGGAGCTCACCACGATCCTGGAGCACGCCTGGGCCTGGCATCAGCGCCGTCACGGCCTGGCCAGCGGCTCCAATCCGGGAAACAGGCTTCACCGGCTGGGAGATGATCCAGTCGCCTGATGTCTTGATGTTCACGATTACTGACATCGCCACAGGAGCGAATCGCATCAGTTGAGTCAGAGTGAGATCAGGTCATGTGGCAGTTTGAGCACAGCTCACGCCCGTGCATCCTTTCGCTCCATAGGTGTGAGATCCGACCAGTCACCGACCAGAGGGGGAGGCTGACCGGCAAAGGCGTAATGGCATCAAGAGCCGAGCTGTTCAGGGTCCGAGCCTCTGTTGCCTGAGCGACTCCAGCAGTGCCTGGGAGAGACGGCGAGAGCCACGGGCCGAGAAGTGGCAACCGTCATGGCGATTGAGCCCACCGGTGATGGCATCGCTGTCGGCCCAGAGAAAGGTGCGTGGCTGCTGGTGCACAACCTCACGCTGAACCGCTCGAAGAGGTTCGAAAGGCCCCTGGTTGAAGCAGCGTGTCACCAGCGCCACGCCGAACCAGGCCCCCGGTGCGAGAGCGTGACTGCGTGCAATGAGGCGTTCAAGTGATTTGCCGTAGATGTGCGGATCGAGGGTGCGGGCATCACTCTCACCCTGGTGCCACAACACCAGCGCTGGGCTGAGACCACGCACTGCCAGCCCTTCCAACACCTGCCTGTGGCGCTCGGCAAGCTCTCCATCTGCCCAGGAGAGCACCGAGCTACTGCCCTGGGCAAAGGACACCACCAGCACGGGTTGATCACTGCGGCCGGCCAACTGCACAAAGGCGGGAGTGAGGCTGTGCCCCCCCTTCCCATCGGTACCTGGCAACGGCTCCCTGTAGGGATGACAAGTGCCATGGCGCCAATCGAAGACAAGCAAGCGCCCTGAATATGGAGCCAGCGCCCTGCTGAGGGAGCGTTCAAAACGGGGTAGAACGCTGTTGGCAAGGTTGCTCTGGCCGAACACCGCCACGGTGAGCGCTTTGGTCGGACAGATCACCTCATCGTCAGTAGAACTGGGAGAACTGGGAGAACTGGGAGAACTGGGAGAACTGGATGGTGAGCTGTGGCCCCTGAGGACGCTGCTCTTCAGCTCCTCGAACCAGGCTGCGGCCGGACCAATCAGCTGACCATCAAGGCGCCAGTGCTGGGTGGCAAGGCTGATCCACAGCACTGGTAGACCAACACCGCCAAGGCAAGCTGTCAGCACCAGCGCTCTCTGGTGGGGTTTCAACTCTGTTTTCCCCATCCGGCTCTGCCGGCCTTAGCACTGGCCATGATTCATTCTTTCGTGGATCTGGATCTGGCGCGAGCCATCAACGGCTCGATTCAACCAAGGCCGGGTGCTGTGATTCATTCGCGTTGAACTCCATCCAATCCCCTCCGGCTCGAATGACCTTGCCCAGGCTGTTGAGGCAGCTCTCTTCCCCCCTAAAGCGAGCTGTCCGCATCTTGGGTGGTTCGGTGCTTGCTCCGTTGATCGGAGCGCAGCCGGCACCGGCTCTGATCAGATCCACCGCGCGCCAGCAATGGCGGCTGATCGCCTTGAACTTCGGTACCAGCCTGGTGGAGGCGTTCAGTGAAGGAGCCACCCTGGCGGTGATCTTTCTGGCGGTGGATCTGCTGAGCAGACCGGTTTCAGCGGCCGGAGACTCGGCAATGAATTGGGCCAGCAACCCTCTGATTGGGCGTTTCCCGGGGCTGGTGGAGATGCTTACAGGGGTGCCCCGCACCCCGATCTTTCTGATCCTGATGAGCCTGGCCGTGCTGTTGCAAGCCACCCAGAGCCTCACCCGCTTCCTGAACGGCGTGAGTGTCGTGTACTTCGGCGCTCGCTGCAATGCCCTGATCACAGCCCGGATCCACAGCCAGATCCTCAAGCTCAGCTACCCCTGCGCCAGCGGCTACAGGGTGGGAGATCTCACCAACTACGCCTCGGAAGGTCCTCAGGCAGTAACCAAGCAGATCGAGCAGACCAGCCAACTGCTGTTGCAGGTCTTGCTAACGGCCGTCTATCTGACGGTTCTGATTTCCCTCTCACCCTGGTTGTTGCTGCTGGCTGTTGGCCTGGCATTGACGATCACCTTCCTGCAGCAGCAACTGCTGCCGAGGATCGGCCGGCAAGCGCAGCGGGTCACCCAGAGCCAGGTGGCGATCAGCACCCGGATCACCGAAGACTTTCAGGGTCTGCGCCTGCTGCACAGCAGTGGCCAGCTGGATGCGGCGGATCAGGCCCTGCGCAGCCAGATGGGGAATCTGGAGCAGGGACTGCGGAGGCAGGGCCTGTTGATGAACATCGTCGCCCCGTTGTCGTCGTTCCTGCCGATCCTGGCGATGGCTGTGATCGCCGCGCTCAGCCTTGTGGTGTTCGGAGCCCGCAGCACCGGGGTGCTGCCGAGCCTGGTCACCTTTGTACTGGCCCTGCAACGGTTGAATGTGCGCCTGGCTGGGATCGCCGGCTCATTCAATGCCATCGCCGAGAACACCGGCCGGTTCGAGCGGTTGAATGAGATCCTCTCTCCCGCCGGTAAACAGTACCGGCGGGAGAGAGGGATCCGCTTCGAAGCGCTGCGGACCTCGATCGATCTGGAGGGAGTTGGGCTGCGCTACGCAGCCGACCTACCGCCAGCCCTTGAGCAGATCAACCTCAGCCTGGTCAGGGGCAGCACCACGGCGCTGGTGGGGGCAAGCGGGGCCGGCAAGAGCTCGATCGCTGATCTGATGGTGGGGCTCTATGCCCCCACGGCGGGGCGCATCCGGATCGATGGCACCGACCTAGCCGATCTGGAGCTGAGCAGCTGGCAGCAACGGCTCGGCGTGGTGAGCCAGGACACCTTTCTGTTCAACGCGTCGCTGGCGGAGAACATCGCCTACGGCTGCCCGTGGGCCGGCCCGATCGAGATCGAAGCTGCCGCCGAGGCTGCCCAGGCCATGGGTTTCATCGAATTGCTGCCGGATGGAATGGCCACCCTGGTGGGAGAGCGGGGCTACAGGCTCAGCGGTGGCCAGCGACAACGGATTTCGCTGGCACGCGCCATTCTCCGCAAACCGGAACTGCTGATTCTCGATGAGGCCACCAGCGCCCTCGACAGCCAGAGCGAGCAGCTGGTACAAGAGGCGATCGAGCGCTTCGAGCGGGAGCACACGGTGCTGGTGATCGCCCACCGGCTCAGCACGATCGTGAATGCCGATCTGATCGGCGTGCTGGATCACGGCCGGATAGTGGAGCGGGGCCGGCACCGCGAGCTGCTGGAGCGAGCCGGACCCTACGCGAAATTGTGGGAGCAACAGGCCGGCCCGGGCGTGGCTCAGCAGAGCGCGCTGTTGAACCAGCCCTGAGCAGGGCCCTGTTCAGCCGCCCCGCCGCTCGCCGAGGGCGAAGGGCTCGAAGAAGGCGGTTATGCCGAACTCCTGGGCGAATTCGAGCACGCGGCACCAGGCGCGGTCGTCGCGGAGGATGCCGCGCAGGATCACCGGCGCGTTGCCGCCCTGCAGGCCCATCTCGAACAGGGGGTGGCCGATCGAAGCCTGCACGCCGTCGTCCCGGTAGGCGGGGGCGATGTCGGTGCTGCCGATCAGGATGCGCCGCAGGGCAGGATTCCATTCATAGGGGATGTCGTAGAGGGCGAGCAGATCGGCCGCCAGGGCCCAGGAGCTGCCGTTGGCGTCGATCTCCACCACCAGGCTGCGACCGCGGGCCGGCATCGAGGCCGAGCGGCGAAAGGCCAAGGCAGCCTCGCCGGCCTGGACGCCGGAAGCCTCGCCCAGCAGCTCCCGGACCCGGCGGCGCAACTGCTCACCGCCATCAACAGGGCCACCTTTGCGCAACTGGAGGAAGTCCCAGCGCTCGCCGGTGCCACCCCAGGCCACCGGGCCATAGTTGTCATGCAACAGGCGGCCGTCGCGGTTGGATGCGGCTTCGGCGTGGGTCATCACCCGCTCGATGCTGATCTCGGCGGCCTGCCAATCCCAGCTGAGGGCCACGGCCGCCACCTCCCGGCACATCGCCTCGATCTGGGCCTCGGTGGGCGGCATCGACCAGGGATCAGGACGGCCGCCCATGCAGGCGCAGGAGATCGCCACGGCATTGCTGTTGCGCCGCCAGGTGTGGGCGTTGAGATCGATCGTGTAGGAATGCAGCCGGTGCAGATGGCCATCCCCGGCCACGATCGTGTGATAAAGCCCGGAGCGCACCCAGCTGTAGGGCAGGGCTGACTGAAAGTCAATTCATCCCGTTTCAGCACGGTTGACGCCGACCCAGCCCAGCATGCGGCTGATGTCATGCGCTACAGCCATTAGGCCAGCGCGGATCGAACGAAAACCATTGCCGCGCAGCAGGTTCAGGGC
>JAHLYW010000030.1 GCA_025128135.1 Synechococcus sp. CS-1325
CCCGGCATGTCGTGGTGGCCTTCGTGATTCATGCCACCGGGCAGCTGGGCCAGGGCGGGGGCCACCAGGGCAAGGCTGCTGAACAGCCCGATCAAGGTGGTGGAGAAACGGGGCGGGCGCATGGTGGCTGGATGGGATCTGCTCACCGTATGGTCTCCACTCGGCAGGAGAGTCAAGGGTCGGCTCCCACCTCACCCTCTCTGAACCAGGATCACCAACCCCATCGCCACCATGACCCCGTTCTCCAGCACGCTCACCAGGCCGAGTGGGGTGCGGTTGTTGCCGCCCACGCAGGCGCAGTCGAGGTCGAGCTTGTCGAGGTATACGGCCTTGATCACCGAGAGGCCGCCTTCGGCGCCCATGGCGATCGCCAGCAGGGCAATCGGCGTGGCCTCAAGGCCGGCGAGCAGCGCCAGACCCACCAGCAGCTCCAGATAGGGAAACAGGCGGCCATAGCTGCTCAGCCGCTGGCTCAGCAGGTTGTACTGGCGAAAGGAGCTCACGAAAGCGGGCGGATCGATCAGCTTCAACAAGGCCAGCAGCACCAGTGCTGCCCCCATGAAACCCTCCACGCCGCTGCCAAGGGCCAGCGCGATCAGGGCCGCCACGGCGAAGACCGTGATCACCGGACGGTAACTGCGGCCCCCGGCGGGGCGGGGGCTGACCCCGAGACGCCGGGCCAGCTCGGCGTAACCACCGATGCGCTCATCGCCCGCGAACACCTGGGGGGTGGTGGTGACGCCGTGGGCCGTCTTGAAGCGCTCCACCTCCCCCTGGCTGAGCAGAAGATGGTCTTCGAAGTGAATGCCCTGCTGTCGCAGCAAGGCCGCCGCCTGCTGGCCATAGGGACAGACATGCTGGGCAGTGGCGATGCGATGCAGCCTCACCGGGAGGGGGAGTGGGAGGGGAGCTGGTGTGGCCATGGCCTCGGCGGCACTGCCATTCACCGTAAGGTCTCCATTTAGGTGGAGAGTCAAGGGCGGGCAACCCTTCGGCACTCTCCCTGGAGCCCGAATCAGGGGATGTCTGCGTAGACGCGCATCAGCTGCGTTGACGGCATCTGCAGGCCCCAGCAGGGGTTGAACGGATGCACCCGCCTGCTGGGACGGCCCTCTTGCACCAGAGGTTCCACTGCTTGAGCCAGAACCAGACGAAACGGACCATCAACCGATCGTTCCGGCTGCAGGCAAGGAGAAATCACCAGGAAGCGGTGCTGAACAGAACTTGCAACACTGCAAATCCCGCCAGACAGGTGGCAGCAAGCAAAGGAATGGTGTGGAGCACGATCGGAACATCCTGGCTCTTCGTTGACTGATCATGCAGGGACATCCCAGCCGCTGACAGGCTCGGTGCTGAGAACGACAGACACACTCGGAAATGAAGTTGTGTTGCTGACAGCTTCAGGACACGAAGCGCCGGTAAAGCCAGCGCACGAAACCACCCACCACCGGCACCGGCTCAAAGGTGGGGCCAACGAAATCGAAATAGTCGCGATGCTCCACGATCCTGCCGTCGGCGCCGAGGCGCAGGCGGGTGGTGCCCGGATAAATGAACTCGATCCCCTTGATCTTCAGTCCCATCGTCCACTCCACGAAGGCCGTCTCGCCGCTGAGCGCCACGGCACCGGGCACCAGAAATACATCATCACAGCGGCGCATCAGCCCCTCCTGGGCCTCGATGTAGGCCTCGATGCCCTGCTTCTCCTGGGTCGGGTCCTGAAAATGGACATTGGCGTCGTAGACGGCCCGCCACTGCTCAGCGCTGGGCCCCGGAATGCCATAGGGCTTGGTGAACAGAGCCTTGAGCGTTGCCTCGGTGAGCGGCGGCGAGAGGGCTGCGGTCATGGCGGCTCGGTGCAGCGGTGGCGGTGGGAATCAGCCAAGGCTGACAGCTCTGCAGGCGAGCTGCGTGGCGATCGGGTCGATCTGATCCGCCGGAAGCGTTCCTGATCAGGCCGCACCGGCGAGCACCGGGAAGCAGCCCTTAAGGCCCACCACCAGCATCTGCACGCCGATGGCGCTGAGCAGCAGACCCATCAAGCGACTGATCACCTTTTCCTGCAGTTCCCCCAGGGCCCGGCGGAGGGGCATCGAAACCCGCAGGAGGGCGTAGATCCCCAACGCCAGCAGGCCGATCACGCCGCTGAGGACCAGGCGTCCCTGCCAGGAAGCGGGAGAGTCCGCCACCACCAGGGAGATGGCCCCCGGCCCGGCCAGCAGCGGCAAGCCGATCGGTACCACGCCAAGGCTGCCTGCATCGGACTCGACATCGGGGTGGTTCACCTCCATTCCCTCGATCAGCCGCAGGCCGATCGGCAGCAGGATCAGGCCGCCAGCGACGCGGAAGGCATCGAGGGTGATGCCGAACAAATCGAGCAGGGCCTGACCCCACCAGCAGGCCGCCAGCAGGGTGAACAGAAAGGTGAGCACCGCCAGGCGGCTGATCTGCCGGAGCCGGCCGGCATCACCGCCGGCCGCCCGGGCCACCACCGGCAGAACGCCGATCGGCGAACTGATCGCCAGCAGACCGACGGCGGTGTTGATCAGGGACATGGAACAGGGAGCCAACCGGCCGAAGGGTGCAGGTCCCGCCTGGCAGGAGGGCGGATCCGGATCAACCGATTCCCAGAATGCCTCGGGTGAAGGCCTCGCCACCCCGGGCGGATTCAGTGATCAACAGGGCCATGAATCCGAGCATGGCCAGGCGGCCGTTGAGCTTCTCGGCACGCTCGTGGAAGCCCCAGCCGCGATCAGCACTCACCACTTCCATGCGAGGTTCCGTTGCGAAGGCATTGAGGCGACCCCCTTCCTCGGTTGTGACGGAGGCGCCACGGATCGAGGCGCGATCAACCGCACTGGGGGTCTTGGAGGTGTCCGGTTCCATGGCGGTTTAATACGAGTCAAAATAACTTTAGCAGCAAGAACTGGATGGAAATTAACGTTAACTAGTCGTTGCAAATCAGCTGGAATGATTGCTTCCCTGGTTGCCACAGTCAGAAGCAGGTGAGAGCCCACCAGCAACCATCCACCGGGCAGCCCAGCGCTGCTGTTGTTGTGCTGTGTTCGAAGGCCGGCCAGCGGCAACGGGGCAGCCTTCAGCCAGCAGGCCCGAGGAACTCCTGGCTGGAACGTTCGGAGATCACCCCCTGAGATCCTGCCACGCAGCCAATGCCCACGCATTAGCATTTTATGAAGTGGTTGGGCATAGTGACAATGACTCATCATCCATGCTCACCCCAGCCTGGAGGTATCGCGGTAACGGGCAGATCCACCCGATCGTGATCCGGCAGATTGACAGGCCAAGGAAGATCCACTTTGACTGACTGGATTGATCGTTCATGGCGCAGATGGCTTTCGATACGATTGAGCATGATCATGAACTCTGATCACCGCGTGACGCTTCAACATCTCAGCTTGTGCCGGTGACCTTCAACCACAATCCATCAGACCAGATCCTGGATGCTCCCTTGCGGCTGTCTCGTCGCTTGCTTGGGGCCGTCGGCACGAAGTTTTCCCTTGAGCATGCCGAGCGAATCCCCGCCGATCAGAGGATCCTGGTTGTCAGCAACCACCGCAGTGTGCTTGATGCTCCCTTGTTGATGGCAGCCATGAATCGCTCGGTGCGATTCGCCTGCCATTACTACATGAGTCGTGTTCCGGTGATGCGGGATGTGGTGTCGGCGATGGGTGCCTTTCCGCTCGACGCCCCTCGCCAGCGACAGAAGCATTTTTTCGAGAATTCAATCAGCTTCCTGCAGGCACGGCAGCTGGTCGGCGTGTTTCCGGAGGGGGCGCAGCCGATGGTGCAGGTCAAGCCGGCCAATCAACTCAGCCCCTTCCATCGAGGTTTTGCCCACCTGGCCCTGCGTGCACCCGTTTCTGACTTATCGATTCTGCCGGTTGCCATCCTGTCAACGGAAGAAAATCAACATCAGCTGGCCCCGCTCAAACTGTTTCGTCTATTTGATCCCTCCGAGCCCCTATTCAATTGCGGGGGTTGGCACTCAGCCATTGTCTATCGCCGCGTCCACCTTTTCTTTGGCCATCCGATCCGAATTGATGAGGATTTAAGGCAACAGTATCGCGGCCGCAGCGGCAGCAGGCTGGCCAGGGAGATCAGCCAATCCTGCTGGGATCAGATTGCCGGAATGCTGCGCCATGGCTGCACCTAACTCCTCCCTGCCTCCGATGCCAGTCAACACCAGGCCGCTGAAGCTATTGGCTTCCAACTCCAGCAGACCAAACCAGCCATTGTTTGTCTTTCTGCCAGGAATGGATGGCACAGGCGCGTTGCTGGCACCCCAGCTCAGCGGATTGAGGGCCAGTTTCGATATTCGTTGCCTGTCGATTCCCACCGACGACCTGACCGGCTGGGATGGATTGGTGGAACAGATCGCCGCGTTGATCAGCAAGGAGCAGCAGCGTTCGCCTTCGCGTCCGATCGTGCTCTGTGGTGAATCGTTTGGTGGCTGTCTGGCCCTGAAACTGGCCGTTCGCCATCCGCCTCTGTTCGATCGTCTGATCCTGGTGAACCCGGCCTCTGCGGCCAGCCGCCAACCCTGGCTTGGCTGGGGAGCTTCGCTGACGCAGCGCTTACCCGATCCGCTCTACCGCCTGTCCACCTTTGGACTGCTGCCGCTGCTGATCGCGTCCCACCGTGTGCCGGTTCTGAGCCAGCAGGCTCTGCTGGCCGCCATGCAATCGGTGAGTCCACCGAGTGCTGCCTGGAGATTGTCGCTGCTCAGCCAGTTCGAGATCAATCAATCGGCACTGGCGCGGATTGAGAAACCTGTTCTCGTTCTGGCATCAGGGGCAGATCGGCTGCTTCCTTCAGTGGCAGAGGCGAAACGGCTGGATCGGTATCTGCCCCAGTCCCAGACCGTATTCCTGCCGGAAAGTGGTCACGCCTGCCTGCTGGAGCAGGAGATCAGCTTGAGCAGCATCCTTCAATCCACCAACTTCTGCGCTGACAGGAGCGAACTCATGGTGGCTTAGTCCGCTGATTGAGGCTCCAGTCGAAGGGAAGAAAGACCAGCCGCAGCTCAGTCTCACAACCACTGGCTCCTTTCAGATCAAGCAGAATGTAGGCAGCGATCGAGGGTGCAGCCGCCAGAAAGTCGGCTTCGGAAACAGGCCGCACCTTGCCTGGATTGTTCACGAAGCTGCGCAGCAGGCCATCCCAGGTGGTGAGATCCACCATCAGTTCGCTTCCTCCCTCACCAGCAAGGCCGCTTCCACCGTGAGCCCCGGGCCGAAGCCCAGGGCCAGGCACGGGCCCCGGCCGGCCGTGCTGCGCAGCCGATCCAGGATGAACAGAATCGTTGCCGACGACATGTTGCCGAACTGGCGCAGCACCGCGGTGGAGAGAGCGATCTGAGCCGGTTGCAAGCCGGCGCTCTCCAGCACCGCCGCCAGGATGCGGGGTCCACCGGGATGGACGGCCCAGGTTTCCACCTCCGGCAGGGTCAGGCCCTGGCCTGCCAGCCAGGGCTCCAGCCAGGGGCAGAGCTGAGCGGAGATGCGCGTGGGGACCTGGGCTTAGAGCACCATCGAGAAGCCATGGTCCTCGATGATCCAGGCCATCAGGTCTTCGGTGCCGGGCAGCACCGTGGAAGCCGAGGCGATCAGCTGCCACCCCGTGCCCCGGCTGGACCCCGCAGCCACCACAGCACCCGCACCGTCGGCGAACAGGGCATTGGCCACGATGTGGTCGGGGTTCCAGCCCTCCTGAAGGTGCAGGCTGCACAGCTCCACTGCACAGAGCAGGACGCAGGCGCTGGGGTCGGCCTCCACGAAGGCCCGTGCCACCCGCAGGCCGTTGAGTGCCCCGTGGCAGCCCATGAAGCCCACGTGGGTGCGGGCCACATCGGCGGGCAAGGGCAGGCTGGCGATCAGGGCCAGGTCGAAGCCAGGGGCGCCGAAACCCGTGCACGACACGGTGATCAGATGGGTGATTGCGCCCGCCTCGAGGCCGGCATCGGCCAGGGCCAGGCGAGAAGCGCGCAGGGCCAGATCCAGCGCCGCCGGCTGATAGCGCCGCATCCGCTCGGCCGTGGACGGGTTGGTGGAAGCAGCGAGGGGAAGGCAGTGGCGGTGCGTCAACCCGGAGCGCTGGTAGATCCGCTGCAGCAGGCGCTGCTGGCGGGGGCTGGCGCCCCCGAGCTGCGGTGCCAGAGCCAGGGCTTCCGCCTGGCTGAGGCAGCGCTCCGGCACCGCGGTGCCGAAACCAAGCAGGGACAGGGGCATGGTCGATCAGTCCGTCGAGCAGGGCAGGGCGGGCCGTTGCAGAAGCTCAATCATGGAGCTGGTGATCAAGGGCGCGTTCGCGGCCAGCCGGTGCAGTCCCCAGCTGATCCCGGGGTGGCGCAACACCAGTGCCAGAGCGCGGCAGAACACCTGCCGCCGCCTCACCCAGCGCTGGTGGCGGCGCCGCCATTCCGTTTCGATTGCGCCATCCCAGCGCTCCAGGCCGCGCAGCACCAGGGGCAGGGCAGCCAGAGAGGAGCTCAGAGCCCAGCCCATGCCTTCGCCGGTGAAGGGCTCCACGTAGCCGGCGGCATCGCCCAGCAGCAGCAGGCGGTGGCCAGCCAGTGGGCGTGTGCGGCGGCTCAGTGCCGCGGTGAGCTGCCAGGACGCTGCTTCCAGGCCTGGCAGAGAAGCGAGGAGTGGCGCGAAGCCCGCTTCCGCCAGGATCTTGCGGCAGGCAGCTGCCGCACCGCCGCTGGAGCGCAGCAAGGCCCGATCGAAGGCACAGGCCAGATTGATCTCCCCGTCTTCCACACGCACCAGACCGACATACCCCCCCCCGGCCCACAGCCATCTGCAGAACCCCGGGCAGGAGCCCGGCAGCGTCCCCAGGCAACACACAACCGGCCCCCACCCGGCTGTGGGGTTCGATGCTGGTGCTGATCTCGGGCTCACTATCCAGGCAGCGGTGGCTGAGGCCGGCCGCGATCAGCACCACCCTGGCGGTCACACGCAGCTGGTCGGTGCCTGTTTGCAGCACCACCTCCCGGTCCGGGTCCGCACCTGCGGCGGCAGCGCCCAGGACAGCCCGGGTGCCCGTCAGCACCTCGGCGCCTGCGGCAACAGCCGCTTCCAGCAGCGCCTGATCGAGGCGGGCCCGGGAGAGGACCCGGCCAGCCTCCATAACGATCGGGCTCACCAGGCCAGCCACCCCGAGCTGCAGCACCCGCAGGGCAAGGCCACCCTGCTGTGCCACCAGCTCCGCGAGCCCGGCGGCCTCAAGGGCTGCCAGGGCCTGGGGGCTGAGGCAGGCCCCGCAGACTTTCCAGCGGGGGAAGCGGCGCTGCTCCACCAGCAGCACCCGCACCCCGCGCCTGGCGAGGCCATGGGCCGCCAGGGCGCCGGCCGGTCCAGCCCCAACCACCACCACATCCCAGCAGGGCGCGATCTGCAACGGCAGCGGATCAGGCGCTGGGGGCATCGCGGCTCCAGGAGAGCAGGAAGCGCTCGGGCCAGAAGCGGGTGATCTGCGCCCCCACCAGGCCGGCGGTGGCGGCCAGCTGGGCCACTTCATCAAGCTGAAAGGTGCCCGCCACCGAGAGCGGACCATCGGTGTGCACGATCGGGGAGCGGCTCAGCAGGCGGGTGCCGATCCAGGTGAGCGCCAGATCCAGGTGGCTGCGGATCAGGTCATGCACCAACAGCTGATCGAGGGTGGCGGCTGCCATGGAACGCAGCAGGGCTTCGGCGTCGGGCTCCCTGAGGTGATGCAGAAACAGCGATGTGGTGATCAGGTGATAGCCGCCGGGGAGGGGGGCGCCGATCGCATCGGCCTGGAAGTGATGGACCTCCAGCCCCTCTGCCCGGGCCGCTGCACCGGCAAGGGCGACGGCTTCAGCGCTGATGTCGCAGCCATGCACCTCCAGATCGATCCCCTCCCGCCGGGCAAGGCGGCTGATGGCCCGCACCGTGTCGCCCCCACCGCAGGCCACATCCAGGAGGCGCAGGCGCCGCTGTGGTGCCTGGCGGGCGAGGCGACGGATGGCGGGGAAGAAGCAGGCGGCACTGCGGGTGAACGCATTGATGCGGGCCAGACCCTGCAGGGCCGCCTGATGGGCCCGGGGATCAAGGCCGGGCTGATCCATCAGCTCAGGCCTCAGCTGCCGCTGGCCCAGCTGACTCCACAACTGGGGCAACGGCACCGCCAGGGCGGCCTGGAGATCAGAGGGGGTCGGCTGCAGTTGTCTCCCCTGTGGGTCCACCGTGGGTGCAAGTGGCCCTCAATCCTAGGAACGCTGCCGCTGCGGCCACGGCAGGGGTGTGGAATCGTGAAGCCGCTCCTGCGCCGTGGAAGTGAGGCCCACAATGAAACCGAGGGGCGTCACGATCCTTTGGTTTCAGGCCCATGAAGGCAGCACTGAGCGAGCGAGAAGACGAGCGGCTGGAAGCCCTGCGGGAGTACCACATCCTCGACACACCTCCCGAGCAGGCCTTCGATGATCTGACGGCCCTGGCGGCCTATGTCTGTGATGTGCCCATCGCCCTGGTGAGCCTGGTTGACACCGACCGGCAGTGGTTCAAAGCGAAGCTCGGCATCGAGGCCCTGGAAACCAGCCGGGACATCTCCTTCTGCGCCCACGCCATCCTCGAAGAGGAGATCCTGGTGGTCCAGGACACCCACCTCGATGCGCGCTTCGTCGCCAATCCGCTGGTGACCTCGGAGCCCAACATCCGCTTCTATGCGGGCGTTCCGCTGCTGTCACCGGAAGCCCTGCCGCTGGGCACCCTCTGCGTGATCGACCATGAGCCGAGGGAGCTCAATGCCGCCCAGTTGCTGGCCCTGGAGGGGCTCGCCCGCCAGGTTGTGACCCAGCTGGAGCTGAGGCGGGTGTCCGCCCGGCTGGCTGTGGCCCTGGAGACGATCAACCTGATCGAAGGGCTGATCCCGATCTGTTCCTATTGCAAAGCGATCCGCAACGACGCCGGCTACTGGTCGAGCGTGGAAGCCTTCATCCAGCAGCACGCCGATGTGGCCTTCACCCATGGGGTGTGCGAGGCCTGCATCGAAAAGCACTTCCCCGAGGTGGCCGAGGTGTTCCGCCAGCAGGACGCCAACTCCTGATCGCCAGCCTGGAGCGTTGACCGGCCCCAGCCCGGAGGCTCTGTGATCCCCGCCCGCCTGGCATCCAGCAGGAGGGAGCGGGCGGGTGAGCTGCAGCGGCAGACTGTGCTGGCGATCTGCGATGGGCACCCGGCCCGGTGGAGTTGAAGCCAGGGCCCCCGCTCGATCCCGCTGCCCCCTCCCTGGCGGTGATCGGTGCCGGGGTTGCCGGTTGTGCGCTGACGGCCAGGCTGCGGCGGCTGGGCTGGCGGGGTCCGATCAGCCTCTGGGAATCGGGCCGGGGAGCGGGGGGCCGTGCCAGCACCCGCCGCTCCCGCCACGACCCCCTGCTGCGGCTCGATCACGGTGCGCCTCTGCTCTCGATCGACAGCAGCCCCCCACCAGCCCTGCTGGCTCCCTTGCTGGCGGGGGGCTGGCTCGAGCCCTGGTCGGGTGAACTGGCCCAGCTGGATCGGGAGGGCCGCTTGATCGCCGGTGCCACCGATCCGCTCACCCGGGGTGATCTCTATCGAGGCAAGGGCGGCATGGATCAGCTCTGCCGGGGGCTGCTGGAGCTCGGCGGCGCTGGGATCGAGCTGAACGTGAACAGCCTGGTGCGCCATCTGGCCCGCACCACCCACGGCGGCTGGGAGCTGCAGGATGAGCGGCAGCAGCGGCTGGGTGGCGCCGACTGGCTGGTACTGAGCGGCACCCTGCTGGTGCACCCCCGCTGCCAGGCGCTGCTGGGCTGGTCCGAACCCCCGCTGCAGGCGCTGCTGAGCAGCCTGACGGATCCCCAGCTGGAGAGGGCCGCAGCGGCCATCGCGGCCATCGGCGCCAGTCCGCGTCACGCCCTGCTGTTGCTGATCCCGTCTGCAGCGGCTGAGCAGTGGCGGCTGCTTCCCTTTCGGCTGCTGAGCTTCGAGGAGGCTGCCCAGAAGCGCTGGGGGCTATCGCGTGTCTTGATTCAACCCCTGGCTGATGGGCGTTGCGCCGTGGTGGCGCACTCCACAGCTGAACTGGCCCCGCTGCCTGGGCTGATCCCAGCTGCCGAGGGGCAACAGGCGCTGATCGAGGAGCTCAGATCAGCCCTTGCGGCAGTGCTGAAGCCCTGGATCACCACACTCGACCTGGAGAATGCCGAGCCCCAACTGATGCGCTGGGGGGCGGCTTTCCCTGAAGGACCCGGCCTGGCCAGCGATCTGATGCTCTGCCCACAGAGCAGGGTGGGCTTCTGTGGTGATTTCTGCAGCGGTGCGGGTTTTGCTCGTGTTGAGGGTGCCCTGCGCAGCGGCGAGCTGCTGGCTGAACAGTTGCTGGCGGCCCTGGGGCCAGGGGCGCCAGCTTGATCAGCGCCAGGTCGCTGAAGGTGCTGGATCAGATCGCCCGGGTCCATGCCAAGCAGCCCTGAACCGGTGGCTGGAGCGGCGGTGATCTGCTCAGGATCTCTTGAGCGCTGGACGAACGGGGCGGTGCACCCCATAGCCACGGCACAGGCACGGATTCAGCCTGAGTCCTCGAAGCAAGCAAGCCGAACGATCGCTCTGCTTACAGGGGGTTGAGGGATCGTTGGTTGGCCATCACCCAGCGGGTGAAGGTTTCACGATTCAGTTGACCACTGGCGACGGCCAGCACAACCGCCTCGGCAGCATCCACGCTGGCGGAAAGCTCAAAGCCATTGAGCACCAAGGTGGTCTCCATGGCGGCATGGCCGACGCGCTTGTTCCCGTCCACGAAGGGGTGGTTCTGGATCAGCGAAAAGCCCAGAGCTGCTGCTTTCGCGATCAACCCTGGGTAGAGATCAACACCGGCAAAGCTTTGGCGAGGCTGGGCCAGAGAGGCCTCCAGCAAGCCCAGATCGCGTAGGCCGGTCATGCCACCACTCTGGTGAATCAGGCGACGGTGCAGTTCCAGCACCTCTGCCAAGTGCAGCCAACGCATCAAGCCAGGCGTTGATAGAGCACCTGGTTCTTCTCAAGAACCCGTTGCGCGGCAGCATCGAAATCGGCGGACTGATGAGCCAGCAGATCCCGTACGGCTGCAGCGGCCAACTCCGCCTCTGGTACTTGGAGCCGTGCGGCAGCCTCGCTGAGCGCCTGGGCCTGGTGGTCGCTGAGTTCGATCGCGATCGCCATGGAAGCTTCCACTCGCTTTCCAACGATGGCATCTTCCTCGGCTGATGGTGCCCCGTGAACGACCAGAAGGGCCATTGGGGACTGACTCCCCTGGGAATGCGTCGCGCGGGCTTCCTCATGGTCGCCCCACGGGCAAGGGCTGACGCAAGCGGCTCGGCGACATTCTCCGTCGCCGCCCTTGCCTGCGCGGGGCACCACTCGGGCGTCCCGCGCTCTGCCTTTCATGGCCGCGTCCAAGTCCCGCTCCCGCAAAACCTTCGCTGGGCCCACGGCTGAGGAAAAGATCGTTGCCTCCTTGATCGAGCTGCTGGAGGCCGGATCAGCCCCCTGGCGGCGGCCCTGGGATGGCACCGGCGGTGGCCACCACGTCAACTTGATCTCGGGTCATCGCTACCGCGGCGCCAATCCGATCCTGCTGACGCTTGGCCTGCACATCCGGGGATCGGCGCTGCCGTTCTGGTGCGGCTTTGCCGAGGCCAAGAGGCTCGGGATCTTCCCCCGCAAGGGCAGCAAGGCGGTTCATATCCTGCGGCCCCAGCTGCACAGCCGTGAGGAGGCAGGCGTTGGCGGTGAAGTCACCCTGCGTAGCTGGGCCAGCGACCGGCCGGTGGCGGTCTTCAATGCCGCCGATCTCGAGGGCGAGGCGCTCTCCGGGCTGATCGAGGCCCGCAAGCTCGCCGAAGGCATTGAGCCCAAGCCAGAACCTGAGCGGCTGGAGGCTGCCGATGCCGTGATGGGGGCCTGGCCGGTGTCGGTGAGCTTTGGGGGTGATCGCGCCTGCTACCTGCCGGCGATCGATCGGATCCAGCTGCCTGATCGCGCCAGCTTTCACTCGCCAGCGGCGTTCTGCGCCACCTGGGCCCATGAAGCCGTCCATTCCACCGGCCATGAATCGCGGCTGAAGCGGGATCTTGGGGGTGTCTTCGGGAAGGCCCGCTATGCACGCGAGGAGCTGGTCGCCGAGTTAAGCGCGATGTTGCTGGGCGATCGGCTGGAGACCGGCAGCGAGATCGGCAGCGAGATCGAGAGCCATGCCACCTATTTCGGCCACTGGATCGAGCTGCTCAAGGAATCGCCCAAGGTGCTGATTCAGGTGCTCAGCGAGGCGCGGCAGGCGGCGGAGTTGATCTGTCCAGAGGCCTTGATAATCGAGGCGAAATAGCTTGCCAATGACATGATTCCTTGGGAAATCGCTGAGCAGCTCAAGCAGCCAAGTTCAAGGGCACAAAAAGCCCTTGCTCAACGGCCATGGTGAATTGCTTGTTGATGTCCTGAGATCGAAAAACAGATTTCGTTAACCATCCCGCCTCAAAGTTGTGGCGTTGAGCTGTTTCGCTGAAGTTGGCGCTGGTGACAAGCGCCTTGGCTTCAGGGCTTGCCGCATCGGCGATCACAACCTTGGCGTGTTGATAACAACGGGCAGCTGAGCCATTAATCAGGCGTTGATCCACGTACGCATGGGGCTTGGCGGGCCAGGGCCAGACCTCCGTGTTGAACCACTTGGAAATCGTGGCGAGGGGGGCAGAACCAAGGCGGTCTTCGATCTGCTTGGGGTGGAAAAAGAGATCCACTCGTTTCAGCTGACCCTGGCCCAGCCGCTCGGCGATCTTTGCAAACAAGTCACGGAACTCACTGCTGAGCCCGATGTTGTAGGTGGCAATCAGGAGGCTGCTTTTCGCTTCACTGATCAGTTGATCCACGGTGGCGAAGGTGTCGGCGGTCGTGGCGTGGAGAGGGTCTGGCCCCGACCAGACAAAACTCCAGGCATCACGTTCAGCCTGAAGCGCTTCCTGGGCATCGGCCAAGCGATCTAGCAGCAGAGCAATCAGACGAGGATGAGCCCCTTCCTTGACCATCTCCACCAGGAGAGGTTCGACCTGGCCTCGGATCGTCGCACTGTGACCGGCCAACACGGATTGCCAACTGACAGGGGTGTAACTGAGCTGCCGCAACGCCATGGCGACGTTGCGCAGTGTCTGGGCTGGCAGCGTCAGGCTCATGCGTTGATGAAGCCCCAGAACGATGGATCGCCCAGCTCAGGCCTGGTCGCCACGGTGGGGCTCACCAGGGCGCGATCAAGGAACTCGTTGCGGATCTCGCAGGATGTTTCCGCAATCAGCTCACAGCCATGGCAAGCGGCACCGTGGGTGGGGCGGATGTCGAACTCATGGTTGGGATCGTGCTCGGCGCAGAACGGGTCGTTGCTGCAGAGCTGGCCGCGCTCGAAGGCCTTCTCCAGGTAGGTGTCGATCCGCTTACCTGCGCCCACCAATCCCCCGAGGGTGCCCTCAGAGCCTGAGCTGCTGGTGAACAGCAGGATCCCGTAGCCGATCTCAGCGTTGGCATAAATCCGTTCGCGAATCGAACTGGCGCCGTAGCCGCACTCCAGGGCCATCTCAGTGATCAGCAGATGGCTGAGGCTGTGCAACATCAGATAGGGCGCCCCAGGGAAGGGGAACTGACTGCTGTCCAGGCCACGGGAGGCGAGCCAGTCGTTTTCAAACGCTTGGGTGAATTGAGCGGCCCGCATGGCCACGGGGGCGCTCGTTTCCCAGGCCCTGATCGTGGCCGGGTCAAACTCGATGAAGATCCCCTCGCCCTTGTTCTCGCTGGACGGCACCCAGCGCAGGTCGTTGGCCAGCGGAGCACGGCGGTTCACCTTGGTGGTGTCGATCGGCAGGCCACCCAGGCTGCTGGTGCGGGCCGTGAAGCGGGTGAAGCCCACCAGGGCTTGCACTTCCCGCAGCCGGTGGACCAGAAGCACGCGCTTGATCGCCTGACGGAACCAGGCGGGTGGCTTGGGCGGTTGCCAGACATCGGCCTCAAACAGGCTCCCTTCCGCCGAACTGGAGACACCCTCCATCGGACCGATCAACAGGGCCAGTTCCTCGTCCTTGGGCTGCGGCGGTATGCCCGAAGAGCCACCGCGCTGAGCTTCGATCGCCTGCCATAGGGCGGTGGCATCAACGCCTGCAAAGGCACTCTTCAGGCGGGGGTTGAACTTCACCGCCATCGGCACCTCCGCTTCGCTCTCGATCGGAGCGAGGTCGTCCTTCAGTTCCGTGACGCGCTTGGCCAGCGAATGGGCCTCCTCAGGCAGGGAAATCACCGAGATCGTTTCGGTGAAGTAGGCGTTCGTAGCGGAGCGAACCAGCAACCGGCTCTTGGTTGGTTCGTTATCCGTGTGGCACTTCTCCAGATCCCGGCTGTATCGGCCCAGCCAGGGGGTTTGCCCTTGGCAATTGCCCAGTGGGCTCAGTTCGGTGACCAGGGCATCAGCCAGCTTGCGCGTGACGCCGCTTTCGGACTGCACATAGATCTGGGTGAAGTCGTTGCCCGTGCCGGCCTCCAGCAGATAGAGGCGTTCGCTGTTCTTGCAGCCAAACTGGCGGAAGCAGAAATCGCGCCAGCGGATGTCGCTGAGGTGGCCGTGGGGGCAGGCCATCACGAAGCGCACGGGCACCAGCGGGTACTTGCCTTCGTCGTCTTGGTACTCCCGCCAGTTGTTGATGCAGCTGTCGTTGAAGTGCACCAGGGGCCTGGCCCGGCAGGGCACCCCAAAGGCCAGCCGCTCCGTCACCTTCTGAACGACGGACCACTCGGGGAAGCGCAGCGCCTTGATCGAACCGCTGATGCCCTTGAGGGCATCCACCTCCTTGGGGGGCGTGCGCAGATCAACGCGGGCCACACCAGTGGCATTGCGCACCAGCTTCAGCAGCCTGGGCTCATGGATCGGATCACAGCCGCGCTCATTCCAGAAATCCAGCCCACCGATCAGCAGCGAGAAGTCGGGCAGATCCACCATCGCCCCGGGGCCATAGAGCTGCAGCACCTGGCTCTGGCGGGCCTCGCCGAGGGGAGGAGGGGCCGCTTTGTGGCGAGTGGAGGGAGGCATGGGAATTCAGTCGTTTTCGATCAGGGGGGCTGGCGATTACTCGTCTGCAGTGATCTCTTCCTTGAAGTTCACGAACCGGATCGGTGTGGAGGGCTCCACATCGCGCAAGCTCCAGTTGGTGCTGAACTGCTTGTAGCCCTCGCTCTTGTAGACGTCATCGTTGTCAAGGGGAGTGTGCAGAAGACCGGCACCGGCGCCCTTCACTTCGTGGGTCCAGTACTGCAGCTTGGCTTCATCGGCTTGGGTGAGTTTCCACCAGGCTTCCAGCAGGTCGATCACGTGATCGCGCACCTCCGTGGGCAGGTGTTCGTCCTGGCAGTCGTCGGCGGCACCGGTGGCGATGCAGCGCTTCTGGAGGGCGCTGGCGATCTGAGCCTTGATGCGTTGCAGGGCCTCGGCCGCCATGGCTCCCTTGGCACTGGTAAGGGCCGGATCGCTGTGGCGGGCCATGGCCACCACCACCCCCGGCAGGCCCCGGTCGAGGGCGCGGCTGGCGAAGGGTGTGCAGCTGGTGGCTTCCACATGCCGGTAGAAGGTCTGGTGCCAGTAGGGAAAAAGCTCGAAGTGGGAGCGATCCCGCGGCCGGTTGGGATTGAGCAGCACCAGCACCAGGCCAGGTTTGTTCTCCTCGGGGTTGTCGCTGAGCTGACGACCGACGCGGCTCGTGGCCTGGATGTATTCAGCGGCGGTCTTGGGCTGGTTCAGCACCACCATCAGGCCTAGGCGGGAGATGTCGAGACCCACCGAGATCATGTTGGTGGCCAGGGCCACATCGAGGTGGTCCTTGTCGACGTAGGGCTTGGAGAGGCGGTCTTTGGTGCTGCTGATCTTGGCGGTGTTCACCCGGGAGGTGAGTTCTTCCGGCATCTCGAAGTTGGCCCGCCGCGCGAAGGGGTTGTCAACGCCATCCATCGGCAGGCGGCGGTTCTCCCAGAATTTCTCCAGCTGGGGGCGCAATTCATCCTCAAGGATGCTGCGGGTGACGCCCAGCTCCTTGAGGTTGGAGAAGTAACCCAGCAGCGTCATGTAGGGATCGGCCGGGTTCCTGGCGCCCATGGCCTTGTTTTCGTTCCAGGCCTTCTGGGCGGCAGCCATCAGAGCGAGGTAGGAGCGCAGCAGCACACCCTTGAGGTTCCGGCCTGGCGCCGAGAGGCCCACATAGAGCCGCGCCTGGTTGGGGTCATCGACGGTGTGGGAAAAGAAGTTATCGTCGCGTTCGGGGCCGGGGGGCGGGAAGACGCGGGCCTGGCTACGGGCAAAGAGGGCCTTGATCTGGGCCTCAGCGCGGCGCACGGTGGCGGTGGAGGCAATGATCTTGGGCGGTGGGGTGGCCGCATTGGGGCGCATCAGCCCCTCGATCACCGTCTCGTACAGGCCGGCCAGGGTGCCAAGGGGTCCGCTGATCAGATGCAGTTCGTCCTGAATCACCAGCTCCGGTGGCAGGAGCCGCCCCTGGGGGATCTTCAGGCCAGCGGCCTTCTCGGCTGGGCCCCAGAAACCAGCTGCAGCCGAAGCTGTTGGCAACTGGAAGTGGCTCACGTTGCCGAACAGGGAGGAGGTTTTGCCCACCCAGGGCAAGGCGGCGAACTTGTCGATGGTGGCGATCAGGAAGCAGGGCAGGCGCCGGTAGATCTGCTCGTCGACGGCCAACAGCGGCAGGGCTGTTGCTTTCTGGAAGGGGCAGGGGCCCATGAAGGCAAACTCCCCTCTGGCTTCCGGGCTGGAGGGTTCGCGGCAGTAGATCTCCAGACGATCGGGCGCCTTCGGTGGCAGCAGATGGAAGCCGGAGGGCTGCAGAGGCCGGTTGCACCAGGGGCAGGTTTCGATCGGGATCGGCCGATCACGCTTGCCCGCCTTCCACTTGGTGAGCACCGCGTGGGTGGAGTGTTGATCGCTGTCGCCGGGGCCCCCGAGCTTGTTGGGGGTGGCGGCCTTGCCCACCCACATCCCGATCTCGAAGGGCCAATCACCCAGGGGATAGGCGTGGCCTGAGGCGGCCCGATCGAGCCGCTCCAGCTCCAGGGCACAGATCAAGGTGGCGGCGCGGCCGAGCTGGTCGAGGGTGAGCAGGCGCAGGGTGTAGCGCATCAGCACGGTGACGCCAGCCGATTCGATGCCCGGATGGCTGAGGCGCCGGTGCACCAGGGTGAACGCCGCCAGGCCGAGATAGGCCTCGGTTTTGCCGCCGCCGGTGGGGAAAAAGAGCAGCTCCACGGTTTCCCGATCCAACCGCCCCTGTTCGGTATCAGGCGTGGCCAGTCCTGGCAGGTTCATCAGCACGAAGGCCAGCTGGAAGAAACGCCAGCTGGGGGTGCGGGTGTTCGGTGCCGTGCCGATCTGATCGGGGGCCACCTTGGCGGTGAAGGCACTGCGCTGCCGCTGGGCCTGGGCCATCACCAGGTTCATGGTGCGGAACGACTCGCGCACCAGCGGATCGGAGAGCAGCTGGATGCCGTTCTCGATGCGCTTGGCGCAGTCTTCGGCCTGGGCCCGGAGCTGTTTGGCGGTCTCGTTCTGCTTGGCGTCGTCGATCGGGTGTCTGGGTTGCTGGGTGATCCAGCCCCGGTAGGCACTCACCATCGGCATCAGGTGCTGACCAATGCGATCGCTGTTAGCCACGTCGGCCAGGGACTCCATGTCCATGGGCACCTGGATGCCGGGCGGCTTGTCGGGCAGGGTGCGCGGCACCTCGGCGGTAGGTAGCCAGGTGGTGCGGAGGCCTTTGCAGCGGGCCTTGCTGCCATGGGTGATCTCGGATGGGATCACCGCCACGTTGTGGCCATTGGCGAAGCAGTGGTCGCGCCGGTATTGGAGGGCAGCAAGCAGCTCGTCTGAATCCTTGGCGGCCTGCTGCAGGGCATCGCGGCGCGGCGGGAAGCCCTGGTCGCAGTGCAGGCTCAGCTCCGCCTGAAACGCCGTGACGGGGTCACGATGACGGATCTGGTTGGTCTTGGGAGGCTCGCGCTTGTTGAGCAGAAACAGCGACACCGAAAGCTGATCGCTGGGGTAGCCGAGCTTCTTGGGGGCAGGCCGGGCAATCCAGCGCAGGCAGAGGCCCTGGGGGTTGGCCTCCAGCGGGATGTCTTTGCTTGTGCCCTCGCCAGAGATTGTGATCGTGATCGGTTTGCGCTGGGGGGTGCGCACCCAGAGCTTCTCGTCGTCGCCATCGGCCGGGGCGCTGTAGTCACCCCAGGAGACCGTGGCTTCGATGGAGGAGCCCTGTTCGAGGATGAAGCTCAGGCCGAGGGAGGAAGGGAACCAGCTGCGACGGGTGTTGGCCTGATCCAGGGCGTCGTTGGCGTCGTCGTCTTTTTCCTTGCGCTCCAGGCGGTTGCCGGCGTCGTTGCTGGGCTCTTCTCCAGCGAGGTCTGAGAAGGAGAGTTGCTCGTCTGTTGTGGTGCGGCCAGCTTCCTGCTGGAACACATGGGGCACCAGAAATCCCGTGGTGTACCAAACGGAGGGCGGCTGGGGCAGCTGCTCATGGCGGCGGGCCGTGTCGTCCCAGCTCGGGCCGATCAGATCGCTGTGCAGGGCAGCGACGAGCTGCTGGCGGATTTCGGCGGAGCTGGCCATCGGCGCATTTTGGTGTGTCCCAGCCAGACCGGGGCTGGCAACTTATGAGAATTTATGGCTCAGCCATAATTATCTTCCTGACATGGCCAAGCCCAGCCTTGGCCGGGAATCGCACCGCCTCCGCCGGGCAGCGTCAGACGTTATGGAGGATTACGGCTCAGCCATAATTAAGAGACTGGCGTAAATCCCCCAAAACCTTGGCCGAGGTCTTCCACCGCCCCCGTCTGGCCGCTGAGCTGGCGGGTCGTCTGTTGCACCCCGGCGTTCTCGACGAGGGCCTCCGGTCGGGGCTGTTCCTGTCGGGGCTGCGTCGCACGGGCAAAACCACCTTCTTGCTGACGGATCTTGTGCCGGAACTGGAGGCCCAGGGTGCGGTGGTGGTCTACGTGGATCTGTGGAGCGACATCAAGGTGAGCCCGGCGACTCTGGTCTATGCCGCTGTTCGCCGCGTGCTGGCAGACCTGGTGACTCCAACCTCAACGCCGCTGGCCCGGTTGCGCCGGCTCAGAGGGCTGGATCTCGGTGGGATGGGCTTTCGCTTCGGGTTTCAACTGGAGCAGCTGGGTGAACCCGGTGGAGCAACCCTGGCTCAGGCCCTCACCGAGGTGGTGGATCAGGCCCAGGGTGATGTGGTGCTGATCGTGGACGAGGTGCAGCAGGCCATCACCACAGAAGAGGGCAATCAGATGTTGCTGGCCCTCAAAGCCGCCCGGGATGCCATCAATCCCAGGCCCGGTACGCCGGGGCACTTCCTGTTTCTCGGTACCGGCTCCCACAGGGCCCTGGTGGGTGAACTGACGGCCCGGCGCAACCAGGCGTTCGCAGGTGCCACTTCGCTGCCCTACCCCGTGCTGGATCTGGAGTATGTGCGCCATGTGCTGCAACGCCTGCGAGAAGAAAATGTGAAGCCGCTGCCGGCGGAAGAGATTGCCTGGCGTGCCTTCCAGACCCTGGGCCATCGCCCCGAAGAGTTTCTGCGGGCCCTTGGCCAACTCCAGGCCAGCCTCCGCAGTGGCTCTGGGCTAATGCCCGATGAGCTGCTGCCTGTGATTGCCGCCACCCTGCGGGGCTCTGCCGCTGACCTGGAGCTGCAGAAGGTGGAACAGCTCGGCGGCTTGGCCATGGCGATCTTCGACCGGGTGGCCCGCGATGATGGCCCAGCCAAGGGCCTGTTCTCAGCGGAAGCCGCTGCGGCCTACGGCGATGCCATCGGCCGGGAGGTGCGGGTGGAGGAGATTCAGCCGGTGGTGAACGAACTCCTTGCCGACAACGTGCTGATGCGCCTGGGCCATGGCCTCTACGGCGTAGCCGATCCGTTTGTGCAGGAGATCTGGCAGGAACGGCGCCAATGAGCGGTTCATCTGGGCCTCGCCAGGCTTCATCGATGGCTTCGGGGGGAGGGGTTCCAGTTGCCGCAGCAACAGCAGCAGCAAGCGCTCAATGCGGTTTGCATCGTGGGGACATGAGGGGACTGGGCCGGTTGGGGCCATGGTTCAGCCGAGCTCCCCATCGAGCTGACGGATTTCGGCGGAGGTGGCCATGGGTCAGGGGAGATCCCGATCGAGGCGCGTGAGAAGCTCACGGCAGTGGTCGACCAACGCAGGCAAATCGTTGTTGATCACACCCCAGACGAGCTGGTTGTTGATCTTGATGTACTCATGGGTGAGCTTGTTGCGAAAGCTGATGATCTGCTGAGTCGGGCCGATCTGCTCAAACAGCACTTGGTCGCGCTGAGACAGCTGCATCAATGCTTCGCCGATGATGATGAATTCCCGCTCCACTGACGAGCGAATCAGGCGACTATTGCTGTACTCGTCGAGGCTGATGCCAGCAACGGCTTGCTGGATGGCTTGGCCAGCCTCGATCACATCGCTGAGGAAGGCCCGAGGATCACGCTTCATAAATCAACCGCTTCGAGGCCTCGATGTCGCGGCGCACATAGGGGTTGCGCACGGCATCGGCCATCACCAGATCCACCGGTTTGCCGGTGATCGCGGCCAGTTGCTGCTCCAGGCCGAAGTAGGCCTGCACCAGGGCACCCGGCTCGATTGGCTGAAACTCCACCAGCAGATCCAGATCGCTCCGGCTGGGGTCGAAGTCGTCGCGAAGGGCAGAGCCGAACAGGTGCATGCGCAACACATGGTGACGCCGGCAGGCGGCGCTGATGGCCTCCAGCTGGGGCTGGGCAAGGGCAAGGCTCATCGGCCCATTGTGCTTAGGGCTGCAAGGCCGCGGCCACATCCGAGAGCCGCAGCATCAGGGTGTCGGGGTCGGCGGGAGAGGGGTCGAAGCCCATGTGGAGATAGAAGGCCCGGGCAGCGGGGGAGGCGGCATGTACGAGGATCCCGCGCACGCCGATCTGCTCACTGGCCTGCAGCACCCGCTCGAAGGCATCGGCCAGCAGGGCGCGGCCGATACCGCTGCCCTGCACACTCCTGCACACCGCCAGGCGGGCCAGCAGCACCACCGGGATGGGATCGGGCATGTTGCGGCGAAACCGGCCGGGACTGGCGGCGGCAGCGAGAGCTCCGGAGGCCAGGGCCACGTAGGCCTTCACCTCGTTTTCAGCGGTGCACACCACGAAGGTGCGCGTCGCACCGCTGCGCTGGTTGGCCAAGGCCCGTTGCTGCAGCCATCGATCGAGGCTGGCGTCTCCACAGTTGAAGGTGGCGGTGCCGTGGCGCGCAGCCAGGGGCTGCGGCGGCTGCAGCCCCATCAGGCCTGCCAGGGCCTGGGAGCCGCCATCGTGCGCCTGAGCCGTTGACTGGGTTCAGGCGGAGCATCCAGCAGCTGATGGAACTGCTCCAGCTGCTCGGCCGACACGGTCTGCCAGACCTGCTCCACCAGCAGCTCCTGGGCGGCGGCGCGGACCGCCTGCAACACAAAGTCGGTGCGGGTGAGACCGGACGCGCTGACGGCCCGGTCGATCAGCTCCTGATCGTCGGGCGTGACCCGCAGGTTCCAGCTCAGGCGAGGAGCAACGGCCACAGCAAGCCCGCACAACCCCCACACCCTACCTGGACAGGTAGACGCCGTCTATGCGGAGAGCAGGCCGAGTGACTGCACGGGTCAGAGCGCCAGCCCGATCTGCTGTGCATCGGCCGGTCCAGCAGCCTTGGGGGGCCGCCCCCGGCGCTTGCCAGCTGGAGCCGTTGGGCCGGCGGGCTTGCCCCCCTTGCTGGGCACCCCCAGCGCCAACTCTTCCGCATAGCGCTCGGCATTGAGCGCCAGCAACCGCGCCAGCACGTCATCACGCACTTCATCGGGCCAGCGGTAGCGCCAGGGCAGTTTTTTGCGGCTGCCGGTAATGGCCTGGAGCTGGCCCTGGAAGGCGCAAGCCTCCTCCGCCTCCTGGAAAAACAGATCGCCACTATCAATGCGCTCCTGCAGCTCGCTTGGCAGGACCACGTTCTCCTCGAGATTGAGGTAATCAAGGGCAAATCCGCAGCTCATATCTACATCGGCCCAGCCGTATTCGACAGCGACTTCCTGATTTGCCTGGTCGTGAAAGGCTCTAAACTCTCTTATCCTCAAACTACTTTCTGATGGTTGATGAAGCTTTCCGTAGGCGCTGGTCGGACCAAGACCTAATTCCTCCAGGTGATTTGCTCGACTAGCAGAATAGCCTAGGGCGAATTCTGTAGCCAATGAGTCGCCCAAAGGAAAGGGATATCCCAGAAAGACATGGGATGGGTTGTAGGTATATGCGTCCTCCGAGCCCTGTGTAGAACCAAAAGCTCGGCTCCATTCTTCGTGAAACAATGATTGTTGACACATGTGCCTAGGACTGGATGCTTCGGGAAAAACAATAAGTTTGTGAGAAAAAATACTGTCCGCTCTCACTGAGTTAATCATATGATGAGATACGGCGGCAGCGCTTGTCACCAACACCCGCTGGCAACTCGCAATCGCCGCATATAGTGCTGGTCTCTTGTCTGAATGATGCCACCACCGCTGGGGCAGTGGCGACCGCAGAGCGAACTCACCATTTGGTCTCTTGCGAGTTCGCTCTGGCTTGACTTTTCGCTCCATAATCTCCATTAACTCAGGCCAAACCTTATGGCATTCTCCTTCGTTTCGATCTCTGAAATCGATCACGAAACGGTGATGGGAATGGCTGGGGCTGCTGTTCACCTCCTCGCCGCCGATGTAGGGGAAGATCACCTCGGCGTTCTTCGGGTTCTCGGCAATCAGCCGCTCCATCGTGGCGATCGGCGAGGGGATGCCAGGCGTGTCGTCATCGGCTGGGCCCGAATCATCGAAGGTGAAGCCCATGCCCAGCACGATCGAGCCCTGGAAGCTCTTGCTGGCATTGGCTGCCAGGGGCTTGGGATCTTCATGGCCACCCTTGTCAAAAAGGAATGCCGTGATCTGCTGCACGGGCTGGCGATTGAGAAGTTTCTCGCCCTCGTAGGTACCTTTGAGCAGGTGCACCACGCTTACTACCACCGCCGCCACACCTGGCCATTTGTACCGCTTCCGTGCAGCGAATATCGTGCCGCCATTCAGGCAGATCCAGCGCAGGCCAGTGCTACGAGTATCTCCCTGGGCGATCGTTTTGGTAGCGATCAGCCCCAAGGCCCCTTTGGTACGAAGCAGAGAGAAGCAACGAAGGAAGAAGTAGGAGCTTAGGTCAGCATTTGCGCTACTTTCGGGATAGTAGTGTTGCAGCCAGTCCTGGAAGCCTTCGCCGAGGACCTCTTTCACTTTGCGTCCGCCTACAAACGGCGGATTGCCCACGAACACATCGAAGCCAGCCTGCTGGCGGCCGAACACATCGGGAAACTCCAGTTGCCAATGTAGGGGCGTGATCCCCTTCTCGCCGTAGCGCAGCCGTTCCAGCGGTTCCTTCATCACCGCCTCAAGCTCGTCGGCCGTGGCGGACGTCACGGTTTCGGCCAGGTAGATCTTCTTCAGCTCCTCTCGATCTTTGGGCTTGCTGCCGTTGAAGAAGGCCGCCACCAGCAGATCGCCGGTGGTGCGCAGAAAGGCGGTGCGAGATTGCAGTTGCTTCAAGGCTTCGCGCTTGCGATCGTCGTCGGCGTCGCTGCGGCTGTCGGCATGGAACAACTCAAAGTCTTGCTGCTCTTGTTGGAGTAATTCCTTTAGCTGGCCTTCCCACAGTTCGCGCTGCAGCGTGGCCCCCTTGAGGGCGGCTTCGATCTCGGCGCGGCTCATCCCCACCAGGGAATCGCCGCACTTGAGGGAGTGGTCCACGAAGGTGAAGGGCGCGTCTTTACTGAGGCTCACCAGCCATAGGCTCAGCCGCGCCAGGTTCACAGCGAAGGGGTTCTTGTCCACCCCATAGAGGCAACCCTGGGCGATCAGGCGGCGGGCGTAGAGCAGCGGCTCCTCGCCATGGGCTACGCCGCCCGGCAACAGCGCCTCGGGAAAGCCGTCGCGGTTCCAGGCCTGCTCCAGCAGTTCGGCCAGGTAGCGGCAGCTCTCCACCAGAAACGCTCCCGAGCCCATGGCCGGATCGCAGATCTTCAAGGCCAGGATCTGAACGGCGCTGGGCCTGGGACCTGTGCGCTCCAGCCAGGGCCGCAGGGCCTCGGCCACGATCGGGCGCGTCAGCGAACGCGGTGTGTAGTGGCTGCCGCTGCGGCGTCGTTCCTCAGTGGGTTGAAACACCAGGCTCCCGGCCTCCCGGGGGCTATCGAACAGCTCCTGATCGATGAGGGGCGCCAGGGCATCCAAAAGTTCGGCTTGCTTGCTTGCCGCATTCAGCGCTTTTGTCGCCTTGGCCGCCCACACCGCCTTGGCCGGAAAGGCCGTGTGGGCTTCATCGATAAGCCAGTTTTTGCGTTTGCTCCCCTCCAACTTCAGCAGAGCATCGAGATCGACCGCCGTGGTGAGCTGCTTCTTGGCGCCTTGGGGTTTGCTCTTGATGCCGATCGAGCGGCCATCGATGCGCCGCACCGCGTAGCCCATGATCCCCTCGTAGACCGAGCCGATCTGCTCCACGTCGAGGGCCCGGTAGCTGATCCGCTCGCCTTTCACGGTGAGCAGGTTGCTCAGCACCCCATGCACCACGCCATCACTGATCCAGGGGGTCTCCAGCCAGGGGTACACCGCTGGATCAAACAGCTGACCATGGCGGGCAGGGAGGTAGTCGGTGCTGGGGCCGCCGCCATCGAACACCAGCCGGCAGATGCTCATCAGCCCCGCCCAGGCGCCGTAGCGCTGCTCCATGGTGTCGGGGAATTCGGCGGCGTCCTGCTGCAGCCGCTCGAAGACGCCGCTCACCTTGTAGTTCTGCTCGTACACCGCATCGCTGGGCATCAGGGCGTCGTCTTCCGCGTAGAGCAGAAACACCAGCCGCATCAGCTCCGTGATCAGGCCGCCGTAGAGCTGCTCGGGGTGCTCGTCCGCTAAAGCGCCGAGGAGTTGTTGGCCTTGCTTCTGGCTGAGTTGATCGGCCCGCTCGAAGCCCCGCAGCAGCTCCCACAACGCCGCCAGCACCTGATCAGCCAAGGCATTGCTCACCACCGCCTGGAAGCTGCGGCTTTTTTTGAGCACATCCGCCAGGCGGTAGCCATCGGGATCGAGGAACACATGGCTCTGGCCCAGCAGCAGATCCAGGCCGGAGAACAAGAGCCGGCCGCCCACTTCGGCCAGGTCGGTGAGGGTGAAGCTGAGATGGCCGGAGCTTTCGCCCTTGGGCGCCACCACCAGCCGCAGCTGGCTGCCGTTGAACAGCAGCCCCGCCTCCACGCCCGTTTCCCGCAGCAGCCGCTCGAAGCGCTCCTGGGCCGTGGCGCGCCAGAGCTGCTCGCCACCGGTGGCCTTCTGATCCAGGGGCGTGAGCAGGGGGAGTTCCATCACCAGCAGCTGCGCGCCCTCGCCTCTGGCGGCGGGCACCAGGGCCGTGGGGGTGAGGGTTTCGCCCAGCTCGGGCAGGTCTTTGCTGTGGGCGGCGATCAGGTCCGCCTCGCGGCTGAGCTGGCCTGGATCCCAGCCCAGGTGCTCCACCAGCAGATCGTCCAGGCGGGTGAAGCCCAGCGGGGCGTCGTCGTCGTTCGTCAGAGCTTCGAGGGCTTCGCGGTAGCGCTCCTGGCGTTCGATCAGCTCCTTGCCGCTGCGCACCACCACCCAGCCGGCCTCCTGCATCGCCGCCGGGGCCACCACCAGGCCCACGGGCTGCAGGTAACCCAGCCATTCCTGGTGGGCCCGCAGTTCGGGGTCAACGGTGGTGGGGCGGCGGGGCATGGGTGGGAAAGGGTGGAAAAAGGTGGCGGGAAATCAGGCCAAGCTGCTGGGGATGAGTTGTCTTATTGAAACGGGTCTTGGCATGGCATGGCTGGCTTATGGGCGAAAGACCGGGCTAGAAAGGCTGAAATCACTTGTCCTATTCCCGCTGCTGAGGTTGGCTTAACAGCCAGCTCGCCCAGGGATCCACCAACTGCCACTGGCGGATCCGCTGCCCGGCCTTGGCCGGCTGCAGGAAGCCGCTGGCCTGCCACTCCTTCAGCCAGTCCTGAGCGGTGGTGGAGGAGATTGCGAACCACTCCTCCAGATCAGCGGGCCGGAACTGATCCGCCTCGCCCTGGCCCGCCGCCACCCGTGAGCGCAGACGGGTGAGCAACTGCTGGCTGCGGCGATCCAGCCCTTCCCAGGGATGGGGATCCGGAGGATCCTGATGGGCCTGGAGCCCCAGGGCTCGATCGGCCAGCTCCTCGGCAGCCCGTCGAATCACCAGGGCAAAGAATTCCAGCCAAGGGGTGTGCTCCACGTCATGGCGCCCCGCGTAGTAATCCACTGGACAGCCCAGCTGCAGCGCTGCGTAGTAGCCCTCCCGATCGGACGCGAACCATTCTTCGAAGCTGAGAAACCCCCGAAACGCATAGCCACAGCGCCATAGCGATGCCGTCGCCAGCAAACGACCACAGCGGCCATTGCCATCCGGGAATGGGTGGATGGAGATGAAGCGATGGCTGAGCAGTGCCGCCCGGATCAAGGCCGGCAGCGCCTCACTGGCCTGCCACCAGCGGCACAACTGCTGCATCAACGGGCCCACATCCTCCGGGCGCGGTGGGGCGTAGTCGATGCGGCGGCTCACGGTGTCGACCACCGGCACCTCCTCCTCCCGAAACGGTGTGCGTTGCCGGCGCCTGCCGCGACCCCGCACGATCACCACGGCATGCAGTTCCTGAATCCAGGCCTCGCTGAGCGGCCCGCTGCCCTGGGCCCATTCCTCCACCTGGTCGAGGGCCCGCCAGTAGTTGCGCACCTCCTGTTCAGCCCTGCTGCCTTCCCGATCGGATGCGGCAATCGCCTGGCGCACGGCGTCGTCGTCGAGGGGATTGCCTTCGATGCGCGTGCTGCTGCGGGTGCTGCGCTGGTAGGCCGCATGGCGCAAGCGCAGGCTTTCATCCGGAGGCAGAGGCAGCAGCTCCACCCGCGCCTTGGCATCGGCGACGGCACAGAGATTGCTCACCAGGGCATCGCTGTAGCTGTAGCGGGGCGCCCAAGGGGCAAGCGGTGTCGAGGCCATCCCTATCCGCTGATCGGCCAGAGGTACACCAACCCGGCCGGCTCCAGTCGGTGAGTGATCACCCGGTAGCTCTCCTGGATCCGCTTCGGCTCGCTGGCCAACTCAGTTTCGATCGTTTCCAGACGGCGCTGCCAGTGCCTCTGATCGGCCGCCAGCTGCCTCCGTTCAAGGCTGGAGAGCTTTTGCAGGTCGAGGGCCGGCACATCGATCTGCTCCGCCAGACCAGGGATGAGTGCCGTGGGGTCGGCTTCGGCCGCTTGCTTGTCGAGCTTGGCCAGGTCCCTGTTGCGTTGCCGCAGGGTGGCGTTGATGCGTTTGCGTTGGCCCTTCAGCACCTCCCTCAGGGCTTCAGCTTCGGTGGCGCCGCGGCCTTTGAGCAAGGCTGCGGCGGCATCCCCCGCCTGCTCTGCGGCGGCGTCCAGGGCAGGCCTGAGGGCCGCCACATCGGCCGCGGCCTCAGCCAGAAGCTGCTGGCGGACACCATCTGCAATCGGCGTGGCATGGGTGCCTTGGGCCAAGGCCTGTTGGAGCACGCTCCAGGCCTGCTGGCGCTGATCCCCGGCCAGGGGCTGGAGGGCTGCGGCGCGATCGTGTCCTGGGTGCCAATCGGCGATCACGCTGATCAGCTCGTCGTGCAGGCGGGCGGCCCCCTGCCCGAACAAGGACAGCCGCCCGAGCACCAACACCTTGGGCTGCGGATCAGGGCTGGCCAACACGCAGGCCCGGCTGAGTTCGTGGTGCAAAAAGCCCTGGCTCAGGAAGCGACTCAGCAGCCGCTGCACCAGTCGGTGCTCCAGATGCAGGTGCACCGCCTCGGCATTGAGGCGACCCGGATCCGAGAAGATCAGCGGCCTTACGGGATGCTCCTGGCGCCACTGCCACAGTGGTGTCTTGCGATCCCACACCCCGCGCAGGCTGTCGAGGGTGTGGTTCCAGCCGCTCTCAGAGGCCAATTGCTCCGTGTTGTCGAGCCGCCAGCAGGGTTGGCCCTTCTCATCAAGGCCCTGGCGAAGCCCGCTGAGCCCCAGGAGTTCCAGGGAGCAGTCGAGGGCCTTGCGGAAGGGGTCATCTTCGAACCCCAGCCAGCGCTTGGATTTGGCCAGCAGCTCCCGCAGGCCATCCTGTTGTTGTTGCAGCTGTTCCACGCGCCGGCTGGAATCCAGTTCCTCGCGGGCACGGCTCAGCATCGCTCCACGCTCGGTGGCAGCAGAATCCATCACCAGTAATTGCTGTTGCATCGCCTCGGTTTGATCGGTGTCGATGCCGCCTTCGAGCAGCTCATCCACCTGTCGCTGCACCAGGGGGGAGAGCGATCCCAGCTCCTGGCGGATCACCTCCGTCTTCCTCACGAGAACCTCCATCACCCGGTCCTCGGGGCGGTCTTCAAGCACGAAGTAGTGACACCACACCTGGGGCGATCGCTGCAGCTTGCGGTCGATCCGGCCGTTGCGTTGCTCCAGCTTGCTGGGGTTCCAGGGGATGTCGAAGTGGATCAGGTGCTTGCAGTGGTTCTGCAGGTTCACGCCCTCGCGGGCGGCATCGGTGGCGATCAGGATCCGTAGGGGCTCTTGGTCGGGGTCGGCGTTGAACTGGGCTTTGAGCGTCTCCCGGTTGTCTTCGCTCATCCCGCCGGTGAAACTGGCGATCCGTTTGTCGGCCTCGCGATCACCGATCAGCTCCCTCAGCTGACGCTCCAGGTAGCGCTGGGTGTCCACATAGTCGGTGAAGATCAACAACCTGGTGGGCTGCCAGGTGGCACCGGCCTCCCCGAGCTTTGTGCAGAGGTGCTCGCGCAGAAAGCCCTCCAGGAGCTTGATGCGTGGATCCGGGCGGTGGCGATTCGCCTCGGCGATTGTTCCCATCTGCTCCAGCAGCTGTTGATCGCTCTGGTCGGCCGCCACGGTCTGGCGCAGGGCCGTCAGGGTCTGGGCCTCCTCCAGATTCAGCACGTCCTCGTCGTTCAGCTCGGCCAGGTCGCTGTCCCGCTCCACACCACCGAGGAGCAGATCGAGCTGGGCACCCGAGGATCCCAGTTGCGTGCGACGTTGCTCCTGCTTCTCGGCCAGGCTGCGCCGATGAACCTTCAGTGTTTTGGCGAAGGCCTCGATCGAGCTGAGCAGCCGCTTCTGCAGGTTGGTGATCACCAACTGATCGGCATTGAGCTGGCGCTTGTTGGCACCTTCCTTGAGCAACCGCGCTTCACGCCGTTTGCGGTACTGCTGCAGCAGACGCGACAGCTCCAGCTCCGGGGTGTTCGCCGCCAGGCTGCCTTTGGGAACCTTGAGGGGTTCGACGATCCGCTCCGGGAACTCCTCACCGATGCGGCGCAGGTCGTCCTTGAGGCGACGTACCAGCACCGTATCGAGATCAGCGGGCTCGAAGGGAACGCCCCGTACGAAACGGGCGGGATCCAGCAGTTCCAGCAGAGCTGTGAAGCTGTTGCTGTGGCCGTTGTGGGGCGTGGCGGAGAGGAAGATCCGGTGCTCGAACAGCGGCGCCAGATCCCGCAGGCTGCGGGTCAGACCTGAATCGATCGCGTAGCGGAGCGTGTTGCTGGCGGGTGCGGCGTTGTGGGCTTCATCGAGGATCAACAGGCTTTGGGCCGGAGCAGCCTGTTCCGTGCTCCCAGCGTCCCCGCTCTTGCCTTTGCCCTGCTCCAGCCAGACCCGCAGAGGCGCGGAATACTCCGCGTTCCGCAGCAAGGCGTGCGAGATCAGGAAGCGGCTGTGGGTGCTCCAGGGGTTGGTGCCATATCCACGCTCCTGGCGCACCTTGGCCACATAGGCCCGGTCCATCACCGTGAACGCCAACCCGAAACGGCTGGCCATCTCCTCCTGCCACTGGCGCAGCACCGACGGCGGGCAGCTGATCACCACGCGTTTGATCCGTTGGCGCAGCAGCATCTCCCGCAGGATCAGCCCGGCTTCAATCGTCTTGCCAAGGCCCACGTCATCGGCGATGAACAGGCCCACACGAGGCATCTGCAGCGCCTTGCGCAACGGCTCCAGCTGATAGGCCTTCACATCGATCCCGGCCCGGTAGGGGGCCTGGAACAACTCGGCGTCGGTGGCGGTGACGCAGTTCCAGCGCAGGGTGTTCAGGTAGGCCGAGAACTGCTTGGGCTGATCGAAGCCCCGCTGGGCCACCGCCTCCCAGCTGCTCTCGCCGAGCACCTCGAAGTCGATCTCCCGCTCCTTGAACACCGTCAGCCGCTGACCGATGGCGTCGTCCTCCATGCAGGCCATCGACACCACCGTGTCGGCACCAGGCTCCTGGGGTGCCTGCACGTCGTCCACCAGGTAGCGGCGGGTGCGGCAGCGCACCACGGCCCCGGGCTTGAGCTTCTGGCGGACGCGGGCGGGGGTGGCCGTCATGGGCTCAACATCCCTGGCCAAAGGGGGATCTTCTGTTCCATGGGGGTGCCTCCGTTCCTCCAGAAATGCGGGGTAGTCCAGCGGCCCGCCATCCAATCGGGCAGCAGGGCTGTCATGCCAACAAAGTTGTTGACCAGAGTGCCGATTTTGAGGGCTTCCAGAGGGGTCATCCGGGCATCCCATGCACTTTCGAGTCCCTTCATCGGCAGGAACGTTCCGTTCAAGCGAAGAACCAGGCGACCACTGAGGGGCACGGACGCTAGGGAGCTGATTAGCGCGCAGTTTGACCGGCCCCCGGCCGAATTGGGGTATCCCGGAGAAGAAACACCGCAGCCCAGGCAGGAGGCGGCAAGATCGGCCTACACCCTGACTCCTGAGCCAGTGCGCTCCCATGCCCTTCCGCTTCCGCCGCAGCGCCCGCCTGGGCCCCCTGCGCTTCAACTTTGCCAATTCTGGCCTCAGCTCGATCTCGCTCGGTGGCCCTGGGGCCTCCTTCAACATTCCCGTGGCGCGCTCCGGCGGTGCCCGCACCACGGTGGGGTTGCCCGGCACCGGTCTGAGCTGGAGTGTCGAGGCTGGCCCTGCAGAAAGCCTGCCCAACAGCCGCCGCCTCAAGCCCGGCCAGCTGGATGCACTCAAGGCGAGCTGTCTGAACGTGCTGCACCAGCAGCTTTTTCAACCCGGCGGCAGCGGAGCGCAACTCTTGGAGCTGAACCAGGTGAGCCGTTTGTTGAACGATCCCGCCATCGGTGAGCGCACCAGCGGGCTGCTGGCGCTGATCGAAACCCCAGAAGCGATGGAGGCCTACCTGCTGCGGGCCCAGGGCCAGGACGATCTCAAGCGCAGGGCCAAGCGCTGCGTCGAGGCGGTTCAGGAGGCGAACCGGCTGGCCCGTGCCCGGGGCTGGCTGACTCAGGCATAAACCCCTATTGCCCCCATCAGGCGGCCGGCCGATTGTGAGTTCATCGACAACCGGGAGACTCCAGAGCATGGAAGACACCCCACCTGAGCATCAGTCAGGAGCGCGCTGACGATCCGGTCCCTGCTCCAACACTCTCGACGGATCACTGACTTCCCCGGCGTGTGACGCGGCTGTTTGATCAGCTCCATCGACGTCCATTGCACCGTTAAAGGCCTCGCCTCAGGTGCCCCGGACCCAAAGGGAAGTCCCACTTGTCAACTGGCCCCAGGTGCCAGCGTCAGCAGCTCCGCCCTCACAACCAAACTGCTTCAGAGCCCGGTGGCCTCGTCATCGGGCTTTGTCATGCCTCCTCCAGTCTGGGGCGCAGCAGCTCGAACACCTCTCCCAGGCGCGTGTAGTCGTTCAGGGCCAACTTGCCCACCGGGCGGAGAGCTTCAACCGAAGCAGAAGCAGTGCGGCCAAGGCAACGCTCCTGCACGTGCACCATCACCACCTGGCCCAGCGCCATGGTGAATGTGGTTCCTGGCACGGGGATCAGCTCAAGCAGCTCACATTCCAGGCAGGCGGCGGCATCCTGCACGCGCAGGGCCGCGATCCGGCTGCAGGGCACGGCCGCCAGGCCAGCGGCCACGAACTCATCGGTGCCAGGCGGATAGTCGGTGGCGGTGATGTTCATCGCTTCGGCGAGCCGCTCATCCACCACATGCACCGCAAAGCAGTGGGTCTGGCGGATGTTCCGCAGGGTGTCCTTCTCCCGATCGCGCCGGGCACCGATCGACACCATCAACACCGCCGGCTGATCACTCACGGCATTGAAGAAGCTGAACGGTGCGAGGTTGGCTTGCCCCTCGCTGCTGATCGTGCTCACCCAGGCAATCGGCCGCGGCACCACCAGGCTGGTGCAGAGCCGGTAGAGCGCCCCGCCATCCAGGCTGCCTGGGTCGATGGAGCGAATCGGCTCGGGTGCGAGCATCGAACAGCCGAGATTAGTGGCCCCTCATGCTGCCGCCGCCGCCTCCAGCTGGGCCGCCCTGGCGAGGATCTCCGTCTGGGAAGCCAGGGCTCAGCCGCTGAGCAGCTGCCTCAGGAACGAATCGCTCAAAGCCTCCGCTGTGGCCCAGTTCTGCGCCTCGCTCAGGCCTGAGCTGCGGGTGGGCTTGAAGCTGTGGTCACCGCTGGGGATCCAGCGCAGCTGCACCTGCGGCGAGAGGCTGTAGGTCTCCACCTCCTCGCGGCGACCGAACGTGTCGCGTTCCCCCTGCAGGATCAAGGTGGGCGTCCGCAGGTCGGCCAGGTGCTCGGTGCGCAGCTGCAACGGCTTGCCGGGTGGGTGGAAGGGATAGCCCAGGCAGAGACAGCCGCGCACCCCATCGCTGGCGGCCAGCTCATCGGCCAGCAGGCTGGCAACCCGGCCGCCCATCGACTTGCCGCCGATGAACAGCGGCCGGCCCGGCTGCTCCGCCTGCACGAGCCGCACCTGCTGGCGGAACGCCTCCTGCAGTACCGGCATCCGATCGGGACCCTGGCGGCGGCCCGTTTCCCGGATGCGCGCCATGTATGGAAACTCAAAACGCACCACCCGCCAGCCCTGTTGCGCCAGGCCGCCGGCGATGGCCGCCATGAACGGGCTGTCCATCGCTGCTCCAGCGCCATGGGCCAGCAGCACGCTGGCCGATGCGGCGTCGGGTCCGGCGATCAACCGTGGGTCGGAGGTTGGGGCCCCAGCTGTCATGCACCGATGCCGGTTGAGCCGTCGGCCATCGATCCAGCCCGGGATGGCTCCGGCCGCTCCAGGTATCCCGCCGCCCACACCGCCGGGGCCAGGCCTGCGGGCACCAATCGCCCGTAGCCGTCACTGGCCAGGATCTCCTGCACGGCTTCTCCGAGCAGCTCGGTGGAGCGGCTGCCGGACAGCCGGTGGCTGAGGGTCTGGTGGATCCGCAGCAGGTACCAGGCGGTGCCCTCCAGGCCGGCATTGAATCGCTCCCAGCTGCTGGGGTCGCGCCTGGCGTCGAGCACCATGTCGCGGGCGTTGTGGGCCTTGTCAGCGGCCGTGACCCGCAGGGAGCCCTCACTCTTGTGATCGAGAGAGGCCAGGTAGCGGGTCTTGCGCAGCCGCCAGGGTTCTTTGACCACGCCGGTCAGTCCCTCGGCGGTGTCGGTGCAGTCGCGCACGATGTCGGCCACCTCCACCCCGAAGCGCTCGGCGATCGAGCCATGGGTCTGGTCAGCATCTTCAATCGCATCGTGGAGCAGGGCGGCAATCGCCTGATCTTCACTGCCGCCGTCTTCCCAGACCAGGCCGCTCACGGCGATCAGGTGGGAGATGTAGGGCACCGGCTTGCCCTTGCGGCTCTGGCAGCGGTGCAGCTGGGCGGCCCAGAGCAGAGCCTCGTCGTAGCGCGGGCTGTGGGTTGGGGGTTGGGTGTTCATCGGCTTGATCTGCTGGGGGTTCATGGTTGGGCTCTGGCCTTCGCTTTCCGCGCATTGCGGGCCTGATAGGCCTCACAGAGCAGATCCATGGCGGCTGCCGGGAGGGGCTCCAGAATCTCGCCGCCAGCGAAGGCTTCAGCGTCGAAGCAGCGGCGGGCTCGTTCTTCGTGGATCCGGTCCCACCAGTCGCCGCCGATCAGGCGACCCCAGAGATCGGGGAAGGGTTGCCAGGCCCCGCGAACGACAGCCCAGATCGCTTCGGTGTCAGGGCCATCGCCCATCCGGGCCAGGGTGACCGGCCTGCCGTGGTTGCCGTCGTCATCGTCTTGCCAGGGATCTTCCTTGGCGTAGTACCTGAATTGCATGGGGTGCCTCCGGGGTTGGGAACACCCCCCGGGCAGCGCCTGGAGGTTCATTCTCTCCTGAATGGCCGATCCTTCCGTTCTTGATCAGGACGGCGGAAGCTGCGACCACAGGATCAGAGAAAACCAGACCACGAGTCCTAAAATTGATCTCATGGCAACTGGAATGCTGCGCAAACCTCTGCCATCGATCGCCCACATCCAATGAGCTGTCAGGCCTGAACCCCTGTGGCCTCAGCCACCAAGCCGTTTCAGAGCCTGGTGCCCTGCCCGGCGGCAGCCGCAGAGCGCTGCGCCCTCCGGTTGCGGCGAAAGTCCCAGGGACGGGTGATGCCATCGAGCTGCTGCCACACCCCCTGGCGGCGGCGGGAAGCCCGCAACTCGGCATCCAGATACGCCCTGGCATCACAGCTGCCGAGATAGCGGCGGTAGGCGAAGGCCTTGCCGTCTTCCACCAGCGCCAGATTGAGATTCACGCCGCTGATCACCTCGGCCACGGTGCGGCCGAAGCGATCCACGGTGTGGGGCCGGAGCGTCACGGCGGAGCCCAGCCGCAGGCGGCTCTGCAGGTAGCTGCGGGCCTGGGCGCCATGGGGGGCCTGGGCCAGCTCGGGAGCGTCGATGCAGGCCAGGCGCACTGTGATCCGCTGCTGATCCTGCAGAACGCGGATGGTGTCGCCATCCCCGATCGACAGCACCGTGACGGATCGCGGCCTCTGGGGATTGGCCCAGCCAGCCGGCAGGCCGTTGACCAGGCCGGAGAGCACGACAAGAGCTGTGAACAGGGGCCAGCGGATCACACGCTGCACCCGGAGCCATTCAGCCTCCATTCCTGCTCCTGAATATCCAGGCTGCGGCGACACCGGCGCAACGGCCGCTGAAGGCGAGATCGATCAGTTGTATTCACCTGGGATGTCGTTCTTGCGCACAGTCACCTTGTCGAACGTCTGGCCCGATGCCCGCAGCAGCTCATCGCCCGAAAATTCGAAACCGCTTTTCAGGGCGATCTGAGCCACGTCATCGGCGGTGGCAGCGGCCAGCACCTGGCGCTTCAGCTCAGCGTCGTTCTGCATCCTGCTGAGGAAGGCCTTCAGCTGCTCACGGGACATCGGCCACCGACCTTCAGGTGTTCCATCCTCCCAGGCGGCGACATGCCACGCCCGGCCAACCGATGAGACAGAATGTTTACGTTCCGTTACATGATCCATGACGGTCGGTCAGCTCTTTCTCAATTCCCTCTCCACAGGCGTGATCACACCAGACGAGCTCTCCTGGCTCGCCCACCAGCAAGACCGCTTCTCCAGGATCGAAGAAGCCACCGCCTTGCGGCTCGGCCGTCTGATCGACCAGGGCGCCATCCAGCTGGGCTGCCGGATCCCGGCGGCAAAACTCCAGCACGACAGCGTGCGTGAGCACTGGATCGAGCCCCTGGGCCGCAACCGTCACCACTGAGCCGGGCCATCACCTTTACAATTGGTAACGTTCAGCAAAATCCTTCACACCATGGCTGATTCCTCCCCCCGCTTCGGCTTCGTTGCTTTCGCTGAAACCTGGAATGGCCGTCTGGCCATGCTGGGTTTCGTGATCGGCCTGGCCACCGAGCTGCTGACCGGTCAGAGCATCCTGTCCCAGATCGGCCTGGGCTGAATTCAATTCAGGCTGGTTGATTCCATGAAAAAGCCCGGTTGGTTAACTCCAACCGGGCTTTTTGTACAGACAGTCAGCTGGCCTGCTGAAAGAGCTGCTCAAGGCGCTCACGATTGAGATCGACGTACATCACCTCTTCGCCAGGCTGGGGAGCCTCGGGGTGACGAGCTCGGCGGCTGCCGGCTGGCTGGGAGGTGATCCTTGGAGCGGAGCGGCGCAGGTTCTGGCTCATCAGGGCGAAAGCGCCTCCGGCGATCACCGCGAAGCAGATCAAGTACAAGGCGGCGAACAGGTCTTCCAAGCGTGAGTCCGGTCTTTTGGCCACTCTAATGTGAAGAACTGTTAACTGTGGCTTGCCGGCCAGCGGGAGCATGCTCAGTTTTCCGATCGGTCTCCTGCCGGTGGCTTCTCGGCGATCACGGCGAAGAACGGATCTCCCTTGCCGTTCAGCCAGCCCAGCGGGCCTGCCGCCCGGGTGGCTTCGGCAATCAGCTTCGGCTGGGGCCAGCCCTGGGCCATCAGCACCCTCGCCACAACGGCCAGGTGATCCCGATCGCTTCCCTCCATCCAGACCCTGGAAGCCTTCTGAGCGAACATCCGGTTCGAGAACGCCACGATCAGCTGGCCGCCCGGGCGCACCACCCGCAGCAGCTCAGCAGCCACCGCTTCGGGCTGCTGCAGGTACTGCCAGCCCGCCACGATCAAGGCCGCGTCGATGCTGCCGACCTCAAGCTGCAGGCACTGATCCAGGTTGAGGTTCTGAACCCAGTGCCGGCTCAGGCGTGGGTTGGCTTCCAGCTCCCTGGCGTTGAGACCATGGCCGAGCACCGCTGCCGTGGCCAGGTCATCGGGCAGATGGCTCACCCAGCTGCTCATCAGATCCAGCACCACTGCGCCCGTGGGAATCTGCTCCCGATAGAGGGCCGTCAGCCTGGCGCGGAACGCCGCATCGAGATGGTGAACAAAACGAGGCTCGGCGTAGAAGAGAGCGTCATCGGATCGATCCTGCTTCCAGCGCTCCTGCTCGCTCAGCACCGACACGGTCATGGCTCAATCCACCCCAGCGAAACGGCACGCCATCGGCAACGGCGACCGATTCAGCCTGGCGGCCGTCAGTCGGCACCGCGACGTCCGGGGCTGATCACCCAGTTGATCTCCTTGGATCAGATCAGAAAGCTCATGGTCAGGCCGACCAGGGCAAGACCGGCCAGGCCGGTGGCAGCGAGCAGTGCGACAGATTGGGCCACGACGTGTTCAGGCAGGCCTGAAACCTAGAGCAATCCTTAAGGTCCGTACTCACTCCGGCCTGGCCGTGCAGCAATCCGTCATCAAAACGGCGGTCGCGATCAGCGCAGCACTCCTGCCAGGCTGATCCACCCTGCGATGCAATCATGCCGCCGGTCGCCACCATCGCGGTGGCCCTGGATGGGCAGCTGCGCCTCGATGACCAGCCTGCCTTCCACGAGGCCGTGGCCCTGGCCCGCCGCGCTGCCGGGCGGCTGGTGGTGCTGGCCAACCGGCCGGAAAGCCAGCGGCTGCGGGGGCCCCATCAACGCCGGATTGCAGCGTCGGCGACCAACGCGCTGCAACAGCGCCTGGCGGCGGCGGCCATCCCGCTGCTGCAGGCGCCTGAGTTCAGCGCCGAGGCGGTGCTCCACTGCCGCGAGTCGAGGCTGTTCAGCGACTGGCCGATGGCGGCTGAGACGTTCCCTCGCGTGTATTCCGACTTTCGCCGTGGCCTGAGCCGGGCTCCCGAACCGCCGCTGCCCCCAGCCGATCTCAGCGGGCTCGGCGGCAACCGGCAGGATTGGCCCAAGACCTGGCTCAGCTCGCCGGCAGTGGTCTCGCCAGGGGTCCAGCGCGTCGATCCCCGCAGTGCCTTTCCCTTCCGCGGTGATGAAGCCAGCGCCCTGGCCCGGCTGCAGCACTACCTGTTCGGCTCCGATGGCCTCCGCAACTACAAAGCCACCCGCAATGGCCTGGTGGGCACGGAGTTCTCCTCAAAGCTCTCCCCCTTTCTGGCGATCGGCTCGCTCTCGGTGCGCCGGATCTGGCAGGAGCTGCTCCGCTATCAGGGCCTCCATGGCGCCGATGAGGGTTCCGAGTGGCTGAAGCAGGAACTGCTCTGGCGCGAGTTCTTCCTCTGGTCGGAGCAGCGCCATGGCGCCGCCTTCCACGCCCCCGGCGGTATTCAGAACCGGCCGCCGCCGTGGGACGCAGACCGGGAGCGCTTCGCCCGCTGGACCCGGGCTGAGTCCGGCCACCCCCTGATCGATGCCCAGCTGCGCGAACTGCTGGCCACCGGCTACCTCTCCAATCGGGGGCGCCAGTGGGTGGCCTCCCATTTCATCAATGAGCTTCAACTGCCCTGGACCTGGGGCGCCCGCTTCTTCGAGTGGGCCCTGATCGATGCCCACCCGGCCGTGAACACCGGCAACTGGGCCTATCTGGCCGGCGTCGGCTCCGATCCGCGCAGTTTCGGCGGCCAGCCACGCCGCTTCGATCTCGAGCGCCAGCTGCGCCGCTACGACCCCGAGGAAACCCACCGCCGACTCTGGAGCTGACGCCAGGACCTCCCCCCTCAGCCCCCCATCCTGTGACCCTCACCCTGATCCTTGGCGACCAGCTGCACCGCCAGTGGTTCACCGCCTCGCCACTGGAACTGGCCGCCGGCAGCCAGGTGCTGATGATCGAAGACCTGGCGGTGGCGTCCGCTTACCGCTACCACCAGCTGCGCCTGCTGCACACCTTCGTGGCGATGCGCAGTTTCCGGGATGCCCTGATCGAGCGGGGTGCCTTGGTGTATTACTTCGAGCTGCCGGCCTCGGCGGGGGTGTCGTTGTGGGAGCGGCTGGCGCTTGAGTTGGCAGGAGCCAAGCAGCTGCGGGTGGCAGAGATCGCCGACCGGAGCTTCGCGGCGCGGTTGGAGCGGTTCTGCCAGGAGCAGGCGCTGGAGCTCACGGTGCTGCCGTCGCCCGCCTTCCTCGAATCGGGGGCCGAGAGCCGGGCCTGGTTTGAAGGCCGCCGCCGCCCCTTCATGAAGACCTTCTATGAACGTCAGCGCCGGCGCCTGGGGTTGCTGATCGAAGCCGACGGTTCGCCGACCGGCGGCCAATGGAGCTACGACGTGGACAACCGCCGGAAGCTGCCGAAGGGATACAGCGAGCCGCCGCTGCCGGCGGTGGCGGCCAGCCCCCATGAACCGGCGGTGCGGCAGATGGTTGCGAGCCACTTCGCCGACCACCCCGGAGAGCTGGGCCCGCTCTGGATTCCCTTCGATCACGCCGGAGCCCAGTCCTGGCTGCAGCAGTTTTTGATCGAGCGATTTGAGAATTTCGGCCCCTACGAAGACGCGCTGAGTGCCCACCACGACACCCTGAATCACTCCCTGCTCTCTCCCCTGCTCAACATCGGTCTGCTCACGCCTGCCGGCGTGATCGAAGCGACCCTCGCCCACGCGGAGAGCCGGCAGAACAGCGACCAACCGGTCCCGATCGCCTCACTGGAGGGCTTCCTGCGCCAGGTGATCGGCTGGCGCGAGTTCGTGCGCGGCATCGACCTGGTGCACGGCCAGCGCCAGGCGAGCAGCAACTTCTGGAACCATCGCCGCCGCCTGGCCCCCTGCTGGAGCGAGGGAAACACCGGCCTACCGCCGCTGGATGCCGCGATCGAGCGGCTGAATCGCCTCGGCTACAACCACCACATCGAGCGACTGATGGTGATCAGCAACCTGATGCTGCTCTCTGAGATCCATCCCGGCGAGGTGCACCGCTGGTTCATGGAGCGCTACCTGGATTCCTACGAGTGGGTGATGGGCCCCAATGTGTATGGCATGGGTCTGATGAGCGATGGCGGCCTCTTCGCCACCAAGCCCTACATCAGCGGCTCCAACTACATCCTCAAGATGAGCGATTTCAGGAAGGGGCCCTGGTGCGAGATCTGGGACGGTCTCTACTGGCGCTTCATCGAGCGGAACCAGGCGTTCTTCCGCGGGAACCCCCGCCTCTCAATGATGGTGCGCCTGCTGGAGCGGATGGATCCCCAGCGGCGCGAGGTGTTGAACGCCGCCGCCGAGGCGTTTCTGGAGCGGGCGACGATAGTGCCAGCCATGAGCGAGCCTTCTCTGTGACCGAGCCCTTGCCTCTAACCAACCCAACGGAGAGCGAACCCCGGCCGGCCGCACCCGCCGCGCTGCTGGAGCGGCTGGCGGAGCTGGACGGGATGGAGTCGGGCCGCCGCCGGCTGGTGCTGCTGTTCCCCCAACTGGGCGATTTCGACAGCATTGAATACGCCCAGGCCCTGGTGGCGGCCTGGGCGCAGCTGGAGGCCGCCGGCATCCCTGTACTGGCAATCGGCATCGGTGATGAGGCGGGCCGTCAGCGCTTCTGCGCCTTCACCGGCTTTCCGAGCGAGCGGCTGCAGGTGGACGCTGAACCCCAGCTGCATCGGGCCCTGGGGCTCTACAAAGGCCTGCGGCAGATCGGCGGCCCCTGGCCGAACCTGCTGCTGATGTGCGCCGGGATCGGCTCCCCCGGCACCCTGGCCGAGGTGCTGCGGGGCTACACGGGCGATCGCAGCGCGCCCCAGCGCATCGCCGACGACGAGACCATCCAGGCGGGCCCCCTGCCGCCGATTCAGGGCTCGTTCTTCGCCAAGGCGGGCGGCCGTGGGTTCCAGCGGCCCTTCGAGCTGGCCACGGTGCGGCTGCGCAACATGAGCGAAGTGCTGGGCCACTGGCGCACCTACGTGCCCCGCGACGATTTCCTCACCCAGCGGGGCGGCACCTTCCTGCTGGAGGCCGACGACACGCTTCTGTACAGCTACCGCGACCGCGGCATTCTCGGATTTTCGGAAACCATGGCCAGGCCGCTCAGCTTCCTGGATCCCTTTCTGGGTTGATCCCGGCGAAGCGACGGCCGCTTCAGCTGCTCAGGGTCAAGCTGAATCAGGGTCGAGCTGCAGGCTGAGCTGCAGCTGTTGATCACCGGCGGCATTCGCCGCCACTGGCCGCTGCCGCCGCCGCCTGCCGCCACTGGCCGCCAGGCCGGAGCGGCGGGAGCCGTGCCTGCTCTGGATCGCATCGGCAATCTCCTTGAAGCCCTGCTCCTGACGCCGCGCCCAGATCGTCTCCCTGGCCTGGCGGGCGGCGGCGGCGGGCTCCACGATCGGCAATGGGTAGTGCACGCCGAGCACGCAGCCGACCCGCTGCTGGGTGACCATCGCCATCGTCCACGGCTCATGGATGTGAACAGCCGGCACGTTGCGCAGTTCCGGCAGCCAGCGGCGGATGAAATCGCCGTTGGGATCGTGCTCAAGGCCCTGTTTGATCGGGTTGTAGATCCGGATCGTGTTGATGCCCGTGGTGCCCGACTGCATCTGGCACTGGCTCCAGTGGATGCCCGGTTCGTAATCGACGAACAGGCGGGCCAGGTGCAGCCCGCTCTGGCGCCACGGCAACCACAGCTGGTAGCTGGCCACCGACATCAGCATCGCCCGCATGCGGAAATTGATCCAGCCGCTGGCGATCAGGGCCCGCATGCAGGCATCCACGAACGGCAGCCCGGTACGCCCTTCTGCCCAGGCCGCCAGGCGCTCGGGGTCGCTGCTGCGCAGGCCTGCGGTGAGCGGATGGAGCTCGCGAAACTCCAGATCCGGCTGGCATTCGAGCTTCTGGATGAAATGGCAGTGCCAGTGCAGCCGCGCCTCAAAGCCCAGCGGCGCTTTGCGGAGGCGGCGGCTGCGCTGCACCACTTCCCGCATCGACAGCGTGCCCCAGCTGAGGTGGGGCGACAGGCGCGAGCAGCTCTCGAAGGCCGTGAGCGGGCTGGAGAGCTCACGGTGGTAGCGCGTCCCGCGCTCGCTCAGAAAACTTTCCAGAACGGCCAGTCCCTGCTGCCGCCCCCCGAGCTGACGGCCCGGGCAGGGGTCAGGCGCCAGACCCAGCTCGGCGGCGGAGGGAATGGGACCGGGATCAAGGCCCCCCAGGCAGGGCAGACCCGGCGGCGGCGGCGCCAGCGGCTCGGCCATGCGCTCCTCCCAGCGGCGCGCCCAGCCGTTGCGGCTGCGCAGGCGGCGGATCACACCGAATGAGGGAATCTGGGTCCAAGGGATGCCATGGCTCAGGGCCCAATGGGCCACCTGCCGGTCGCGGGCATAGGTCCAGCCGTTGCCGGTTTCCTGATGGCTCCAGAGCCCGGCAATGGCGAACTGGCGGCGGGCCCGCTCCAGCACGTCCAGCGCCGGGCCGATCCGCACCACCAGCGGCTGACCCAGCTCCGCCAGGGCCTGCCTGAGCTCCGCCAGGCTCTCGGCGCAGAAGGCCCACTGGCGCGCCGAGGCATCGCTCTGCTGCCACAGCTCGGGTTCCACCACCAGCAGCGGCAGCACCAGACCAAGGCGGCTCGCCTGGAGCAGCGGCTGGTGATCGGCCACCCGCAGATCCCGTTTGAACCAGACGATCTGCACCGGCACGAGCACGGGGTTGATGCGCTTCAGCACCCCCGCAGATCGCAGAGCGTATTGAGATCGCCACGGCCGGTCAGCCGCAGCCGCCAACGGGCCCAGAGCCCATAGAGCGCATCCACCAGCGGCCCGATCAACGGCCAGGCGGTGGGGGCGTAGAGCCAGCCCCAGCCCACCACCCGGTAGGCCTCACGGAAGACGGCCACATCCTTGATCACCCGGCCGCCTGGGCCGATGGCGCGGATGCGGCCCATGGCCTCCCGGTAGCTGATCCCTGCATGGGCCACCGGGTCGTAGTCGGCCGCATCGATATCGACGAAGCGGATCAGGCCGCGCCCCCGATCACGGGCCCGCAGGCTCTCCACCTCGCGCCGGCAGAGGGGGCAGGCCCCGTCGAAAAGGAGGGTGAGGGCAGGTTCAGCCATGGATCAACCGAGAGGGATGGCACAGAACAGTGCGGATTCCCATGCTGGAGACAACGCTATCGAGACCGCGCGGCCGGATCAGGCCGTTGGCTGGATGCCTTCGGCCAGCAGAGCCTCGACGGCCCGCTGCAGAGAGGGGGCCAGGGGCCTGGTCTCCTGCAACCTGGGGCTCCAGATCCGACCGGATCGCAGCTGAGCAAGGCTCACCAGGGCCATGTCCTGGCCTTCCAGCAGCCGCAGCGCCTCCAGGGGAACCGGCAGGCTCGACCTGAAGAAATGGGCGCTGCGCTGGGGATTGATGTCGGTGAACCAGAAGTGAAGAGCACCCGCCTGCCAGCTGATCTCTTCCTGAAGCTCACGCCTGAGGGCCTGCTCGGCCGTTTCGCCTGGATCCAGATGCCCCCCGAACAGTCCCCAGCAGCCCGGTGCCACGATCCCGGCCACGTCGTCACGGAGCTGAACCAGCCAGGATCCCTGCCGCTCCAGCATGGCCAGGGCCACCTGCAGCGGCGGCGGAGCTTCCGATGAGGAGGAGGTCATTCAGGAAACAGCGGCATCACGGGGACCCGGCAAGGGCTGGGGCGCGGGCTGGAGCAACGGTTGCAGGCTGCTGAGCCCCAGCATCACAAAGGCCAGCGCACCCACCAGAGCCAGCCAGCGCAGGGCCAGGGGGCGGCCGCGATCGACCGGCCAGTCGTCCCCATCGTCGTCGTCGCCAAAGCGCTGCTCCGGATGGGGAAGCCTGGGTCGTTGGAGCATCGGCTCGGCGCGGATCGCTCCAGTCTGGATCTGCATAGGGTGAACGGCATGACGCCCAGCTCCACTCCGGCCCACACCAGCAGGCACATCCTGCTCACCGGCGCCAGCTCCGGCATCGGCCATCAGGCGGCCCTGCAGCTGCGCCGCGCCGGCCACCAGCTCACCTTGCCGTGCCGGGATCCGGCCACGGCTGAGGCCACGCTGGCACGTCTTGAACAAGCCGAGCCGGTGGGGCCATCCGCGCGCGCTCCGGTCTGTGACCTGGCCGATCTGGCCAGCGTCGAGCGCTGCGCCGCCGAACTGCTCGGGCTCGGTGAACCGATCGACAGCCTCGTGCTCAACGCCGGGCTCCAGTACAGCGGCGGCACCGAGCCGAGGCGATCAGCCCAGGGCCATGAACTCACCATCGCGGTGAACCACCTCGCCCACCAGGCCCTGGCCCAGCGGCTGCTTCCCCTGCTCGATGGCAGCCAGGCCCCTCGGCTGGTGGTCACCGGCTCGGAGGTGCATGACCCCGCCGCAGCCGGTGGCCGGGTCGGCCAGCCAGCTGGCCTGGGCGATCTGGCCGGCCTCAGGGCTGGCTCGGGCTTCGAGATGGTGGCTGGCGGCCTGCCGTTTGATGCCGACAAGGCCTACAAGGACAGCAAGCTCTGCAACCTGCTGTTCGCCCGCGAGCTGGAGCGGCGCCTGCAGCTGCGCGGCACACCGATGCCGGTGCTCGCCTGGAGCCCGGGCCTGGTGATCCCGCCAGGGAGCGGCGGCTTTTTCCGCTACAGCCGCCGCCACAACGAATGGGGCCAGCGCCTGTTTGCCCTGGTGGCCCGTGACCTGCTGCGCATCACCGCAACGGTTGAGCTCGCCGGAGGCCTGCTGGCGGAGCTCGCCAGCGCTGATCTCCACGGCAGCCCAGGCTTCAGCTACCGCAGCAACCGGGTGGTGGGTCTGGGCCGCCTGCGCTTCGAGCTGAGCGAACCAAGCGCTGAAGCTCTCGATGACAGCCTGGCCGAGGCGCTCTGGGCGATCAGCGCCGAGCTGGTGGGTCAGAGCGCCGAACTGCCTTCGCCAGCTGGCGGGGCCAGTCAGCGGGTCGATCACCGGCCTTGAGCCTCAGGCTGGCCATCGAGCCGGCCAGCGGCCAACCACCGCGGGCCAGCACCCCGGCCAGATGGGCCAGAACCGCCATCGCCATCACGCCCCAGGCGATCAGATGGAGGCTGTAGACGAGCTGGCTCAGGTTTCCCTGCCGCAACCAGTCCTCCTGCATCAGCTTGCCGCTGCCGATCGCCAGGGCCAGGGCGGTCAGCGCCAGCGCATTGCTGGCCCTGGCGAGCTGCCGCCGCCCCAGGGTGAAGGCATAGGCAGCGAACAGCACGGCCAGCGGCAGCAACGCCACCCCCACCGTGCCGTGGATATCGATCCACTCTCCGGGCAGGCGGATCGGCAGCCGTCCCCAGCGCCCGTCGTACTGGCTGTAGACGAACAGACCGCTCAGCCAGGCCAGCACAACGCCGGCGGCGGTGGTTCCATGCAGCAGCCGCAGCAGGGAGGGTTGGTAGGGACGGGCCATGGCGGGTTCAGGGCGAAGACTCAGCGGCTGGATGGGGGGCCAGCTGCCAGGCCAGCAGCAAAGCGATCACCGTGATGGCCAACAGTATGAAGATCTGGGCCGGCAGCAGGGGCGCCAGGTTCAGCAGCTGCTGAAGGCCCGGCAGGGCGAGCACGATCAGCCACAGGCCGATGCCGATACCTGGACCGACGGCGGTGATCGGTTCCCTCGCATCACCGTTGAGCCACACCAGACCCCCACCGGCGAGCAGCAGCAGCGAGAACACCAGGCTGCGGCGTGATTCGGCGTCGGTGTCTGGCCAGAAGGCCAGCACCAGGGCGGCCACCACCAGCACCGCTCCCTGGCTGAGGGCCTGGCGCCAGATCGTTGGACCGAACAGGGGCGCCTCCGGCGGGCGGGGCGGCTGCCGCATCAGGCCAGGAGCGGGCGGCAGCGCCTCGAACACCACCGTGCAGGCCGGATCGATCACCAGGTGCAGCAGGGCGATATGCACCGGCAGCAGGATCAGCGGCTGGCCACTGAGCAGCGGCACCAGGCCCAGGGCTGCGATCGGCAGGTGAATGGCGAGGGTGTAGCCGAGGGCCCGGTGCAGGTTGGCGTCGACGCGGCGGCCCAGCTCCAGGGCCCCAACCAGATCGCTGAAGGTGTCACCCAGCAGCACCAGATCGGCGGATTCACGCGCCACGGCGGTGCCGCGTTTGCCCATCGCCACGCCGATGTCGGCGGCCTTGAGGGCCGGGGCGTCATTGACGCCATCACCGGTCATCGCCACCACCTCACCGGCGGCCTGCAGGGCGCGCACCAGCTGCAGCTTCTGCTGGGGCATCACCCGGGCGAACACCGACACCTCGCGGATGGAGGCAGCCAGCGCCAGCGGTGAGAGGGCTTCGAGTTCCTGACCACTCAGCACCGGACCTGGCGGCAGGCCAGCCTGATCGGCGATCGAGCGGGCCGTCACGGGGCTGTCTCCCGTGATCATCACCACGCGAACACCGGCACTCTGCGCCGTGGCGATCGCCGCCGGCACATCCGGGCGCAGCGGGTCCGCCAGAGCCAGGAAACCCACCGGCTCGAACAGGTAGCCATGGGCATCATCCGGCAGAGCACCGCTGCTTGCGAAAGGCTGCCCGTCGTGAACGGGCGCGCCATCGAGCCCGCCTGCCACCGCCAGCACCCGCAGCCCCCTGGCGGCGAGTGCATCGGCAGCGGCCAGCAGTGCGGAGCTCTGCCCACCATCGAGGTGGCACAGATCGGCGATCGCCTCGGGTGCCCCCTTGGCCGCCAGCTGCAGGCCGCCCTCGCCGTCCCGCCAGAGACGGGAGAACACCAGCAGATCACTCTGCAGCGGGTATTCGCGCTCCAGGGGCCAGTCGGGGTGGAGGTGTTCGGTGCCACCGAGATGGTCGGCAGCCAGGCGCTGGATCGCCAATTCCATCGCATCCACCGGATCACCGCGGCTGGAGAGCACCGCCAGTTCCACCAGAGCGTGAAAGGGTTCCTCCAGGGTCTCCCCGGCACTCCAGCCCTCCAGCGCTGGCCAAGTAAGAAGTTGCTGGACCCCCATCCGGTTCTCGGTGAGGGTGCCGGTCTTGTCGACGGCGAGCACCGTGGCACTGCCGAGGCTCTCCACCGCCGCGGGCCAGCGGGCCAGCACCCCGATCCGGGCCAGACGCAGGGCGCCCAGGGCCAGGAACAGGGCCAGCACCACGGGAATTTCGTTGGGCAGCACCGCCAGGGCCAGGGCCAGGGCGGCGAGCAGGGCCTGGGGCCAGTTGCCGCCCAGTCCCCCCTGGATCAGGGCCAGGGCCGCGCAGAGCCCCAGGGCCAGAACCGTGAGGCGCCCGGTGAGGCGACGGGTCTGGCGCTGCAGGCGGGTGGGCGGCGGTTGCACCGTGGCCAGGCTGCTGCCGAGCCGGCCCAGTTCGGTGGCATCGGCCACGGCCGTCACCTCCGCCCAGCCGCGGCCGCCCGCCACCAGCGAACCCGCCAGAATCCGCTCCCCTGGCCTGGAGCGGGCCACCGGCAGGGATTCACCCGTCAGGAGGGACTCATCCAGCCACAACCCCACCGCCTCGGTGAGCTCGGCATCGGCCGCCACCCGATCGCCTTCCTCAAGGCGGAGCAGATCACCCAGATGCACCTGCTCGACCGGCAGCTCGAGCGTCTGGCCGTCCCGCAGCACCCGGGCGCGCGGCGCCGAAAGCCTTGCCAGTTCAGCCAGGGCGCGGTTGCTGCGTTGCTGCTGGACCGCATCTAGCAGGCTGATGCCCAGCACGAACAGCAGCAGGATGCCGGCGTCGACCCATTCCCCGATCAGGCCATAGATCAGGGCGCAGGCCAGCAGCAGAAGGTTGCTGGGCTCCAGCCAGCTCATCGGGAGCCAGGCTGCCTGGCCATCCCCCCAGCATCGATCAATGGCTCGGGGGAGACTTGAACTCCCGACCTTGGGGTTATGAATCCCACGCTCTAACCAGCTGAGCTACCGAGCCTCCAGCGATCAAACCTAGACGATGGGCAGCGGATGGACACACCCGAAAACCCACTGGACCAGCGCCAGCAGTGAAGGGAAGGCGAGGCGGGGCGGATTCAGATGTGCTCGATCAGCTCGGCGGCAGGGAAGCGCACCTTGGCCAGGCTGGCGTACTTGTCTTCCGGGGCCCGGTAGCCGGCCGCACAGACCACCGCCGTTCGATAGCCCGATGTATCCAGGCCGAGCAGCCTGTCGTAATCGGGCGGAGAAAAGCCTTCGATCGGGCAGGTGTCCACCTCCAGCAGGGCGGCGGCGGTCATGAAGTTGCCCAGGGCGATGTACACCTGATTGGTGGACCACTGGTCGATCATGGCGCTGCGCGGACCATCCACCAGATCCTTCTGGATGAGATCGCGATAGAAGCTGAGCTGCTCCAACGGCAGGCCACGGGCCGCGCTGGTGGCCTGAATCAATCGGTCCAGATCTGAAGCGATGATCGAGCGCCGGGCCAGGAACACCACCAGATGGGAGGCATCGGTGATCTGGCTCTGGTTCCAGGAAAACGGTCGCAGCTCGGAGCGCAGAGCCGGATCATCGATCACCAGAAACTTCCAGGGCTGCAGGCCGTAGGAGGATGGCGTGAGCACAAGGGCGGCTTCGAGGGCGCTCCAGGTGTCGGCTGCAATCAGGCGGCAAGAATCGAACACCTTGGTGGCATAGCGCCACTGCAGGGCAGTGAGCAGGGAGGAGGGATCCGTGGCCAGAGGAGCTGTCTGCACTGAAGTTGACCTGGCTGCAGAAAAGTTGTCAGTCCTGAGCTGAATTTTAAGCCGTGGCCAGCCAGCCGGAATGAATCAATGCCAACCGTTCAGGCCCGGCCAGGCAGAAAGGTGAGTGGGTTGACGGCACCACGGCCGGGAGGATGAATCTCGAAATGGAGGTGGGGACCGGTGCTGCGTCCGGTGCTGCCCATTTCGGCAATCGTCACCCCCTGCGCCACCACCTGTCCCACCTGCACCAGCAGGCGGCTGTTGTGGGCGTAAAGCGACTTGCTGCCGTCTTCATGCTGAATCTCGACCATGAACCCGTAACCACCGTCGTGCCAGCCGGCAAAGCTCACCTGGCCGGAGCGGGCCGCCACGATCGGAGTTCCGACATTGTTGGCGATGTCGATGCCCTTGTGCATCCGCCCCCAGCGCCAGCCATAGCCTGAGCTGAACACCCCACGGCTCGGCCAGATCCAGGTGGAATTGGCAGGACGGGGTGACTCATCGGCAGGACGCCCGAAATTCGGCAGTTCAGGCCAGCTCAGGCCACCGCTGCCGACAGGATTGAGACCCAGGATCATCCGACTGCGGACCGGCGCGGCATTGGCCACCCGGATCTGGGTGCCGGCCACCAGGCCTGCTGCCTGCAGCCCGGGATTGAGCCGTAACAGATCCTGAAGACTCATGCCATAGCGCTGGGCAAGCTTGCGAAGATTGTCGCCAAGGCGCACAACGCCCATGGCTTCCAGCGGAGGTGGTGTTGAGAGGGGTGCCCGGCGGCGAAGTTCGGAAGCATCGATGGAAGCCAGTTGCCTGGCCTGCTCGCCTCTGTTGGCAGGCAGCATCACCCAGTCCCCGGCTCGGAGGCGGTGGTCCGCTTCAAGGGCGTTGAGCTTGGCCAGTCCGGAGGGGGGCAAGCGGAGCTGGGAGGCCAGTTCATCAAGCCTGATCCCGAAGCGGACCTTCGCCCAGAGCCGTGCCGTGCTGGGCTCCGGCAGCGCTGCCACCTGATGAGATTCGGCCGAGATGGCCTCCGGCAGGGTGTCCCAACCGGATGAGCGGGAGTCAGCACTGCCGGGAATGGCTCCAACGGCCACCAGCGAAAGCACCGGGACGGCCCCCGCCAGGGGCCAGAGGAGTTTGTAAGGCTTCATGCAAATCCCCAGAGGAACAAAGCCCGGTGGAGAAGCCAGCATCCCCGGACCGCGCCGAGAGTAGCGGTATGAACCTCCAGGCACAAGTCTCACCCGTTCCTCATGGGGCCTGAATAGAGCGAGGGAAAGGATCAGATCCCTCTCTCCAACTGCCTGATCGCTTCAAACAGAACGATCGCCGCAGCCACCGAAAGGTTGAGGCTGCGGACGCCACCACCCAGCTGCACCGAACCTGGCATCGGAATCGTCAGCTGCGCATCGGCCAGCTGCAGCGCCTCGGCAGGCAGCCCGTCTGTTTCGCGGCCCAGCAGCAGCCAGTCGTCGGCGGCGAATCTGAAGTGGGTGTAGGGAGCATCCGCCTGGCTGCTCAGGGCCACCAGCCGTCCTCCGCGCTCGAAGCGCTCCCTGGCAAAGGCCTGGAGATTGCTGTGCAGGTGCAGCTGCACCCAGGGCCAGTAATCGAGGCCGGCCCGCTTGAGCTGGCGATCCTCAAGGCTGAACCCCAGTGGAGCGATCAGGTGCAACTCGGTGCAGGTGGCAGCGCAGGTGCGGGCCACGTTTCCGGTGTTGGGGGGGATCTGGGGCTGGAAGAGAACAAGCCGAGGCATGGAACTAGCCGCAGGGCACCTGCTGGCTGAGCGCCAGCAGGTTGATCGCACGGCCATGCACCACCAGCCAACTGGCCTGACAACGCTGATGCAGCTGCTGCTGAAGCTCGCCAAGCCGGTCACGGAACAATCCCCCGATCGCCGTGGCCGGTACGACACCCCAGCCCACCTCCTCACAGACGATCAGCTGGTCTGAGCGGCACCGGAGCAGCGCCTCGAGCAGTTCCGCCTGACAATCACTCCAGTCACCGGCGTCCAGCTCCAGGTGATGGGCCAACCAGGTGCCGAGCGAATCGATCAGCAGCAGCTGGCCGGGCTCCGCCTGATCAAGGGCCTGGCTGAGCGCTCCTGCCACTTCCCAGGTGGGCCAGCTGGCGGGGCGGCGCTGCCGGTGCAGGCTGAGGCGCTGCTGCCAGCCCTGATCCCCTTCCCGGAGTGGGCCGGTGGCGAGATAGATCACCGGCAGGCTGCTGCTGGCGGCGAGGTGCTCGGCCCAGCGGCTCTTGCCACCGCGACCGGGGCCCGTCACCAGGGTGAGGCCAGGTTCAGCCACCGCCATTCATGTTGCGCAGCGTGGCCACCGAGGATGGAGAAACGCGGTTGAGATAGCGGAAGATCCAATACTTGAAGATGGTGGCAAGAATCACCGGGAATGTGGCGATGAACAACAGAACAAAGTTTTCTCGCTGCGGGAGTCCGAGGTGGTTTGATATTCCATCCAGCAACACAGTCCAACCTTCAGGGCTGTGAAACCCAACAAAGATATCGGTGAACAGGATGATGGCGAACGCCTTGGCACTGTCGCTCAAACCATAGATCTGCTCGTCGAGGAAACCCCTCAGAACCCGGATGTCATCTCGGCCCAACACGCAGATCAAGGCGAAGCCAAGCAGGGCAAAGCCATCGGAGAGCACGTTCTTGATGGCCCGGGTGCTCTGACCATCCGCCTCCTCCTTGAGTTGCTCAGCCCTGGCGGCCAGGGCCAGATGCAGCGCTTCGGGGGTGGGCAGCTGATCGCCCTTGAGCAGGGCGTCGAACTCGATTTCGGCCCGGTAGATCCGCAGCCGCTCCACCGCCGCCTCCTCGAGCTGGGGCTTGGTGTAGCTGAGGAAGGGCACATCTGGTGCAAGCCGGTTGACCAGGGGGGAGATCAAAAAGGTGCGGCTGGCCTGCTGGATCAGCAACGGCACCAGAATCAGCAGCAGCAGTATCCGCAGGGACACCAGAGTGGTGTCGCGGCGGCGGCGGAAGCCGGCCACCACCGAGGCCTCAGCCTCCGGGTCGAGCTGACGGCGAACCCTTTCAACCACGCCGATCAGGCTGCGGGGCAGCAGTTCTGGGGAGCGGCTCAGGGCCGGCAGGGGGGACCGGTTGCTGTAGCGGGCCTCCACCGATTCGATCAACTGCAGCTGGCGCCGCTCCTGGCTGTCGAGCTCATGCTCCCGTCCTTCAAGGTCGTCGATGAACTGGCTGCAGATCTGCAGAGCGGTGCGGAAGCGCCGCAACATCTGGGCCTGGACCGAGCGCGGCAGGCTGAGATTCACCTCCGGCCGCACCGGGCGATCGTTGTAGTACTCCAGCTCCAGGCCCTGGATCAGCAGTGCCGCCTCATAGGCCCGCTCCAGATCAAGGCTCAGATCAGTGGATCGCGCCTTACCGAACGTTCCGATCCAATCACGCAGGGTCATCGGCGTTCAGCGGGAAAACACCCACCAGGTGAGCATCGGCACAATCGTCCCCACCACCAGGAGGATCACCACCCAGGTGAAGCCACTTCCCGCAGCGGTTTCAGCCTGGGTCGGGATGCTGGTGACAACCACGGGCTGCTCCAGCTCCAGAGGCGGGCCTGGATCATCGGCGCCGCTGAGCACCTGCTCCAGGCGATTCAGGGCATCGATCGAAGCCTGGCGGTAGCGCGAGCCCATCCGCAGGGGGATGTCCATGGTGGTGTCAGCCGTGCTGCGCAGCAGGCTGGCGGGGAGTTGCTCCAGCAGGTCGGGCGATGCCTTCACCGCTGCGGTGTTGGTCTGGCCATCGATCAGCAGCAGCAGGGAAGGCTCTCCCGTCGTGGAGATGCTGTTCCAGCGCTGGATCAGATCAGCGCCGAGGCTGTCGAGCTCCAGGCCGTAGTCGAGTCGTCCGACCGTGACCAGCCTGGCCTGCACATGGCTCGCCTCAAACGCGGCCAACCGCTTTTCCAGCTCGGCAGCCGTGGCGCGGCTGAACAGGCTGGCCGCATCGGTGACGTGGTTCAGGGGGGCCTGGGCTGGAAAATCCCGGGCGGAGGCCGCTAGAGCAGGCTGGAGTGGCAGGAGCTGGATCATCAGCGCCGCGAGGATGCCCAGCAAACGGGAGAACGGTGGGAACGGACGCACGGTTCGCTGCCTACAGAACAGGACTGTATTCAGTCTGCCCTCAGCCAGCCAGGCTGTCGCGGTGCAGGATTTCAATCACCTCGAGAATCTGGCTGGCCCGTCCATCCGGTAGAGCCAGCTGGTTGGAAAGGCGATCCAGAAAGGCCTGCTCAGCCGGCTCCACCAGCCGGTCGCTGTGCACGAGCTGGGCGGCTACCGCCAGGGCCGTTTCGCGCTGATCAGCGTCGAGGGCCGGGATGGCCTCGGCCACCAGCTGGTCCAGTCCCTGATTGCGGAGGATCAGCAACAGGTCGTCGAACATGGCGCCGATGATCTGATCAGAAAGCCCGGCAAATGGGGTGCGGTGATCAAGCTGGCCCCGCAGCGCCTTGGCCTCCTCCCGGCCCATTGCTCCATCGGAGGCCACCGCAGCCAGTGCGATGGCGGCAAACGCCTTGCTGGCATTCATTCGGGCGCTCCCTCGGCGGGCATGCAATCGAGCCAACCTCTCACGGATGGCGCCACTCAGGCACTGCTTGTGTCAGCGTTCCCACGAACCCCCTCCGGATTGCCGTGACCGGTCTGCCCGCTGCGGCCCGCCTCTGCCTGGGAGCAGGCCTGCTCGGTCTGGTGCTGTGCCTGATCAATCAGTTCAGCGCTCCGGAACTGAGCCCCCCCCTGGAACGCGCCGCCGTGCTGGCAAGCCTGATGGCCGTGGGCCTGATGCTGGTGGCCCTGCTCTGGACCCGTGCCACCCCGACCGCCCCTGATCGGGTGGAACTGGGGGGACCGCAGGGTCTGGAGCTGATCGCCGGCTTGCCGGCAGAGCTGGCCGCCGAGCTCAGCTGGGGCAGCCGCATGCTGTTGACCGCAACCCCGGCTGCCAGCCTGGTGCTGCACTGGCAGGGGCAATCGATCCTGCGGCGTGGGGTGCTTGGCGCCCAGCCCTTCGAGCCGGGAGCGATCTGCCAGCGCGCCCGGCAGGGCGGCAAGGCTGTGTCGCTGGTGACGTTGAAGCTCTATCCCGGTGCTGCTGAATTCAGCGGATTACCGGCCGGAACCCCCGCCGTGCTGGTGCAGCCGATCGGCGGTGGCGGCTGGCTGGTGCTGGGGGGATGGTCGCCGCGGTGCTTCAGCCGCGCTGATGAAGCCTGGATCGAGGGCTGGGCCGAGAAGCTCAGAACACCACTGGAGGCCTGGAGCGTTCAGGCTGGTCCGGGGAACGATCCGAGGCCGGAGGAATCCGCAGCTGGGAGTTCACCCTGCCGCCAGGCGTGCTGAAGGTGGCGAGGCCATCACCTCCCACCCTGCCGAGCGCCTCGGTGCTGCGGGTGATCTGCTGATTGGCATCCCTGGTCAGAACCACACCACCACGGGCCATGAGCCAACGGGTGTCCCAGTTGTAGACACACTCCCGGGCCAGCAGCTTCTCACCCGGCTGGCGCAGATCACAGCCGGTGGGGATCAGGGCCCACTGCTGATCCAGCTGAACTTCCAGGGACTCACCCCGCACCTGGAGCTTGCCGCTGCGACCGAAAAATGGCTGCAGGGTGCTGAGCCGCTGGGTGGAGCTGGTCCAGCGAACCCGCTGGGCATCGACAACGGTGTTCTGGGCGGGATCGGTGAAGCGCACCGGCGCGAGCGCGTCGAGAACTTCATCCCGGGTGTTGCCCTCGAGGGCGGAGGCGGTGAGGGTCTGAGCAGGCCCCTTGCCCAGGCGCCTTGTGCCCAGAACCGGACCGGCGGCCAGCAGGACACCTGTGTTGGCGAACCAGTCGGCCCGGGCGACCCTGAGGTCGAGTTTCTGGCTGATCAGCCGCGTGTCACCCCGGAGTTCCAGTTTGCTCTGGTCGATCAGAAACAGGGCTGTTCTGGCTGTCAGCCGCGACGATCGGTCCACGAGCATCGGTCGCTGGTCGATGGAGATCCGTTGGGCCTTCGGGGTCCAGCGCACCCGGTCGCCGGAGATCACCGAGGGCTTGGGCCCCAGCACCTGAATCCGCACCGCGCCTTCCAGGGTGATCAGCTCGCCGTCGTTCAGCACGGTTCCGCGCTTCGCCTCGATCCGGTAGCTGGGCTTGCCGCCGGCATAAATCACCCCGCGGGGCTGCTGCACCGTCGCCCGGCGGCCCTGCAGGTCGTAGCGGGCCAGGGGGCTGATCAGCTCCCAGCTGGGGCGACCCCTGGCATCCTGCTGGCGCAGATCGAGGCTGCGGAACACGAAGGGCTGGGGCGGGCTGGGTTTGGCGGCCGGGGTCCGGCTGCAGCTCAGCAGGGGAAGGCTGCCCAGCAAGCTGGTCAGCAGGATCAACAGCAGACGGCTCATGGTGACGGGATCGGCTCCAGCCGCGCCATCACCGGCTCCGGCTGCGGCAATTCCAGACCGCTCAGCAAGCCTCCCCAGCGGAGCTGATCCAGCCAGGTGGCTGCAGCGGCGGGATCCGCCATCACCCCGCTCTCCAGGGGCTGCTGCTGCAGTTGAAGCATCATCCGCGCGGAGAGGTCGGGCAGCAGAGGCGCCAGCAGCAGGGCCACCTGGCGGCTGGCTTCCAGCACGGCATAGAGATCGTCTGCCACCGACTGGCGTTCCTCCTCCTGTTTGATGCGGCTCCAGGGGGTCTGGGTGTTGAGGAAGCCATTGGCGGCGATCGCCAGCTGCAGAGCGGCTTCGGCCGCCTGACGGAAATCAAGGCGTGCCATCCCCTCCAGGACAAGCTGGCGGGCCTCGGCCGCCGCCAGCGCCAGTGGATGCTCCGGGGAGCGGCCCTCCACGGTGGGAGGAACACTCTCCTGGAACCAGCGGCGAGCCATCGAGGAGGTGCGGTTGAGCAGGTTGCCGATCGTGTTGGCGAGGTCATTGTTGACCAGATCGAGGAAGCGCTGCTGCTGAAAGTCGCCGTCCTCGCCGAAGGCGATGTCACGGAGCAGATACCAGCGCACCGCATCGGCACCGAACTGATCAAGCAAGACGGCGGGATCGAGCACATTTCCCAGCGACTTGCCCATTTTCTGGCCTTCCCGGGTGAGAAAGCCATGGCCGAACACCTGACACGGCGGCTCCAGGCCCGCCGAGAGCAGCATGGCCGGCCAGTAGACGGCGTGGAAGCGCAGGATGTCCTTGCCGATCACATGCACGCGGGCTGGCCAGCCGCGGCTGACCGCCAGCTCCAGATCGGGCGGATCGCCCGGTTCGAGCAGGGCGGTGAGATAGCCGAGCAGGGCGTCGAACCACACATAGAAGGTGTGATCGGGATGGCCGGGCACCGGGATTCCCCAGGGAAGATTGAGCCGCGAGATCGAGAAGTCACGCAGGCCCTGGCCGACGAAGTTCTCCACCTCACGGCGACGACTGGCAGGGGAGATGAAGCCGGGCTGAGCGATCAGCGCCTCGATCGCTCCCTGATACCGCGACAACCGGAAAAACAGGTTCCGTTCATCGCGCCACTCCAGGGGTCGGCGGTGGATCGGACATTCCGGATCGTCGGCTTCGTGGGCGTCGTCCTTGAACTCTTCACAGGCCACGCAGTACCAACCCTGCTGACGGCCCTCGACCACATCCCCGGCGGACTCGACCCGTCGGAAGAACTGCTCGACCAGACTGTGGTGCCGGGGATCAGTGGTGCGGATGAAGCGGTCGTTGCTGATCCGCCAGCGCTTCCAGAGATCCTGGTACTGGGCACTCACGGCATCGCAATGGGCCTGGGGGGTGAGGCCGGCGGCCTCAGCGGTCCGCTGAATCTTGAGGCCGTGCTCATCGCAGCCGGTGACCAGCACCACCCGCTCGCCGATCAGTCGCTGGTAACGGGCCAGGGCATCACAGGCCAGGGTGGTGTAGGCACTGCCGAGGTGCGGCTTGTCGTTGACGTAATAGAGCGGTGTGGTGAGCGTGTAGGTCATCGACGGTTATGAAGGGCCCGCTGCGCCGCCAGAGCGGGCCCTGCGCCGGGGCTGGATCTTACCCAGCGTCGCTCGCCGTTCAGAATCGGCCCGATCGAGCAGGTGGTACCCATCAACAGGATCGACGACGATGCCGCCGTTGTGGTGTGGGGCGGCGGCAGTGGCGGCGTGGCAGCCGCCCTGCAGGCGGCCCGCAGTGGCACGGACACCCTGCTGCTCACCCCGGGGCCCTGGCTGGGGGGAATGGTGAGCGCCGCCGGCGTCTGCTGCCCCGATGGCAATGAACTCACCCCGTGGCAGACGGGCATCTGGGGAGCGCTGCTGCGGGAACTGCAGCGGCAGGAGCCCGAAGGGCTGGATCAGAACTGGGTGAGCTGCTTCGGCTGGCGGCCCGCCAGCGCCGAAGCGATCCTGCGCCGCTGGGTGAGAGCTGAACCCCGCCTGCGCTGGTGGAGCGGCTGTGCCTTGAACGGGGTGGATCGCCAGGGCTCACGGCTCCTCGCCCTGGCCGTCGAACGCGGCGGCCAGGCCCTGCGGATCCGGCTCCAGGTGTTGATCGATGGCAGCGACCGGGGCGACCTGTTCCCCCTGGCGGCCGTGCCCTTCCGGCTGGGCTGGGAAGCCCGGGAGAGTTGGGAGGAGCCGAGTGCGCCCCCCCGGCAGCGGCTGGAGCGGGAACCGTTCTTCCGTCAGCAGCCGGTGCAGTCACCGACCTGGGTGGTGATGGGGCAGCTTGGCAACGGATCATGCCCCCCAGGCTCCCCCCCCACAGCCCCGTTCGAGCGGGCCAGTGAAGCCTTCGGCCTGGAGCGCACCCTCACCTACGGGCGCCTGCCGGGCGGCCTGGTGATGCTGAACTGGCCCCTGCACGGCAACGACTGGCACGGCAATCTCGATGCCGCCTTCAGCGGCGACCCCGCCGCCGAGAACGATCTGTTTGCCCGGATGCAGGCCCACAGCCTCGCCTTCGCCGCAGCTCTTCAGCAAGCCTCAGCCGGCTGGCTGGAGGCCACCGGGGTGTTCCCGGAGCAGGGTCATGGAGATCTGCAGGGCCGATCACCCCTGGCCCTGATGCCCTATTGGCGCGAAGGACGGCGAATGGTGGGCCACACCGTTGTCAGGGAGCAGGATCTGCTGCCCGGCGCTGCCGGGGAACGGATCGCACCCCTGCCCCTGGGGATCGATGGAACGGTGCAATCCATCGCTGTGGGGAACTACGCCAATGATCACCACTATCCCGGCGACGACTGGCCGCTTGCCCCGAAAAGCTGTCGCTGGGGCGGCCGCTGGAGCGGCACTCCCTTCTGCATTCCCTACGGCGCTCTGGTCAGTGGAGATGTCGACAACCTGCTGGCAGCCGACAAGGGCTTCAGCAGCAGCCACATGGCCAACGGCGCCACCAGGCTTCAGCCCTTGATCCTGAACATCGGCCAGGCGGCCGGTGCGGCGGCGGCGCTGGCGGTGCAGGGGGACCTGGCCCTGGCCGACCTGCCGGTGCGGCGGATCCAGGAGGAGCTGATTCATGATCGCCAGGCTCCGGCCGGCCCCGTGCCGATCTGGGATACCGCCTGGCACCATCCCGAGTGGCGGCTGCGCCAGTTGGCGGCCCTGGATGGCCCGGCCCGGCTGGAAACCACGGGTTGCTGGAGCGAGGCGAGGCCGCCGAGTCCAGCGGAGGCCCCGGCTGAGCCCCATCAACAGGAGTTCAGAGGCACCCTCAAGGTGGATGGCAGTGGCAGCTATCGCTTGCAAACGGAGGGCCAGGACTGGCCGCTGATCACCCTGGAGCCCGGTCTGCATCGCTGGCTGCAGCAGCAGGATGATGGCTGTCAGCTGGCGTTGGTGGCCGTCGCCAACCCCTGGGGACCATGGCTGCGGGCCAGCAGGCTGCTCCCCTGATCGGCTCGGCGGCAGCTGGAGCCTCCTTCACCTGCCACGGCTCGAGGCCAGGCTTGCCTCCAGCCGCAGCAGATCGGCCAGGGAATCAACTGCCGAAACACGGACCACGAGCGGATCACCGGGGCTGCTGGTCTCAGGGCACAGCACCGCCTGATCCAGGGCAAGGGACTCCAGATGCACCAGTCCCAGCCGGTCCTGGGGGCGAAGCCAGCGAAGGAAGAGGCCGTCCCAGCATTCTGCGCGCTGTTGCTCGAACCACACCTGCTGCCAGTGGCGCTGATCTTCACGGCTGATCTGGATGCCCTCGCGCACGACCGGATCGAGGCCCTCCAGCAGTTCGGCCAGGGCCTGCTCGTCGAGGGGGGTGCCCCCCTCGTCCGCCAGGGCGGCCAGCTGGCGTTGCACGAGAAGATCGGCGTAGCGCCGGATCGGCGATGTGGCCTGCACATAGGCGCCCAGCCCGAGGCTGAAATGGGGAGCTGGGCGCACGCCGCTGCTGCCGCGGCTGAGGCAGCGACGCAGGGCCGCATGGCGCACCGGGCCGGCAGGCAGGGCGTTCAGCTCGGAGGCCGGAGGCAGCTCGGAGGCAGGCTGGCTGCGATAGGGCAGGGCCAGACCATGCCGTACCCCGTAGTCGGCCACCACGGCGCCATTGAGGATCATCGCTTCAGCGACCAGGGCACGGGCAGCCGAGAGCTCGGTGACCTCAAGCTCGGCCCGCTCGTCGCGGCAACGGATCCGCCCTTCCGGTTGCTCCATCGACAGGGCCCCCTGCCGCTCCCGCCAGCCACGCCGGAGCAGCAGCAGACCATGCAGCTCGGCCAGATCGGCTTCCTGCGGTGGAGCCAGCTCGATCAACTCGTCACCATCGGCGTAGGTGAGCCGGTAGGTGGGCCGAACCCAGCTCCGCTGGATCGAAGCGGAGTGCACGGCCCCATCCGAATCAAGTTCAATCGCCGTGCTCCAGGCGGCGCAGCGCTGGCCCTGGCGCAGGCTGAACGGTCCGGCCGCCAGGCTGAGCGGAAACATCGGCACCACCCTGGCGGCCAGGTACAGGCTGGAGGCCCGTTGCCTGGCTTCCAGATCCAGAGGGGAATCGGCAGCGATCAGGCGGCCTGGATCGGCGATGTGCACCCAGAGCCGGCGGCGACCGTCACCAACCGTCTCTAGGGACAGGGCGTCATCGATCTCGGCGGTGTCGGCGTCATCGAGGCTGTAGGTGCGCAGCGCCGTGAGATCAAGCCGATCCCGATCGCCTGGCCGCTCCTGGGCAGCAGCAGCCACCAGGCGTTCGGCCTCGGCCAGCAGGGCAGGCTCGAAGCCCCGTTCCCAGACGGTCTGGCGCAGGGAGGGCAAGCCATGGCGTTCCCACTGGCCCAGATCCACCAGCAGGTGGCGAATCGGCCCGGCCTGAGCCTCGCAATGGGCCTGCTGCAGGGCACGACGCAACTCCAGCGGTAAAGGGGTGTCACTGACGCCGGAAGCGAAGCCCAGCAGCTGCTCCAGCTGCAGCCGCTGAGCCGGGGCCAGACCGGCCGGATCAATCGGTTGGCGTTGGCGCAACAGCTCCGACCAGGCCTGCTGGCGCTGCTCGGCCAGACGGCCCAGGCGCCGTTCATGGCGCAACTGGCGCAGATCCCGCAGGGAGCGGGGTTGCACCAGGCCATGGCGCCAGCGGAAGAACGGCTGGCCGGGATCCTGCAGGGCCAGCCAGCAGGCGGCCCGGGCCATCGGGGTGTCGGTGGTGGCGATCAGCGCCACAAAATCTTCGAGTTCACAGCTGGTTTCCCCGAGCAGCAACCAGGCGGCGCCGAAATCCCTCGCCGAAGGCCGCTGAGCGGGCAACTCCGCTTCCACCAGCCGCCAGGGGGGTTGGCCCAGACGGGTGGCTGGTGCTTCCGCTCCCCGGTGATGGGCAAGCAGATCGAGCTGACGCTGGGGAAGGTGCTGGGCGCGTCCTTCCCAACCGACCAGAAGGGCCGCCCTGGAACCATTCAGGCTCTCAACTAGGCCAAGCTCAGGCCCCTTGGGGCCGATCAGACCGACCAGGTCGCCCGGTTGGAGGGACAAGGCCGGGCTCAGCCTTCCGGATTCACGAACGGCAGCAGGGCCAGGATGCGCGCCCGCTTCACCGAATTGGTGAGATCACGTTGTTGCTTCGCAGTGAGACCCGTGAGCCGACGCGGCAGGATCTTGCCACGCTCGGTGATGAATTTCTTGAGCAGATCAACGTCCTTGTAGTCGATCGGGTCGCCTGGTTTGATCGGCGAAAGGCGCTTCTTGAAAAAGGAACTGGACATGGATTGGGAGAACGGCAGCTGGAAGAAGGGAATGGCAACGCGGCAGCCTGCCCGTCAGCGGACAGCCAGGCTGGAACTCACTTGATCTCCTTGTGGATCGTGCTCTTGTTGCAATGCGGGCAGAACTTCTTCAACTCAAGCCGCTCTGTGGTGTTGCGACGGTTCTTCTGGGAGGTGTAACGGGACACCCCGGGAGAACGCTTGGCGGGATTGGACCGGCATTCCGTGCACTCGAGGGTGATCACGAGCCGGACGCCCTTGTTCTTGGCCATGAAAGGACGTGCTCCGCTGATGCGAGGCGAACTGACAACGAATGATCCTAACGCTCCGGCCTCCCACCCCACCCTCCTTAGGATCGCCAGGCTGACGGGTCTTGAGAAACGATGCGGGTCTCGCTCCAATGGCTCAGGGAGCTCGTGGCCTGCGACACGCCGGTGGCCGATCTCGCCGAGCGTCTTTCGATCGCCGGCTTCGAAGTGGAGGGGATCGAGGATCTGGCCGCCCGGGCCGCCGGCGTGGTGGTGGGCCTGGTCACAGACCGCCAGCCGCACCCGAACGCCGACAAGCTCAGTGTCTGCCAGGTCGAGGTCGGGGCTGAAGCCCCGCTGCAGATCGTCTGTGGTGCCGCCAATGTGCGATCCGGGATTCATGTGCCGGTGGCCCTGGTGGGCAGCCACCTACCGGCCGTCGATCTCACGATCAAGCCCGCCGAGCTGCGCGGAGTGGCCAGCAGCGGCATGATCTGCTCCCTCCAGGAGCTTGGCCTCAGTGGCAGTTCTGCCGGCATTGCGGTGCTCGATGAGCTGCTGCAGGAGGTGCCACCGCCCGGGACACCTGTGGCTGGGGCCCTCGGCCTCGATGATCAGATCCTGGAGCTGGCGATCACCGCCAACCGACCTGATGGTCTCTCGATGCTGGGCATCGCCAGGGAAGTGGCCGCCCTCACCGGCGCTCCCCTGAAGCTCGGCGAGCTGCCGGAGGCGATCGGAGCGCAACCACTCGATCCTCCCCCGGTTGATCGGGAGGCGATCGAGGCTGGCGGCCTGTTCAGCCTCACCGCCCTCCGTTCTGTGCGGGTGGAGCCTTCACCGCCCTGGCTGCAGCGACGCCTGGAGCGTGCCGGTCTGCGGCCGATCAACAACGTGGTCGATGTCACCAACCTGGTGATGCTGGAAACCGGTCAACCGCTGCATGCGTTTGACGCAGACCGGCTGGCTGGTCTGGAGCCGACCGCTGCGGGCGGGAGCGAGGCCTCACCACAGCGCATCGGCCTGCGCGGCGCCACTGAGGCAGAACCGTTCACCGGGCTCGACGGCGTCAGCCATCAGCTCAGCCCTGAAGCCCTGCTGGTGACCTACGCCGGCCAGGCCGTTGCCCTGGCCGGGGTGATCGGGGGCGCAAACAGCTGCGTCCAGGAGGACACCAGGACGATCTGGCTGGAGGCGGCTGTCTTCGCCCCCCAGGCCGTGCGACGCAGCGCCCGCAGCGTCGGGCTTCGGACCGACGCCAGCCTGCGTTTCGAGAAGGGATTGCCGCGCCAGGTCACGGTGGCGGCGGCGGATCGGGCCGTCAGCCTGCTTCAGGAACTCACCGGGGCACAACTGATCGGGCGTTGGCTGCATAAGAGTCCAGCGGAGTCGCAGCCGCCCCTGCTGCTGCGCCGCGACGCGCTGCACCAACTGCTCGGGCCAGTGCTGGTGGATGGCCAGGAAGGCGACCTCGATGACCAACGTATCCAGCAGACCCTCTCGGCCCTGGGCTGCCAGCTGGAACCCGAAGCGAATGGCTGGCTGGTAACGGTGCCCCCCTCGCGGGCCATGGACCTGCGCCGGGAGGTGGATCTGATTGAAGAGGTGGCTCGCCTGGTCGGCTACGACCAGTTCGCCTGCCACCTTCCCGATCCGATCCGCCCCGGTGGCCTGGAGCCATCCCAGCGGGCGGAGCGTCGCCTGCGTCAGGCCCTCTGCACCGCCGGCCTGCAGGAACTGTGCACCCTGTCTCTTGTTTCCGGTGATTCGGCACTGGCCACGGCGCCCCGGGCCCCGCTCGCCAATCCCCTGCTGGCCGATTACAGCCACCTGCGCGACAGCCTGATCGAGGAGCTGCTCCAGGCGGCCCGCCGCAATCTCCAGGCTTCGCAGCCTGGATTCTGGGGCTTTGAGATCGGCACTGTCTTCGAGCTGATCCCAGGATCCGCCGTGCCGCGCGAGCGCCCTGAGCTGGCCGGGCTGATCTGCGGAGAGCGCCGCGCCGAGCTCTGGAGCAGTGGCGGCAAGCCACGGCATCCCGACTACTTCGATGCCCGCGGCGTGCTTCAGCTGGCTCTGGCCAGCCTGGCCATTCCCTGTGAGGACCGACCCCTCAGCAGCCATCCGCTGCTCCATCCGGGCCGGGCAGCGGAGCTGGTGCTGGAGGGACGGGTGATCGGCTGGTTCGGCCAGCTCCATCCCGCCCAGGCTGAGCGCCTCGATCTGCCTGAGGCCACCTACCTGTTTCAGGCGCCGCTTGAGGCGCTGCTCACGGCCGCCACCCGCCGCAACCGTTGGCAGCCGAGCTTCTCGATTTTCGCCACAGTGCCTGCCTCGGAGCGGGATCTGGCCCTGGTGGTGCCCCATGACGTCACGGCGGCGGCCTTGCTGGCCACGATCCGCAAGGCAGGCAGACCGCTGCTGGAGTCGGCCGAGCTGGTGGATCGTTACGGGGGAGACCAGATAGCCGCCGGAGCTGTCAGCCAGTCCTTTCGGCTGCGCTACAGGGATCCGCGCCGAACCCTCACCGACGCCGATGTGGAGCAATGCCATGCCGCGATCCGCGCCGCCCTCGACCGCCAGTTCGGTGCCCAGCTGAGAAGCTGAAGGCAGCTGGTCTGGGCGGCTCAGCTCAGCTCCGCTCCAGGACGGCCAGAGCCTCAACATGGCTGGTCTGGGGAAAGAAATCGAACGGTTGCACGCTGAGCAGCCGCAGGGATCCTTCAGCGCAGAGCCTGGCGAGATCCCTGGCCAGGCTGGCCGGGTTGCAGCTCAGATAGGCCAGCCGCTGGGGAGGAGCTGCTCGAATCGCCTCGCAGACGCTCGCAGGCAGCCCCTTGCGCGGTGGGTCAAGCAGCAGGGCATCGGCATGGCGCAGGGCCTCAGGCAGGGCGACGGCCACATCGGCCGTTTCCAGCTCCACGCCGGCCAGGCCGTTGAGGCTGGCGTTGATGCGAGCCTGGGCGATGCTGCCGGCGTGCTGCTCAAGGCCTAGCACCTGGGCTCCAGCTGCCGCCAGAGGCAGGCTGAAGGTACCGATGCCACAGAAGGCGTCAACTATTCTGGCCGCCTGAGACGGTTGCAGAGCAGCATCGAGCAGGGGCAGGAGCTGTTCGGCCTGGGGGGTGTTGACCTGAAAGAAAGTGTCGGGCCCGATCTGGTACTGAAGCCCACCGAACCGTTCGATCAACCAGGGTCTGCCGGCGATGCAGCTGGTGGAAGGTCCCATCAGGGTGTTGGTCGCCCGGGGCTGAAGATTCAGGCAAACCCCCACCAGCTCCGGCCAGCGATCCATCCAGATCTCGGCCTGCGCCTGCAGGTCGGGTAGGTCGTCGTGGCTGCTGATCAAGGTGAGCAGCACCTCGCCGGTGTGATGTCCCAGCCGCAGGGCAAGGTGACGCAGCCCGCCCCCCTCGCGCAGATTGACATCCACAGGCCAGTCGCTGACCTCGAGGTCGTGCTTGAGGGGAGTGATCAGGCGATCGATGCGGGGATCAAGCACCGGGCAGCGGTTCATGTTCACGATCCTGTGGGTGCCGCTGCGGTAGAACCCCGCCCGCAGCAGACCTTCCGATGTGCGCTCCAGTGGGATCACAGCGCGGTTCCGGTAGCCCAGTGGCGAGTGGGCGGCCAGGATCGGCTCCACCGGCAGCTGCAACCCGCCGATCCGGCGCAGGGTTTCCTGGAGCAGATCCTGTTTCCAGAGGGCCTGGGCAGGGTCGTCCAGATGCTGGACGCTGCAGCCTCCGCAGTTGCCAGCCAGGATGCAGGGGGGCTTGCGGCGATCCGGGGAGCTGCTGCGGCGCTTGATCAGTTCGGCGATCAGGTGCCGCTGGCCATGGTGCCGGACCCTGGCGCGAACCTGCTCGCCAGGCAGGACGCCTGCGACGAAGACCACCAGCTCCTGAGGCTCAGGGCCAGGCCCACCCACACGAGCCACCCCGTGGCCCTCATGGTTGAGACCGGTGACCAGGAGCTCCAGCTCGGAGCCGATCGCTGGCATGGATGACCCCATTGGGAACGCTCGGCAGTCCGGAAGGGCGTTCCTGACCCTAGATGCAAAGGGCCGTTACACATGGCGGGCCAGCAGCGGCCAAAGGGCATTGCCTCGATAGGATCAAGCCGTGCATGGTGGACGGAATGAGCGTTGTCCGGGATCTGATCCTGCAAGCCGATGATCAACTCCGCTACCCCAGTGGCGGTGAACTGCGCGTGATGGCGCAGTTTCTCTCGGGTGGCAGCCAGCGCATCAGGATTGCCCGTGCCCTCAACGAGAACGAACGCAAGATCGTCGACGAATCGGCTCGGCAGCTGTTTTCCCTCAAGCCGGAGTACGTCGCCCAGGGCGGCAATGCCTATGGCCAGCGCCAACGGGCCCAGTGTCTGCGTGATTTCAGCTGGTATCTCAGGCTGGTCACCTACGGCGTGATGGCCGGCAGCACCGAAAAAATCCAGGAGATCGGCCTGGTCGGCGCCCGCGAGATGTACAACAGCCTCGGCGTGCCGATGGCCGGCATGGTTCAGAGCATGCGCTGCCTGAAGGAGGCGAGCATGGTTCTGCTTGGCTCCAGCGATGCCGCTGTGGCATCGCCCTATTTCGATTTTCTGATCCAGGGGATGCAGACCACCGCCTGATCGATCCAGGCGAACCCGGCTGAATGCTCCAAACAGCGTCTTGGCTGTCGCACAAGCGACAGGCTGCTGGACCAATACCGATTCTCAGCCTGGACAGGTGCAACCATGATCTGACGGAAGACCTGAAGCAAGTTCTTGCATCAGGTCTGATGCCAGGACGGCGCACTGCTTTTCGCCTGGCCATGCCAGTCGAACCGGTAGATGTTGTCTCGCCTGGCTGATCAGAGACCCTTAATTGGACTCATCGAAAGACTATAACGAGATTCATGGGCCTTGGAGAACCCTGAATCAGTCTCACTCGAACCTCAATGGGTCTCGCAAGAGTCTCGAAGGGAACTTGCAAGTGTCTTGAGTGGGTCTCGCTGCGAGTCTCAGAATAGGTATCAGCTGAGCCAGTCGAGTTGAAGCAATCAGGCGGCTGGCGATTAGCAGCGCAGTTGATCCCCGCCGTGCTGCAAGTGAACGCTATCTCCGCTGGATTCGTTGTTTTTTGATGATTTCACCAACACAACATGAGCTTCCCCCTGAGGCGCGGCGTTTGAAATCGACTGGATGGTTCGGGGGGAAATCGCTCAAGTCTCGACTACGGGGACGAAACGCTCTGCCCCCGGCTCGACCCAACCGGATCGCGCTTTGCGTACCTGCTTATATAGCAGGTACGCAAAGCTACCTAGGATTGCTATGACTGAATTCTGGGCGGTGTCCAAGCCACTGGACAGGCTGATGGCAGAGGGCTGGACAGGATCTCAGGCCAGGTTTGCTCTAGGGATCAAGGCGTATCGGGCTGGAGAACCTGCCTATCTCAGCAAACACAGGCTTGACGCACTTCTGGACCCAATCAAGGTCTCGGCTGGGATCATTGAGCCACTTGAGAAGGCTTTCGATACAGCTCCTTGAGCAGCTGGTAGGCCTCATTCAGCCGCCGCATTGCATCGGCACTGCCACCGGCATCGGGGTGATGGCTGAGGGCCTGCTCGCGGTAGGCCTCCCGAATCTGGTCCAGGGTGAACCGTTGGCCGTGATCGGTTGGGAGCTGCAACTGACGCAGGGCCCCATGCAGGGTCATCGTGTGTTCCAGGGTCTGGAAGGAGGTGCCCCGGTGCTGACGGCGGAACCGGTGCACGAAACGACGGATCAGGGTCGGCAGCCGCAGGGTGAGGGTTCCTGTGCTGAACGGATCCTCCAGCAGACCAGCCACGACGATGACCCGGGCAAAGCTCGGCGGTCCGAGCGGCCAGCTCGGCACGACACCAAGAATCCATCGCTCCGCCAGCGACCAGGTGAACGGACGGCCGTCGGATTGGTCCGACTGGGGCCAGATCTCCTGACCCAACCAGACCATGGCGGCCTCCAGAACCGCCGCATTCGCTTCGGTGCCATAGAGCGAGAGCCAATGGTCGCCTGCTGCCGTCAGAGCCTCCTCCAGATTGACCGGAGCCAGCTGGGGCAGGGGTTCCCGCTCCTGCTCGGCGGGTGATCGGGCCGGATGGAGGCTCTGGCGCAGCCGATCCGATCTCTGACGCACGAAACCGGGAAGATCGATGCCGACGCTGCGCCGTCGTTGATCAGAGCTCGGCTTCGAATCGATCGAGGCTGACCGGCTCGTTGGATGGGGCAGGAGCGGGCCATCCTCAGCCAGGTCGGGGAAACCGTCATCGAACACCAGCTCAGCCTGGTGGGTGTTGGCAGCCAGCACCAGGGCGCCACGTTCATCCAGTTCCAGGGGCTCGTGGAGGCTGGCTGCTCCCTGTTCAGCCAGTTCCTCCTCGCTTTTGAACAACTGATCAAGCAGGCGCTCCAGAACCGGACCACGGCTGCGATATCCCCACTCCCGGCGGTAGCGGTCGATCTCCTCCACCCAGGCGACCGGCAGATCGATGCTCAACCGCCTGCGGTTCTGGTTCTCCGGCTCATTCACCACGGCACACCGACGGAGGGCTAGCGCCCCATCAACCTGTTGAGAAAGCGTTGCTGAGCTTCGGCGGCCTCTTCGTAGCGATTCTGCACCTGGGTGATCTCAGCACTGGTGCTGCCCGGCGCGGTGCGGTTAAGCAGGGGAAGGGGAATCGGCGGCAATGGCTGGATCCAGGCCGGCATCAGCGGGGGGCGAACAGCCGGGCGCTTGGGGGGCTGGATGTCACGGCCTGTGGGCCTGAGAATGGGTGAAGCTCCTGCGGCCCGCGGTTTCGCTGCCGGGGGTTTCGAAGCCGGGGGTTGCGTGCGCGGGGCAGTCTGCCTGGTGCCATCTGGGGAGCTGGCAACGGAAGGAGGTGCGACCGGAGGCGGCTTCGGCCTGGCAGCTGCAGCGGCCGCCGCCGCCCGAGCCTGGGCCACCAGCCGTTCGCGTTCTCTCAACTGGGCGAGCTGTCCGGCAGGGACAACGCTGAGCAGGTGGCCGGGTGTGGCATCTGCCGGATACACCAGGCTGATCTTCACAGGGTTGTAGACGCCGGGATTGAGCGACAGAGAGGTCAGGGAAAGGCTCTCGCCCGACTGCATTCCGACGTGCACCTCCCGGTAACCCTCCAGGGTCTGAATGCCGATTGAGCCGCGGAATGAGGTGAACTGCCTGCCGTTGGCGGTCGGATGGCTGAGCACCAGGTCGTAGGGCCCGCTGCCTTTGAGATTGAGGGTCACATCGAAGCGAACGCCGTAGGTGCCGACATTGTCGAGGGAGGAATCCAGCATCCGGCTGGCCAGCGCATTGACCTGAACCTCCCGGGTGCCGAAGGTGGTGCGGTTGGTGCTGGTGAAGGGCACATGCAGCGGGCCCTGGCTGAGATCGTGACTCAGGCTGGCTTCATAGGCATCACCAAGGGCGACACCCCCAACCCTGGAGAAGACGCGGCCACTCTTGATGTCCGGCAGCATGCGGAGATAGATGCGGCCAGGAGCCAGGACACCGCGGTCGAGAACCGCGATCAGATCGGCATCGGTCTGGGGATCTTCGGCGGCGACCACGGCCATCTGGAAGGGGCCGTCACTGCGACCCCGCAGCAGACCATTGGCAATGCCGCGGGCGGGCAGACGGGTATGGAACAGAACAGCCCGGCTCCGAGCTGGAATCACGAAGAATTCGGGCAGTTTCGGGTCCCGCTGGTTGCGGAGCATGATCACGGCCGTGGCATCGCCGGGCCCCGTGTTCCAAGGCCGTGGACCAAGCGGCTTCACGCCCATCAGGTGATTGGCCAGGTAGGGAGCTTCGAAGCTGTTGCGCACAGCTCCACGATCCAGCTGCAGGGTGACCGGCCGATTGCCTGGGTTGGTGACGATCGTGGCGATCGTGAGCTTGCCGCGCACATAGCGACCGCCAAGGCGGCTGGCGTCTTCAGGGAAATACTTGTGGTGGGCGTGAAGGCCGAACTCACCGTTGAATGTGAACGTGGCATTCTCCAGGCGCTGGCCGGTTTCCTGGGAGTAGGCCGAGCCCGGTGCCGTGTCGATCAGGATTCCGGGCCCGAACACTTCCTCCGGCTGGTTCGAATGCAGCACAGGCACCGTGTTGAACACACCGTTCAGGGGACGGGCCGACTGCCCGGCCATCAGGGCCACATAGGCCTGGGCCGGTGCTGTGACCAGGACGACGCAGCCGATCAGGCCGAGGGCGGCTGGGAACGAGAAACCATGCCTTGCACGGCATCTTGTGAGTTGACTCAAGCGAACTGACAAGAGAGAAGACTGCAAACGTTCTTCGGAACCAAAGGGCGCGCCCTGACGATTGATGCTGGTCTCAAGACAGACAACTGTAACGCAGGTGTTGAGAGCATCCCTCTCCACCGGGTAGACGCAGTGGCTAGAACCATCTGGCTGTGCGCCATCGTCCCATGTTCCCGTCCTTCGGTTGCTGTCCCGGCGACAACAGCGATCCACAAAGCCGGCGTCGCAGCTACCAGGAACGCAAGCTGCGCATGCTCACGTTCTGGCGAGATGGCGCCGAGCGCCAGCTTGCCGCTGTCACAGCAGCGATCAACACGCTGGAACAGCAGATGAACCGCGACGCGACTTCAGGCCAGAACTGACGACCCGCTCACCACAATCCAGTTGGTCGCGAAGCTGAGTCAGGGCGCGGTTCAGCTGGCGGTGCACCGTCATCGGGCTCACGTTCAGGGCCTTGGCCACGCGCCGAAGGCTGTGGCCCTCAAGCACCACCTGCCTGACCACCGCCTGAGGACCCGGAGCCAGCTGCGCCAGCACGGCCATGGCTGCTCCTGCCTCCTCAGCAGCAGAAGGGACTAACTCCGGTGCGGCAGGCTCCTGGCTCTGAAGCTCAAGGGACAGGGGCCGGGCCAATCCCCGCAAGCGTTGGAAACGCTCCCATTGCTCGATGCCGAGCCCGAGAGCGTCCCGCATCTCCTCAGGGCTGGCCGGGGGTTGTCCGAGGCTTTGGCGGCTGCGGATCACCTGGCGCAGCTTGTCTTCGAGCTCCTGTTGCCGCCGCGGCACCCGGATCGGAGCCGCCTGGTCACGGAGATAGTGAAGGATCGCTCCACGGATGTGATGGCGGGCAAAGGCCGAAAACGGTGTACCCAGGCTGGGAACAAAGAGTTCGGCAGCCCGGATCAGACCCAGCAGTCCCACCTGGATCAGATCGTCCGGGCACTCCGGGCTGAGGGCGCTGTAGTGCAGGGCAATCGGTCTGACCAGTTCGTGATAGCTGGCCACCCGCTGGTTGCGGCGGTTGACCTGGTCACGACGGAGCGAGTCGCGCTGGACTGGAGCGGCGGTGGAGCGGATCGGCATGGATGAAAAGAAGAGAGCTCAAGAAGGGCGTTCGGAGCGCGGCAAGCGCTGCTCCTTTTCCAGAAAGAGCCCGTCATCCATCCCCTGGCAACCGTGGAATCACGGAACCGTGGCGGCAACCTCCTCCAGCAGGGCCCAAGGTCCGTGCTGCCTGAGCCAGGACAGCTCGGCCCGCCTGGTCAGCAGGAGATAGCCGGCAAAACCAAGGGCGTTGACACTGAATCCCGCCACCCGCTCACGCCGCCGCCGGATCATCAGGAACCAGTCATCACTGATGAGCAGGTTGTACGGGTGAAGGGGGCGGTCGGAGGTGCGGGGGTCTCCCAGGCCGAGGGCTGACGCCTGGCGGTGGTAGTGGGCAGCGAGGGCATGCTGATCCTCGTGGGGCCGCCTGCGGCTGAGGCGGTAGGGCCAGGGCCAGGGTTGGGCCCGGGCCTCCAGCTGGGCTCTGAGCGCCGGTTCGAGGGGGCAGGCCGGCTCACCCCGATGGCGGGGCAGCAGCTGGAGATGGCGGTGCGGCTGACTCGCACCGGCTTCAGCGCAACTGTTGAAGAACCAGAGTCCGCTGGTGTCGGCGGCCACTGCAACCATCGAAGACCAGTCCGAAGCGTCCAGCCAACCGGCCTGGGGAGCCCAGCTCTGGGTGATCAGCAGCAGATGACCGGGCTGCACCGGGTACTTGTTCAGAAGCAGCAGATGAGAATCACCGAGCCGCTGCACCTCAAGGGAGGTTTCCCAGGGCAGGAAGGGATTGGCACGGGGACCTGGCTCCAGCAGGTGCTTGGGGGTGGCGGAGCAGAGCTGACGGAGCTGAAAGGGCTCCCAGCCATCGGGCTTGATCAGGCTGGTGACCAGGGGGACCAGGCTGCCGTCCCGACGGGCCTGGGCGCTGCGCTCCAGGGCCGCCCTCCAGATCCGTCCTTCAGTTCCTGGCACCGATCTGCAGCCTTGCCAGGGAGGCCCCCTGGTAGTAGCGGCCCAGGATCTGGTTGTAGCGGAGCCCCTGCAAGGCGAGCTGCTGCGCTCCTTCCTGGCTCATGCTGGCGCCGAGATGGCCGTGGGCCTCCAGGGTGATCTGGCTGTTGGCGGCATAGAGGCTTTCAACGATGCCTCCCTGGTAGCTGAGGATCAGACCGGTGGTGCGCTTCACCGCCTCGGACGTGCGGGAGGAAACCGACGCCAGGCCTCGATAGGCCTGCCAGCGGGTGGTGTCACCAAGATGGAAATGGGGATCGGCTGGCCTGGCCAGGTGGGCCAGGGCGTAGGAACGGGCGGCCACGGCCTGGGCCTTGAGCGCTTCGATCGACCAGGAACTGGGCATTTCGGCTCCCACCACCGACATCAGGTAGCGCTCCAGCGGCAGGTGATTCACCGGCGTGATCCCGCCAGACTCCCGCAACAGACGCATCCGACCCTCGTAGGCCCTGCCGTTGACAAGCAGGTGCTCTGAGGGCGAAGTCTCAAGCCAGAGACCATTCGCCGGTCCAGCCACAGCGGCAAGATCGACGGGGCTGCCGGCCTGGCCCCGTTGCAGGAGTTCACCGTTGCCATCACGCAGGGTCCAGGCTCCGGTGGCCGAGAGCGTGGGCTGACCGGCCTGGCTCAGCAGGGCCACCCGGATCTCCAGCGCAACGGGCTGCCCGGCGGCAGGCTCCACGAGCGTGGCCTCCTCCTGCGGCAGCCGGGGGGCCGCCGGCGGGGGTGCATCGGCGCGGCGGGCCTGGATCGAGTCCAGGCTCGATTCGTCAGTGGCCTGGCTGCTGATCGGATCACTCACCGCCGGCAGCAGGGCATCCAGCACCCGCCGGTCCGGTTGGGGAGGAGCTGGGGTGAGCGACTGGGCCATGAAGCCGAGCCCGAGCGCCACGACACTCAGGGGAGCACTGAACAGCAGGGTGTTCAGCCGCCGTCGAGGCAACGCCGCCATTCGCCAGGCGTGCCCTCGACGCAGCCAGTCATCAGGACGCCATCCCAAACCAGTTGCCCCGCACCCGTCAGGTGGATCATGCCGGAAGACAGCGGTTCGCAGAGCATGCCTCCGCCCTGTTTCGAAGCCTGCCACCCCACCACACGAGGGCGGCCGAGGCGCTCGCACCACCACGGCGCCACCAGGGCATGGGCCGATCCGGTGACGGGGTCCTCGCTGATCCCCAGGCCGGGGGCGAAGAATCGCAGCTGATAATCGGCCGGTTCACCCAGAACAATCGGGCCTTCCCCTGAACTGCTGGTGGGCTGCATCAACACCAGACCCCGACTCAGCTCCGGGCCCAGGGACTGGGCGAGCCCCAGGCCATCCAGGCCGATCAGATCGGCGCTGGCAGGGAGCAGCGCAACCCAGTAGCCAAGGCTGGTTTGCCAGGTATCAAGCGGCTCCCCCCCCAGCAGCGGCCCCAGCTGCTGGGGCAGGGAGCAGGGCTCGAGAGCGGAGCAGGGCAGCACCAGCTCCGCCGTGCCCGTGCCGGCGGCGCCGACGGACACCGCCAGGGGGCCGCTTCTGGTCAGCAGGCTGGTGGCTTCCCCTGGCAGGAGGCCGCCCCAGTGCTCCAGCGCCAGGGTGGCCGCCAGGGTGGCGTGGCCACAGAGCGGCACCTCGCAGCTCGGCGTGAACCAGCGCAGCGCCCAGCCGGGCCGAGCCAGCCTCTCGGGTTGTTGATCGGTCCAGGGCAGCAGAAAGGCCGTCTCCGACTGCTGGAACATGGCGGCCACCGCCTGCATCCAGTCGGGATCGGCCGGCCGATCCAGCAGCACCACCGCCGCGCCGTTTCCCTGCAGGGGGCGTTCGGCGAAGGCCTGGATCTGCAGGCTCGGAAGCGACGCGTTCACGTCTTTTCCTGTCTGAGATCCCGTTCCATCAGGGCCCGCACCACGGCCTGCGGGCCGGAACGGCCCTGAATCAGGGCCACGACCTGCTCGCAGATCGGCAGGCTCCAGCCACCCCGCTGCGCCAGGGCAAGGGCAGCCTCGGCGGTCATCGCCCCTTCCACCGTGGCCCCGATGCGCCGCAGGGCCTGCTCGGCCGGCATCCCCTCCGCCATCAGCAGGCCGAAGCGGTAGTTGCGGCTCAACGAACTGTTGGCTGTGGCGAGCAGATCACCGAGCCCGGCCAGCCCGAACAGCGTGGTCGGGTCCCCGCCCATGGCTGCAGTCAGACGACCCATTTCCGCCAGGCCACGGGTGAGCAGGGAGGCCTTGGCATTGGCACCGAGACTGAGGCCGTCGCAGATTCCCGCCGCCACGGCCATGACGTTCTTGAGGGCTGCCGCCAGCTCCGTGCCGATCGGATCGGCATTCGTGTAAAGCCGAAACGAATCGCTGCTCAGTTCCTGCTGCAGCCGGCTGGCCAGGGCCTGGTGGCGCGAAGCCAGCACGCTGGCCGCCGGCAGCCCCCGGTTGAGTTCGTCGGCCAGATTCGGGCCGCTCAGCACCACGCAATCAAGCTCCGGGATGCTCCGCTCCCAGAGCTGGGAAGCTGTGCAGAGCTGGTCGATGTCGATGCCTTTGCTGCCACTCAGCAGGGGGAGGCCACTCGGCCAGGCTGGCGCCAGCTGCCTGGCCAGGGAAGGCACACCGGCCATCGCCACGGCAGAGATGATCAGATCCTGCTGCTGGAGCAGGGAGAGAGGATCCGTCTGCAGTCGCCGCGACCAGACCTCCACCCTGTGACCCTGGCGCTGGAGCAGAGCAGCCAGGGTCCTGCCCCAAGCTCCCTGACCCAGAACCCCGATCCGCACTGCCATCGAGCCATCATGCGGCATTCCGGATCGCTGATTCACTGATGGTGCCACCCGAGCCGATTCCGGGCCCGGACCCCGGGCAGCGATCGGTTGAGTCGCTGCGTCAGTGGCGGGGCCATGCCCTGGTGGTGGGCTGCGGCGGCATCGGTCGGGCCCTCCTGGGCGAGCTGTCGGCGCGGGCTCCATGGCTGACGCTCTGGGCAACGAATCGTTCAGGTCGTTGGCCGGAGCACGGCGGGACCATCCCCCCGGAGCGGGTGCTGGCCCTGGAGCTCGGTGACGATGACAGCCTGGCCGGACTGGCGCTGGCCCTCAAGCCCATGGCAGGGTCGTTGCGACTCGTGTTCAACACTGCGGGGCTGTTGCATGGGGCCAACCTGCAGCCCGAGAAACGCCTGCAGCAGGTCAGCCGCCTCGCCCTTGAGCGCTCCTTTGCCGTCAACGCCTTCGGTCCGTTGCTGCTGGCCCAGGCCCTGGAGCCCCTGCTGGCTCGCGCAGAACCGGTGATGTTCGCCAGCCTCTCTGCCCGGGTCGGCAGCTTCTCTGACAACCGGCTCGGAGGTTGGTACGCCTATCGGGGAGCCAAGGCCGCCCAGAACCAGATGCTGCGCTGTCTGGCGCTGGAATGGCGCCGTCGGTTGCCCCTGGCCTGCCTCACCCTGCTGCACCCAGGCACCACCGCCACCCCTCTTTCGGCTCCGTTTCAGGCCTCCGTCTCACCGGAACGCTTGTTCAGTCCGGCCCGCAGTGCCCGCCAGCTGCTGGATGTGCTCGAAGCCCAGAATCCTGAGCAGAGTGGGCGCTTCCTGGCCTGGGATGGATCGGTGATCCCCTGGTGAGGCCAGGGAGGCAGGGATCAGGCCCGATGGGCCGCCTGCCTGAGCAGTTCGAGCGGAATGATCTCCAGGGTGGTGTGCTCGGTGGCCTCCAGCCTCACCGCTGGAGCCACCCCGTCCTGGTGGGCCTCAAGCCAGCGGGCGGCACAGACGCACCAGTGGTCGCCGGCCTTGAGACCGGGGAAGCCGTAGGCGGGCATCGGTGTGGAGAGGTCATTGCCCTGGGAGCTGCTGTAGCTCAGAAACACCTGGCTGATCACGCAACAGACCGTGTGCCGGCCCAGATCGCTGCCATCGGTGCGGCAGGAACCGTCCCGATGCCATCCGGTCAGCGGCTCGCAACCGCAGATCTCCAGGGGCTCACCGAGCACATTGCGCGGCTGGTCGGCGACGGAACGCCCGGGAGCTGGAATGGCAGGAGTGGCCACGGCGGCAGAGAGCATCAAGCCTGAATTGTGACGGAACTGTGGGCTGATCCGGGCACAGAAGGTTGACGGATTCGGGGGGGCAGGCGTTAAAGCTCATGGAGCGGAGCTGCTAAGAAGAAGCTGGACCGCTCCACCCCTCCGACTGCCTTGACCCCTTCATGAGCTGGGATTTCACCGAAGACGCCGCATTCACTGCCCTCTTCGACGCCTTCAAGGAGAGCGGTGAAGCCTCCGCCATGGAGTTCCTCGCCCATGGGGAAGGGGCTTTCCATTTTCAGGAACTCAGCCAGAACGCAGCTGGGGAAGGCGTTGACCTGAGTGATTCCACTGATCTGCAGGCGTTTCAGCAGTCGGTGATCGACAGCCTTGAGGAGCTGTAGCGCCAGAGCGGATCTGCTGCCGGCGGGGATCAGCCATAGAAAAAGGCGATCTCCTTTTCCTTCAGACCTTCCCAACCTGCGGCCTGGAGGCGCTGATCAAGGCTCGCCTGATCGAAATGCTTGGCACCGGTCTTGACGACCCGGTTGCGCATGGATTTCTTCACCCCACTGCGGGCCCTCTGTGCTTCCAGGGCCATCACCTCCTCGTAGAGAGCCAGCATCGCGACTGGGATCGGCGAGCCATCCAGGTCGAGGCCGGCGGCGATGGCAGCATCGACGCCATCAGGCCCGGCGAGGGGGGCGGAAGGGTTTGGAAGCATCGGACTGGGAGAACGGACTCCCCCAGCCTGCCACCGGCTCAGGCGCTGAAATAGCGGGCCTGGGGATGCAGGGCAACCAGTGCCGTGGTGCTCTGTTCCGGTTCGAGCTGGTCGCTTTCATCCATGGTCAGGCCAATGCGGTGGGCCTCCAGCCAGAGCAGTTGCTGACGCGAATCCGCCACATTCGGGCAAGCCGGATAGCCGAACGAATACCGGCTGCCGCGGTAACGCTGGGCCAGCACCTCCCTCAACTCAGCGGGTTCCTGGTCACCGAAGCCAAGCTCCCGGCGGATGCGGGCGTGAACCCATTCAGCCAGGGCTTCGGCCATCTGAACCGCCAGACCGTGGAAATAGAGGTAGTCGGTGTAGCGATCGGCGGCAAAGAGGGTTTTGGCGAAACGGGTGGCTACATCCCCCATCGTGACGGCCTGCATCGGCAGCACATCGGTGGGTAGGCCACCATCGAGGTCGCGATAGAAGTCGGCAATGCAGTAGCGGTTGCCGGCCCGCTGGCGGGGCAGAACGAAACGTCCGAGTTCGGAACGGGAATCGCTCGGATCGAAGACCACCACACTGTTGCCGTCGCGCCCACAGGGGAAGTAGCCGTAGGCCACCCTCGGTGTCAGCAATCCCTCCTGATGGCAGCGCTTGATCCACTCCGCCAGCACCGGCTCGGCTTTCTCGGCCAGCATCCGGTCATGCTCCTCACGGCTCTGATCCTGGCCCTTGCGTAACTGCCACTGGCCCGCGAACAGGGCATTGCGATCGAGGTAGGCAAAAACCTCGGCCAGCGGTATCTCGGTTTCATCCAGCAGGCAACTGCCCAGGAAGGGTGGGGTGATCGCCTCCTGCTCCGGAACCGCCTCGGAGCGCTCCTGGCTGGCTGGGGGGAGATCGACGGCAACCTGGATGGGCTCTGCCGGCTGGGCGGCAGACGGCTCGGCCTCGGCGGAATCCGCCTCGGCGCTCAGGCCCAGACCGGGTGGAATGCCATCGAGAAACCCTTTGATGTCGTCCCAGTGTCCGCCTTCCTTCGCCTCGGCCAGTGCATCCATGAACCGCAGGTCGGAGAAAGCATCCCGGCCGTAGATCACCTGGCCCCTGTAGACGCTGCGGCAATCCTTGTTAACAAAGCGAGGCGTGAGGGCGGCCCCCCCCAGAATCACGGGAACGGCAATACCGGCTTCATTGAAGGCCTGGAGATTATCTTTCATGAAGGCCGTCGACTTGACCAGCAATCCACTCATGGCAATGCAATCAGCCTGGTGAATGCGCTGGGCATCGATGATTGCATCAACAGGCTGTTTGATGCCAAGGTTGATCACTTCATAGCCATTATTTGTTAAGATGATGTCAACAAGATTCTTGCCGATATCGTGAACGTCGCCCTTCACGGTGGCAATCAGGAACTTGGCCTTGGCTCGCCGCTCCCCCTCCACTTTCTCCATGTGGGGCTCCAGGAACGCAACAGCCGCCTTCATCGTTTCGGCGCTCTGAAGAACGAAGGGCAGCTGCATCTGGCCTGAGCCGAACAGTTCACCCACGGTTTTCATGCCATCCAGCAGAAACGTGTTGATGATCTGGAGGGGAGGATAGGTGGTGAGGGCCTCTGAAAGGGCAGGCTCCAGGCCGATCCGCTCGCCATCGATGATGTGCTGACTGAGCCGCTGCTCCACCGGCAGGTCGGCGAGGGAGGGACCGGATTCCCGCGCCTCCCTGGCGCTGACACCTTCGAACAGTTTGGTGAGTTCAGCCAGGGGGTCATAACTGCAGACATCGCCATCGAAGCGGCGCGCATCATTGATCAGGTCGAGGCAGACCTGCTGGGTTTCTGGATTGATCTTGGCGAGAGGGAGAATCTTGGCCGGGCTGACGATGGCAGCGTCCATTCCAGCCAGACAGCATTCGTGCAGAAAAACGGAATTCAGCACAATCCGGGTGGCCGGGGAAAGGCCGAAACTGATGTTGCTCACACCGAGCACCACATGCACTCCCGGCAGCTGGGAGCGAATCTGGCGAATCGCCTCGATCGTGGCCGCCCCATTGCGGCGGTCTTCCTCGATGCCCGTTGAGATCGGCAGGGCAAGGGCGTCGTAGAAGATCTCGTGGGCCGGAATGCCGAACTCCACCGCATCGCGGTAGGCCCGCTGGGCGATCGCAAACTTCCGTTCAGCCGTGCGCGCCATGCCCTCCTCGTCGATGGTGCCGATCACCACACCCGCGCCGTAGCGACGTGCAAGCTCCAGAACCTTGAAGAAGCGTTCATCGCCATCCTCATAGTTGGTGGAGTTGAGGATGCATTTTCCACCAGCCACCTTGAGGCCGGCCTCCATCTTCTGCCACTCGGTGGAATCGAGCATCAGCGGCAGGTTCACATTCGTGACCAACCGACTGACTAGATCGTGCATGTCCTTTTCGCCATCACGGCCGACATAATCGACGTTGACATCAAGAACATGGGCATTTTCCTTCACCTGACCCCTGGCCAGGGCGACAAGACCGTCCCAGTCTTCGTCATTGAGCAACTCTCGAACCTTCTTGGAGCCGCTGGCATTGAGGCGCTCACCGATGATCAGGAATGAGTTGTCCTGGTGGTACGGAGTGATGCCATAGATCGATGCCGCCGCCGGCTCGGTGTTGAGGGCCAGCCGGCTGATCTGTTCGCCTGGAAGGCGCACCTGGCGCGGCTTGGGGTGAAGCTCGCTGGCCAGCTCAGCCAGGGCTCCGATGTGGGCCGGGGTGGTACCGCAGCAACCACCGATCACCTGCACGCCGAGATCCTCGACGAAGTGCATCAGTTGCATCTTCATCTCCACCGGGGTGAGGCGGTAGTGGGCCACACCGCCCACATTCTCGGGCAGGCCGGCATTGGGAATGCAGCTCACCACAAAGGGGCTGTGCTCACTGAGATAGCGAACATGCTCCTTCATCTGTTCAGGTCCAGTGGCGCAGTTGAGACCGAGGATATCGATCGCAAACGGCTCCAGGATCGCCACCACCGCAGCGATGTCGGAGCCCACCAGCATCGTGCCGGTGGCCTCCACCGTCACGGAAACCATCAGTGGACGCCGTTCACCGCTGACACTGAAGGCCGCTTCGATCCCCTGCAGCGCCGCCTTGATCTGGAGCACGTCCTGGCAGGTTTCAACGATGAACAGATCAACATCACCAGCCAGCAATCCCTCCGCCTGCTCCTGGAATGCCGCCTTCATCTCATCGAAGCTGATGTGCCCAAGCGTGGGCAACTTGGTGGTCGGTCCGATCGAACCGGCCACATAACGGGGCTTCTCCGGCGTGCTGTATTCGCTGGCCACCTGCTTGGCCAGCTCAGCCGCTCGCTTGTTGATGGCGAAGGCCTGATCCTGAAGCTCGTATTCCACGAGCACGATCGAGGCGGCGCCGAAGGTGTCGGTCTCGATCACATCGCAGCCAGCCTCAAGGAAGAGGCGATGCACCGCCTGGACAGCATCCGGGCGGGTGAACACCAGGTTCTCGTTGCAGCCCTCCAGAGCCGCCCCGCCGAAGTCCTCGGCGCTGAGATCCATCTGCTGCAGGGAGGTGCCTGTGGCTCCGTCGAACACCAGTACGGGCCGCTCCGGGGAATGGAGACGCTCGAGAAAACTCATCGTCCGCACCGTCGGTTCGGCCGCCCGCTCAACCACTGTTCCCATCAACCCCGTTCCCGCTGTAGTGGGGCCATCATCACCGGTCAAACCCGGAAGATGTGGAGCCTCAGGCCAGCAATCGAACACGGCTGACCCAGTGGTCATAGGCGGGATCGAAACCCTGGGTGATGGCGGTGAGCCGATCCCGCAACAGCGCCATCACGGGACGTTCGCTCGGCAGATCGGTGCTTTCGATCCGCCGCACCGGCGTGACCCGGGCGGCGGTGCCACTGAGAAACACCTCATCAGCCACCAGCAGCTCGGTCTTGTCGACGGCGCGCTCAAGGGTGGGAATGCCGATGTCGCGAGCCAGTTCCAGGATGCTGGCCCGGGTGATTCCTTCAAGGATGTCCTGATCAACGCTCGGGGTGATCAGCACACCATCACGAACGATGAACAGGTTCATCCCACTGGCCTCGCTCACCTTGCCGCGGCTGTTGAGCAGCAACGCCTCATCGAAACCGCTCTGCACGGCTTCGGTCTTGGCCAGGGAGCTGGTGATGTAGGCGCCACTGATCTTGCCGCGCAGGGGCAAGGAGCGATCCTCCTGGCGGCACCAGCTGCTGAAACGGCAGCTCACTCCATCGGGAGAGAGATAATCGCCGAGCTCGATGCCATAGATCAGAAAGTCTGTCTCAATGTCATGCAGACGGGGGGCGATACCCAGGTCGCTGGTATAAACAAATGGACGAAGATAGATCGGAGTTGTCGGTCGATTGGCCTGGAGGAATTGCTCGATCGCCCCATGGATCGTGCTCTCGGGCAGATCGGTGAGCAGCAGCCGGGCGCTCTGGCTGAGGCGGCGGGCATGGCGATCCGCCCGGAACAGAAGGATCTCGCCCGGATCGGTGGGGTTGGGCAGGGCCCTCATGCCACCGAACGCTCCAGTGCCGTAGTGCAGCGCATGGGTGGCCACCGAGATCGTGGCTTCAGCGAACGGCACACAGCGGCCACCGAACCAGGCATAGGGAAGGAACTGGTGCATGCGGAACGGCGTGGTGTGGCGGCGAGGCAGGTAGTGGCGACCAGAGGCCCCGGCCGATCTTCTCACCGCCAGGGCCGAAGATGGGGTGATGCACCGGCTTGCCTCCATTCCCGGCCAATCGGATCCGGTCGAAGGATCACTTCTGGTCGAGCAACCATCGGCTCCGCTGTTGTGGTTGACCAGTGCCGACAGCGATCTGCAGGCCCTGGCCGATCTGTTGGCGCGGGAGCCCGATCTGCCCGGCACGCAGGTGCGGGGCCTGAACCTGGCTGCTCTGCAGCACCCGGCAGCCATCGATCACTACCTGGCCACCAGCATGGGGGAGACCCGACTGGTGCTGATCCGCCTGCTGGGCGGCCGGGGACACTGGAGCTACGGACTGGAGCGATGGCGGGCCTGGGCGGAAGCAGCGGCCGGGCGACAGTTGCTGGTGGTTGCCGGCACGGCTGAAGAAGAAGAGTCCCTGGCCAGCCTGGGCACGGTTTGCGCAGAACTGACCACCGCGATCGCCCGTTGCCTGCGGGAGGGGGGAGAGGAGAACCTGCGCCGGGTGCTCACCAGCCTGCACTGCCTGATCAACGCCGAACCCGTTCAGCCGCCGCAGCTCGTGCCCCTGGCCGATCCTCTTCCCCATGACTGGCGGGATGAACCGGGGCCGCGGGTCGGACTGGTGTTGTATCGAGCCCAGTACCAGGCGGGCGACACCGGGCTGGTGGAAGCCAGCCTGAATGCCCTGCGCAACCTGGGGCTCTGTCCCAGGGCCCTCTGGGTGAGTGGGCTGCGGGATCTCGGCGTGCAGCGGGGGGTGAGCGACCTGCTGCGGCGCGAAAGCGTCGAGGCGGTGCTCTGCGCCACCTCCTTCGCCTCGGTTCAGTTCGAGGAGGCCGGGCTGGGGGCGCCGCTGTGGGAATCCCTGAACGTGCCGGTGGTGCAACTGCTCTGCAGCACCCAGAGCCGTCAGCACTGGCAGCAGAGCAGCATCGGCCTCAATCCCCTCGACCTCAGCCTTCAGGTGGCTCTGCCCGAACTGGATGGCCGGATCACGAGCCGCGTCGGAGCCTTCAAGGAGCTTGTTCGGGCCGACGATCAGCTCACCACCGCGATCCACCACTACCGGCCGGACCCCGAACGACTCGACTGGATCGCCCAGCTGGTGAAGGGCTGGGTGGAGCTGCGCCGGACCCCGGCCAGTCGGCGACGGCTGGCTCTGGTGCTGGCCAACTACCCCACCCGCAACAGCCGCGTCGCCAATGGTGTCGGCCTCGATACCCCGGCCAGCACTGCCCTGATGCTGGGCTGGCTGCAGGAGAGCGGCCACGATCTCGGTACCGGGCCCCTGCCCGCTGGAGGCGACGCCCTGATCGAGCGGCTGCTGGCCGGCCGCACCAATGACCCGGAGAGCAGCCACAGGCCCGCCCTCGATCATCTGCCACTGGCCACTTATCTGGCCTGGTATCACACGCTGCCGGCCGCTGGCAGGGCCCAGCTGGAGGCCCGCTGGGGTTCCCCAGGAGGGGATGAAGGCCTGGAGGCCACAGCGGCCGGCCCGGGGTTTCCCATCCGGGGCCTTCGCTTTGGTTCGGTGGTGGTGCTGATCCAGCCGGAGCGCGGCTATGACCGCGACCCAGGCCTTCACTACCACTCCCCTGATCTGCCCCCCACCCACGCCTACCTGGCCCAGTACCTCTGGCTGCGTCAGTCGGCCGGTTGCCAGCTGATGGTGCACGTCGGCAAGCACGGCAACCTCGAATGGCTGCCCGGCAAGGGGCTTGGTCTCTCCGACCACTGCTTCCCGGAATGGGCGCTGGGGCCGATGCCCCACCTGTATCCCTTCATCGTCAATGACCCTGGGGAAGGCTCCCAGGCCAAACGCCGCGCCCAGGCCGTGATTCTCGATCACCTCACCCCGCCCCTGGCCCGGGCAGGACTGCATGGTCCGCTTCTGCAGCTCGAAGTGCTGCTCGACGAATACTGGGAAGCCCGCCAGCTCGGTTCGGCACGGCTGGAGCCTTTGCGGCGGCGGCTGGTGGAGCAACTCGAAGCGATTGCCCTGCCGCCAGCGGACAACTCACAGCTCAGCAACCTCGAGGCGAGGCTGGAGGCGGCGGATGGTTATCTGTGCGAGCTCAAGGAAGCCCAGATCCGCACGGGGCTGCACACCTTCGGCGCCTTGCCCGCTGCCGCACCGCTGGCGGAACTGCTGCTGTGCCTGGCCCGACCCCCGCTGGCCGCTGGCCCTGGCCTGACCCAGGCCATCGGCCTGGATCTGGACCTCGACCTCGATCCCTGGTCTGATTCGGACCAGGCTCCGCTCAGCCCCGCAGACCAACGGAAGCTGACACCACTCCCCGGTGGGAATGCCGACGGCGCCCCGGAGGCCGCTCTGCGCTGCGCCGGCGATGGCGTTGCGATCCTGGAACGGCTTGCCCTGAGCCTGGTCAGCGCCCTGCTGGAGGGCATGGTTCCCTCCGACCTGCCGGATCTTCCCGGTCCGATCACCGCCTCAGTGCTGGAGCGGGTTTGCCTCACCCTGCTGCCGAACCTGCTGGCCTGCGGTGAAGCGGAACGCCGTTCCTTCCTGGCCGGCGTCGCCGGCGAGCGGATTGCCGCCGGTCCCTCGGGCGCTCCGACCCGTGGCCGGCCGGACCTGCTCCCGACCGGCCGGAACTTCTACAGCGTCGATCTGCGTGGTTTGCCCACGGAAGCCGCCTGGGACCTGGGCCGGCGCAGCGCCGAACTGTTGCTCGATCTCCATCTGCAGGAGCAGGGCGAAGACCTGAGCCACCTTGCTCTCTCGGTCTGGGGGACGGCCACCATGCGCAACGGCGGTGAAGACATCGGCCAGGCCCTGGCCCTGATGGGGGTGCGCCCCGTCTGGGATGGCCCGACCCGACGCATGGTGGGACTGGAGGTGATTCCACTGAGCCTGCTGGGGCGACCGCGGGTCGACGTGACCCTGCGAATCTCCGGCCTGTTCCGGGACGCTTTCCCCCAGCTGGTCGGCTGGATGAATCAGGCCACGGCGATGCTGGCGGCCCTGGACGAATCCGAGCAGGACAATCCCCTGGCCGCCAGTGCCAGGCGGGAGGGACATTCCGCCAGGGTCTACGGCTCAGCCCCAGGCGCCTATGGGGCTGGCCTGCAGGGTCTGATCGACAGTGGTCAGTGGGAAGACCGCAGCGACCTGGGGGAGGCCTTCCTGCAGTGGAGCGGCTGGCGCTACGAAAACCTGAGCCAGGGAGGCTGCGAGGCGATCGCCGACCGGAGCGGACTGGAGGAGCGGCTCCGCCAGGTGCAGGTTGTGCTGCACAACCAGGACAACAGGGAACATGACCTGCTCGACTCCGATGACTACTACCAATTTCAGGGCGGCCTCAGCGCCGCCACCGAGCGGGTGCGTGGCACGGCCCCGGAGCTCTGGTTCGGTGACCATTCCCGCCATCAACGTCCCCGCCTGCATCGGCTGGAGCGGGAGCTCGACAAGGTGCTGCGCTCCCGCGTGCTCAATCCGCGCTGGATCGAGGGGATGAAGGCCCACGGCTACAAGGGGGCTTTCGAGATGGCAGCCAGCCTCGACTACCTGTTTGCCTACGACGCCAGCACCGGCCGGGTACCGGACTGGAGTTATGGGGCGATCTGCCAGACCTGGCTTCAGAGCGAATCAACCCTCCAGATGCTGCGCAGATCCAATCCCTGGGCCCTGCGGGACATGGCCGAACGCCTGCTCGAAGCCCATCACCGGGGGCTGTGGGAAGGTGCTGACCCAGACCAGCTGAATCACCTGAAGCAACTGGTGTTGAGCAGCGAATCCCTGGTGGAGGCCTGAATGCCTTCCACCAGGGGCAGCCCGATCGCCTGGCCGCCAAAAACCCCTGCCGCTCAGCTGATGATGTCGCGGGCCATCGACTTGAACGGATCGATCGTGCCTGGTTTTCCTGATTGTTGAGCAACCTGGGACTGGGCATCGGGTGATCCGCTGCTGGCCGTGCGGGGGCTGATCTCGCCGGCCTGGGAGTTCACTCCAGTGGCCGTGGATCCTCTCAGGCGGCGGCTGAGCTCGGAGGAGCTGAGCTTTTCTGCAAACGTTTTCTTCACTGGTTTGGGCACGCCACTGTTGAGACCCTTGGCCGCTTTGCCGGCAGCCGGTGTGGTCAACGCGGCCGAAGCGGACTCGACCCTCGCCTCCATGGAATCAACCTGCTGAATGATCTCCTTCTGACCGGGGCTGTCGGCGTTGCCGGGAAAGGTGTGGCGAATCGTGTAAGGACGCCGCATGTAATCGACGTTGCCGAGGGTGCCGGAAGCATCGGCATCCAGGAAGAAGCTGGCGGTGTCTTTCTTGGCGGCTGGCTCAGCTTTGGGCTTCTTTGAGGAGAAGTCTCCGCTGTTGGCACCGGTGCCGAGCAGACGATCAAGCAGACCCATGGTTAGGAAACCGAAACCTACTTTCAAGCTTAGCGACCCTGGAGCTGCAGACCATGGGTATCAGTACCGCAACTGCTCAGCAGACCGAGGCGGCTCAGCTGGGCGGCGATCGAATGACAGATGCCTGGACTGGCTTGCCAGCGTGCCTTCTGCTCGTAGTCATAGAAGGCTTCGGCCCCATCGAAACCCAGGGCGGCGGCGGCCGTGATCAAAGGCTGGTGGGGCAGGCGATAACGAGCCGGATGGGCCAGCAGGGCCAGGCCGCCCGAGGTTTGAATCGCCCGACAGACAGCGCCGGCCTGGAGAGCCGGACCGACCACGGCACGACCCTCCAGATAGGGCGCCAGGGCGGGATGGTCGTGCTCGAAGCCAAGGCCGAGCACGTGCACCAGGCAGCCCTCCAGCAGACAACTGATTTCCACACCGCTCCAGAGGCGGGGCACGCGGCGGCCCTGCCGCTGCTGACGATCCAGATGGCGCTGCACCGGCAGGAAGGCCCTGGCGCTGTGGTGATCGGTGACCGCGAAGTGATCAAGCCCCAGCAGGATCGCCTGCTCGGCCAGCTCTTCGGGAGCCAGGCTGCCGTCGCTGCAGAGCGTGTGGCAGTGGAAGTTGAGCCGCTCCGGACAACTGCTCGAATCGACAGCTTCCAGAACCCTGGCCAGGGGATGGTCAACCACCATTGGCCAGGGCCTCCGATTCCAGGCTGGACGGTGTGGCGTGAAGTCGGCGCCAGCGTGCATAGAACTGGATCGAGCCAGCCATCGCCACCACCAGTGCCACCAGAAACCAGGTGGCCCCACCGGTTGGGAACTGGCCCTTGAACACCACCAGCATCACCACAAGCACCAGAATCAAGGTGGGAAGCTCATTGAGGGCCCGCAACTGGCGGCCACTCCACTGGCAGTTTCCTTGCCGCAACTGGGCCATCAACCGGTAACAGAAGCCGTGATAGGCCAGCAGAACCAGCACCACGGCCAGCTTGACGTGCATCCAGCCCTGTTTCAACCACAGCGGCTGAGCGATCAGCAGGCCGACGGCCATCAGCACGGCCACCACCATGCCCGGAGTGGTGATGATGTTGGCCAGGCGTCGCTCCATCAGGGCGTACTGGGTCTGGAAAGCGCTGCGAACCGGCTCCTCGAGGCTCTCCGCCTCGACGTGATAGATGAACAACCGGACCAGATAGAACAGCCCTGCGAACCACACCACCACCCCGACGATGTGAAGGGTCTTGAACCAGAGGTAGGCCTCCGGTGGCAGGGCCAGGGCCATCATCACGGCAAGAAGCTGGGGCTCCTCAAACTAAGAGCACGGATTCCGCCGTGGCTGGCTGGATCGGGGTCTGAGCGACAGCTGGGGGCGGATCCGGCGGGCCATCCTCCTCGGGATGGAAATAGGCCCAGATCTGCCGGGCCAGGGCTGGGCCCACTCCCGGCGCGGCGCTGATCTGCGCTGGACTGGCCAGCTGGATGGCGTCGATCGAACGGAAATGGCCCAGTAGCTCCTTCACCCGCTTCGGTCCGAGCCCAGGAATGTCGGAGAGGCGGGAGCGTTTCATCCGCTCGCCACGCTGCTGGCGATGGAAGCCGACGGCGAAGCGGTGGGCCTCATCACGCAACCTCCGCAGCAGCAGCACCCCCAGCTGGTCCGGTTCGCTCTCGAGCGGTTCACTGGCGCCAGGCAGGAAAACCTCCTCCCGCTGCTTGGCCAGCGAGCAGACCACCAGTTCCTCGTGCAGATCCAGTTCCCGCAGGGCCTCCATCACAGCTGAGAGCTGCCCTTTGCCGCCATCGATCATGACCAGATCGGGCCAGTCATTGAGCCCATCGGTGTGGAGGGCGGTGTCAGCCGTCCGGCGCAGCGCGGTGAGGTCAGCGCCTGCCGCCTTGGCCTGGGACCAGCGCCGAAAGCGCCGTCGCATGATCTCGGCCATGGCCATGAAGTCGTCGGAATGGCCGGCACGGATGCTGCTGCTCTGAATGCGGTACTTGCGATAGTGCTGCTTGGCCGGCAGGCCATCAACGAACACCACCTGGGAAGCCACCGCGTCGCTGCCCTGGATGTGGCTGATGTCGTAACCCTCGACCCGGCGGGGCGGCTGGGGCAGATCAAGCAGCTGGGCCAGATCCTCCGTGGCCAGCTGGTGCTGCTCGGCGCTGCGCTGGGCGCGGGCCAGCTCGAAGCCGGCATTGCGCTCCACCAGCTCGATCAGCTCCGCCTTCTGTTGCCGCTGGGGATGGAGCAGCCTGACCCGGCGACCCCGTCGCTCACTCAACCATTCCTCCACCAGTGCCTGACGGGGCAGCGGATGCTGGACCAGCACCTCGGGCGGAATCTCCACGGGTTCCACCTGGCTGTAATGCTCCTCGAGCACGCGCTGAAGAATCTCGCCGGGTGCCGCGATCGTGGCATCGGCGGTGTAGCCGAGCCGGCCGACCAGCTTGCCGGCCCGCATCTGAAACAGCTGCACCGCCGCCACCCGCTGGTCGGCGGCCAGAGCCAGCACGTCCCGGGAAACCGACGCATCCGGCAGGGTCATCTTCTGGTCAGCGGTGAGCTGCTCGAGGCCCTGGAGCTGGTCACGGATCCGGGCCGCCTGCTCGAAATCGAGTCGACCGGCCAACTTCTCCATCTGGGCCGTCAGCAGCTGCACCAGCTCGTCGCTCCGCCCCTGGAACACCATGGCCACCTTGCGCAGAATCTGCTGGTAGGCCTCGGGGGTCACCTTCTCCTGGCACACCCCTGGACAACGGCCGATGTCGAAGTTCAGGCAGGTGCGATCGCGGTAGAGAGGCTGGGGCCTCTGGCGCAGGGGGAACACCCGCTTGACCAGAAAAAGGGTGCGGCGTAACAGCCCCACATCCACGTAGGGGCCGTAGAACCGGTCGAGCGGGCTGCGCAGCCGACGCCTTCGGGTGATGAAGATGCGAGGATAGGGCTCGCTCCAGGTGATGCAGAGATAGGGATATTTCTTGTCGTCCTTGAGCAGCACGTTGAAGTGCGGCTGGTGGGCCTTGATCAGGTTCGACTCCAGGGCCAGGGCCTCGGCTTCGCTGTCGGTGACGATGAATTCGATCTCACAGACCTGACGGACCATCAGGCCGATCCGCGGGCTCAGGTCATGGGAAGACTGGAAGTAACTGCGCACCCGACTGCGCAGGCTCTTCGACTTGCCGATATACAGGATGCGGTCGTCGCTGTCCCGCAGCAGATAGCAGCCAGGCTCAGGCGGCAATTCCCGAAGCCGCCGCTGGAGCCGCTGGAGGTCCTTCAGCAGCGGCGGGACGGTGCTCAACCGCCGTACTGCCAGCCGGTCGGGCCCAGCTCAAGGGCGGCTCCGTCCCGATGCAACACGGCGGTCTTCACTTCGCCGACAAAAACGGTGTGGTCGCCGTGGGCCACCTGTCCCACCAGCTGACACTCCACGGCACCGAGGGCGTCAGCCAGGATCGGCAAGCCGAGGGGGCCGAGCTGGAAGGGGGCGGCGTCAAAGCGACCACCGATGCCCTGCTGGGGCTTGAAGAACAGCGCCGCCAGGTCCTTCTGATCCGCCGCCAGCACGTTGAGCGAAAAGCGGCCGCTGCGCTGGATCATGCCGTTGCTGGTCGAATCGGCCCGCACCGCCATCACCACCAGGGGGGGCTCGAACGAGCCCTGGGTGACCCAGCTGGCGGTGAACCCGTTGACCAGATCGCCTTCGGCCACACCACAGATGAACAGGCCATGGGGAATCTTGCGCAGGAGAGTTTTCTTGGCCGCAGCATCCAGGCTGAAGTCGGCAGAGGCGATCGGATCGGCAGCGGGGACCATCGAGACCGGAGGCAGGAGAGGATCAACTCTAGGCAACCTCACCCAAGCGCTCCGCCCTGCCCTGCCCATGAAGGCCCTCTACCCCGGCAGCTTCGACCCCCTGACCCTGGGACACCTCGACCTGATCGAACGCGCCAGCCGCCTCTTCGATGGCCTGGTGGTGGCGGTGCTGCAGAACCCGGGTAAACAGCCCAGCTTTCCACTGGCGCAACGGCTGGAGCAGATCCAGGCCGCCACGGCTCACCTCAAGGCTGTCGAGGTGGGCAGTTTCGATGGGCTCACCGTGGAGTTCGCCCGTCGCAGCGGTGCCGCCGTGATCCTGCGCGGCCTGCGGGCGATGACCGACTTCGAGTTCGAGCTGCAGATCGCCCACACCAATCGCACCCTGGCGGCCGAGGTGGAAACGCTCTTCCTTGCCACCGCCGCCCACCACAGCTTTCTGAGCAGCAGCGTGGTGAAGGAGGTGGCGCGGTTCGGCGGCGACGTTCGTCACATGGTGCCGATCGGAGTGGCGGATGATCTCGCCAGGCTCTTTAATCGGAAATCACCGCTCCACCCCCATGGCTGAAGCCCGGATCAGCGTGCTCGACCAACTCGATCAACTGGAGGAGATCGTGCTGGAGGGCAGCCGCATTCCGTTCAGCGGGGGCCGACTGGTCAATGAGCAGGATGCCATCGAAGTGCTCGATGCGGTGCGGGAGGCCCTTCCCGGTGAGCTGGAGCAGGCCAGAGACCTGCTCGCCCAGAGGGAGAGTTTCATCGCCAAGACCCAGCAGCAGGCCGAGGAGATTCTCGCCCAGGCCAGGCGAGAGCGGGAACAGCTGATCAACTCCGTGTCGATCCGCCAGGAAGCGGAGCGCCAGGTGGGCGAGCTGCGCGAGCAGGCCCGGCAGCAGTGTGAGCAGATGATGCTCACCGCCCGGCAGCAGGTGGCCCAGGCGGAGCAGGAACACCAGTCACGGCTGGCCCAGATGGAGCAGCAATTCAGTGCCAGGCGCCAACAGCTGGAGCAGGAGGCCATGCAGCGCCGGCAGCAACTCGACCAGGAGTCCGCGGAGCTGAAGCGGCAGCTCGGTGAGCAGCATGAACGCGGCCGCCAGCAGAGTCTCCAGGAGCTGGAGCAGATTCGCCAGGAGGGTCTGCGCATCCAGAGGGAGAGCCAGGCCGAAGCGGAGCGGCTGCACAACGATGCCCTGCAGTTCCTTCAGCAGACCCAGCAGCAATGCGAGGCCCTGATCAGCCGCAGCCGGCAGGAGTCGGGCGCCGTTCAGGACGGCGCCAACCACTACGCCGAGCAGGTGCTCGGGGAACTGGAAACCCGCCTCGGCGAACTCAGCAAAGTGGTGCTGGCCGGTCGCCGGGAACTGGGCCGGCTTCAGATCAGCGATGCACCTGGAACCGACAGCGCTGGCAGCGGGCGCGGCGAAGCGCCGATGAGCCGGGCCCGCCGGGCGGCGTCCCGACTCAAGCAGGTGGCTGGCAGAGGCTGACGATCTGCACCTGACGCAGCACCTCTCCGATCGTGGTGTTCGGCGACCCTGCCCCGTTCGAAATCAGGCTCACGTAACGGGGACCATCGCTGGTTTCCAGAATTCCACTGATGCTGCGCACGCCGGTGAGAGTGCCGGTCTTGGCATGGAGACGGCCATCGAGGCTGGTGCCCTTGTAGAGGTTGCGCAAGGTTCCACGCTTGCCCGCCACCGACATCGAAGCCAGGTAGTTGGTGGCATAGGGATGGGCTGCCATGCGCAGCAGCAGGCCCGCCAGGAAGCGGCTGGTGAGCCGATTGGAGCGGTCGAGGCCGCTGCCATCCATCAGCACAACACCCTGCATCGGCAGACCCTGCTGGCTCAGCCACTGGAGGCCGGCTCCGCGGCTTGTGGAGAGATTCCAGCTGCCAGCCGCCTGACGCAACAGGACCTCGGCGGTGAAGTTGTGGCTCTCCGAGTTGGCCAGGCTGAGCAGATTGTGCATCGGCGCCGAAGGCTCCTCATGGAGCAGGAGGGCTCCCTGGGGCAGGGGCGACTGGGCCGAGACAACCACGAGCTTGCTGGGATCGCCTCCCTGGCGGCTGAGTTCCCGTCCAAGCAGCCGCTGCAAGCGCCCAGGTGGATTGGCCACCGCCATCTCGATCGCATTGCTGGTGACGGCCAATCGGGTGATCGGAGCCCCATAGGCTTCGGAGCGATCCCCCGGGTGCCAACCCGATGGCCACCAGGCCTGGGCGGGTTCTTCAGCCAGCTCAAGCCTGACCAGGCTGGACGGTTGACCTGGACCACCCCCTGATCCAAGGGCCAGCTTGGCGAAACGCTGCAGCTGGGGCAGGGCCAGATCAGGATCCCCTTCGCCGGTGAGCCGCAGGGTGCCATCCGGCAGGCGCCAGAGCTTCGTCCTGAGGCGGTAGTCGGGGCCAAGCCGATCGAGGGCGAAAGCGGTGCTGATCAGCTTCTGATTCGAAGCAGGCACCCGCGGCCGCAAGCCATTGATGTCGGCCAGCAGGCGGCCGTCGCCATCGGCGATCGAGACGCTCCATACCCCGGCAGCACCGCCAAGGATTCGCGCCACCCTGGATTGCAGGGCGGGACAGCTGACCTGTCCCTGCAGCTGGGGCAGGCCGATCCGCGGCGGTGCGGTGGGCAGGCTGGCGACAGGCATCGCCAGCAGGGATCCGGTGGGCAGCAGGCCCAGCGAGAGGCCCAGGGCGAGGCTGATGCTGCGGTCGGTGAAGCAGGTCATCTCAGGACTTCTCCAGACGCAGGGCAGTGACGGTGCCGCCGAAGCGGTATTGGGCGCCTTCCAGTTCCACCGGCGCACCGATCTTGAGGTTCTGATTGCCGAACACAACGCCGCCGCCGGTCTTGCGTCCCTGTCCCTCAAGGACAAAACGGGCATCCAGGGTGCCGAAGACCGCCTGGTTCGGATCGACGGCGGTGACAACACTGCCGTTGGGTTGAACCGCCACCAGGCGGCGTTGCAGGGGCAGGAGCTCGCTGATCTTGACCGTGCCGTGCGGCTCATTGCGGATCACGATGCTCACCTTGCCTTCAGCGCGGGCTGCCGCGATCAGGGCAGCCGGATCGGCAACGGAGGCGCCGCGCACATCGACCGTGACCAGAACCGGTTGCATCGCCCCGGTGGCCTGGGCGATCGCCCCGCTCAGCTTCGGGCTCCAGATCACACCGCCAAGGGCAAGCACGACGGCGACGGCTGCGCCGAGATCGATCAGGCTCCAGCTCCGTTGGGACGGGGTGGGCTCAGGGGCCATCAGATTTCTCCAGACACGCAAGCTTAAGGAGCGAATCCAGGCTCCACCACCCCTTGCCAGCGAACACGGAAGCAACGGGAGTCTGCGGATCTGCCCTCAGTTGCTGAGGCTGTCGAGGAAGCGATCAAGCGCCTGCAGGCCATCAGCCACGGAAGGAGCCTGATCAGGGTTCAGGGCCAGGGCCTGTTGCTCGGCATCCGGTTTCTGCTCGAAGCTGGCCACGGGCCGGTAGCCATCGGCATCACGGCGGTAGAGGGTCCAGGGCTCCGGAAAGCATCGCAACAGGGCCGCCTCAGCCAGGGGAATCAGGGCGTAGGCGCAACTCCAGGTGGCCAGAAAGCCCTTCCGCCGCTGCCGGGCCACGCTGCCGATCCCCACTGCGGCATCCTCGAGATTGCCGTTCAGCATCAGCATCGGCCCGGCATGGGCCTTGTGGATGCGTTCCACCTGTTCGTAATCACTCAGCCCCGGCGCCACCAGGAGCAACGGCAGCGCGGCTGAGCTTTCACCAGGCTCGGCCTGAAGGCGCAGCTGATCGCCCAGGCTGGCGATGCCTGGGGCCAGGTCTGGGGCATCCCGCTTGGCCAGGGCGGTGGCCCCCGCATCCGGGAAAAGCAGCCGTGGCTCCAGCCCCTTCTCCTTCAGCGATGTGGCCAGGCGCAAGGCCAGGGGCAGGATCTTGAGGCCCTCGAAACGGAACTCCGCGGTCCAGCGACCGGTGGGCCTGGCGCCCAGCGCCGCCTGAAGGGATGCCACGGCCTGGGCTTCGGCGCTGCGCAGATCGGAAGGGAGCACGCCAGTGGTGAAGCCAGAAAGCAGACCCTACCGGGTGCACCCACCAGTCAATCCGTGCTCCGGTCGGAGCGCCGCTCAGCCGCCACCTCCGCCTGGGCAGCGGCAAGAGCCTGGGGAACCCCAGCCAGATCCGAACCACGGAGCCAGGGGCCGAGGCTGATCCGCAGGCCGGAAGCCGCCGCCGCCGGCGCCAGGCCCATCGCGGCCAGCACCGGACTGGCGCCGGCCTGACCCTGATGACAGGCCGTGCCACTGCTGACCGCAAATCCCTGGCGCCAGAGAGCCTGAACAAGGCGCCGGCCGGGCAGCGGCTGACCGGCGCCGTCATCCACCAGCAGGCTGAGGTGGTGGGGCAACCGGTGACGGGGACAGCCGCTGATCGCAACTCCGGGGATCCGCTGCAGGGCACGGCCCAGCTGCTCCCGCTGAATCTGGAGGGGATCGAGGCCGCCGTTCTCGAGCAGCCGCCGCTGGCAGAGCGCCAGGGCTTCCGCCAAGCCCGCCGCCAGCACCACCGATTCCGTGCCTGCCCTCAGACCGCCCTCCTGACCACCCCCCTGCAGCAGGGGCTGGAGGGACAGGTCGCGCCTGGCAAGCAGAACGCCGATACCGCGGGGGCCCTGCAGCTTGTGGGCCGTGAAACTGAGCAGATCCACGGGCAGGGCCGAAAAATCGATCAGCTGATGCCCAACCACCTGAACCGCATCGGTGTGGAAAATCACTCCGGCCTGCCTGCACAGCGAGCCGATCCGCTCGATCGGCTGCAGGGTGCCCACTTCGCTCTGGCCCCAGATCACCGATACCAGGCGGGTGGGGGGCTTCAGCAGGGCTTCGAGAGCTTCGATTTTCACCCTGCCGACGACATCAACAGGACAGGGGACCACCGTCCATCCCTGCCGAACCAGGCTGTGGGCAGCGGCGTCGACAGCCGGATGCTCGACCGCCGAAATCACCAGCCGCCCTGGAGCCAGGCCGGCTGCCGCACCGGCGAGGGCGAGATGGGCCGCTTCGGTGCCACCGGAGCAGAACACCACCTGATCGTCGTGGGCCGAGAGGCTGGAGGCGATCGCCTGCCGGCTGCGCTCGAGGAGATCGGCCGCCGCCAGGCCGTAGCCATGCAGGCTGGACGGGTTCGCCCAGGCGGTGGCCTGGGCCGCCGCCATCACCTCCAGCACCGACGCGGCCGGCGGCGAGCTGGCGCAGGCGTCGAGATAGATCGAGCCTTCAGGCCCCGGAAGGGTCATCACGCTCCTGTCGGGCCCGGCTGCGGTTCTCGATCGATCCCATCGCCAGGGCGACCAGATCATCAAGAGAGCGGCTGCTGAGCAGGGCTGTCACCCGGGCCCGGGCCTCGGCACTGGGACAATCCTCCGGGCGAATGCAGCCCTGGACGCAGACAACCGAGCAATCCAGTGCTGGCGGTGACGGCGCCGGGGGCTGGCTCTCCGCTGTGGACGTTGCCTTCGAAGCTGTTGCAGGTGTCGAATCCAGCAGCCGGGGAGCCAGCACACCGTCGAAAACCGGTTCGGCTGGACCGTCCATGAACACGTGGGAACTGAGTGGATCCCAGTGGATCCGCAGGCTGCCTCCGGGCAGATCGATGCGGGCATCCGGCCCGCACAGACCGAGGCGGTGGCAGGCCACCAGCACCGCACAGGCGCCGGTGCCGCAGGCCAGGGTGGGACCTGCCCCCCGCTCCCAGACCTTCATCAGCAGATGATCCGGGGCCAGCACTTCAACAAAATGGACGTTGGTGCGCGCCGGGAAGGCGGGATCCACTTCCAGCAGTGGGCCGAACCGTTCCAGTTCCACGTCCTCGATCGAGGCCACCGGAATGACCAGATGGGGGTTGCCCATGCCCACCGCCGCCACGGCGAAACGGACCCCATCCGCTTCGAGTTCTCCCTGGGGCAGGCCGGCGGGACCGGGGTCCAGGGTGGTGGGCACCGCGCCCGGTTCAAGCAGGGGCTCCCCCATGTCCACCTGAACCTCTCCAGCCTGGAGCAACTGGGGAACGATCCGGCCCGCCAGGGTTTCCACCTGCCAGCGACGGCCGTCGCCATCGCCGTCGCTGTCGGCCAGGAAGCGGGCCAGACAGCGGATGCCGTTGCCACACATTTCCGCCTCACTGCCATCGGCGTTGAAGATCCGCATGCGCAACTCCCCCCCGGCTTCCGGCGGCAGGGCAAGAATCACGCCATCGGCGCCGATACCGAAGCGCCGGTCACAGAGCCGACGCACCATGCCGGGATTCAGTCCGCAGGCGTCATCGACGGCGGTTCCATCACGGCCATCGAGCAACAGAAAATCGTTGCCAAGACCCTGGTACTTGCTGAAGGCCAGCATCGTGTTCGCCGCATCCACATACGCTGATCCTATGGAGAGCTCCAGCATCGATCCCAGTCTTCCCGGAGTGCGGCAGCTTCAGAGCTGGATTCGTGAAGCCACGCCCCTGCACATCCAGCTGATCGATGGCACCCGCCTGGGGGGCTCCCTCCACTGGCAGGACCCTGAATTCCTCGCCCTTCAGCCTGAGCCGAACACGCCGGTGATCCTGCTGGGCCGCAAGGCGATCGCCGTGATCCGCTCCCTGGCCTGAAGGCCGGATGTGACACGATCGAACGCCAGATCAAATCGCTGATTGAGGCGGCCGAGGCTCAACCCATGCCCGTGCGTTACGACCCCGCCGAGATCGAAGCCCGCTGGCAATCCCGCTGGCTGGCCGATCGCCTCGATGCCACCCCGGAGCCGCAACCCGGGCAGGAAACGTTCTATGCCCTCTCGATGTTTCCCTACCCATCGGGAAACCTGCACATGGGTCATGTGCGCAACTACGTGATCACCGATGTGATCGCCCGGCTGCAGCGCCTGCGCGGCCGGCAGGTGCTGCAGCCGATGGGCTGGGATGCCTTCGGCCTGCCGGCGGAGAATGCCGCGATTGAGCGGGGCATCGACCCGGGGGACTGGACCGACCGCAACATCGAGCAGATGCGCGGGCAACTGCAACGCCTCGGTCTGTCGATCGATTGGAATCGGGAGCTGGCCACCTGCCATACCGACTATTACCGCTGGAGCCAGTGGCTCTTTCTCCAGTTCCTCGAAGCCGGCCTGGCGTACCAGAAGAAAGCGACCGTCAACTGGGATCCGCTCGACCAGACCGTGCTGGCCAACGAGCAGGTCGACGCCGATGGACGCTCCTGGCGTTCCGGCGCGATCGTCGAGAAGCGGAAGCTGCGCCAGTGGTTCCTGCGCATCACCGATTACGCCGATGCCCTGCTCGATGACCTGGCGCAACTGGAGGGCTGGCCGGAACGGGTGCGCACCATGCAGGCCAACTGGATCGGCAGATCGGTGGGGGCCGAACTGTTCTTTCCGGTGCTCGATGCAAGCGGCCAGGCCACAGCGGCCACGATCGCGGTGTTCACCACTCGCCCGGACACCGTCTACGGCGTGACCTATCTGGTGCTGGCACCGGATCATCCGCTGGTCGCTTCGCTCACAGCACCCGATCGCCAGGAGCACGTCGAGGCTTTCGCCACCGTGGTGAGCCGCCAGAGCGAGCAGGAACGGATCGCCGAAGACCGGCCGAAACGTGGCGTGGCCCTTGGCAGCTTCACCCGCAACCCGTTCACCGGTGAGTCGATTCCGCTCTGGATCGCCGATTACGTGCTCTCCGACTACGGCACCGGCGCCGTGATGGGCGTTCCCGCCCACGACCACCGGGATTTCGTCTTTGCGCGTCAGTACGAGTTGCCGGTGCGGCAGGTGATCGTGCCGGAAGGAGCTGATGAGCAGGCCTACGCCGGAGGCGCCTGGACCGAGCCAGGGGTGCTGATCCATTCCGGCCCCTTCGATGGCCTGGCCTCCAGGCAAGCCAGGCAGGCGATCGTGGATCTGGCCGAGCGCGAAGGCTGGGGGGAGAGCCGGGTGCAGTTTCGCCTGCGCGACTGGCTGATCTCCAGACAGCGCTACTGGGGCTGCCCGATTCCGGTGATTCATTGTGAGCGTTGCGGTGTCGTGCCTGTGCCGGCGGAGCAGTTGCCCGTGGAGCTGCCCCGCAACCTGGCCTTCAGCGGCAAGGGGGCCTCACCCCTCGCCCAGCTGGACGACTGGGTGAACGTGGCCTGCCCCTGTTGCGGCAAGCCGGCGCGGCGGGAAACAGACACGATGGACACCTTCATCTGTTCATCCTGGTATTACCTGCGCTTCGCTGATCCCCACAACTCCACCCTGCCGTTCACACGGGAGTCGGCCGATCGCTGGTTGCCGGTCGACCAGTACGTGGGCGGCATTGAGCACGCCATCCTCCATCTGCTCTATTCCCGGTTCTTCACCAAGGTGCTGCGCGATCGTGAATTGCTCAGCTTCGACGAACCGTTCAGACGCCTGCTCACCCAGGGCATGGTGCAGGCAATCACCTACAAGAATCCCCATTCCGGCAAGTACATCGCCCCAGCCGATGTGAAGGATCCCGCCGATCCGCGCGATCCGATCAACGGCGAGCGACTGGACGTGTTCTTCGAAAAGATGTCGAAGTCGAAGCACAACGGCGTGGAGCCCGGCGGAGTGATCGAGCGCTACGGCGCCGACACCGCCCGGATGTTCATCCTGTTCAAGGCTCCACCGGAGAAGGATCTTGAGTGGGATGACGCCGATGTGGAAGGCCAGTTCCGCTTCCTTCAGCGGATCTGGCGAATGCTGGAAGCCGCGCTTGAACGGGGGCTGAGCCTGGAGCCCCAGGCAGCCAGCCCCGAACGACAGGCAACCCCAGGCAACGCTGAGCTCTCTCCTGCCGACCTCGCCCTGCGCCGTGCCGTCCATACCGCGATTGCGGCGATCAGCGACGATCTGGCCGACGGCAATTACCAGTTCAATACCGCAGTCGCCGAGCTGATGAAGCTCAGCAACGCCATGGCCAGCCTGCTGGAGACGGCCAGTGAGGCCGTGGCCCTCGAAGCTCTGGGCAACCTGCTGGTGCTGCTATCCCCCTTTGCTCCCCACATCTCCGAAGAGCTCTGGCAGCGGCTGGGTGGGGTGGGCAGCGTGCATCGCCAGAGCTGGCCGGTGGCCGATGCCACGGCCCTGGTGCAAACCACCATTCCCCTGGTGATTCAGGTGAAAGGAAAGGTGAGGGGCAACCTGGATGTTCCGGCCGATGCCGATGCAGCCACCCTGGAGAAACTGGCGCTCGGCAGTGAGATCGCCCGGAAATGGCTGGACGGCCAGCCGCCCAGACGGGTGATCGTGGTGCCGGGGAAGCTCGTCAACCTGGTTCCCTGAGCAGGGCCTCGGCGTGATGACGCAGATGATCCTCGATGAAGCTGGCGATGAAGAAGTAGCTGTGGTCGTAGCCCTGCTGAAGGCGCAGCCGCAGCGGGTAGCCAGCGGCGGTGGCGGCACGCTCCAGGTCCAGGGGGCGTAGTTCTCGCTCCAGAAAGCTGTCAGCGGTGCCCTGATCCACCAGCAGCGGCAGATGCTCGCTGGCCCGGGCGATCAGGCAACAGGCGTCCCACGCCTCCCAGGCGCCGCGGTCGGGGCCGAGAAAGCGGCTGAAGGCCTTCTCACCCCAGGGGCTGGTGGCGGGGTGGGCAATCGGGGAAAAGGCGGAGACCGACAGGTAGCGGCCCGGGTTGCGCAGGGCACAGACCAGGGCGCCATGGCCCCCCATCGAGTGGCCGCTGATGCTCCGGCGCTCAGAGAGGGGCAGCTCGGCCTCGAGCAGGGTCGGCAGCTCCTCCACCACGTAGGCGTGCATGCGGTAATGGGCCGACCAGGGGAGCTCGGTGGCATCGAGATAGAATCCAGCACCCAGGCCGAAGTCCCAGTTCCCATCGGGGTCGGTGGGAATCCCGGCGCCGCGCGGGCTGGTGTCGGGGGCCACCACGGCCAGGCCCAGCTGGGCGGCCAGGCGGAAGGCTCCCGCCTTCTGCATGAAGTTCTGGTCTGTGCAGGTGAGTCCGGAGAGCCAGTAGAGGGCCGGCAGCGGGGCGGCCTCGGCCAGCTGCGGCGGCAGAAACACCGCCAGCTCCATGGGGCAGTCCAGTTGCTTCGACTGGTGACCATACCGGCGATGGACACCGCCGAAACAGCGGTTTTCACTGAGCAGATGCAGCACGATGGTCGTCAGGCAGCGAAGTGGATCACCGAGCGGATGCTCTTGCCTTCCCGCATCAGATCGAAGGCATGGTTGATCTCACCGAGCCCCATCGTGTGGGTGATGAAGCGATCCAGGGGGATCTCGCCGCTCTGAAACCGCTCGACGAATCCAGGCAATTCGGTGCGGCCACGGACCCCACCGAAGGCGGAACCACGCCAGACCCGGCCGGTGACCAACTGAAACGGCCGGGTGGAGATTTCCTGGCCTGCGCCTGCCACGCCGATGATCGTCGATTCACCCCAGCCTTTGTGGCAACACTCCAGAGCCGCCCGCATCACCGCCACATTGCCGATGCATTCGAAGGAATAATCAACGCCTCCATCGGTGCGCTGAATGATCACCTCCTGGATCGGGCGATCGCAATCTCGCGGATTGATGCATTCGGTGGCACCCAACTGCTGGGCGATGGCGAATTTCCCAGGGTTGGTATCGATGCAGATGATGCGGCTGGCCCTGGCCATCACCGCCCCGATGATCACCGCCAGGCCGATGCCGCCCAGGCCGAACACCGCCACCGTGGCGCCTGGTTCCACCTTGGCGGTATTGAGCACCGCGCCGATGCCGGTGGTCACGCCGCAACCGAGCAGACAGACCTTCTCGAGCGGGGCCTGCGGGTTGATGCGGGCCAACGCGATCTCCGGCACCACGGTGTATTCGGAGAACGTCGACGTTCCCATGTAATGGAAAATCGGCTGGCCGTTCCTGGAGAACCGGGTGCTGCCATCCGGCATCAAGCCCCTGCCCTGGGTCCCCCGGATCGCCTGGCAGAGATTGGTTTTGCCGGAAAGGCAATAGGCGCAGGCCCGGCATTCCGGCGTGTAGAGCGGGATGACATGGTCACCCACGGCCAGCGAGGTCACCCCAGCACCGAGAGCTTCAACGACCGCACCTCCCTCGTGGCCAAGAATCACCGGGAACAGGCCTTCAGGATCGTCGCCGGAGAGGGTGTAGGCATCGGTGTGACAGACCCCACTGGCCACCACCCGCAGCAGCACCTCACCGGCCCGCGGTGGCTCCACATCGACCGTGGTGACCTCCAGAGGTTCACCGGCCGCCCAGGCAACGGCTGCTCTCGATCGGATCATTGTATCTGGAACACCAGGGTGGCAGGCTCAGCCCAGGATCCTGCGGCGGCATAGCCCCTTGGATTGCCGCAGAGATGGCGAAGAATCCAGAAGATCGCCTCCGGGCTTTCGCTGCCCAGCTCAGAGTGAAGCTCGGCCAGGCTGCGCCCCTCGCCATCGGCAAGCAGGGTTTCGATCCGCCCCTGCAGATCGAGAATCACGGCAGCGGCCTTCTTGCCGGCTTCCACTCCCGGCTGGTCATAGGCGTTGATGTTCACCAATTCGGCATAGAGCCCCACAGACCGCTCGAACAAGGCAATCAGGGCACCCAGGCTGCGGGCGTCGAAGCGGCGCAGGGTGAGGCTGATCGATTGACGTCCCCCTTCGCTGAGGGCTGCGCGTGTGCCCTGCAGAAAACCGGACAGGAAATCGCCCGGACATTCGCCATCCACCGCGCTGATGTCGGCGGGATCGGCCAGCACCTCAATGAAGGTGGCGAAGAAGTTGTCGATTCCATCGCGCAGCTGCTGGACGTAGGCGTGCTGGTCGGTGGAGCCCTTGTTGCCATAGACGGCGATGCCCTGGTGCACCACCTCGCCGTCACGGTCGAGCCGCTTGCCGAGCGACTCCATCACCAGCTGCTGGAGGTAGCGGCTGAACACCTCCAGCCGGTCGCGGTAGGGGAGAACCACCATGTCGCGCTGACCCCGACCGCCCCCGGCGGCATGCCAGCTTGCCGCCATCAGGGCGGCAGGGTTGGCTCTCGGCTCGGTGTGGCGGGTGGCCTCGTCCATGGCGGCGGCGCCGGCCAGGAAAGCACGCAGATCAGCTCCGATCAGGGCAGCCGGCAGCAGACCGACGGCACTGGTGATGCTGGTGCGCCCTCCCACCCAGTCGAACATGTCGAAACGGGCCAGCCACTGCTCGGCTTCGGCGCGGCGATCCAGTGGACTGCCGGCCATCGTGATGGCGACGGCCTGGGCGGACCAGCTCCCACCCAGGCCCTCAAGCCGGCAGCGGGCCTGCTCCATGCCGATCCGGGGCTCGGGGGTGCCGCCTGATTTGCTGACCACAACCACCAGGGTGGTGAGCAACCGCTGGCCCAGGGACTCCAGGGTTCGGCTGAGACCCTGCGGATCGACGTTGTCGAAGAAGTGGAAGGGCAGGCCCACCCCCTCCTGCTGCAGAGCGCGCAGAATCAGCAACGGTCCGAGCCCGGAGCCGCCAATACCGATCCACAGCACGTCCGTGAAGGGGTGACCACCTGGTGTCAGCAGCTCCTGGTTGAGCACCTGGGCACCGAACTGCTCGATCCGCCCGATTTCGGCCTCGATCAAGGCGGCTTCCCCTGGATCCGGACAGAGCTGCGGAGCGCGCAGCCAGTAATGACCGACGCGCCTCTGTTCATCCGGGTTGGCGATCGCCCCCGCTTCAAGGGCTGCCATCGCCTCAAAGGCACGCGCAAAGCCTGGGGCCAGCGCATCGAAATGGGAACGGTTCAGGGCCATCCGGCTGACGTCCAGCCAGATTCCCAGGGAATCATCGTGCCAGAGCAGGCCCAGGAAGCGTTCCCACAGCGTTTCCGGCTGATGTGGGTTGAAGTCGACAAGCGTCATCAGCCCAGGATCTCGCATCGGGATTCCGGCTGAACCTATCGGTGCTGGGCTTCGAATGAAAGCGACCAGGTGAGCCAGCTCACCTGGTCCTGGAATCATTGCCGGAAAACGGTGGTGATGGACAGCACCACAAACGGCCCCCGACCTTTCCATCCCCGGAGGGCCAGGCTAAATTCAGTGAAATTTTCTTACACTTAAACCCCGTGACGCCTCGCGTCTTCTCTTTTTCATCCCCTACCAGATGGTGGATGTCAAAAGGATTCATCGCGACGGTTTCCCTGGGCCTGGTCAGCCTGGTCAGCGGCACCCAGCCATTGCTCCCTGGAGACGGTCATTTTCGGATCGATCCAGGCTTCAGCTCCACCATCAACAGTGACACCAGCGATCCGGCCGTACTCAGCACCGAAGGACAGCGCTCCAACCCGGTGGATTTCACGGCGGAGGAACTGAAGGAGCTCCAACGGCGTTTCGGGGTACACGGCCCCCAGCCGGAACTCGCCCAGCTCCTCACCCTGGGGCTCGATCAGCTCACCCCACTGAGGGCCCGTACCGTCAATCGGCTCGAGCAGCTCCAGCCGATCATCCTGCGGGAATCGCGACTCCAGGGCGTCAATCCCATGCTGGTGGCTGCCGTTCTGTTCGATGAGCTCCAGCACGCCAAACCGGGAGAAGATCTGCCGCTGGCTGTCGAGTCAGGCCTGTTCAAGACCCATGGCCCCGCCCAGTTGTCGGTGGGCGAGCTGGTTCACCAGGGCTTGTTGCGGCCGGATGCCAGCGAGGCTGAGCTCTCCGCCGCCCGTCAGCAACTGCTGGATCCTGAGCGGAATGTGGTTCTGCTGGTCGGCAAGTTCTCTCGCCTCTCCAGGGCGCTGGCGCTGCCCACCGAACGACCCCTGGATGCCAGCTCCAGCCCCCGGGATGCCAAGGCCCTGGCCACCCTCGCCTATCTCCACAATGGCAAGCTCGACTACCCGGCCCGCATTCTAAGTTATATGCAGGACCCTTCCCTGCATGCCCTGATCTATTCCATCCGCAAGCCCATTCTCTCTCCTGTGATCTGAACTTTCATCGCCGGAAAAGCATCAAAGCAGGCAATCAACAGAGCAGGCCGAGGGCGGCCAGCCGGAGCTGGAGTGCCTGCCAGTCAAAACTGCGGGGATCGGATCGTTCGCCACCGATGTCCACCTGGCGATGGGTGGTGATGCTGGTGGGCGGAATCTTGAAGCGGCGCATCCAGTCAGCCAGAACCACGGCCAGGGCGTCGTACTGGGCCCTGGTGTAACCACTGTGGCCTGAGTCGTTGTCCTCGCCATCGATCGGGGTTTCCAGGCTGACGTGGAGGGCGAAGTTGTTCACCGAGCCCCCCACCTTCGGATTGGTCACCACCCACTGACCATTGAAGGCCGAATTGCCGGCACCGAAGGCACGCCTGTAGGGATCGAGCGCTTCGACCACTTCGCCATCCAGACCGACCAGCATGTGGTAACTGACCTGATCCTGATCCCTTGGATGCGGGGTCAGGAATGTCTGGACGGCGGATTCCATCCCATAGACCGTTTCGTGCAGCACGACGATCCGGGGAGTGGGATCGAGCGGATTGCCGAACGCATCACCCCTGAAGCGCTCGCCGTAGTTGGTGGGGTCGATGCGAAGGCGGCGCATGCTGCCTGAAAGGCCAGCCAGCTGACGCTGCAGCGACTGGCTGAGCTGCGTGTCCGTCACAGTGCACTGCCGACGCAGGGGACTGATCCAGGCCGCACGGACTGGTGGGGACGGAGGAGCCTGGCGGGGCGGTTCAGCAGCCGGCGGCGTGGCCGGACTCACCTGGTCCAGCAGCTGCAGCAAGGAGGGCCGTCCGGTTGAACCCTGACCGGCGGTGACATCCCGCGCCACCCAACCCAGGCCGCCGATTCCAACCAGGGCAGCCAGGCCCAGCGCAACGGATCCAGTGCGCTGAAGAGATCTGGGCTGGAGGCGCCGCCGCACCTGACGCAGCAGGTTCAACATGGAATCAAGCCCAGCCAGGCCGAACGCCGGGCCAGGGTTTCAGCCGATGCTGCCGGATCAGGCACCAGAGTCCAACGGTCCACGGTCGGCGCTTCACTGAGCAGGGTGAGCTGGCGGAGGCAGCCACGCCGACTCACCGTAAGACTCTGGGGACGCTCAGCCACCAGCAGGGCAGCCAGATCTTCGGGCTGGCGCAGGCGCCGCGTATCAATGGCCAGCAACTCATCGCCCACGCTCAGACCAGCCCGCTGGGCCGGGCTGTGGCGCTGCACCCGCTGAACAGCCAGACCATGCGGTTCCACCCTGCAGCCCATGCCTGTGAACGGTGCGGGGCTGAGCACCGCCTCGAGCCGCAGCCCGACGTCTGAGAGATAGCCATCGAGATCCGGCTCGTCGAAGCTGTCGACCCAACCCGGCAGCAGCTCGCCAAGCTCGACGGACCTCTGGGTGAAGGCATCGAGCAGGGTGGCTTCGCTGTAGCCGCGGCCGCATCGACCCAGCCGTTGCCACAGATCCCGCAGCACCTGCACCAGAGAGGAGCCACTGCGTCTGAGAACGAGATCCAGAGCCAGGGCCACCACGGCTCCCTTCAGGTAGTAGCTGATCTGGGAGTCTTCGCTGTCGGCATCGCGGCGGTAGAGCTTGACCCAGGCCTCCTGGCCGCTCTGGCGAAGCGTCTGGCCGCTGAGGCGCCCGGGGGTGAGCCGATAGCGACTCAATTCAGCGCCGAGATCCTCGAAGAGCTGCGCTTCGGTGCTGATGCCGACGCTCAGGGGCAGGAACTGATCGAAGTAACTGGTTACCCCCTCAGCGAACCAGAGGGTGGGGATGATCACGGCCTTGTTGTAGTCGATCGGCGAAAGTTCAGCGGGCCGGAGCCGCCGCACATTCCACTGATGCAGATACTCGTGAGCGACAAGTTGCAGCAGTTTTCGATACCCATCAGGCCTGGCAAGGGCCTGGCGGCCGAACTGAAGAATGGAGCAACGATCATGCTCCAGCCCGCCATAACCCTGATCGAGCAGATGAAGCACGAACAGATAATCGGGGGCAGCCGGTCCCGCTTCACCCATCAGGCGGCAGCAGGCCTGGCAGACCGAGGCCACATCCTCGAGCAGCGATGGGAAGCGATGCAGCAACCAGGTGCCCCCAGCGCAGCCGTCCTCCCAGCTGACCCAGCGATGGGGAACATCAGCCACAGAAAAGGCGTGGCAATGATGGGGGCCCGCCTCCACCGGCGCATCGATCAAGGCGTCGTAGTTCGGGGCAGACCAGCCCTGGCCGGCCACAAAGGGCAAGGGAACGAAAGCCTGCCAGCCAGTGGGCAGATCCAGGCGGAGCTGGTGGGCTGTCCAGCGCTCCCCTTCCACCTGCAGTGCCACGGCCGCCAGGGCCAGAAAGCCGTGGTCGCCATCGAGATGGCAGGCCCGCACACTCAGCTCGGTGGCCAGCAGGGCATAGCGAAGCTCAACAGGATGGAGTTGCGCCAGGTTGAGCTGCCAGCCCGATGGATCGATCCGCTCGGCGACAACCGGCTGGAGTTGACCCCCAGGACATTCCTGGCACACCTGCAGTCCTTCCAGGTTCCGAACGTAGGAGCGGAGCAGATAGGAGCCCGGCGTCCAGTCAGGCAGTCGCAGAACGACCCTGCGCTGGCGCGGGAGAAACCGCATCCGGACCAGAACGAGGTGCTGGCTGGTGGATCTCAGATCCAGCGAGAGCTCAACCAGCGCCAATGGGCTCAGCCGGCAAGGTGGAGTGTGGCGGCCGGGATCTGCTCCATGGCCTCCCGCAGGGCCAGACGCAGTGCATAGCGGCGGGTCAGCCCGCCGATCAGGGCCTGCAAGGGCTCGGATCGGCTCAGCCGCTGCAGATCACCGACCAGGGCGAGAGATCCATCGGCCTGCCGTTGCCAGCCGAGCCGCTGGTCAGCCGAAACCACCACCTGAATGTCCACGGGGATCGCCTCCCCGGCGAAACCGCTGATCATTCCGCCGATCACCGGTTCGAAGCCAAGATCACCAAGGGTGGCCGCCAGCGACTCCAGATCCCGGACAACCGTCGGCAGGATGGAGAGGTGCGACATGAACCCGTTGCCTGCTGCGCCCGACACTAGCGACGGCTTTCCGTCCGTCCAGTGGCCATTGCCACAGCCCTGGCCGATCCTTCACCCCTTTCTGCGGCTGGGGGTGCTGGCTTCCGGCCATGGCTCCAACTTCGAAGCCCTGCTGAGCAGCTGCCGCGATGGACCCTTGAATGCCACGGTGGCCTTGCTGGTGGTGAACAACCCTGGTTGCGGCGCCCAGCGCCGCGCTGAACAACGGGACGTGCCCTGCCAGCTGATCGATCACCGCCTGCACCCTCAGCGCCGGAACCTCGACCGGGAAATCCTCGCGGCCTTCGAGGCAGCCCGGGTCGATCTGGTGGTGATGGCCGGCTGGATGCGGATCGTCAGCCCGGTGCTGATCGATGCCTTCGCCGGCCGGCTGATCAACATCCATCCTTCCCTGCTGCCGAGCTTTCCCGGCCTCGACGCGATCGGCCAGGCCCTGGCGGCAGGCGTCGCCCTGACGGGCTGCACCGCCCACCTGGTGACCGAGGCCGTGGACGCCGGACCGATTCTGGTTCAGGCGGCCGTGCCCGTTCTGGCCGGTGACGATCGCACCAGCCTGGGTAAGCGGATCCATCGCCAGGAACACCGCATTCTCCCCCTGGCTGTGGCGCTGGCTGCCCAGCGGCTGGCTGCACCTCCGGGCTCTCCCAGCTCTCAGGGATAGAAGGGAAGCAGGGGCAGGCCTGTGTCAGGCGGCAGGCCGGCCATCAGGTTGAGAGATTGAATGCCCTGACCCGCCTGACCCTTGATCAGATTGTCGATCGCGCTCATCACGATCAGCTGGCCGGTGCGCTGATCCACCTGAACCGAGAGCAGGGCCCTGTTCGTCTGCCGCACCCATTTGGTGGAGGGATAGGTGCCGACAGGCAGCACCTCCAGGCAGGGCCTGTTCCGGTAGGCGGCCCGCAGCAGGGTGGTGCAATCCTCGGCCGTGAGGCCGGGATCGCGGAGCCGCGCATACACCGTGGCCAGCAGACCACGCACCATCGGCATCAGATGGGGGGTGAACTGAAGTTCGATCGGATGGCCGGCCACGGCGCTGGCGGCCTGTTCGATCTCGCTGGTGTGGCGGTGACCGACCACGCCGTAGGGGGACACAGTCTCGCTGGCCTCTGCCAGCAGCAGATGCTCCTTGGCGGCGCGACCACCGCCGGAGCAGCCGGTCTTGGCGTCGATGATGATCCCGGCCGGCTCGATCAAGCCTTGCTTCAGAAACGGCAGCAGGGGAAGCAGGGCAGCGGTGGGGAAGCACCCGGGTGCCGCCACGAGCCGTGCCTGCCGGATCCTGGCTTCTTCCCACTCCGGAAGTCCGTAGACGGCCTCCTGGCAGAGCCGCTCATCCTGGCGCGGGTACAGAACGGCTTCGGTGGAATACACCCGCTTCCAGTCCGCCAGGGAGCGGTAGCGGTAGTCGGCGGAGAGATCCACCACCCTGAGGCCCCGCTCCAGCAGGTCGGGCACGATCGTGGAGGCCAGGCCGCTCGGCAGGCTCAGCACCACCAGGTCGGCTGCTGTGGCGATCGCCGCCGGGTCGAGGGGCTCCACCAGCGGATCCCCCTGCAACGGCAGAAAGGGTGTCAACTCGCTCCAGCGCTTCCCAGCGCTGCGCTCGCCGCCGAGAAAGCTGACCTGCAGGTGTGGGTGCCCCTGGAGCAGGCGGAGGGTCTGAAGCCCGCCATAGCCAGTGGCGCCGATCACGGCCACCCGCTGGGCTGCGCTGGATCTGGACATACCCTCAGCACAGAAGCTGAGATCGTACCGGTGCCTCTGCGCCCGGCCCTATAACTAATTCATGCTGCGCCACCCCAGGCCCGAACTCCACTGAAAGCCCGATCTGAACTGGGTCCAGCTCCCGTCAACTCCCGCTCCGGCGAATCCAGCGGCCCCGGCGGCGACCGGCTGGAGCAAACAATTCGATTCGATCGCGTCACCGACGGACTCGCAGCGATTCGCAACGGCGAGATGGTGGTGGTGGTAGACGACGAGAACCGGGAGAACGAAGGAGATCTGATCTGCGCCGCCCAGTTCGCGACCCCCGAACAGATCAACTTCATGGCCACCGAAGCCCGGGGCCTGATCTGCCTGGCGATGGAAGGGGAGCGTCTCGATGCGCTTGAACTGCCGCTGATGGTGGATCGCAACACCGACAGCAATCAGACGGCCTTCACCGTGAGTGTGGATGCTGGCCCTGAAAACGGTGTGAGCACGGGAATTTCAGCTGATGATCGCGCCCGGACGATCCAGGTGGCCATCCATCCCCACAGCAGCCCCGCCGATCTGCGCCGACCCGGCCACATCTTTCCGCTCCGGGCCCGCTCTGGTGGTGTGTTGAAGCGGGCTGGCCACACCGAAGCAGCCGTGGATCTCTCCCGGCTGGCCGGCCTCTATCCCGCCGGGGTGATCTGCGAGATCCAGAACGCCGATGGCTCGATGGCCCGGCTGCCCCAGCTTGCCGATTACGCCAGCCGCCATGGCCTGCGCCTGCTGAACATCGCCGATCTGATCAGCTATCGGCTCGACACCGAGCGGTTCGTGCGGCGCCAGGCCGAGGCGGATCTGCCGAGTGCCTTCGGGAGCTTTCGGGCGATCGGCTATCGCAACGACCTCGATGGCAGCGAACATGTGGCGATCGTCAAAGGCAAGCCCGAACTGGCCGGTGGAGCTGTGCTGGTGCGGGTGCACTCCGAATGCCTCACCGGCGATGCCTTCGGCTCGCTCCGCTGCGATTGCCGGCCCCAGCTGGAAGCGGCCCTGCGCATGATCGAAGCGGCTGGGGAAGGGGTGGTGGTCTACCTGCGCCAGGAGGGCCGCGGCATCGGCCTGATCAACAAACTCAAGGCCTACAGCCTCCAGGATGGCGGCCTTGACACCGTCGAGGCCAATGAACGGCTCGGCTTCCCGGCCGACCTGCGCAATTACGGCGTCGGCGCCCAGATCCTCAGCGACCTCGGAGTCCGGCGCTTGCGGCTGATCACCAACAACCCGCGCAAGATCGCCGGACTGGGGGGCTACGGGCTCCAGGTGGAGGATCGGGTGCCGCTTGAGATGGATGCCGGTCTGCACAATGCGGCCTACCTCGACACCAAGCGGCTCAAGCTGGGCCACTTGCTTCAGGCCACCTCTGGATCAGCAGAGCTGCAACGGGAGTCGGGTCTGAGTGCCGTGCTCGCCTGGCAGGGCCAGGAGCTTCAGCAGGGCGGCGATCCAGGCCACTGGGAAAGCCTGCGGGAATGGGCCTCCCAGCGGCCGCTGGCACTCCAGCGGGAGGAACATCCAAGGCTGCTGGCGTTGCTGGATCAGCCGGAAATCGCCTTTCTGCTCTCCCCTGTCGCCGGCGCTGAGCTGGCAGCCACCGAGCTCAGCGAGCTGCTGGCCCGGATGGCCGCATGGCCCGGCACCCGGGCCGTGTGCCTGCTGCTCACCCCCGACAGTCGGCGCAGCGGCCATCCGAGCGCCACTCTGGAGCCGGAGCTGCGGCCCCTGGTTGAGTTGCACCAGAGCAACCCCTCGTTGCCGCTGCAACCAGGGGCCTTTCTGCGCTGGCAGTGAAGGCGGACGGGCCAGACCCCAGGGATGGGAACCTCAGGGGAGGATCGTCAGCTTGTTGATCTTGGTCCCCTTCCTGATGGCCAGCACCACATCCACATTGGCCGCCTGACCAAAGACGGTGTGGACCCCATCGAGGTGGGGTTGGGCGTCATGGCAAAGGAAGAACTGGCTCCCACCGGTGTTCTTGCCGGCGTGGGCCATCGACAGGGTGCCGGCCTGATGCTTATGGCTGTTGATCTCACAGGGGATCTTGTAGCCAGGCCCGCCGGTGCCGGGGGCTCCTCCCGCCCCGGCGCGGGTGTTGGGGCATCCCCCCTGGGCCATGAAGCCGTCAATCACCCGATGAAAGGAAAGCCCGTCATAGAAGCCGGCCTCAGCCAGTTTCACAAAGTTGGCCACGGTGGCGGGGGCTTCGGTATCGAACAGCTCCAGCTCCACGGTGCCGGCGTCGGTTTCCATCAGGGCTTGGGTCACGGCGGGTTCAGTCAAAGGCGGACTGTATCCACTCTCGGGTAGAACGGTCCCCGATTCCAGCGCCCGCCCTGGCGCCGCACCCCGTCATGAGCGATACCATCGCCAGCCCCGCCAAGGCCGGTCCTGATCTGAGCACGGCCCGCCTCGGGGTGCTCGGTGGCAGCGGGCTCTACGCCATGGACGGCCTCGAAGCGGTGGAGGAGATCGCGGTCGAAACGCCTTTCGGTCCCCCCTCCGACCGGTTGCGGCTGGGCCGCATCGGCGATCTGGAGGTGGTCTTCCTGGCTCGTCACGGCCGTCACCACACCCACTCCCCCACCGACGTGCCTTACCGGGCCAACATCTGGGCACTGCGCTCCCTCGGAGTGCGCTGGATCCTGTCCTGTTCGGCCGTCGGTTCCCTGCAGGAACCGCTGCGGCCGCTCGACATGCTGGTGCCGGATCAGTTCATCGACCGCACCCACCAACGACCCCTGAGCTTCTTCGGCGAGGGTGCGGTGGCCCATGTGGGAATCGCCGATCCGTTCTGCCCGACCCTCAGCCGACTGCTGGCCGATGTGGCTGACAGCCTGATGCCCGTGGGCCGCCAGATGCACCGCAGCGGCACCTATCTCTGCATGGAGGGGCCGGCTTTCTCCACCCGGGCCGAATCCAACCTCTACCGCAGCTGGGGCTGCTCGGTGATCGGCATGACCAACCACAGCGAGGCCCGGCTGGCGAGGGAAGCGGAAATCGCCTATTCCACCCTCGCCATGGTCACGGACTACGACTGCTGGCACGCCGAACATGCTTCGGTGACAGTGGATCTGGTGATCGAGAATCTGAAGGCCAATGCTCTGCTGGCCCAGCAGATCGTGGCCCTGGCCGCCCAGAGGGTGGCCGCCCAGCGACCGGCCAGCCCTGCCCACACCGCCTTGCGCAGTGCCCTGATGACACCGAAGGAGCAGGTGCCGGGTGCCACACGCCGAAAGCTGGATCTGCTCACCAGCCCCTACTGGGGCCCCTACGAAGGAGCCGGGGCCGACGGAGCAGGCTGAGCCTGGGGCAAGCTCACCCCGGCCGCTTCCAGCGCCTGCCTCACCTGACCGTCGTGGGCGCCAAGAGCCTCATCGGCCTGCTCGGCGCTCAGCCCGGCGGCGGCCATCACCAGGGCCCGCTTGACCGAGCCGCCGGCGGCGGCAAGCAGCGCTGGACCCTGCTGCCGCTCCACCCCGGCGAGGTCCTTGAGGATGCGCAGGGCGCGATCTTCCAGCTTGCTGTTGGTGACGGCCACATCCACCATGCGGTTGCCGTACACCTTGCCCAGCCGCACCATCACCCCGGTGGAGATGATGTTAAGGGCCATTTTGGTGGCCGTGCCGGCCTTCAGACGGGTGGAGCCGGTGAGCAGTTCCGCCCCGGTGACCAGGCGGATGTCGATGGCGCAGGGCATCGGCGCCTGCTCGCTCGGCACACAGGCCATGGCGATCGCCAGGGCACCGATGGCGCGGGCATGCTCCAGGCCGCCGAGCACATAGGGGGTGGTGCCGCCGGCGGCGATGCCCACCAGGACGTCGCCGGCAGAGAAACCTCGCTCGATCAGATCATGACGGCCGGCTTCGCGCAGGTCTTCGAGCCCTTCGGAACTGCGCAACAGAGCCGGCGCGCCACCGGCGAGCACACCCTGAACAAGCTCCGGTGGGGTGCAGAAGGTGGGAGGACACTCGGCAGCATCGAGCACGCCGAGGCGCCCGGAGGTGCCGGCACCGAGGTAGAAGAGCCGCCCGCCGGAGCGCAGGCGAGCGCTGATCGCCTCAACCGCCTCGGCCAGGGCCGGTGCCGCCGCCTCCATGGCCAGCAGCGCCTTCTCATCTTCCCGGCAGAAGAGATCCACCAGTTCGCTGGAGCTGAGCTGGTCGAGGCTGGCGCTGGCGGGGTTGGCCTGCTCTGTGAGCAGATGGCCACGGTCGACGCAGGTCACAGCAAGCCCTCCAGACGGCGGCGGAAGGCCTCCATGGCATCCCGCTCGGCCTCACCCTCAGCGGGTTGCTCCTCTTCGGCGGGAACGCCACCGCTCTGCCAATGGCCCACATCCATGTTGCGCTCGGGCGGTGCGATCAACAGACGCTCTTCGGCTGACTGGGGCAGGAAGCCAGCCGGCACGAAACGGGCCTCATAGCCGGCCTGCACGCAGAACAGCTCAATCTCCTCACGGGCGAGTGCCTCGACGGTGGGAACAGGAAAATCCTGGGCTTCGAGCAGGCCGGCGTAGCGCTCGGCATCGTCCTGTTGCTCGAACAGCAGAACGACGGTGTGGCCGTTGAGCTCAAGGGAATGGATGCCTTCATTGTCGCTGCCGGCATCGAAGAGCAGAACATGAACAGCCATCGAAGCGATCACCACCGCGGCGGCCAGTGTCTCACCGATCGGGCCGCTACGGATCGACGAGGTCCTGATCCGAGAGTTGCGCCAGCCGGCGGTAGAGGGCTTCTTCCGCTTCATCGAGCTGCTCGGGCACCGTGATCCGGATCTCCACCAATTGATCGCCCCGCTGCTCCGACTGGACCAGCCCCCGACCGCGCAGCCGTAACAGCCTGCCGCTGGAGGATCCCGGCGGCACCCGCAACTGGACAGGACCCTGGAGGGTGGGCACCACCACCTTGCAGCCGAGGGCGGCCTCCGGCGGAGAGAGATCCAGCTTGTAGAGCACCCGCAGGCCCTCGATGCTGAGGCCCTCGGCGGTGCGGACCCGCAACTGCAGAAAATGATCACCACCTCCGGGAGCCACACCCGCCAGGCGCAGGCGCCAGCCATCCCCGGCCAGGGGCGGACTCCAGCACTCCACCACGGTGCCACCCGGCAACTCCAGCTCAAGCCGGGTTCCCGAAACGGCCTGATCGGGAGTGAGCTCCACAACGGTTTCGAGATCGGCGCCAGCCTGCACGGGTGGCGGGGGCGCAGGGGCGTGGGTGACGGTCGCCGTCTCGGGCCAGCGGGGGGAATCGGCTCTCCCGGCCTGGTCAACGGCAGACCGGGCCGGGGGATCGAGGGGGCGATCAGCAGCGCCCGGATCGGCATCCGGATCATCACCGGGCTCGGCAGCCTGATCACGACGGGCCTGGCGGCGACCAAACAGGGCGTCAAGGTAGGTCTGGAAATCCGGAAATCCGGAGGCGAACGGGTCGGCCGACTCGCCGCGGGAGCCGATCGGATCGAGACCGCCTTCCCAGCGGGCCCGCCGCTTCGGATCACCGAGCACCGCATAGGCCTCGTTGACCGCCTTGAAGCGTTCCTCGGCAACAGGATCGTTGCCGTTGAGATCAGGGTGCCAACGCCGGGCCTGCTCACGGAAGGCCCGCTTCAGGCTGGCGGCATCAGCACCGGGGGCAAGGCCCAGAACCGTCCAGTAATCGGTGGCCACCGGGGGAGGCGCGCTGCGGGTCACGGCTCTCAGTCTTCAGCCCAGGGATCCTGGCTGGAACGGGAAGGGGGGCGGTCGTAGCGGGGGGGTTGGTAGCCGCCGCGGCTCATCACCGGCTGTTCCCAGGGATCACGGCCGGAGCGGCCGCGCCCACCGGGACGATCCCAGTCGTCGTCCCAGTCGTCGTCGGAGAACAGATCATCCTTGAGGGAGCCCAGCGTGTTCTTCAGCCCCTGCAGGGGTCCCGCCTCTGCCTTGCGTTCGCTGATCAGCCGGCGGTTCAGACCATAGAGGGCTTCCTGAAGCTGGCTCACAGCCAGATCCAGTTCCACCGAGTCTTCGCCGCCGAGCAGGGCCTGAACATCCCGCAGGGCGAGTTCAACGGAACGCTGCTGGCGCTCAGCTCCATAGGGTCCCAGCTCCAGGGCCGCATCACGAAGCCGCCGTTCGGCCTGCGCCGCCAGGGTCTGGGCCCGGTTACGGCGATCCACTTCGGCTCGCTTGCGCCGATCGTCCACCGCCTGGCGCGAAGCCTCCTCAAGCAGTCGGTTGATTTCCTCCTCGCTGAGGTTGGAGCCGCCCTGGATCGAAACGCTCTGCTGGCGGCCAGTGGTGCGGTCGGTGGCCGAAACCTGCAGGAGGCCATTGGCGTCGATGTCGAAGGAAACCTGAACCTGGGGCACACCCCGCGGCGCCGGAGGGATGCCGGAGAGGCGGAACCGGCCCAGCGATTTGTTGTCAGTGCCCATCTGGCGCTCGCCCTGCAGCACATGCACCTCGACGGCCGACTGATTGGCTTCCGAGGTGCTGAACACATCGGATCTGCGCACGGGAATCGGGGTGTTGCGTGGAATCAGCACCTTCATCACCCCCCCGATCGTCTCCAGACCAAGAGAGAGCGGGATGACGTCATTGAGCATCAGATCCCGCAGTTCGCCGGTGAGGATGCCGGCCTGAACGGCTGCACCGATGGCCACCACCTCATCGGGGTTGACCGACTGACACGGCTCCCTGGGAATCAGGGTGCGCACCATTTCCTGAACCATCGGCATCCGGGTGCCGCCCCCCACCAGGACCACATCGTCGATGTCCTCGGCAGTCAGGGAAGCGTCCCGCAGGGCCCGCTGCACCGGCCTCAGCAAGCGATCGAGCAGATCGGGGCAGAGGGCCTCGAACTCGCGACGCTGGAGGCTGCATTCGATGTGAAGCGGTCCGTCCGGCCCGGTGGCGATGAAAGGCAGGGAGATCGGAGTGGCTTGGACGCCGGAGAGTTCCTGTTTGGCCTTCTCGGCCGCTTCGGTGAGCCGCTGGAGAGCCTGCCGATCCCGGCGAAGGTCGAGCCCATGCTCCTGCTCGAAGGCATCAGCCAGCCAGTCGACGATGCGGCGATCCCAGTCGTTGCCACCCAGCTGGGTGTCGCCGCTGGTGGCTTTCACATCGAAGACACCATTGGCGATGCGCAGCACCGAAACATCGAAGGTGCCCCCGCCGAGATCGAAGACCAGCACACGCTTGACGGCGCTGCGATCGAAGCCGTAGGCGAGAGCCGCTGCCGTGGGTTCGTTGAGGATCCGCTCCACCGACAGGCCAGCCAGACGGCCGGCATCACGGGTGGCCTGACGCTGGGCATCATTGAAATAGGCAGGCACCGTGATCACCGCCGCCTCGACCGGTTCACCCAGGTAGGTGGAGGCGTCATCCACCAGCTTGCGCAGGATGCTGGCCAGCAGCTCTTCCGGCGCGTACTCCCGTTCGGTGACCGGACAGACGACGCGCACGTTGCCCTGGTCGTTGGCCCGAACCGTGTAGGGAACCACCAGGCTGCTCTCCTCGAGCTCCTCCCAGCTGCGGCCGACGAAGCGCTTGAGGTTGGCGAATGTGTTGCGGGGGTTCAGCACCAGCTGCCGGCGGGCCAGCTGACCCACCAACAACTCCTGATCCCGGGTGTACCCCACCACAGAAGCCGTGGTACGGGCCCCTTCGGCATTGGCGATCACCTGGGGCCGACCAGCCTCCAGTACCGCCACCACCGAATTGGTGGTGCCCAGGTCGATGCCAACGATCCGCCCCATGGACCCCCAAACCGAAGACCCAAACTACCGTCTCCTTCGGACGAAGGCAGGCCCGGGCTGAAACGCTCCCGGCGAGGCGCCGGGCCGGAGTGGGCCGATCAAAGCGGGCATGGCTGGCGGGAGTTAACGCTTTCTTAGTGGATGAAACAGCGGGCTACACCTAAATTGATATCGGAATTGGAATGTGTTCCGGGGCTGTCGATGAATCCGATTGCAGAATGGCCATGAGCACCGAGCCAACCAAGGAGTTGTTCACACTCCGTCGACGGCCCGCCTCCGAAAAGTTGGTTGATGGTGGATTCCGTTACCTCACCATTGCCCTGGCCTCGATGGTGGCCATTGTGCTGGTGGCGATTTTTCTCACTGTTTTCCAGGGCGCCCAGGAGGCGATCAAAGCCTTCGGCCTCAAGTTTCTGACCACTTCCAGCTGGAACCCGGTCACGGGTGAATACGGGGCCTTCACGGCGATCTACGGCACGCTGGTGTCGTCCCTGCTGGCCCTCGCGATTGCCGTGCCACTCGGGGTTGGCACCGCGATCTTCATCACTGAGAACCTCATTCCTCTGCGCTGGCGGGAGGTCATCGGTGTGATGGTGGAACTGCTGGCGGCGATTCCATCGGTGGTACTCGGATTGTGGGCCATTTTCGTGATGGAGCCGTTCCTGCGCCCCTTCCTCACCTTTCTCAACTCTGCGCTCGGCTGGTTTCCCCTGTTCAGCACCGAGCCGCAGGGACCCGGCATGGCACCTGCCGTTCTGATTCTGGTGGTGATGATCCTGCCGATCATCACGGCCATTTCCAGAGATGCCCTGAATCAGGTTCCGATCGCCCTGCGACAGGGGGCCTACGGGGTTGGCAGCACCCGCTGGATCGCCATCTTCAATGTGATCCTCCCCGCCGCCATCTCGGCGATAGTGGGTGGGGTGATGCTGGCACTCGGACGGGCGATGGGCGAAACCATGGCTGTCACGATGATCATCGGAAACTCCACCAACTTCAGCTGGTCCCTGCTGGCTCCCGGCAACACGATTTCAGCGATGCTGGCCAATCAATTCGGAGAAGCGGACGGCATTCAGGTTTCCGCCTTGCTCTATGCCGCACTGATTTTGATGGTTCTGACCTTTGCGGTCAATCTCATGGCCCAATGGGTTGTCAAGAAGCTCAGCCTGCGTTATTGAAAACGATGACAGTCCTCACAGCAACACAGAAACCTGCATCCCTGCGTTTCAATCCGTCTCTACAACGCAACAAACTAGACAAGTTATTCACGCTTGTTTCGGCTGGATTCAGTGTCATTGTCGTTCTCCCACTTCTACTCGTTCTGATCTATGTATTGCTGCAGGGTGGCCGGCTGATCAGCTTCAACCTGTTCACCCAGCTTCCACCTGCACCGGGCCTGGAAGGCGGCGGAATCGGCAATGCGATCATCGGCACTTTCGTGGTCACCATGGTGGCCGCGCTGATCGCCATCCCGGTTGGAGTTGGTGGCGGGATTTACCTGGCTGAATATTCACGAGGTGGCTGGTTCGCCAATCTGATCAGGGTCGGCAACGACATCCTGGCCGGAGTGCCCTCGATCATCTGCGGGGTCTTCGTCTACGGGGCGATCGTGGCCACCCGGGTGTTCTTCGGCCAGTCCTACACCGCGGCGGCGGGGGGCATCGCCCTGGCTGTGCTGATGCTGCCAACCGTGATCAAGACAACCGATGAGGGGCTGAGGCTTGTTCCCAAGGCCCTCAGCATGGGCGCCATCGGAGTGGGAGCCTCCAAGTTCGTGACGATCATCCGGATCACGCTGCCGAGCGCCTTCACCCCGATTGCCACCGGCATCGTGCTGGCGATCGCAAGGGCGGCGGGGGAAACAGCCCCTTTGATCTTCACAGCACTCTTCTCACCATTCTGGCCGGAGGGAGTCTTCAATCCGATCGCCACCATGTCGGTGTTGATCTTCAACTTCGCGATCATGCCGTTCGAAGCCCAGAACGAGCTTGCGTGGGCCGCCTCCTTTGTGCTGGTGGTCCTGATCCTGGCGGCCAATCTGCTGGCCCGCTGGCTGCGACGCTTCGCCAACTGATTGTCACAAGCCTGCCCAGGTCTTCAGCCTTCGCCCCCCACGTTCCCCCACTTTCGTCATGACCACTTCCGCTTTGCAGCACGCCAACACCTCCACCACCGGGCAGACCTGCCTGGCCCTTGAAAAGGTGACGATCAGCTACGGCAGCTTCGAGGCTGTCCGGGATGTCTACATGGACATCCCTCGCGGCAAGGTGACAGCTTTCATCGGCCCGTCGGGCTGCGGGAAGTCAACAGTGTTGCGAGGCTTGAACCGCATGAACGACCTGATCGAAGGATGCAGCCTCAGGGGTCGAGTGGTCTTCGACGGTCAGGACATCTACGCCCCTGAAGTGGACCCGGTGGAAGTGCGGCGGCGGATCGGCATGGTGTTCCAGCAACCGAATCCTTTCCCCAAGTCGATTTACGAAAACATTGCCTTCGGAGCCCGCATCAATGGCTTCACCGGCGACATGGACGAACTGGTGGAGAACTCTCTGCGCAAAGCCTTCATCTGGGATGAAACCAAGGACAAGCTCAAGCAGAGTGGCAATTCACTCTCGGGCGGGCAACAGCAGCGTCTCTGCATCGCCAGGGCGATCGCGATTGAACCGGAGGTGATCCTGATGGACGAGCCCTGCTCTGCGCTGGATCCGATCTCCACCCTCAAAATCGAAGAACTGATGCACGAATTGAAGAAAACCTTCTCAATCGTGATCGTGACCCACAACATGCAGCAGGCGGTGCGCGTCTCGGATCAGACCGCCTTCTTCAATGCGGAAGCCGTTGAAGGCGGCAGCGGCAAGGTGGGCTATCTGGTGGAATTCAATGATACCGAGAAGATCTTCAACGCCCCAACCCAGCAGGCCACCCAGGATTACGTCACCGGACGATTCGGTTGAGCTTGAACGGCTTCAATCAGGCCAAAGAAAAGCCGGCTTGTGAAGCCGGCTTTTTGTTGGGATCACGGAGAGGGAGGGATTCGAACCCTCGATAGAGTTGCCCCTATACAGCATTTCCAGTGCTGCGCCATCGACCACTCGGCCACCTCTCCATCGGTGATGCGAAGGCACGTGGCAATGTAGCAGTCAGCGATCTTCCCTCTGCCCCCTCGTGATGCCCCATCAGGTTCCGATCACGGTGCACTGGCGCCAGCAAAACCGGGTGATCAAGCTGGACGTGCCGGAGGGCGAGTACATCCTGCGCAGCTTCGAGCAACAGGGCGAGCCATTGCCGTTCAGCTGCCGCAATGGCTGCTGCACAGCCTGTGCCGTGCGGGTGATCTCCGGTCAGATCGACCAGTCCGAGGCTCTTGGCCTCTCAAGGGAGCTGCGCAGCCGGGGCTACGGCCTGCTCTGCGTCGCCCGGGCCACGGGGCCGCTGGAGGTAGAAACCCAGGATGAAGACGAGGTCTATGAGCTTCAGTTCGGCCGCTTCTTCGGCAAGGGCCGGGTGCGGCCCGGCCTGCCGATCGAAGAGGAATGACCCGGATGACTGAACCGCCCACGCCGAGCACTGCATCGCTTTCTGCTCAGGCCCTGGCTGGTGCCGGGCTTGGAGCCGCTGAGCTGGAGAAGCTCTCTGGAGTTGCCCGCGCCGCCGCCGCCGCCGGTGCCGCGGCCCTGCGGTTCCATCACGGCAAACTCACCCAGATCCGCGAGAAGGGTCGGGCGGGAGACCTGGTCACCGAGGCCGATCTGGCGGCGGAAGAGGCCGTGCTGGCCGTGCTGGCCAGGGACACCCCAACGCTCGGTGTGCTGGCTGAGGAAAGTGGGCAACACAGCACGGGCTCCGATCTGCAGTGGTGCGTCGATCCACTCGATGGCACAACCAATTACGCCCACTCCTATCCATGCTTCGCCACATCGGTGGGGCTCACCTGGCGCGGGCTGCCGTTGCTGGGGGCGATCGAGGTTCCGGCCCTGGGGGAGAGCTACTGGGCGGCAGCTGGCCTCGGGGCCTGGTGCAACGCAGATCGCCTGGCGGTGAGCGGCGCCCGCGACCTGGCCAATTCGCTGCTGGTCACCGGCTTCGCCTACGACCGCCAGACCCAGCTGGACACGAATTACAGCGAGTTCTGCTGGTTCACCCATCGCAGCCAGGGAGTGCGGCGGGATGGTGCCGCAGCGGTGGACCTGGCCTTCGTGGCGGCCGGCCGCCTGGACGGCTACTGGGAGAGGGGTCTGTCTCCCTGGGATCTCGCCGCTGGAGTGGTGCTGGTCGAAGAGGCAGGGGGGGTGGTGAGCCGCTACGACGGAGGACCACTGGTCCTGACAGAGGGCCGCCTGATTGCCTCAGCGCCGGGAATCCACCGCAGCCTGATCGATGGGCTGGCCCGGTGCCAGCCGATGCCGGGAGCCAGTTTCGGCGCCCCGGAGCTGGACGGCTGAGCAGCGCTCCAGCCGTCCATAGGATCCTGGCCGACCCCATCCATCACCGCCGCGCCTTCAGCCATGGCCCTGCAACCCGCCGCCGGCGCCAGGGATCTGAATCCTGGCCAGGTGGAGAGCAACCGACGCCTCTGCCAGCAGCTTGCCGATGTTTATCGGCTCTGGGGCTACCAGGAGGTGGCTCCACCGGCCATCGAGCGCCTTGACACGCTCCAGGCCCGCGGCGGCAAAGCCCAGAGCGACGTGGTGCGGCTGGCGGCTGAAGAGCCGCTCGGTCTGCGCCCCGAATTGACGGCCCCGATCGCCAGAGCCGCCTCCACCCGGCTGGCCGCCCGAGCCCGTCCCCTGCGGTTGTGGGCGGAGGGGGCCACCTTCCGCACCTTCACCGGGGACGGTGGCGGACAGCGGATCAGTGAGCGATTGCAGAGCGGCGTGGAACTGCTGGGCGTGCGTTCCTCAGCGGCGGATGCGGAACTGCTGCGCCTCCTGCTCGCCTGCACCGAAACCCTGGGCCTGCAGCCCAGCCATCAGCCCCTGCTGCTGCTGGGACACCACGGGCTGCTCAGTGCGCTGCTCGGCCGGGTGCCGGCTGAACAGCGCACCCCCTGCCGCCAGGCGCTCACTGACTTCGATCCCCTGGCGCTGGCGGCGTTGTCCCTGCCGGATGATCAGATGGCCCAGCTGCAGGCCCTGCTGCGGCTCAGGGGTGAGCCGGCTCGGGTGATCGGTCAACTGGAACAACAGCTCGGCAGCAGCAGCCTGCTGCAGGAGCTGGCCACCACCCTCGCGATGGTTGAGACAACCGCCGCGCGGCTGGGCGTGAGGATCCAGCTGGATCCCAGCTTCCAACCCCAGTTCGACTACTACGACGGTCTGGTGCTGAAGCTGGTCTGCCAGGGAGCGGCGGCTCCGGTGGAGATTGCCAGCGGCGGCCGCTACGACGCCCTGGTGGCCAGGTTCTGCGCCGATTCCACCGACGCGGCCGGGGTGGGCTTCGGATTCAGCATCGAAGACATCCGGGATCTGCTCGATCCGCTCGAAGGCGGCTCAGATCTCACCACCCCGCTGCTGCTGGCCTACCGGCAGACAAGCCAGCTGCCAGAGGCCCTGGAGCGGCTGGAAACCATCCATCGCTCCGGCCAGACCGCGGAGCTGCACCCCGATCCCTGCGGCGACCTGCAGGCAGCTGAGGCGGTGGCGCTCGCCAGGGGCAACCGGGGGGTTGAGTGGCTGGGCTGAACATTTCTAGGATCGATCGGTTGCTCCCTTCGACCCATGGCCCACACGATCCTCACCGACGTCTGCGAAGGGGTGGCTGATTGCGTCGATGCCTGTCCGGTGGCCTGCATCCATCCCGGCAGCGGAGCCAACAGCAAGGGGACGGGCTTCTACTGGATCGATTTCGACACCTGCATCGATTGCGGCATCTGCCTGCAGGTGTGCCCGGTGGAGGGCGCGATCGTGCCGGAGGAACGGCCGGCAGAGCAGCGGCGCAGCTGATTCCTACTGCCACGGGCGGCTAGGAGCGAACGCTCCACCAGGCGCCGATGTCGAGCAATTTCCAGGCTGCCAGCAGCAGAACCAGGCTCAGCAGCCGCCGAATCCAGGTCTGGGGGAGCCGACGGCTGCCCAGGTAGGCACCGATGCCCCCGCACACCAGCACCACCGCCGCCACCGGAGCCAGGGCCGCGGCTGCCGGGAAGGCAGCAAACCCCTGGCGCAGGGCAAGGCCACTCGCCCCGGCGATCGAGTTCACCAGGATGAAGGCCACCGATACGGCGGCGGCCTGGCGGGGCAGCAACCAGGAACGCAGGATCATCCAGGGTGTCAGAAAGATTCCACCGCCTGTTCCGGTCAGCCCGGCCAGCAGCCCCAGGCCGGCTCCGGTGAGGGCGCACTGCCGCGGCGGCGGCAGCCGCAGCGAGCCCGGAACCACCGCCACCGCCGGCGCCGTGAGCCGCCAGGCGGAGAACAGCAGAACAAGGCCGATCAGGCGCTGCAGCAGCAGCACCGGCAAGCTGATCGCACCGCCGATCAGGGCGGCGGGAACGGAGGCCAGAGCCAGAGGCAGCAGCACATCGCGGCGGAGATGGCCGGCACTGACGAACTGGACGGTGCCCAGGCCGGCCACCAGCACATTGAGCACCAGAGCGATCGCACGAATCTCGGCAGAAGGCAGCCCGGCGAACGACAGCACGGCGATGTACCCGGAGGCACCGGCATGGCCGACGGAGGCATAAAGAAAGGCCACCGCCCCCAGGGCGATCAAGAGCGCCGGTGAGACAACCAGGGCGGAGTCCAGAGGCAACGCTGCCTGAATGACGGGCAGCAACAGATGCCATCCATTGTTGAGGGTTGGCTGTACAGATCAGCAGACTCGCGCCTGCCATGGACGACACCAACGCGACAGCGCCCCCACGGCCAGCTGGGATCCGGCACGCACCGATCTGGACGCGAGGCTTCCACAGCCTCAACCTGCTGGTGCTGGCGGTGATGGCGGCCAGCGGGCTGCAGATCTACAACGCCAATCCCGTCTTCGGGGGACGGGGCGGCGTCAACATGCCGGAACTGTTCACCCTGGGCGGCTGGCTGGCCGGCGGCCGCGACTGGCATTTCGGCTTCATAGGCCTCTACGCCCTCAATCTCGGCCTCTGGATCGCGCTGTTGATGAAACTCCGCCACCGAAAGCTGGCCGACCGCGCCGATCTCAGCACCCTGAAGGCCAGCCAGAACACCGGCAAGCGAAGGCTTTCGGCCCACCGGCTCACCTACACGCTGATGGTGATCCTGCTGGCCTTCGGGCTGATCACGGGCCTGGCGATGTACAAGCCGGCCCAGTTCTGGTGGTTGGCGGGATTGTTCAGCTTTGGCGAGCTCTTCGGCGCCACCAGCTGGCACACCCTGCGGGTGGCTCACTTCGCCACGGTCCCTGCCATGGTGCTGCTGATCGCTGCCCACATGGTGCTGTCTTGGCGGATCGGCGGCCTGCGGCTGTGGCGCTCGATGGCCCTCTGATGGGTGCATCTTCGCCGCTGTCCGATCGATGGCGCCTGAACCGTCGCCAGCTGCTCGGCCTGGGGGTGAGTGGCGGCTCCTCGTTGCTGCTGGGCGGCTGCGCCCTGAATGGCTTCAGCGAGCAGGTGGGGAAGGCCACCCAACCGCTCAATGAGAGTATCGAGGCGTTGCTGCAGGGGAAGGGCCAGGTGCCGGAGTTTCGGCGCGATCAGGTGGATCCCGCGGCCCTGCTGGTGAACAGTTTCAACGGCGTCCCCCAGCTCGACCCCGAGCGCTATCGGCTGCGGGTGGGGGGGCTGGTGCACCGTCCCCTGAGCCTCGATCTTGCCGCCCTGGCAGCTCTGCCCCAACAGGAGATCACCATCCGGCACGTCTGCGTGGAGGGTTGGGCCGCGATTGTTTCCTGGTCGGGTGTGCGGCTCGCTGATGTGCTGGCTTTGGCGGGGGTCTCGCCGTTGGGCGGGTATCTGGCGATCGAATCGGCGGATCAATACTTCAGCACCTGGGACATCGCCTCGGCCCTTCACCCCCAGACCCTGCTGGCCACCGGCATGAACGGAGCACCATTGCCGGCGGCGAACGGGGCACCGCTGCGGATCGCCACGCCGATCAAGCTGGGTTACAAGCTCAGCAAGTGGGTGACGGGGCTCGAGCTGATCGCCACACTGGAGGATCGGCGCGGCACCTGGGAAGATCAGGGCTATGAGTGGTTCGCCGGGCTCTGAGCTGGAAGGATTACGTGACAATGGCTGTTGAGCTGAGGATCGAATCCCCAGGCCAATCACCATCCCCTGCATCTTTTGCAGAGGGCTGATCACCGCTGATCTGATTCAGATCGCTTCAGATGAGTCTGGATACGGTATTGCTTCTCAGCGAACAACGGCCTTCTCCTTCTGTTCGATGTGCCGCCCCAGCTTGCACCTCCAACCAAAAACCGCCACCGCTTCGATGGCGGGCCAACGAGCCATGAGCACCACGACGGTACCACGTTGATATCAGGCTGCTCCAATTGCTCCTGCCAAGGCTTCCGCAGTATGAATGAGTTCACTTGGACAATGCCAAGAAGCTGAATCACATCCGACCCTGAAGGCTGTAGAGCAAGGTGGCAGCGGTTTCGCGCAGTGCGAGGCGGTTGTGCTGGGATGGCGAGAGGGTTGGATCGGCGGCAATCGGGATAACCTGCAGGCCTTGTTGCTCAAAGGCTCGGGCGGCGCGGGGTAGCTGCCAGGAATCTGTGATCAGCAGCACGGGGGCACCGGGATGGTGCTGACGCAACCAGCGGTTAGTGAGAGTGGCGTTCTCCCAGGTGGTGCGGGCGCAGGAATCGCCGGCGATGCGGGAGGGCTCAATGCCGAGCTGCAACAGCCGTTCGGCGGTGCTGCGGTCGTCACCGGAGACGTAAACGGCAGACACCACACCCTGGCCGAAGCGTTCGGCGGCGGCGGCCGTGGTGGCAGCAGCCATGTCGGAGCCGCGTCCCACCAACACCACCACCGGAACAGCGGTGGTGGGCGCACCGGGAGCAGGCATTTGCTGATGCAGCCAGGCCTCGAGCAGCGTGGTGGCTTCAGGGCTGTAGATCGTGCTGATCGCGAGAGGCAGCAAAAGTACGAACGCCAGCAGACGGGCCCTGGAGAGCCGTAGACGCCAGGCGAGCAGAGCGGCAGCGAGCGCCACAAGCGGCAACAGCAAGGCAGGGGAATAAAGCAACTGCAGCAGCAGCTCGCGGAACTCGATCCAGGCCAGCGGGGTTGGGGGACAGGCGATCCATTGCATAGTTGACCTCAGTGGCTCAAGTGTGCCAAATGCAGCTCACACGGCCCGACCGTCGCCAGATCTGCACAGCCTGCTGATCCCCCCGGCATTGACCAGCCATTCAATGTGCCACTGGCACGAGATGGAACCATCTTAAGGAGCAGAGAACTGATTCCCGGCCAACACTCCAACGTACGCAAGGAGGCAGCGCGGCTGAACACCGAGCCCACTCCTTAGGAGAACCTTGTATCTACGGGAAAGCGAAAGCCTGAGGAGCTCTCAACCAACGTCCAGTGGCAGAAGTGCCTGACGTAGGACTGCAGTTGCTTAATGAGGTCGGAGTTGCAGGCGCCGGTCACGGGCAGCTACGGCCCGACGGGTAACGGTGCGTGCTGATCTCCATCGTCACCATCAAGTTGTCAGAGTTCGAGCGCAGGCCTCGGATGTCATCGGCCCATCTGCTTAGCTGCAACGGTTAACGTGCAGCTTCTCAAGCATTCAGCTCTGTCGATGTTGTCGCCATCATGACGACCAGCCTCCTGCGCCACCTGGTGGGTCTGCACACCGTTCACAGTTCATAATGATAAGCTTAACCAGCAGTGCCAAGCAGCTTCTTGTGGGCACATCTTCTTGATGGAGGAGGCATGACGTCCTTGCATGGTCGAAGTGGATCGCTGGAGATCCATGGATGCTCTTTGAAGTGATGGCTGATTTCATCGATGAAGGCATGAACCCGGCTAGGAACGAAGCGATCCCGTCGGTGCAGCGCATGGATCGGTAATGGTTTGGGCTGGTAGGCCTCAAGAACAACCTGCAGCCGATCGGATTCGATCTCCTCGCCAAAGAGCCAGACGGGACAGACGGCAATCCCCATGTCGGCCAGAACGGCCTCCCGGATCACAGACGAGTTATCGGTTCGGAAGTTTCCCCTGACGCTCACCTGAATGGGCCCATGGAGGGGATGGTCAAAATGCCACTCATTCAGCGTAGATAGACGAGAGTAGAGATGTGGCGAGGGCCACCCTGGAGGCGATCCGGACCAGCCAGGAAGAGGTGCTGCCTGATCCCATTTCTCAGCACTCCTTTCAGGAGTTGCTGGCTCCGCTCAAAGCACTGGAGTAGCAATTCGGTGGCTGGATGCCCGGTTGAGTGCCTGGGCCTCTGCCCAGGGATTCTGCCGACACGTCCACCGGGGGACTTGAATCCCCAGCAGAGGCTTCATCAACGGTCGGGTTTGTGCGACGAAGGTTCGCGAAGGGATGCTGAGCCTGGAGCTGCTCGTTCTCCAGGGACGCGATGCGCTCCCGTAACGACCGTTCCCGCGCCTCCACCTCCGCCGCCGTGTAACGGGGGGTGATGAATTGCGGGCAGTTCCAGTCGAAGGCCTCCACCTGGATTCGGAAGAGGCGCTCAGGTTCACCGGCCTCTGGCCCATCCAGCCAAAGCCGTTGCCGCAGAGCTGGATCGCCGTCGAGTGAAACGACCGCGGCCTCACCGTCAATCTTCAGTCTCCGCCTGGCGCCGTAATCCATCAGGAACAGCGCCACTCGTGGATCGCGGCGGAGGTGGCCCGTGGTGAGCAGCTGCCGGTTGCCGCCGTAATCGGCGAAACCAAGGGTGTGGTCATCCAGCACCTTCAGAAAGCCCACTGGGCCACCGCGGTGCTGGAGGTAGGGCGCGCCCGTCTCGGTGAGGCTGGCCAGGTAGAAGCTGTCGCGCGCTTGGATGAAGGCGGTTTCCTTCGCCCCGAGCCGATCGGACTCGGGGGGCGGTGGTACCGCCTGGCTCTGCCCGTAGGCCTGGCGCTGGGCCTCCCCCACGGCGGGGGTGAGATGGCGATGCAAGTAGTGCTGGGTCATCGGTGGATGCTCCGCTCAGGCCTTCAGGCCCACCATCGGGATGTAGCCCGGCAACGCTTGGATCCGTCCGATCCAGGCACGAACGTTGGGATAGGGAGCCAGATCGATACCTCCATCCCCCGCTAAGGCCACGTAGGGGAAAACGGCGATGTCGGCGATGGTGGGGCGATCCAGCTCCAGCCAGAGTCGATCACTCAGGTCGCGCTCCAGCTGGTCGAGGATGAAGGCGGCTTTCTCCTGGGCGCGCTCGATCGGAATGCTGCTGACCCCGAAGAGGTGGTGCAGACGGGCGCTCTCGGGGCCCTGCCTGACCTCCCCGGCGGCCGTGGAGAGCCAGCGCACCACCCTGGCCTGCGCAAGGGGCTCAATGGGGAGCCATTGGCCGTCGCCTTGGAGGGCCGCCAGGTAGAAGAGGATCGCCTGGGCATCGGAAAGGACGGTGTCGTCCATTTCCAGAACGGGCACCTGGCCGAAGGGGTTCAGCGCCAGAAAGGGCTCGGACTTGTGCTCGCCCTGCATCAGATCGACGCGCACCCATTCGTAGGGAGCCCCGAGAAGTTCGAGCAGCAGGCGCACCTTGTAGCTGTTGCCGGAGAGTTCGTGGCCGTGGAGACGAAGCATGGCAGTGAGGTGCCAAGGGGGGCAATGGCTCAGGTGAAGCCCCCGTAAAGGAAAAGGGGGGCCCTCCGCACAGAACGACAGGAATCAGACAGATCGGTCTGTCTCTGCAATTGTAGCAGAACGTTCTGTCTCCTGTCTAGGCTTCGTTTACGACAGGAGCGCCATGACCGGCAGCGCCACCGCCAACCGGGCTTCCGCCAAGCGCGAGGCCCTGCTGAGCACCGCTCAGGATCTCTTCTCGCGTCAGGGCTACAGAGCCGTGGGCATCGACACCCTGCTGGCCGAGGCCGGGGTGGCCAAAATGACGCTCTACAAGCAGTTCGGCTCAAAGGAAGAGCTGATCGCCGCCGTGCTGGAGCGCCTGGCCGGGCAGATCAGCTCGGCGCTCACCGCCCGGCTTGCACACGCAGCGGGAGGGAGCCAAGGCCGGATCCTGGCGGTGTTCGACTGGCTGGCGGATAGGGTCCGCTCCCCCGATTTCCACGGTTGTCTGTTCATGAAGGCGGCCAGCGAGTACCCCGAGGCCACCGATCGCCCCCGCCAGGCCGCGGAGACGTTCAAGGCAGGTTGCCGCGCGCTGTTGGAGGAGCAATGCAACGAACTCGGGATCGCTGATCCCTCTCGTCTGGCCCATCAGCTGCATCTCCTGCTCGAAGGCGCACTCGTGCTGTCGTTCCTCGAGCGCGATCCCCGCGCCGCCACAGAAGCCCGGGAAGCCGCAGCGGTGTTGCTCACCGCTGCGGCTCACGGTTCCTGATCGTCCGGGACTTGAGAAGTTGCGATCGCTCGGGTGCGATGCAGGGCGTCGAGATCCACCCTGCGCAGCCCGCTGGCGTCTTCTGAAACCAGATCGGCGAACACCTGGCCTTCGAGAATGTCCTCGATCCGGTAGTTGTGAAGCTGCAGCAAGGGGGATCCGGTTACCTCATCGGTTCCCTCCACCAGCACCAGAATCGCCCCGCTGGCGCGGTGGATCGCCTCCACTCCATAGCGAACCAGCGGGCTTTCCACCGTGAGCGGGTGGCTGAGCACGGCGGTGAGGTGCAGCTGTGGTGTGCTGCTGTTGAGCAAGGGCAGCGGATGGAGGCGGCGCTGCACGATTCCGGGTTCTATTTCCTCATCAAGAAACAAAACCATCGCGTAGGAAACCTTCAACCAGTAGGTGGGATCTGCGGTCACAAAACGGCAGCTGAGATGGCCGCCCGGCAACCAGCTCAGACACAGATTCCGGCTGAACTGAAGTGGGGCATCCACCTTGGTGAAGCGCAGAAAAAAAAGTCCCGTCACCATGGCGTTGGTGAGCAACCCGGCGATCCGCTGCAACGCAGCCAGGGCCAGGGTGTAGATCGAGGTGACCCTAGCGGATTGAAAACTGGCACTGAACAGGTTCTGAAGCGAAAACACCGCGCTGGCAGGCAGGCCCATGGCCCCATCTCCATCGAGATGGCTGGCATCCAGTTGAAAGGCCAGCGCAAAAATCACCACCTCGGCGATGTAGAGGCAGGTCATGGCGAGGAAGAACACCGGCCATGGCATCCGTAAGGCCATCGAAACCGGCTGGCGCCAGAGGCTTCTCCACGGACTGCGCTGGATTCCGAGACTGAGTCGATGCCGCCGGACCATCGACCGGAGGATCGGGGGAAGCAACGGGGCGATGCTCATGGTGCTTCAGGGCCTGACCAGACCGGTGGGCACATTGCGGAAGCCCGCTTCGCGCAGCAGCTGCTGAATCGTCTGCTCCGACTTGGCATAGGAACCTTCTCCGAAGTGGCTGGCGCGGATGCGTCCCTGATGGTCGATGAAGTAAAAAGCCGGCCAGTAGGTGTTGTTGAAGGCCTTCCAGATCGTGAAGTCGTTGTCGATCACCACCGGGAAGGTCACCCCCAGTCTGCCGCTGGCCTTGCGCACATTGGCGAGGTCACGCTCGAAGGCAAACTCCGGCGAATGCACCCCGATCACCACCAGACCGTGGTTCCTGTACTTCTGAGCCCAGGCCCGCACATGGGGAAGAGTGCGCACGCAGTTGATGCAGGAATAGGTCCAGATATCAATCAGCACCACCTTGCCCCAGAGCTGATCACGGCTGAGCGGTGGAGAATGCAGCCACACCGCCCCCTTTGGGAAGGGGGGCAGTGTGCCCAGAACAGGCAGGTTGCTCGCTGCGATCACAGCCGAACCCCCCGGTGGCCTGGTTGGCCCATGCCGGAGCAGGGTTTTCTCCAGGGCGTTGGTATCCGCCAGGGCGAACCGGGCCAGGGAGGCCTGATCCAGCCCCAGGGCGATGGCCCCCACGCTGAGCAAAACGGCGCCACCAAGGCCACGGCGCCACCAGACGGCAGCAGGCACGGCCCCCTTCAAGGCCAGAGCGAGACGACCGCCGACCAGCAGGACAAGCGCCAGGGAAGTGACGGCTCCAAGGGCGTAGGCCAGTAACAGCAGAACCGTCTGGGGGGTGGCTCCCTGCAGTGCCGCGCCGGTTAGGACCAGGCCAAGAATCGGCCCGGCGCAGGGCGCCCAGAGCAGGCCGGTCGCCACGCCCAGCACAACCGAAGCGGCAGGCCCCGTGCCGGATCCGTCCCGCCGCTCCTGGCGAAGCGCAAGCCGGCCCCCCAGACGCACCAAGGGTTGACAGAATCGCTCGGCAAATCTTGGCGCCACCAGGGCCAGTCCGAAGCAGCCCAGAAGCACGAGTGCCGCCGTTCGGCCGAGCAGGTTGGCGCGCAAAGCCCAGCTGCCACCGAGCACTGCCAGCAAAGCCACGGCGGTGAAACTGATCGCCATCCCCGCCAGCAGGGGCAGGCCGCTGCGGAGAAATGGCTGGCCGGCGCGGCTGAAGACGAACGGCAGGACCGGAAGAATGCAGGGACTGAGAATGGTCAGCCCCCCGGCCAGGAAGGCCAGCAGCAGCAGCACCATGGCGTTGAGGTGCGAGGGAGATCAGGGGGGCGGGGTTCCCGGTGCCGGGGCTGGGCACGTTTTTGCCTGGAAATCACAGGCGTAGATCGTGGCCTTCTGCCAGCTGAGCGGGATTTCCAGCAGATCCCTGGGGCCGCTGATCCCCTGGGCCAGGAAGATCAAGGCGGCCAGGACGTTGGCACTGATATGCAGCCGGCGCCAGCGCAGGTGCTTGTGGATCTCGGGCCGGCAGGCCACCGAGAACAGCATCAGGCCGGCGAGGCCGATACCGCCCCAGAAGTGCGATTGCCAGAAGGCGGGATCAAAGGGGTTGTCGCTGAGCCGGAACACCTCCGGCTGCAGGCCAAGACCGATCACACCTGCCCAGCAGAGCAGGGCAAAACTGGCCCGATAGGCGGCTCGCTTCACCCTCCAGAGGGCCGCCAGGGCGACCCCGGATCCGATCAGCACCAAAAGAAGCAGCGCCAGCCTGGAAGCTCCCCCCTCGAAGGAGGAGAGGGGATGCTTGGTGACGATCACCACAGCTTCGGCGAGCAGCACGATCGCCACCACCGCAGCCGCCAGCCACTTGCCCAGATCGGCGTGATCCCGGCCCACCGTGGGCGGATGCTTGGCCTGGGTGAGGCGGCGGTCCCGGGTCTGCTGTGCCAGGCGCAGCACCATTCCCAGCAAGGGGTAAACCAGCACCACCGCCAGGGCCGGGTGGAGCAGCCAGAGCCAGTCGACGGATTGCATGGCTCAGGGCTTCAGCGGGGCCCAGGCCATCGTGGCGTTGAACTTCTTGCACCAGATCAGCACCGATCCCTGCTTGCCCAGGTCGATCGAGGCAGGAATCACATAGCTCTGGGCGCCGGCGGCAGACTTCAGCGAGGCCAGAATCGTGTAGGTGCCGGCCTTGAGTGGATAGCCGGGGGCCTTGGTGCTCGCCAGGGGGGTGGCCGACGGGCTGAAGATCACCTTCAGGTCGGGAGCCATGTCATTGGTCTTGAAATCACTGCTGAGCACCAGCAGCTGCTTGCCGCCTTCCTTCTTGACCATGAAGCTGCCGCTGACCGGCGCTTCGGCCTTGCGAAAGCTGTGCTTGGCGGTGGCACCAGCCGGGGCCATCATCTTGTCGTCCTTCATCATGCTCTGGGCCTGAACGGGAACTGCGGAGCCGCCGATCATGGCCAGAGCCAGGGAGCTGATCAGGGTTGTCTTGAGAGCCGTCATGACGAATGCAGACTGAGAACATTCCCTCTACCGATGAACGAACCGATCGGATTGGTGCTCAAGGATCCGGCCTGGCGGAGCGTTCTGCCCCTCGGCCTGTACGTGTTGCTCAAGGGACTTGATGCAACGGTGCTCAAAGCCCTGCAGACCTATGGAGCCGCCCATACGGTGAACGGTGAAAACCCGATCAGCTTCTGCAACGTGTTTTTCGTGGCCCAGCTGGTGATCGGACTGGCCTCCCTGATCGCGGGAAGGGCCTCCATCGGGCCTGGGATGGCCCTGTTGAACGTGGCGGATCGAAAGCTGCTGTTCATCGATGCCGGGCTGGGGCTGTTCATCGGCCCGATCGCCTACTACTTCGCCCTCGAATCCCTGTCGGTGATCAGCCAGACCCTGCTGTTTGCACTGGTTCTGCCGGTCTCAGCCCTGCTGGCGCGCCAGTTTCTGGGCGAAAGGCTGCCACAGGGCTTCTGGCTCGGTCTCAGCCTGATCGCCACTGGGCTGTTGCTGCCAGGGGCGGCGATGGCGGCGGCGGGTGGACACGGCGATCAGCTGAGCGGCTACGGCTGGGCCCTGGTGGGAGTACTGGCCTTCAGCTCCACCGCCGTGACCGGCCGCAGCATCGCCACCCGGCACTGGCCGGCCGTGGTCACGGTGGGCATTCCCTCAACGATCTCGGCGCTGCTGTTCGGAATCATCGCTCTGGTGCTGTTCGGACCCGGCCACTTCCACCTGCTCAACCTGCGCTGGGTCGTGGGAGTGATCCTGATCTACGGCCTCACCCTCTCGCTCGGGAGCAGCCGGGCCCTGGCGCTGGCCTATCGCCACTGCAGCGTGGCGACCGTGTCGATCTGGGGTTCCCTGACGCTCGTGGTGGCGATCGCCAGCGCGGCTCTGCTGCTGGGGGAGCCCCTCGGCATGGCAACCATGGCGGGGGTGGTGATCCTGCTGGCCGGGATCCTGATCAGCCACCGTGCCAACCGATCCGATCCGGTCCTTCGCCGGTACATCTCCTGACGGTGCCGCCGCGACGGCCTACATGGGACTCCGACCATCGATGGCTGATTCTCCGATCCGGGCAGCGTTGGACAAGGCGCTGATGGCACACCAGCCACCCCATGACGATCTGGCCGGCCTCTATGACGCCTGCTCAGGGCCGGTGTATCGCCTGGCCCTGCGGCTTTGCTGCTCAAGCCAGGAGGCGGAAGATCTCTGTCACGACGTCTTTCTGCGCTACTGGCAACAGGACCGCTACGAACCTTCCCGCGGACCGGTGCTGGCCTATCTGTTGATGTTGACCCGCTCGATGGCAATCAACCGGATCAACCAGCGCAAGAACCGCTGGCAGCTGCTGCAACGCTGGTCACAGCAGTTGTTCCCCCGTGCTGGGCCCGGCCCCCAGGCCAGTGCGGAGGCCGAAGATCTGGCCGGAAGGGTTCGCACGGCCCTCGCGGCGATTCCGACCAATCAACGCGAGGTACTGGAGATGGCTTACTACGAAGGCCTGAGCCAGTCGGCCATCGCGGAGCGGTTGCAACAGCCCCTCGGCACCGTCAAGACCCGCTCCCGACAGGGCCTGATCCGCCTGCGGGAGCTGCTGATCGATTTCCGGAGCACCCCATGAACCCCCACCCCCACGACAGCAACCCGGAGAGCTCAAGCGACGCCCTGCTGGCTGGCCATGCCCTCGGTGACCTGGATGCAGCCGAACGGGAGCAGCTCTCGTCATTGCTGCTTCGCAGGCCTGAGTTGCGCGATCGCCTCGGCGAATTCCAGACCACCCTGGAACTGCTCCCCCTGGCCTTGCCGGCGGCGACGCCACCGCTGCGCCTCCGCCACCGGCTGCTGGAGCAGCGGGGTCAGCAGCCAAGCCCGGCCAGGCCCTTCGTCTGGGGGATCACAGCCCTGCTGGGCGTCGCCGTGATCGGCCTTGGCCTCGTGCAGCAGCAGACCAGCCGGCAACTGGCCAAGCTTCAGAACCAACTCAGCAGCCAGGCTCAGGGTGAGATCCGCTCAGCCTGGCCAAGCAGCGCCACCGCGCCGAGGCGCCTGCCGCTGGAAACCACCACCGCCGGCCTCCCGACGAACGGGGAGGTGATGGTGACGGGCAACCCGACCCACAACGTGCTGATGTTGAACAATCTGCCGCCAGCCCCACCACGACACTTCTATCGACTCTGGGCCAGGGTTGATGGCGAGCTGATGGGCTGCGTCTCCTTCGTGCCCACGGAGCAGGGACATGTGGCGATGTTGATCCCACCGATGCCCACCAGCCTGGCCACCAGCGTGAGCGTGAGCCTGGAAACCGATCCGATCGGCCGTTCGCCCACCGGGCCGATGCTGCTCAGCAGCAGCCTCTGAAGCGAGCCTGGCTCAGGCCAGCGCGCCCGTGGTTCGGTCACCCCTCCTCCGGAGCCCTTGATCAGCTCCACAGCCTTTCACTAAGGTCAGCAAGACAAGATTCATCCTTCATTTGCCATGACGGTGCTGGAACAAGGCCAGATTCAGATCCACACCGAAAATATTTTTCCGATCATCAAGAAGGCCGTGTATTCCGGCCATGAGGTGTTCCTGCGGGAGCTGGTCAGCAACGGCGTGGATGCGATCAGCAAGCGCCGCATGGCCGCGATGGCGGGTGATTGCAGCGAAGGTGAGGAAGGCAGGATTCAGATCCGCATCAACAGGGAAGCAAAAACACTCACCATCAGCGACAACGGCATCGGCATGACGGCCGATGAAGTGAAGCGCTACATCAACCAGGTGGCCTTCTCCAGCGCCGAAGAGTTTCTGGAGAAATACAAGCGCGAAGACGATGCCATCATCGGCCACTTCGGCCTTGGCTTCTACTCCAGCTTCATGGTGGCGGCCAAGGTGGAGCTGGTGAGCCTCAGTGCCCGCGCCGGCTCCGAGGCCGTGCGCTGGAGCTGCGACGGCTCCCCCAACTTCAGCCTCGAATCGGACGAACGCGCCGAGCCCGGCACCGATGTGATCCTGCACCTGCAGGAGGAGGAATTGGAATATATCGAGCCCTCCCGCATCCGCTCGCTGATCACCACCTACTGCGACTTCCTGCCGGTGGACGTGCAGCTGGAAGGCGAAACGGTCAACAAACGCCAGGCACCCTGGCGCCAGAGTGCCCGCGATCTCACCGACAACGACTACATCGAGCTCTACCGCTATCTCTACCCGTTCCAGGGTGATCCACTGCTCTGGGTGCACCTCAACACCGACTACCCCTACACCCTGCAAGGCATTCTCTACTTCCCCCGGCTCACCGGCCGGGGCGATTGGGAGAAAGGCGAGATCCGCCTGTATTGCAACCAGGTGTTCGTTTCTGATTCGATCAAGGAGGTGGTGCCCCGCTACCTGCTGCCCCTGCGTGGCGTGATCGACTCGCCCGACATCCCCCTCAACGTGAGCCGCTCCGCCCTCCAGACCGACCGGCGCGTGCGCTCGATCGGTGGCTTCGTGGCCAAGAAGGTGGGGGATCGGCTCAAGCAGCTCCAGAAAGACGACCCCCAGCGGTATGCCGAGATCTGGGAGGGGATCGCCCCCTTCATCAAGATCGGCGCCATGGAAGATGACAAGTTCGCCGAGCAGGTGGCCGATCTGGTGCTGTTCGGCACCACAGCCGCAGCCGCCGAGCCCGAGCCGATCGCCGTTGAGGGGAAAACCTTCACCACCCTCTCCGCCTACCGAAATCGCCTGGCGGCCGAAAACGACCAGCGCATTCTTTATTGCACCGATGAGGCTGGTCAGGCTGGCGCTCTCTCGCTCTGGCGGGGCCAGGGCGCCGAGGTGCTGCTGGCCGATTCGCTGATCGATGCCCAGTTCATTCCCTGGCTGGAAGCGCGCCACGAGGAGCTCACCTTCCGCCGCGTCGATGCCGAACTCGACGACAGCCTCCAGGAGAAGGAGAGCGAGCTGATCGATGCTCAGGGGAAGGACAACTCCGAGCAGTTGCGAAGCCTGTTCAAAGCTGCCCTCGCCAACGACAAGGTGACCATCCAGGTGCAGGCCCTCAAAGGGGATGTCGCGCCGGCCGCCCTGATCCTGCTGCCGGAGCAGATGCGACGCATCAACGACATGGGCGCGCTGATGGAGCAACGGCTTCCTGGCCTGCCCGATCACCACGTGCTGCTGATCAACCGCCGCCATCCCCTGGTGGAGGGCCTGCTGAAGCTCTCCGCCGGCTCGGTGATCACTGGGGCCGGCAGCTCCCCCAGCCAGCAGCTGGCCGACGACCTCGGTCGTCACATCTACGAGCTGGCCCGCCTCTCGGTTGGGGGCCTTGAGCCCAATGAGCTGGCCGGCTTCCAGCAACGCAGCTCCGACCTGATGGGCCGGCTGATGGCGCGGGGGCTTTGAGGCCCCGCCTCCTGTTTGCTAGGTTCGTTGCGTCGGGCTCAGCCCGTTTGTCATTTTCAACGGCTGAACGTCATGTCCCGGGTCTGCCAACTCACCGGTAAGCGTGCCAACAACGGCATGGCAGTCAGCCATTCCCACGTGCGCACCAAAAAGCTCCAGCAGGTGAACCTGCAGGAGCGGCGCCTGTGGTGGGCCGAAGGCAACCGCTGGCTGAAGCTGCGTGTTGCCACCAGCACGCTTCGCACCATCCAGAAGAAAGGTCTTGGCGCCTACGCCCGCGAACTGGGCATCAACCTCGCCAAGATCTGATCCGGCCGTTTCTGTAGCCGTGAATCGTCGTTCGCTGCTGACAGGTGCCACGGTTCTCGTGGCTGCTGCCATATGGCGACCTTCTGAGGCCCTGGCCATCGGAGGGGTTTTGCCAGAGCTTGAGCAACCGGCCCCGGATTTTCTTCTGCCTGCCTTCACAGCCAATGCAGACGCCCCTACAGAGCTGGCGCTCGCCGACTTCCGGGGTCGCTGGCTGGCACTTTACTTCTACCCCAAGGATTTCACCGGCGGCTGCACGATCGAGGCACGCGGTTTCCAGAACGACCTGACCCGCTTTCATGCCCTCAACGCTGACGTGGTCGGGATCAGCGCCGATGATCTCAGCGACCATGCCTCCTTCTGCGACAGTGAAGGTCTGAGCTATCCACTTCTTTCCGACCCCGCCGGGACGGTGAGCCAGCGCTACGGCTCCTGGCTGCCGCCCTATTCCCAGCGCCACAGCTTTCTGATCGATCCCGATGGAATCCTGCGGGCCCGATGGGTGGCAGTGCGCCCCAACGGCCACAGCCAGGAGCTGCTGAGCGAGCTCAAGCGGCAGCAAAGCCTCCAGCAGCCGTCCCAGAGCAGCTGAGCGGGGGGTCGGCAGACCGCCAGGGCCCTTCAGGGAACCATCAACAGACCTCGACATTTCGTTGACTCCTGACCCTGGCATCCTTCAGGGTGTCAGCAGTTTCTGGTTTGTTTTTTGTGCCCACCAGCATCGCGCTGATCACCAGCATCGTCGTTCCGTTTCTGTTCAAGCTCGTCGGGGCTGTCGCCCTCTGGATTGCGGGTGGCTGGCTGATCTCCCTGGCCGTGCGTCTGCTGCGCAGCTCCCTGCGCCACAGCAGCCTCGATGCCACGGTGGTTTCCTATCTGCTCAACATCCTCGCGGCGGTGTTGCGGGTGATCCTGGTGGTGGCGATCCTCGGTTTCTTCGGGATCGAAACGGCCAGCTTCGCCGCACTCCTGGCCGGTGCCGGTGTGGCGATCGGCGCGGCCTGGAGCGGCATGCTCGGCAACTTCGCCGCAGGCGTCTTCCTGCAGGTGTTCAGGCCGTTCAGTGTGGGGGACTTCATCACGGCCGCAGGGGTGACCGGCACCGTGGAGGAGATCGGCATGTTTGTGAGCTCCGTTCTCGCCCCGGACAACGTCCGCAACATCATTCCGAACGGAAAGCTCTTCAGCGAAACGATTCAGAATTACTCCGTTCACCCCTTTCGTCGGGTCGAACTTGTCGCCCAGCTCGACAACAGCGCTGATGTGGGGCGGGCTGTGGCACTGCTGAAGGAGGGCCTCCAGCGGATTCCGAATCAATACGAGGGCATGACCGGGGATGTGGAAGTGCTCGAATTCACCGAACGGGGCCCGAAACTTGCCGTGCGGCCGTACACCCACACCGACCACTACTGGCAGGTTTATTTCGACACCAACCGCATGATCGTCGAGGTGCTCGGCAGCAACGGCTTCCCGGTGCCCCGCATTCCCGTTGCCATGGCCGATGTTTCCAGCAACTGAACAGTTGGCCACTCACAACCGCTAAGGCGAATCGAAGAATCCCAGGCTGGCCAGCCACCAGGCGATCGCTCCGAGTGGGATCAGCACGCTGAGCAGGATCTGTAGCTTGACGCGATTCATCGGTTTGCAGGCAGCACCGTCGGTGCGTTGTGGTCAGCTGAGGTGGGTCTGCAGCAAGGCACGGTGCACCTGGGTCTGCTGACGGATCTTCTCGATCCTTCCAGCCTGAGGCGGACGATCGACGGCATCGTGCCAGCGTGCCGCCAGATCGGCCGCATCAGGCCACTGGCGTTCGATCCCATCCAGATCTGTGCAGGGGCAGCCGATCGATTGCGCGGCAACACGCACCTTGGGGTCGTAGCTCAGGGCCGCACAGGGAGCCCCGGAGAGGGCCGCCAGGATCAATCCATGCAGGCGCATCGCCACCACCAGCCCTGCCCTGGCAAAGCAGGCCATCGCCTGCTCAGGGCGCTCAACCGGCCATTCCTGGCTGCGGGCGACCAGGGATGGCGGCAGCAGCCCCTGCTGGATCAGCTCAGCAAGCAGTCCATGGTCCTGATCGCGATGGAACGGCAACCAGAGCACGGGGCGATCGAGGCGAGCGGCCAGCCCGTCGATGGCGGCCAGCAGCAACCTCCAACCGGCCGGCTTCAACAGGGAACTGGAGCGCCAGCACAGCACGATCGCCCCTCCAGACCCCTGCCAGGCCATTGGCGGTAGTGACCAGACCGGATCGCTTCCGACCGGTGCCTCGGTGCCCCAACCTGCCGCCAGTGCAGCCGACTGTGGATCCCGCCAACTGATCGCTCGCGCTACGGGCAACAGACGCGAGACGAGCCAGCGGCTGGAGCGGCGCTGCAACGGTCCCAGACCCTGTCCCCAGAGCAGCACTGGCTTGCCCTGCAGACCTGCGCTCACGATCAGGGCGGCGTAGTACAGCAGGCTTCGGAAGCTGGTGGCGTCCTGCAGCAGGCTGCCTCCGCCGAGCACCAGGGCATCGCAGCCGGCCAGGGCCTGCAACACCGTCTTAAGCCGGCGCCGCGGACAGGTGCTGACACCGAAGCGCTGCTCCACTTCGGCCTGGTCATGAGCCGTGACGAGGGGATCGACACCCTCGGGCAACTGCAGCAGCAGCGCCTCGAGCAGGGCGTCATCGCCAAGGTTGTGCTCGCCGTAGTAGCCGCAGAGCAGGGGCTGCATAGGAGGGGGGAGTGGCAGCGCTGCCGGCCCAGGCTCCGTACATTACGGATCACCCAGGGCACCGCCAGCCATGCACGCCCTCTCTCTGCCCACCTGGTGGATCCACATCGCTTCGGTGATCGAGTGGAGCCTGGCGATCGTGGCAGTGGTGCACTGGGGGGAGCGGCAACGGGAGAGGGAATGGCGCTGGATCGCCCTGGCGATGCTGCCTGCCCTGATCAGCGCGATGGCTGCCTGCACCTGGCATCTGTTCGACAACCCTGATCAGCTCAAGGGGCTGGTGGTGCTGCAGGCGTTCACCACCCTGATCGGCAACGGCGCCCTGGCCGCCGCCGCCTGGAATCTGCTGCCGGCAGAGGGGGAGAAAGGAGCATGAGCGGGATCATCGCCAGCACCGGTGGTTGGCTGCTGGAGCCTCTGGCCACCCTGGACCCCGGTCCGTTGTTCGTGCTTTCGCTGCTGCCCTACCTGGCCTTTCTGCGCTGGGCCGGCCGCAGCGGGCGGATGCCCAAGCTCGCCCTGCGGGGGTTCCAGTTCACCTTGGTGTTCGTCGCCGTCACGATCGTGGCGGCGGTGATCGCCCAGCAGCAGTTCGGCCGACAACTCGCCGATGTGGATGGCCTCCATGGTGGCGCCGAAGCGTTCCTCACCATCGGCAACCTGATGATCCTGCTCGGTTTCCGTCAGCCCCCAGGCCACGGCGCCGACACTCCCGACCAGCCGGACCCCTGAGCCGATGAGCCTCTTTCTGCGCTCGCTGCTGAGCCATCTCCTGCTCAGCGTGGCCGTGGCGGCGATGGGCTTGCCTGCCCAGGCCGAATCCCTGCCGGTGCTGCGGGTGGGGGTGACCGATGGATCCCAGCCCTGCAGCTTTCGGGAGGGGGGCATCTGGCGTGGCCTGGCGGTGGATCTGTGGAGCCGGATCGCCACCGAGGAAGCCCTGCCCTATGTGATCAAGGCCCAGCCGGACACCAGGGCCCTGCTTCAGGCTGTGCAGAGCGGAGAGATCGACCTTGCCGTCGGCTGCCTGAACGTTTCGCCGGAGCGGTTGCAGCGGGTTCGCTTCACGCTCCCCTTCCAGGAAGGTGGTCAGGCCGTGCTGGTGCAGCGCAGCCGGATCGACGTGGGCCGCGCCATCCTGCTCTCCCTGTTCAGTCCCGATCTGCTTCGCCTGCTTGGCGGCTTCCTGGCGGCAACAGCTGTGGTGAGCATCGCCCTCTGGCGAATCGAAGGCCTTGGCCGCCAGCCCAGCACCGAACGCGACGGGCAACGGCGTTCGTTCGCCAGGCTGTTCCAGATCCTGGCGACCGGGCCTGGCACCAATACCGTCGCCCAGACCACCCGCGGCCACAGCCTGGTGCTGGTGAGTTACCTGATCCGCATTGTCTCGGCATCGCTGTTGGTCAGCTTCGTGACCCTCAATGTGGTGCGGCAGCCCCAGTTCGGCGGCAAGGAGGCGATCCGCTCCATTGACGATCTCGCCGGCCTGCGGGTGGCGGCCAGACGAGGCAGCGTCAGCGAGGAACTGCTCAAGAAGCTCAACCGGGCAGGCGCCAGCCCACCGGTGCGAATCCTCCCCCTCCAGACGATCGAGCAGGGGGGGCGCCTGCTGCTCAACGATCAGGCCGACGCGATGCTGGCCGACGAACTCCAGCTGGAGTACCTCAGCGGCCAGTTGGCGGGTGCCCGCCTCGATCGGGTACTGCGCGGCATCAGAACCGAATCCCAGGCGTTCGCCCTGGCGCCAGAGCTGCCGGAGGGGATCGTTGAGCGGATCGATCTGCGCATCAGCGAACTCAAGCGCAATGGTGTGGTGGCGGAGCTGCGTCGCAACGCGCTCAGCGCCCGATGAGCAAGCCGGCCCTCCGGTGAACAAGTCTTAAGGAGTGGTGATGGCAGGGATGTTCCCCCGGAAGATGGGTCGTTGGTTACTGATCCATGATGATCGCTCCGCTTCTGGCTCTGGCCCCCGCCACGATCGCCTGGTCACCGAAGGTGGCCCTGGTGATGATCGTCTGCAACGTGATTGCCATCGCGATCGGTAAGGCCACCATCAAATACCCATCCGAGGGTGCCGCCATGCCCAATCCTTCCTTCTTCGGGGGCTTCGGCATCGGCGCGGTGCTGGGCACCACCAGCCTTGGTCACATTTTCGGCATCGGTGCCATCCAGGGCCTCGCCTCCCGCGGCGTGCTCTGAATCTCCGCAACCTGTTGGACTGGACCGGGGCACGCGCCTCGGTCCATTTTTATGGGCGGTTGCTCTGTGGGTCGAATCCCACCAGGCGCCGATCAGACGACCAGCGGCTGGCGCTGGAGGCCAAGGGCAAAACGCTGACGGATGCGGTCTGCCATCTGACCAGGGGTGAGAGCCAGGGAGAGCTTGCTCTGGGCAGGGCTGGCGTGATCCACCAGTTGATCGGGAATGCCGATCCGCAGCACCGGAACAAGAACATCGTGGTCATTGAGGGCTTCGACAACAGCAGAGCCGAAGCCGCCCGGCAGGGCACCCTCTTCCATCGTCACCACCCGACCGATGCGACGGGCCAGGGGCACGATCAGTGACTCATCCAGTGGCCGCAGGAAGCGGGCGTTCACCACCGCCGCCCTGACACCCTCTTCCTGCAGCAGGCCGGCGGTGGCCATCGCCGGAGACACCATGGCCCCATAGGCCACGATCAACACGTCATCGCCGTCGGCGAGCTGCTCTCCCCGACCGATCTCAAGAGGTTCCCAGCCTTCCTCGGCCAGGGGCACGCCTTCGCCTTCGCCACGGGGGAAACGAATCGCACAAGGTCCGCTGTGGCCGATCGAGGTGACCAGCATCCTCTGGAGCTCGGCCTCGTCCTTGGGAGCCATCACCGTGAAATTGGGAATGGCCCTGAGGTAGCTGATGTCGTACTGGCCCTGGTGGGTGGGGCCATCGGCACCGACGATGCCGGCCCGGTCAAGCACGAAGGTGACGGCAAGATTCTGGATGCCCACATCGTGAATGAGCTGATCGAAGGCACGCTGCAGAAACGTGCTGTAGATCGCCACCACAGGCTTGAGCCCAGCCGTGGCCATGCCCGCCGCCATCGTGACGGCGTGCTGCTCAGCGATGCCCACATCGAAATACTGGTGCGGCAGGGCCTTTTCGAGCAGATCCAGGCCGGTGCCGGTGGCCATGGCCGCCGTGATCCCGACCACGGTGGGATCGTGCTCACAGAGCTTCACCAGGGTCTGGCCGAACACCTTGCTGTAACTGGGTGGTTTCGGCTTGCTGGAGGGGAAGGCCTTGCCGGTCTTGAGGTCAAAGGCCGACTGGGCGTGGTAACCCACCTGATCCGCTTCGGCATAGGGATAACCCTTGCCCTTTGTGGTGGCCACATGCACGAGCACAGGGCCCTCACAGCGATGGGCCGCCTGGAAGGTGCGCACCATGTCGGCGATGTCATGGCCGTCCACCGGACCCATGTACGTGAAGCCCAGCTCCTCGAACACCGCACCCACCTTGGGCACCGAGAGACGCTTCATGCTCTCCTTGAGGGTTTTGAGTTCCGCCGGAAGCTCACCGTGCAGGAATGGCAGATGCTTGACGGCCTCTTCGGCACTGCCGGAGAGGAACTGGAGGGGGGGGCTCAACCGCATGCGGTTGAGGTAGGTGGACAGGGCTCCCACAGGGGGTGAGATCGACATGTCGTTGTCGTTCAACACCACCAGCAAGCGGGTTTTCGGCAGGTGGCCGGCGTGATTGATCGCCTCCAGGGCCATTCCACCGGTGAGGGCACCGTCGCCGATCACCGCCACGCAGCGGAAGTCTTCACCGCGGCGGTCGCGGGCCAGAGCCATGCCGAGGGCCGCCGAAATGCTGGTGGAGGCATGGCCGGCGCCGAAATGGTCGAAGCGGCTCTCGCTGCGCTTCAGGTAACCAGCCACCCCGCCCTGCTGACGAAGCGTATGGAACTGGCTGTAGCGGCCGGTGATCAGCTTGTGGGGGTAGGCCTGATGGCCGACGTCCCAGACAACCCGATCGGTGTCGAGGTCGAGGGTCTGATAGAGAGCCAGGGTGAGCTCCACCACCCCCAGACCCGGACCCAGGTGACCGCCACTGGTGGAAACCACCTCCAGATGCTTTTCACGGATCTCGCGGGCGACGACCTCGAGTTCGCCGATGCTCAAGCCATGCAATTGGTTGGGATGGCTCAGCTCACTGAGGTGCATGCCCCGCCCCGTTCTTTGATGATCAATCTACGGCTTCCATCGAAAGGTGCGGGCCCGGCCAAGACTGAGCCGCTGCACCTGTTGCCACACTGATCCGATGGACAATTATCTGCAGCGCATCCTGCGGGCCAGGGTCTACGACGTGGCGATCGAGTCGCCGCTTGAACTCGCCCCCAACCTCTCGCAGCGTCTGGGCAACTCTGTGTTGCTCAAACGGGAGGATCTGCAGTCGGTGTTCTCGTTCAAGCTGCGGGGGGCCTACAACCGCATGGTGCAGCTCTCGCCCGCCGAACTGGCCCGGGGCGTGATCGCTGCCAGTGCCGGCAACCATGCCCAGGGCGTTGCCCTGGCCGCCGGCAAGCTCGGCTGCCGGGCGGTGATCGTGATGCCACTCACCACCCCGGAGATGAAGGTGCGGGCCGTGGCGGCCCGCGGCGCCGAGGTGGTGCTGCACGGTGACACCTATGACGAGGCCCATGACGAGGCCCGCCGCCTTGAAGCCAGCGGCGGCATGACCTTCATCCACCCCTTCGACGATCCGGACGTGATCGCCGGCCAGGGCACGATCGGTCTGGAGATCCTGCGCCAGGCCTCGCCGCCGCCTGACGCGATCTATGTGGCCGTCGGTGGTGGCGGTCTGATCGCCGGCATCGCCGCCTACGTCAAGAATGTCTGGCCCGAGGTGGAGATCATCGGGGTGGAGCCGGTGGACGCTGACGCGATGACCCGCTCCCTGGCTGCGGGGGAGCGGGTCAGCCTGCCGGAAGTGGGATTGTTCGCCGATGGCGTGGCCGTCCGCCAGGTGGGGGTGCACACGTTCGCCCTGGCCCAGCGCTATGTCGATGCCATGGTGACCGTGGGCACCGATGAGATCTGCGCGGCGATCAAGGACGTTTTCGAGGACACCCGTTCGATCCTGGAGCCGGCCGGTGCCCTCGCTGTGGCCGGAATGAAAGTCGACGTGCAGCGGCGCGGCCTGAAGGGGCGCACCCTGGTGGCGGTGGCCTGCGGCGCCAACATGAACTTCGCCCGTCTGCGGTTCGTGGCTGAACGGGCCGAACTGGGCGAGGAGCGCGAAGCGATGCTCGCCGTGGAGATTCCCGAGCGCACCGGCAGCCTGCGCCGGCTCTGCGAGCAGCTGGGCCAGCGCAGCCTCACCGAGTTCAGCTACCGGATGGCCGACCCCAACGTGGCCCATATCTTTTTAGGGGTGCAGATCAGTGGTCGCGACGACACGGAAAGCCTGATCGAGCAGCTCAGGGCCGCGGGTTTTCCCTGCCTCGACCTCAGCGGCAACGAACTGGCCAAGCTCCACCTGCGCCACATGGTGGGGGGCCGGCTGCCCCTTGGCGCGGCACCGCAGAAGACCGGCAGCGGCCTGGAGTTGCTCTATCGCTTCGAGTTTCCAGAACGACCCGGCGCCTTGATGACCTTCCTGACCGCCCTGCATCCCAACTGGACGATCAGCATCTTCCACTACCGCAACCAGGGTGGTGACGTGGGACGGATCGTGGTCGGGGTGCAGGTCGCGGCCGAGGATCGCCAGGCCTGGCAGGACTTTCTCGACGGCCTGGGCTATCGCCACTGGGATGAATCCGCCAACCCCGCCTACCGGCTGTTCCTCGGGGCGGCCCACAGTCCACTGCCCGCTCTGGCCTGAGCCGGAACGGCTGCGGTACCTTGCCGGGAAGCCATGGGGTCACCGGCCATGTCGAGCCATGCTCCTGCTCCCGCCTCGCCTGAGCCGCCCTCCTGGCCCGATCGAACCGGCGCTGGAACGTCGGGCGGCAGCGTTTCCCTCGCGGCGCGGCTGGAGGCGATCCTCTATCTCAAGGGTCGGCCGCTGGATCTGGGCGAACTGACCGAGATCGCCGCCCGCGATCAACCAGGGCAGGTCGGCCGAGAAGACGTGGAACTGGCTCTGATCACCCTGATGGCCGACTACGCGCACCGCGACACGGCCCTGGAAATTCGTCAGGACGGTCTGCGCTACAGCCTGCAGCTGCGTGAGAGCCTCGGCGATCTCGTGCAGAACCTGCTGCCGGTTGAACTTTCCACCGCCACCCTGCGCACCCTGGCCACCATCGCCCTGAAGAAACGCCTGCTTCAGTCGGAGCTCGTTGAGCTGCGCGGCTCCGGGGCCTATGACCACATCAAGGAATTGCTGGCCCAGAACTTCATCGAACGTCGCCGCCAGAGTGAGGGACGCTCCTACTGGATCAGCCTGAGCGAAAAGTTCCATCGCACCTTTGCCGTCAAGGCGGAGCTGGCGGAGCGGGCCCTGGCTGGTGGCAAAGGGAGCCAGGCTGCATAGAGTCGGGAATCGATTCAGATTTCCGGCAGACCCGTGACCATCCTCAGCTCGATCCTTGCCGTTCTGGCCCAGACCCTCAGCATCTACAGCCTGGTCCTGCTGGTGAGGGTGCTGTTGAGCTGGTTCCCGAACCTGGACTGGAGCAACCCGGTGCTCTCCACGGTCAGCTCGATCACCGATCCCTATCTCAATGCCTTCCGCGGTCTGATCCCACCGCTGGGTGGGATTGACCTCTCGGCGATCATCGCCTTCCTGGCGCTCAGCCTCGCCCAGGGGCTGCTCGGCAGCCTGAGCGGTTCACTGATGGGGGGAAGCTTCGGCTACTGAGTGAGGGCTTCTGAGGGCAGGTCCCCGAAGCCTCAGCCGGCTTCGGCCAGCTGTTGCTCCAGCGGCAGCAGCTCGTCATCCATGCCGGCCCGCACCCGCACCGGAGCGTTGAAGCCCCTCGCCTTCGCTTTGCTGACGCTGAACGGGCCAGGGGTTCCGGCCGGCACCGCCAGCCTCAGGGCAAAGCTGGAACGTCCTGGGGGCACATCACCGATCGAGCCCACCCGGGAGCGGTTCTGCAGCACCGGTTCGCCGCTCGCGTCGAGGATCACGGCGAACACATCGGTGTCGACAACCGGGCGTGAGCCGGCGTTGATCACCACCCCGCGCAGGGCGTAGCAACTGGCACCGGTGGGGCGGCGCAGCTCCGGCTGGGCTCCGGCATCCCCCGTGGGACAGGGCTCCAGGCTCACCTCGCTGACAACCAGATCAATGGCCCCAGCCGGGGCCGCCGGCAGCAGCAGGATCAGCAGGCCGAGCAGAACGGCGGCAAGAAAATGACGGCCCATGAAACCATGCTGGCAGTTCAGCGGCGGTCGCCACTGCCCCCGATCACATCCCGCTCGACGCGGCTCGCCAGCTTGGCGAGATTGGCCGTGGCGATCGTCTCGAGATCAAAGCCGAGCTCACTGGCCAACTGGGCGACGTACCAGAGCACATCGCCGAGTTCGAGCTTGATCGCCTCCCCCACCTCCGCATCGAAGTGACCGCCGCGATCCCTCAGAACTTTCTTGACCTTGTCCGCCACCTCACCGGCTTCACCACACAGTCCAAGGGTGGGATAGATCGGATTGGCTCCCACCTGGGGATAGCGGGCGGTTGAACGGGCCTTGAGCTGATAGTCGTTCAGGTTCATCGGGTCCGTTGTGGCGGCGCGAAGGCAGGACCGGATGGTAGTTTCCGCTCAACCCTCGGCTGCTTCGATGGCCAAGCCCGATCTCTCGCGTCGCACCAAGATCGTGGCCACCATCGGTCCTGCCACCGAATCACCGGAGCGGCTGCGCCAGTTGATCCGCGCCGGTGCCACCACCTTCCGCCTCAACTTCTCCCATGGCGATCACTCCGAGCACGCCGCCCGGATCGCCACGATTCGGCAGGTCGCCCACGAGCTCGGCATCCACGTCGGGATCCTTCAGGATCTGCAGGGGCCCAAGATCCGCCTGGGCCGATTCATCGGTGGTCCGATCACCCTGGCCAACGGTGACAGCTTCCAGCTGACCTCCCGCGACGTGCCCTGTGACCGGTCGATCGCCACGGTCACTTACGACAAGCTCGCTGACGAGGTGCTGGCCGGGAACCGCATCCTGCTCGATGACGGCCGCGTGGAGATGGTCGTCGACCGGGTTGATGGAGCCCAGCAGACTCTGCACTGCACGGTTGTGGTGGGAGGCGTGCTCTCCAATAACAAAGGGGTGAATTTCCCCGATGTGCAGCTCTCGATCCGCGCCCTCACCGACAAGGACCGCCAGGACCTGATCTTCGGCCTCCAGCAGGGGGTCGACTGGGTTGCCCTCAGCTTTGTTCGCAACCCCTCCGACATGGAGGAGATCCGCGAGCTGATCAGCGGCCATGGCCACACCACCCCGGTGATCGCCAAGATCGAGAAATTCGAGGCAATCGATCAGATCGATGCGATTCTCCCCCTCTGTGACGGGGTCATGGTGGCCCGGGGCGATCTCGGCGTCGAGATGCCGGCCGAAGAGGTGCCGCTGCTCCAGAAGGAACTGATCCGCAAGGCCAACACGCTCGGCATCCCGATCATCACGGCCACCCAGATGCTCGACAGCATGGCCAGCTGTCCGCGCCCCACCCGCGCCGAGGTGAGCGACGTGGCCAACGCCATTCTCGATGGCACCGATGCGGTGATGCTCTCCAACGAAACCGCCGTAGGGGACTTCCCCGTGGAAGCCGTGGCCACGATGGCCAGGATCGCCTGCCGCATCGAGCGCGATTACCCTCGTCGCGCCGTGGACAGCCATATGGCCTCCACGATCCCCAATGCCATCAGCCAGGCCGTGAGCACGATTGCCAGGCAACTGCAGGCCGCGGCGATCCTGCCGCTCACCAAGAGCGGAGCCACGGCCAGGAACGTCAGCAAGTTCAGGCCTTCCACCACCATCCTGGCGATCACCAGTGACGTGAAGGTGGCCCGCCAGCTCCAGATGGTCTGGGGCGTCAATCCCCTGCTGATCGATGACCAGGACTCCACCTCCAGCACCTTCACCCTGGCGATGGGCATCGCCCAGGAACAGGGGCTGCTCAAGGAGGGGGATCTGGTGGTCCAGACAGCCGGCACGCTCGCCGGGGTCAGCGGCTCCACCGATCTTGTCAAGGTGGGAATCGTCTCAGCGGTGCTCGGCCGGGGGCTGGGAATCGGCAGTGGTTCGGTCAGCGGCAGGGTGCGCGTGGCCACCAACCCGGAAGAGGCCGCCCGCCTGGTGAGCGGTGAGATCCTGGTGGTCCGGGAAACAACAGCCGCTTATCTCAGCGCGATCCGCAAGGCCAGGGGGGTGATCGCCGAAGAAGACGGCAGTGAGAGCCATGCGGCGGTGATTTCCCAGCGGCTCGGGGTTCCGGTGATCGTGGGGGTCTCCAACGCCACCACCGATCTGCGCCATGGTGAGTTCGTCACCCTGGAGCTGCGGGAGGGCCTGGTCCATCGCGGCGCCCGCAACCACACCCAGTCCAAACGGCTGGGCACCCTGCTCTGAACCCGCACCGTGGCCTCCAAGCTTCCGCTCAGTGAAACGGTTACCATGGCCCTCAGCACCCTGAGGGCCAACCGGCTGCGCAGCCTGCTCACCATGCTTGGCATCGTGATCGGCAATGCCTCCGTGATCACCCTGGTGGGGGTCGGCAGGGGAGCCCAGAACCTGGCGGAAGGTCAGCTCAACACGCTCGGTGCCAACGTCCTGTTCGTGGTGCCCGGCAACAACGACACCCGGCGCCAGGGAATCAACAGTCCCCGCACCCTGGTGCTGAGCGATGCCGAGGCGATCGCCGAACAGGTCCCGAGTGTGCGGCGCGTGGCTCCCCAGATCACCCTCAATGAAGTGGTTCAGGTGGGGGCGAACAGCGCCAATTCCTCTGTTTCCGGCATCACACCGGAGTTTCTTCCCGTCCGGCGGTTCGAGATCGCCCAGGGCCGGTTCTTCAGCCAGCAGGACCTCGACTCCGCCCGCAACGTGGCCGTGATCGGACCGGATCTGCGCGACAAGCTGATTCCGACTGGCGCCGCGATCGGGCAGACGCTGCGGATCAGGGACCAGTCCTTCGAGGTGATCGGCATCACCGCCCCGAAAGGGGCCGCGTTCGGCAGCAACCAGGATGAAGCCGCTTACATCCCGCTCTCCACGATGGTGAGTCGCCTGGGAGGGCGAACCAGCTTCGGCATCAGCCTCACCTTCATCAGCGTCGAGGCGCTTGATGAGGCCAGCACCGGAGCCGCCAAGTTCCAGATCACCAACCTGCTGCGCCAACGGCATCGGATCCTTCGCGAAGACGACTTCGCGGTGCGTTCCCAGCAGGATGCCCTTTCGATCGTGGGCACGATCACCGGCGGACTCACCTTGATGCTCGCGGCCATCGGTGGTGTGTCCCTGCTGGTGGGTGGCATCGGCATCATGAACATCATGTTGGTGTCGGTCAGCGAGCGCACCCAGGAAATCGGCCTGCGCAAGGCCCTGGGAGCCCGCAGTGGCGACGTGCTGCTCCAGTTCCTGGTGGAATCGCTGGTGCTGGCCAGCCTGGGTGGCCTGATCGGCAGTGCCGTGGGGCTGGGGGCCGTGGCTGCCGTGGCCCGCTTCACACCGCTGCCTGCGGCGATCGAATTCAGCAGTGTGGCGTTCACCGTGGGGCTCTCGGGCGGAATCGGCCTGTTCTTTGGCGTGGTGCCGGCCCGCCGTGCCTCTCGGCTGGATCCGATCGTGGCCCTGCGCAGCCTCTGAACACCCAAGAAAACCTTAAATCGGCTGATTGGTGGTAACGGAGACCAACTTCAAGCCCCAGGGGTGGCTTTATGAGAGTTCCCTGAAGTGATGTGACCCGTGGCGAGGCTCCCCTGCGGTTTCCGCAATACCAGCGACCGCATGGTGATCGTGCGTTGTTGTGGCCCCAAGGAGTTTTATCTGGAGCGGGTGGTCTTCCCCTTTGAAATGCTCAGTTTCGAAGCACCACTCGGCTCCGTGGTGGAAGTCTGGACCCATGGTCTCGGCGGCCCGGAGCTGATCGAGACCCTCGCCAGCAGCGATCTCCTGGTGGAGTCAGACGATCGCGAGCCCTGCCTGAGCGGCGACAGCTCTTCCTGAGACAGCGGCGCCCGTGGGAGACTGAAAGACCGATGCCCTCGTCTGGCCCAGCCACGAGTGAGCGGCCGGCCCTTTACAGTTCTTAAACATTTAGAGGCACCATGAAGCAGCGCTGGCGGCTGATCGCTCTCTGGTTTTTGCCGATCGGCGTGGCTCTGTTTCTCGCCTGGCAGGTGCTTGGCAACGGAGGGGGAGCGCGCTTCTCTCCGCAGCCAGCCAGCTCCAGCGCTGCTGGTCCCCGCAACACAGCCGTGGCGCGGATGAGTTACGGCCGCTTCCTTGACTACGTGGAAGCCGGTCGCGTCACCGCCGTTGACGTTTACGACGGAGGCCGCACAGCCGTGGTCGAAGCCGTGGATCCTGATCTCGACAACCGCGTCCAGCGGCTCAGGGTCGATCTGCCCGGCCTGGCCCCTGAACTGATCAACAATCTCAAGGAGCGCGGCATCAGCTTCGACATTCATCCCCCTCGCACAGGTGGCCCAGCACTGGGAATTCTCGGCAATCTGCTGTTCCCCCTCCTGCTGATCGGTTCACTGATCTTTCTGGCCCGCCGTTCCTCTTCGATGCCCGGTGGCCCGGGCCAGGCGATGCAGTTCGGCAAAACCAAGGCACGCTTCGCCATGGAAGCCGAAACCGGTGTCAAGTTCGATGATGTTGCTGGTGTCGAGGAGGCCAAGGAAGATCTTGAGGAGGTGGTCACCTTCCTCAAGCAACCGGAGCGATTCACATCCGTTGGGGCCAAGATTCCCCGTGGTGTTCTGCTGATCGGTCCTCCCGGAACAGGCAAAACCCTGCTGGCCAAGGCGATCGCCGGCGAAGCGGGTGTTCCCTTCTTCTCTCTCTCAGGCTCGGAGTTTGTTGAGATGTTCGTGGGTGTGGGCGCCTCAAGAGTCCGCGATCTGTTCAAGCGGGCCAAGGAGAACAGCCCTTGCCTGATCTTCATCGATGAAATCGATGCCGTCGGACGTCAACGGGGAGCTGGAATCGGTGGTGGCAATGATGAGCGTGAGCAGACCCTCAATCAGCTGCTCACCGAGATGGACGGCTTTGAGGGAAACACAGGCATCATCATCATTGCCGCCACGAACCGGGCTGACGTGCTCGATTCCGCGCTGCTGCGGCCGGGACGGTTCGATCGTCAGGTCTCGGTCGATCCTCCCGATATACGGGGCCGGCTGTCCATTCTCAATGTCCATGCCCGGAACAAGAAGCTCGCCGAAGACGTTTCGCTTGAAGCGATTGCCCGACGCACACCTGGCTTCACAGGCGCCGATCTGGCCAACCTGCTGAATGAGGCCGCCATTCTCACGGCCCGTCGCCGCAAGGAAGCCACCAGCCTTGCCGAGATTGATGATGCCGTCGATCGGGTGATCGCCGGCATGGAAGGCAAGCCCCTCACCGATGGCCGGAGCAAGCGCCTGATCGCCTACCACGAAGTGGGCCATGCCCTGGTCGGCACCCTTGTCAAGCACCATGACCCCGTTCAGAAGGTCACCCTGATTCCTCGCGGCCAGGCCCAGGGGCTCACCTGGTTTGCTCCCGATGAAGAGCAGATGCTGGTCAGCCGGGTCCAGCTCCGCTCCCGCATCATGGGTGCGCTCGGCGGCAGAGCAGCCGAAGCCGTCGTGTTCGGCCATGCCGAGGTGACAACAGGAGCAGGCGGCGATATCCAACAGGTGGCTGGCATGGCACGCCAGATGGTCACCCGTTTCGGAATGAGCGAACTTGGGCCCGTTTCCCTGGAAGGCGGCAGCCAGGAAGTGTTCCTGGGCCGGGATCTGATGACGCGCAGCGATGTCTCCGATGCCATTTCAAAACGAATCGACGAACAGATCCGCTCGATCGTGGACACCTGCTATCGCGACACCATCGACCTGGTGGCCACCAACCGTGCCTGCATGGACCGGTTGGTTGAGTTGCTGATCGAGAAAGAATCCCTCGATGGCGATGAGTTCCGCCGGGTGGTGTCTGAATTCACCGAAATCCCCGACAAGGAACGCTACTCTCCGCTGGTTGAAGCGAGCTGAGCTGGGAAGACCGTTTTCAGCAGCCTGCCCGAAGCAGGAGTAGCTGCCCTTAACCAAAGCCAAACCATTTTCGATTCCGCTTCATTTAGCATTCCATTTCACAGTGGCACGGTCTTGAGCAATATCCAGTCTCCGATGGAGTCATTCAGCCGCTATCACGGCGATGACTGGTCACCCGAACGGCTGGCCTTCCATCAGAACCTTGAGCAGTTCGCTGAGCGGGTTGGATTGATCGTGGCCCTCCAGGGAAACGGCAAGATCAGCCAGGACAATGCCTACGCTGAGATCCGCCAACTCTGGAAAGAACTCAAAGGCAGCAAGGGCAACCTGCTCGATCCCAATTCAAAAGCCTGAATTGAAGCTTTAAGAATCCTTCTGGCCCCATGGATTCAATCCACTGGGCGGATCGGCCGTTTTTCAATCACCTTGTCGATCAGGCCATAGGCCACAGCTTCCGCCGGTGACATGAAGAAATCCCGGTCCGTGTCCTGCTGGATCCGCTCAAGAGGCTGACCGGTCCGATCGGCAAGCTCATGGTTGAGCTTGTCTTTGAGGAAAAGAATTTCATCCGCCTGAATGCGGATATCGCTGGCCTGCCCGCGTGCTCCGCCGAGTGGCTGGTGGATCATGATCCGGGAGTGATGCAGGCTGCTGCGCTTGCCTTTGGCCCCCGCCGTGAGCAGAAAGGCCCCCATGCTGGCCGCCAGACCCACGCAGACCGTCTGCACATCCGGTTTGATGTGCTGCATCGTGTCGAAGATGCCGAGGCCGTCGTAGACGGAGCCACCGGGCGAATTGACGTACAGAAAGATGTCCTTTTCAGGATCCTCTGCCTCCAGAAAAAGCAGCTGAGCCACAACCCGATTGGCCGACTCCGAGGTGACGGGTTCGCCAAGGAAAATGATCCGCTCGCGCAACAGACGCGAATAGATATCGAAGGCACGTTCTCCCCGGCCGGAATCCTCAATCACGATCGGGATCATCGGCAGACCTTCAGCAGTCCAGTCATCCTACCGAGCAGAGTGGTCGGCCAGAGCCTGTCCGTGAGGGGGGGAATCTGCCGGAACGGCAGGCAGGGGTCGGCGCTATGGTCCAGGAACCATGAGAAACAAGAGTGGGCGTCAGTCTCACCGTCGCTGACAGCAAGCGCGCCTTCCACCAGTCCTTCCCCCATGTGATCGGCCCCCTCTATCGGCGCCTGGTGGATGAGTTGCTGGTGGAGCTCCATCTGCTCAGCCACCAGAAGGGCTTCCGCAGCGATCCGCTCTTCGCCGTGGGCCTCACCCAGGTGTTCGACAGTTTTGCCAGGGGCTACCGTCCCGAGCAGCAGAAGGAGCCGTTGTTCGTGGCACTCTGCGCCTCCTCAGGCTTCGATGCCGCCGGGATTCGCAGCGAACGGGAACGGGCCCTGCACGCCGTGGGCAGCCACAGCCTGGAGGAGGTCAGGCACTGGCTGGAGTCCCAGGGTGAAGGCGCCCCAGAGCCGATTGCCGGCGTGCTGGCCCAGGTGAAACGGACCGATTTCCACTACTCCAGGCTCTTCGCCGTTGGCCTGCTGAGCCTGCTGCAGCAGGCCCAGGGCGCCGAGGCGCTCGAACCCCAGGCCCTTCAGCAGGCCTCCCACGAGATCGGCGCCTCGATGGGGCTGCTCAAGGAAAGGCTCGACAAAGACCTCAGCCTTTATGTCAGCAATCTGGCCAAAATGGCCCAGGCCGTTGAGCTGATGGAAGAAACCGTGGCCGCTGATCGTCGGCGTCGTGAGCGCCAGAAAGAGGAGGCCGCCGCCAGCCTGGAGGTCAGCAGGTCAACGGCACCGGCGCCGGAAGCGGCCCCCGGTGGCGACTCCAGCAAGCCGTCATCGGCGCCCACCGCCACCAGCTGACGGCTGGGCCAGCTTCAAGGAGCCCGTCAGCCAGGACAGGGGCGAAAGACCGGCTGGCTTGGAGGCGGGCGAAACGCTGAGCCATTCCAGTTGCTCGGCCTGTCTGACCACCACCGGCAATCCGGGAGGCAGCAGCGAGATGGCTGCCAGGTCGGCAGGCCGGGCCTGAAGGCTGATCGCAACCCCATCCGGTGAATGCACGCCGGCCGCTGATCCGACTGTCCCGACGGGGACAGGCCCGAGGAAGAACTGAAGCTCGGCGGGCAACCCTGCCACCGGGCGGATCCAGCGCCAGCCCCCGACGACACTGCCGTCCTGACGCTGCCAGGTGCTGCTGCCCGGCACTGACGAAACGCCGGCACCAGGCGCCTGAAGCGTCAGGCCCTGGCCTTCGAGGTTGGTCCGCAGCGACAGCAGCCAGGCGTCCCAGGCGGGGCGATCCTTGCCCACGGCGAGCTGGAGCTCCAGAGAGGCCTGAAACGGCCCGCTGGCCAGGCGGCGCAGGCGCAGCTCGAACGGCAGGCTCCCCAGCCGATCCGACAGCGGTGGCATCAGGCCGTAGCGCTCAACCAGTGGCTGGCGGATCAACTGGCGGGTGAACAGTGTCTGGAACAACAGATCGAGCCTTTCACCCTTCACCTCCAGCAACAGGGAAGCGGGCAAGGCAGGCCGCCGGCTCGGCAGCAGCGGCTGCGGCGGCAGGGCCGGCGAAGGTCCAGCCAGGTCTTCGGTGGCACTCGACTCACCCTGCCAGACCAGGCCGGCTCCATCACTGCCCAGCTCCAGGCATCCCTGCTGATAGCGCTGCAACAAGGGCGAGAGGGGGCCTGCCAGCTGGGCGAGGGCCGTCCGGCTCCAGGCCACCGACTGGCCACTGCGCAGGCGCTGGACACAGCGTTCCTGTAGTCCCCTGGGCGTCCGCAGGTTGCGGCGCAGATCCTCCTGCAGCAGCTGGCGGGACAGGGGATCAGGGGCGATCACCACCAGATCATCGAGGCGCAGGCCGTTGGGCGGCAGGGCACCCGAATCGCCTAGGCCGAAAGCGCGAGCCGGAAGGGCCAGAAAGGCTTCGGCCCCATCGCCATGACGACCCCAGAACTGCCACCAGGAACCGCGCTGGCGGATCCAGAGCCGTGCGGCGCTTTCACGGCCGAGTCGGCGCTGCCAGAGGGGGGGAGCTTCGCGGCCTGGATCGGCGGCGAAACTCTGAATCAGGGCCGATGCGGTCAGCAGCCGCTCCAGGCCCGCGGCATTGGAGCGGGGGAAGCGGCGCAGCTGAACGGCTGGCACCAGGATCAACGACGCCACCACGACGGTGGTGACCGGCAACAGGGCCTGCCAGGAGAACGGCCACCGCCAGTTCCATTTCCCGGCCAGGGCGGTCAAGGGAAAGCTCAACGGCGCTTCGGGGCTGGTTTGGCACGGCGGCGGCGATCACGCCACTCGATCGCGGAGAGATACACGACACCTCCACTGACGAACACCAGCAGAGCAGAGGCCACCACAGCAAGAACCGAGGTGCCGCTGATCAAGGTCTCAGGCATGCGGGCAGCTCAGAATGACCAACGCGAAGGCGAAACCGCTCAGAAATTGATGCTGCCGTCACCGTTGCGGCCCCACACCACCATGGCGATCGAGAAACTGAACAGCGCGGCCAGAGAGGCCCAACCCAGGGTGATCAACATGACGGCTTCAGCAGCTCTGACTTTCTGAGCTTACCTAGGCTTGGAGAGCTGCGAATCGCCCATGGCAACAGCCAGCCCCACCCGCCCTTCGCCAACCCAGGAACGCCTGCGACAGCGGCTTGCCTACCCCCATTTCAAGGTGGTGGTTCTTGACGACGACTTCAACACCTTCCAGCACGTGGTCGCGATGCTGGTGAAGGTTCTGCCGGGCATGGGCTCCGATCGGGCCTGGGAGCTGGCCCACCAGATTGATGGCTCGGGATCGGCGGTGGTCTGGTCCGGTCCTCAGGAGCAGGCCGAGCTGTATCACCAGCAACTGGGCGGCGGCGGGCTCACCATGGCGCCCCTGGAGCGGGCCTGAGCAGATCTGCTTAAACTTCGATCCGGATGGAGTGTGGTGATGGGCCGTGTGGTGATCACCCACAGCACCTACCTGGAAGGCCTGATCCCACTGCTCAGGGCCCTCGCCAACCTGGAAGGGATCGATACAGTCACACCGGCGGTGATCTGCCGGGTGAAGGGGCGAAGTCCGCAGTTGCGCCTGAAGATCTCCACACCGATCACAGGCGGCTTCAAAATGCTGGCCAGACGTGGCAGTTCGGCCCAGGAGGTGTTCGTGATCACCTGCTGGGGGCGGGATCGCCTCCAGAGCGAACTGGACAACTTACTGGCCTGACCCAGTCTGGGCTGATCAACCAGCGGATCGTCCAGGCCTTGCAGTGACAGGCCTTGCAGTGACAGGCCTTGCAGTGACAGGCCTTGCAGAAACTGGCCTTGCAGTGAATGGAAAGGGGTGAACCGCCATGCCGTCTTGCCCCAGGTTTCGACCTGGATAAACCAGAGGAGAGATCAAAGCCGGGCTTCATTTCCGGCAACAGGGCCGGTATACGTCACCGTGGCGACAGATCTCCCACGTCGAAGAGGGAGTCAGATCAGAAAACTGTGAAAGGCAGTCACCAACACAGCAGCTCGAAATCAGCTTAAACCACTTTCCAGCGGCAACGGCCAGACCCGTCGCACCTCCTCCAACAGAGACCGGGCTTCGGCGGCCCGGCGTTGCGGGTCGTTTTCGTTGAGGGGAATGGTGAGATGGCCCAGCTTGCGGCCCGGCAGCGAGGCTGACTTGCCGTACCAGTGCACGGTGGCACCAGGCAAGGCGGCGAGCACCTGACGCTGGTCCTCATAGGTGTGATCCGAGCCCCCGTAGCCGAGCAGATTCACCATCAGGGCACCGGGTCGCTTCAGGCCGGTTTCACCGAGCGGCTGCCCACAGACGATCCTCAGTTGCTGGGCGAACTGACTGGTGTGGGTCGCTTCGATCGTGTAGTGGCCGGAGTTGTGGGTACGGGGGGCGAGCTCATTGATCTGCAGGCCGGCGGGCCCGAAGAAAAACTCGATCGAGAGCACCCCGACGTAGTCGAGGGAGGTGAGCAACGAAGCAGCCACATTGCGGGCCCTGGCTTCCACCGCCTGGCTGACGGCGGCGGGGGCGATGACCCAGTCGCAGATCTGCTGGTGCTGATGGGTCTGAACCAGGGGGAAGCAGGCAACTGAACCATGGCGGTCCCGACAGGCCACCATCGCCAGCTCCTGCTCGAAACGAACGAATTCCTCCAGCAACCATTCGGTCGGAATGACCCTCTCCAACAGGTCGTTCAGCTCCTCCTGGTCGTGAATCAGCCGCGTTCCCCGCCCGTCGTAGCCGCCGGTGGAGGCTTTCGCCATCACAGGAAAGCTGAAGCCATCGGGAAGGCTGCTGGCCGGCTGGGTGGCTGGCCCAGGAGAGGCCACTCCGACCAGCGGAGATCCACTCGGCAGAAGGGGCGGCGGCAACAGTTCCTCAAGGGCAATCCACTGAGGGGAGGGCAGGTTGAGCCGATAGAGCAACTCCCGCTGAGCCCGTTTGCACACCAGCGGCCTGAGCGCCTCGATCTTCGGCAGAAACACGACCCCTTCAGTCTCGAGGACCTTGAGGGCATCAAGATCCACCCACTCGTTCTCAAAGCTGATTGCTTCGCTGCGCTGCGCCAGCTCCCGGGTGGCAGCCAGGTCATCGAGGGGAGCGAGCACCACGCTGGTGGCGAGCCTGGTAGCCGGATCATCGGCCAGGGGGGTCTGCACGTGCAGCTGCACGTTGGCCTGGCTGGCCGCCTCAGCCAGCATCAAGGCCAGCTGGCCGCCTCCCACAACGCCGATGCTGCCGCCGATCGCCCGATCCAACCCCATGCCAATCAACACCAGGGGCAGCAGAGAAGCTTGACATTCTCCCTGCCCGGCTCACCGGCGGGGCCCTTCAGCCCAGGCCGCGCTCGCCGGCCGCCAGGAAGCGCACCAGGGAGAACAACAGCACGATCAGGAACAACGCCAGACCCACCGTGCAGGCATAACTGATGTCAAGCTCGGAGAAGGCCTGGTCGTAGACGTAATAGACGAGGGTGCGGGTCGACTCGGCGGGACCACCCTGGGTCATCAGGAACACCTCCTCGAACACCTTGGTGGCCGCGATCGACGAGATCACGGCCACCAGGGTGAGATAGGGACGCAGCAGGGGCAGGGTGATGTCGAGATGACGCCGCCACCCCACGCTGCCATCGAGGGCTGCAGCCTCATAGAGCTCGGGAGAAATGCCCTGCAGACCGGCCAGAAAAATCACCATGTAATAACCGAGCCCCTTCCAGAGCGTCACGAGCATCACGGCGGGCAGGGCCAGAAGAGGATTGGTGAGGAAGCCGATCGGCAGGAAGGAGGGGCCAAGCAGCGCCGAGAGCCAGCCGTTGATCAGCCCGTTCTCCGCATAGAGCCAGCGGAAGGCGATCGCCGCCACCACGATCGAAACCAGCACCGGCGTGTAGAAGGCCGCCCGCAACCAATGGATACCGGGCAGGCTCCGGTTCACCAGCACGGCCAGGGCCAGCGAACCGAGCACGATCGGCGGCACGACACCGATGAGATAGAGGAAGGTGGTGCCGAGAACCTGGAAGAACATCGGATCGGCCAGAAGTCGCCGGATGTTGGCAAGCCCGACGAACCGCAGCGGCTCCGCCATGTCAAGGCCCGTTTCTGTGAAGCTGATCACCAGAGCCATGATCGCCGGCAGCAGCACCGAAACCCCCAGCAGGGTGAGGGCAGGCAGCAGAAACCCCCAGGCAGTGCGGCTCGGGGAGGAATTGGAAGCTCTCAGCATCAGGCCATTGTGGGGGGGCCGCAGCAGCTCGAGCCCAGGCCGACGCACCCGTTGACCGTGACCGCTGACAAGCCATGGCCTGATCCACTCGACCTGCTTCGTCGGGTGTTCGGCTACTCCGCCTTCCGGGGCCCGCAGCAGGCGATCGTGGAGCACGTGATCGACGGCGGCTCCGCCCTGGTACTGATGCCCACCGGCGGCGGCAAGTCGCTCTGCTATCAGATTCCGGCGTTGTGCCGCCCCGGGCTGGCGGTGGTGATCTCGCCGCTGATCGCCCTGATGGAAGACCAGGTGGAAGCCCTGCGGCAAGCGGGGGTGCGGGCGGCGGCGTTGCATTCGGCGCTGGCGGCCCAGGAGAGCAGCGCCATCTGGCGCGCCCTGCAGGCCCAGAGCCTGGATCTGCTGTATGTGTCGCCGGAGCGGCTGCTGGCCGGCGATCTGCTCGATCAGCTGGCGGAGCGCCCCCTGGCCCTGTTCGCCATCGACGAAGCCCACTGCGTATCGCAGTGGGGGCATGATTTCCGGCCGGAATACCTGCAACTGGCGGAACTGGCGGCCCGCTTTCCCCAGGTGCCGCGGCTGGCGCTCACCGCCACCGCCGACCCGCGCACCCGCGACGAGATCGTGGCGAGGCTGGCGCTGGAGCAGGGGCGGGTGTTCACCGCCAGCTTCGATCGCCCCAACATCCGCTATCTGCTGCGCGACAAAGACGACGCCAAGGCCCAGCTGCTGACCTTCCTCGAAGCGCACCGCGGCGATGCCGGCATCGTGTATGCCCGCTCCCGCGCCCGGGTGGATCGCTTCGCCGCCGACCTGCGTGCCGCCGGCCATGACGCCATCGCCTATCACGCCGGTCTGGAGGCGCAGCAGCGCCGCGCCGCCCTGAGCCGTTTCCGGCGGGACAGCGGCGTGATCGTGGTGGCCACGATCGCCTTCGGCATGGGCATCGACAAACCGGACGTGCGCTTTGTGGCCCACGTGGATCTGCCCAAGAGCCTGGAGGCCTATTACCAGGAAACCGGCCGGGCCGGCCGTGACGGCCTGGCGGCCACCGCCTGGATGGTTCACGGCGCCGGCGATCTGCCGCAACTGCGGCGTTTCATCGACGATTCCGAGGCGGAGCCGGCCCAGAAGCGGATCGAGCACGGAAAACTGGAGGCCCTGATCGGCTTCAGCGAGGCGCCCGGCTGCCGCCGTCAGGTGCTGCTGGCCCATTTCGGCGAAAGCCTGGAGCAGCCCTGCGGCAACTGCGACCGCTGCCTGGAGCCCCAGGAGCACACCAATGTGACGATCCCGGCCCAGAAGGCCCTCTCGGCGGTGTACCGCACCGGTCAGCGCTTCGGCGCCGCCCATGTGGTGGATGTGCTGCTGGGGGCCGACACGGCGCGCCTGCGGGCCCTGGGGCACCACGAACTGAGTGTGTACGGCATCGGCAAGGAGCTCGACCGCGGCCAGTGGCGCACCCTGCTGCGCCAACTCACCGCTGGCGGCCTGCTGGAGCCGGTGCCCGATGGGCACGGAGGGCTGCGCTGGGGACCCGAGCCCCAGGTGCGGCCGCTGCTGCGCGGGGAACAGCGACTGGAACTGCCGCTGCCGCCCCCACGCCAGGAGAGGCGCTCAAGGGCGCGAAGCGGCGCAATGGGCGGGACCGCAGCCGCTGCCGGGGCAGGAGCAGACGGGCAGAACGCCGATCCTGAGCTGCTGCAACGGCTCAAGGACTGGCGGCGGGAGCAGGCGCGCGAGCAGGCGGTGCCTCCCTACGTGGTGTTCCATGACCGCACCCTGGTGGAGTTGGCCGCGCGGCGGCCGCACCAGATCGCAGAACTGGCGGCGATCAGCGGCATCGGCGCTGCCAAGCTGGAGCGCTACGGCAGTGCCCTGCTGAGCCTGCTGAACAGCGACACCTGAGCACGGCCGCAGAGAGCCGCGCCTTACCTTCAGCTCGATCCGACCCACTCCCGTGCACGGGTCATTGCGATGACACCCAGCCAGCCCACCAGCTACAGACCCGAGCAGCCCGCCGGCCAGGCCGCCGTGGAACAGCCGCCGTTGAGCACGATCGAGGTGGCCCTGGCCATCAACCCCTACACGGTGCGGATCGGCGACGGGGCACTGGAGGCGCTGGGCGCCCTGCTGGAGGAACGGGGCTTCGCGGCCGGCACCCAGGTGCTGCTGGTCACCAACCCGGAAGTGGATCGCCACTACGGCGAGCGGGCACTGGCCAGCCTGCAGCGGCAGGGTTTCCGCTCCACCCGCCTGGTGATCGCCGCAGGAGAAGAGCACAAGACCCCCGCCACCGTGGCCCAGATCCATGACGCAGCCTTCGCGCAGCGGCTGGAGCGGCGGTCGCTGCTGGTGGCCCTCGGTGGCGGCGTGGTGGGCGACATGGCCGGCTTCGCCGCCGCCACCTGGCTGCGGGGGATTCCGGTGGTGCAGGTGCCCACCACGCTGCTGGCGATGGTGGATGCGGCGATCGGCGGCAAGACCGGCGTGAACCATCCCGGCGGCAAGAACCTGATCGGCGCCTTTCATCAACCGGAGCTGGTGCTGGTGGATCCCACCACACTTGACACGCTGCCGGAGCGGGAGTTCCGCGCCGGCATGGCGGAAGTGATCAAGTACGGGGTGATCGGTGATCCGATCCTGTTCGCCGATCTGGAAGCGGCGGCGGATCTCTCCAGCCTCGAAGCGATCGGCCCGGCCCGGCTGCAGCGCCTGCTGCAGCGCTCAGCGGCGGCCAAGGCCCGGGTGGTGGCGGCCGATGAACGGGAGGGCGGCCTGCGGGCGATCCTCAACTATGGCCACACCCTGGGCCATGTGGTGGAAACCCTCTGCGGCTACGGCACCGTGATCCACGGCGAGGCGGTGGCGCTGGGCATGGAGGCCGTCGGGCGCCTGGCTCTGGCCATGGGCCTGTGGCAGCCCGCCGACCAGGAGCGCCAGCGGGCGGTGATCGCCAAGGCCGGCCTGCCGCTGGCCCTGCCACCGCTGGATGTGGAGGCGGCCCTGCAGACCCTGCAGAGCGACAAGAAGGTGAACCAGGGCCAGCTGCGCTTCGTGCTGCCCACCGGCATCGGCCAGGTGGTGATCCGCAACGACGTGGATCCGGTTCTGATCCGCCAGTTGCTGGCCGGCGCGCTCTGAGCGGAAGCCAGCCGCTGACCCCCTCCACTCATGCACACGCCGGCGAACGCCATGGGTCAACAGTGGAGCTTCAGCGCCGCGTGAACAGGCCCAGCCCGTTGCGATCGAGATTCCCGACGCGCACGCGTGTGAGCGTTCCGCCGGCCCCGGCTTCAAAACTGACCGCCGCCGGGCCGAAGGCGTTCTCGCCGCGCGGCTGGTACGAGAAGGTGTTGCCGCTCACCGGCGTGAGCGCGAAACGCTGGGGCGCTGGACCGATCAGCAGTTCGAGCGCGTCACCGCGGCGGCGGATCTCGAGCGGCCCGAAGTAGTCGTTGGCGTAACGGCCCACGTAGCGCTCCAGGGGCAGGGATGGTTCAGCCACGGCGGGAGCCACCACAGCGGGGTAGTCCTGCTCGAGCATGCCCTTGAAGACCCCCTGCAGCAGCGGGAGGTAGTCACGGCCGACCTCTCCTTCCACCGCCAGATCCAGAAAGCTGAGCGCCACCGCTTCCGGCAGCCCCACCGGTTGACCGTTGGTGAGCACCACGATGCCGAGCCGCTCGGCCGGCAGCAGATACACGGCGGTGGCGGCACCGAGGAAGAAGGCGCCGGAGTGGGAAAGCTGCACCAGCCCAGCCCCGTGCCGGCCCACATTCCAGCCGAGGCCATAGAGGCTGGCCGCATCCGTGGCGGGATCCACCGGCGGAATGCTGATCACCTGCGGGCGATGGGTTTCGGCCAGGGCAGCGGCCTGGAGCACGGGCTTGGCTTCGAAGCGGCCGCTGTTGAGCTGCAACCGCAGCCAGCTGCCCATGTCACGCGCCGAGGCACTCACCCCGCCGGCGGGAGATTCCGCATCGGCATCGCGATCGAAGCTCGCCACCCAGCCCTGGGGAGTGGGCACGTGCAGCCGGGCGCGGTTGGGCTCGGCGATCAACGCGGCATGGCTTGAGGTGGTGCGCGTCATGCCCAGGGGCTTGTAGAGCCGCTCACGGGAGAGCACCTCCCAGGCGTTGCCGCTGGCACGGGCCGCCGCTGCCGCTGCGGCGGTGAAGCCGAAGTTGGTGTAGGCGTAAGCGGCGCGGAAGCGATTGGCCGTGGGCAGAAAGCGCAAGCGCGACAGGATCGCGCTGCGATCGAAGCCGAGATCCTCCAGGTCGTCGCCGGCATGGTCGGGCAGGCCGCTGCGGTGCGAGAGCAGATCGCGCAGGGTCACATCCGGCGCCGTGCCTGCAGGACCGATGCGGGCCTCAGGCAGGCTGCGCTGCACGGGGTCGTCCCAGCCCACCACCCCATCCCCCACTAGAGCCGCCACCACGGTGCTGGCCACTGGCTTGGAGAGGGAGGCCAACTGGAACATCGTGTCGGGATCGATCACGCCTGCCTGCCCGGCCGTGCGCACGCCATAGCCGCGCAAAAACACCAGTTGATCGTTGTGCACCACCGCGATCGCCATGCCCGGCACGCCGGTGCTGCGCTGCATCGATCCGGCCAGGCCATCGAGGCGCGTCAGGGCGGCAGCGAGGGCTTCTGGACTGACCCGCTTGGCCGGCTCAGCGGCGCGGGCGGAGCCAACCGAAAGAACAGTGGCCAGGCCCATGGCAAGCCAGGCTGCACCGACCAGCAGGCGTGGAAAGCAAGAAAGCACCGAAAGCTGGGGGTAGGCCAGCATTCATACTGACAGTGGACCAGCATTTCACGGTGATGGTGCCTTCGGGCAAGGGCCTTGGGTGGTGGTTCACCCGGGGCCTTTCCACTGGCTGTTTCCCCCCGATTGCTGGAGAAGCAACTCCTTTCCCCGCGCTACGGCCGATGCCCCAAGCACTTCAGACCCGCCCCGATCAACTGGTCTTGCAGCGGCCGCCTGCCCAACCCCCTGACGATTCCGCCGAAGCGGGTGCTCCGGAGCGGCCATCGGTTGGATTCGGCGTCAGCTCAGCGGCTGCGAAACCAGGCAGCAAGGGCCGCAAGCGGCGGGGGACGGGCCTTGGTGCCTCAGACCGCTCACCCCTTGGAAGAAGCCCGGACCTGGAGGCCCTCAAGGCCCGCCAGCATCTGGGACTGGCCCTGGCCGGGCGATTGAGCGCCACTGACGTGAGCCGCGCCTGGAAACAGGCGGCCGCAGAGCACCACCCTGACCGTGGCGGTCAGCACGGGACCATGCAGGCCATCAATGCCGCCCGGGCTGTGTTGCTCGGCCTGGGTGCCAGCTGACAGGGGAAATCCTGATCCAATCGCTTCAAAGCCGCAGCAGAAAACCATTGCGGTGGTGGAAATCGGGAGCCGGAGCTGGATGGGCCAGCGACCAGTGACTCAGCTCGCCGCTGCGCTGCATGATGACAGCCGCCACTGCGATCTCAAGAGTCTGATCACCGGGGATGAAAGGAGCCAAATCAAGGCTGACATCAAGCGAGTAGGCGTTGTCAGACCTGAGGCTTGAAGGGGTCAACGCATGGCAGGCCTTCTCCGGCTCCAGTTCCTGGCGATAGGCGGAGAGGCGATACAGATTCCAGTCACCTGAGGGAGAGAGGTTCAACTCCCAGTAGGCAGGCTGAGCTTCAATCGCAACAAAACACTCGAAGCAGGTCTGTTGCCAGAGATCATCCAGGCGCCTCGGCGGCGACGCCACAGCCGGCAGAACCAACGCCTCGATCGGGCCGAGAAGCTGGTAGTGAATGTCCAGCTGAGCGCCCCGGCGCCCCAGGTCGAACTGCAGGGTGAAGGCCTGCAGAGCAGCATCAGCCTCGAATGGCCTCAGCCTGCCCGCAGCGCTGCTCAACGCATCGCCTCGATGATCGAGCTGATCACAGCCTCCTGGGCTTCGATGCTCTCGGTGAGCCGGAACTGGACCAGAGCGCGATCGAGATTGTGGCGCGGATGGGTGGTTTTGAAATACTGATCGCCGGCGAGATAGTCAGTGAGAAAGCGAAGACCCAGCTCAAATGCAATCAACCGAATCGCTGCAAACAGATAGTCGTAGTCCGAGTCGGTCAGAAAGCTTTTTGCTACAGCTCCATAGCCCTGGAGTACCGCTTCGCAGAGCAGGCAGTCAAAATGAACCGACTGCCAGTCAGTGGTTTCTTCTCCTAGCGGGTTGCAACAGGAGCGCAGGCAATCACCAATGTCGTAATGAACAAGGCCTGGCTTGATCGTATCGAGATCAACCAGCGCCATGGCATGGCCGGTCTGGCCATCCAGCATCACGTTGTTGATCTTCGGATCCCCATGGATTGGACGAAGGGGAAGGATGTTTGCCGCCTTGGCGTCTTCCAGCACTGTCACAGAACCTTCCCGTTCCTGCACGAAGGACAGGCAGTACGCCAGGTCCGGACAGAGCGGCATCCGATGACGACCCAGGACCTGGTGAAACTGCTCCAGGTACTCGGGGGTGATATGAAATCCCACCAGGGTGTCGGCCAGGGCCGTAACCGGCAGGTCACTGATCAAGGCGTGGAAAAGGCCCAGTCCATGGCCCACCTCCCTGGCCTGGGCACAATCAGGGACGGTTTCAAGGCAGGTGGCTGCTTCGAGGAAGCTGATCATTCGCCAGAAACAGCCATCCAGCTCCACCCAGTGCCGACCGGATACACGGGAGGGCACCAGAATGGGCACCTCCCAACGGCGACCGCCTAGAAGGGGGCAGCCCTTCTGCAGCTGAGCGACCACATGCTCACTGAAGGCCAGCATGTTGCCGATGACGAGCCTGGGCTCGGGGAAAACCTGGGTGTTGAGCCGCTGCAGCACATAGGACGACGCTTGGGCAGCCTGCAGCCTGACGCGGTAGGTGTCATTCACATTGCCGTTGCCGAGCGTCTCGATCGAGAGGATCTGTCCGTCCAGATCGAACTGGCCAACGATCCGGGCGAGAGGATCCTGCCCTGAAGAAGGCTTCAGAGCTGCTGCTGCGGCTTTGCCGGAGACGCTCTGGATCGGTTGGGAGCTCGTCAAGGGATGGAACGGAGAAGGCGAAAGCATGGGGCGAAGCAGCCGGTCAGTCGTCTTGCGGGATCAGCACCAGGGTGTGAAGACTGTCGGAGCCGAGGTTGGTGGTGATCACCCAGACCAGCAGATCCCGACCGACCCGGTAGACACTGCGCAAGCGGCCCTGCTGCAGGTAGGCGGCGCGCACATTGGCGCGGGCATCGCGAGCATCCACCTGACCCCAGTCGCCCCTGCGATGGCGAGCCACCAGCCGCTGCAGGGTTTCGGTGTCGACCCGTTCACGAACGCTGGGATCCACATCCACCGGACCGATCGCCAGACGAGCTGCCATCGGCATAGCTTAAGGTCATCGCCATCCAAGCTTGATCGATTGCTGCGATGGGGCTGCAACCCGGACAGACCAGCAGGCGCAAGGGATTGATCCTGGCGGGGGGAAGTGGAACGAGGCTTGCCCCGCTCACCACCGCCGTCAGCAAGCAGCTGATGCCGGTGTATGACAAGCCGATGATCTACTACCCGCTCTGCACCTTGATGCTGGCCGGGATTCGCGAGGTTCTGATCATCACCACGCCAGTGGATCGAGAGGCCTTCGAGCGCCTGCTTGGCGATGGAAGCTGCTGGGGCATTGAGATTCAGTACGCCATCCAGCCCAGCCCGGATGGACTGGCCCAGTCCTTTCTGATCGGTGAATCGTTTCTGAATCAGGCCTCGGCCGCCCTGGTGCTGGGGGACAACCTCTTCCATGGCCATGAGCTGGCCCAGCAACTGCAGGCCTCGAATGCCAAAGACATAGGAGCCACTGTGTTCGCCTACAGAGTCAGCGACCCTCAGCGGTACGGAGTCGTTGAATTTTCTGGCAATGGGAAGGTGCTGAGCCTTGAAGAGAAGCCCGCCAGACCCAGGTCCCACTATGCCGTCACCGGCCTTTATTTCTATGACGAAACCGTCGTCGAGCGGGCCAGACAGGTGATCCCCTCGGCCCGCGGCGAACTCGAAATCACGGATCTGAATCAACAATTCCTCAGTGAAGGGTTGCTTCACGTGGAGCTGATGGGCCGCGGCATGGCCTGGCTGGATACCGGAACCCCGGATTCACTCCATGACGCAGCCAGTTACATCCGCACCCTTGAGCATCGTCAGGGTCTGAAGGTTGGTTGCCCGGAAGAGGTGGCCTGGCGTCAGGGCTGGATCGACGACCAACAACTGGAGAGGCTGTCCCAGCCGCTCAAGAAGAGTGGCTACGGCCATTACCTGCTCCGCCTGCTGGCGGAACGATCAGCGGAATTGATCGATCACTCGGTGGCAGCAGGAATCCAGTGATGGAGGTTCAGTCGTTTTCGATCGAAGGCCCCCTGCTGCTCACCCCGAGCCTATTCAGCGATCAACGGGGATTCTTTTTCGAAAGCTGGAATGCCAGGGCTTTCGCGGCAGCCCTTGGCGTCAGCGAAGCGGAGGCACCAATTTTCCTCCAGGACAATCACTCCCTCTCCCGCCGTGGCGTTCTGCGGGGGCTCCACTACCAGCTTCCGCCGGCACCGCAGGGAAAACTGGTGCGCTGCGTTGCTGGTGAAATCCATGATGTGATCGTTGATCTTCGTCGCTCCTCACCCAGCTTCGGGCAATCGATCGGGGAACGCCTGAGTGCGGAGAATCGGCGCATCCTCTGGGTGCCGCCCGGCTTTGCCCACGGCTTCCTCACCCTGAGTGAATCAGCCGAAGTTCTCTACAAGGCCAGTGGCCTCTGGAACCGCAGCTGCGAGCGCTCGATCCTCTGGAACGACGCAACCCTGGCGATTGACTGGCCCCTGGCAGCCCTGGATCTGGCCAGCCCGATTCAATCGGAGAAAGATGCTAATGCAGCTGGATTCGCCGCCGCCGAGCTGTTTCCATGAAGGTGGTGGTCACCGGCAAAGATGGCCAGCTTGGCCAGGCGCTGCTGAGGGCTGCCCCCGGAAACTGGCAGTTGATCGCCACCGGCCGGGATCAGCTCGACTTGGCCGATTCCGATGCCTGTCGTCGATTCGTAGACCAGCACAGGCCCGACTGGGTGCTCAATGCCGGCGCCTACACGGCGGTGGATCGGGCCGAAAGCGAACCGGAACGGGCCCATGCGGTGAATGCCCTCGCCCCCGAGGCCTTTGCCCAGTCCCTTGCCCAGAGCGGAGGCCGCCTGCTGCAGATCAGCACCGACTTCGTCTTCGATGGCGCCCAGGGCCATCCCTATCGCCCCGAGCAGCCCACCAATCCTCTCGGGGCGTATGGCCGCAGCAAGGCCGCGGGGGAAAGGGCTGTGATCGACCGACTCGGACCTGAGCGCGCCACGATCCTGCGCACCAGCTGGGTGTACGGGCCGGTCGGGAAGAATTTCTGCCGGACGATGCTTGAGCTGCACCGCCGCCAGGCGGCCGCGGGCCAGCCCCTTGGCGTTGTCGCCGATCAGGTGGGCTGTCCCACCAGCACGATCGGCCTGGCGGCCGCCTGCTGGGCTGTGATCCACCGGGAGGTGGGGGGCTGGCTGCACTGGAGTGATGCCGGTGCCGCCAGCTGGTATGACTTCGCGATCGCTATCGGATCTCTGGGGACATCAGCCGGGCTGCTGAAACAAGCCGCTGAGGTGAGGCCCCTGAGTGGCACCGACTACCCCACACCAGCGAAGCGCCCGAGCTATTCCCTGCTCGACTGCGTGACCAGCCGCGCAGCGCTCGATCAGCAACCTCGCCACTGGGGCGACGCCCTGGCGGAGGTGCTGGAGCAGATCACCGCTGCTGCCAGCGATCACCAGGTCGCTGCCTAGAGCGTCCTCCCACCACCTCCTGCGATGACATTGCCACTGAATGAACCAATGGATCTGACCACCCTTCTGGCCGGCCGAAGCCGGATTCTGGTCACGGGGGGCGCCGGCTTCATCGGTGGCGCCGTGGTGCGCCGGCTGCTGCAGGCATCCAGTGTCACGGTGTTCAATCTCGACAAGATGGGCTACGCCAGTGATCTCACCAGCATCGAGGCCACCTTGTCTCAGCTGGGAGAGGCCGGGGAAGGCCGGCATCGATTGCTGGCCGTGGATCTCACCGATGCCGCTGCAGTGAAGGAGGCGGTGAGCCTGGCCGATCCTGATCTGATCCTCCATCTGGCGGCCGAAAGCCACGTGGATCGTTCGATCGAGGGGCCCGGCGCCTTCATCGCCAGCAACGTGCAAGGCACGTTTCATCTGCTCCAGGCGGTGCGTTCCCACTGGGAGGGGCTCTCAGGGGAACGCAGGAACCAGTTCCGCTTGCATCACATCAGCACCGATGAGGTCTTCGGTTCGCTCGGGCCGGATGGGCTGTTTTCGGAGGCCTCCGCCTACGACCCACGCTCGCCCTATTCCGCCAGCAAGGCCGCCAGTGATCACCTGGTGAAGGCCTGGCACCACACCTACGGCCTGCCGGTGGTGCTCACCAACTGCAGCAACAACTACGGGCCGTGGCAGTTCCCGGAGAAACTGATCCCCGTGGTGATCCTCAAAGCAGCCTCTGGGCAGCCGATCCCGCTCTATGGCGATGGGGCCAATGTGCGTGACTGGCTGTATGTCGACGACCATGTCGAGGCCCTGCTGCTGGCGGCATGCCAAGGAGCCGTTGGCGAAAGCTATTGCGTCGGCGGCCATGCTGAACGCAGCAACACCCAGGTGGTGGAAGCGATCTGCGGCTTGATGGACGAGCTCCAGCCAGCTGGCCTGCCCCACTCCCGCCTGATCACGCCGGTCACCGACCGGCCCGGCCACGACCGCCGCTATGCCATCGACGCCGGCAGGATCCAGCGGGAACTCGGCTGGCGGCCACGCCATCCGTTTGAGGCAGGCCTGGCCGCCACGGTGGCGTGGAGCCTTGCCCACCTGGACTGGCTGCGACGGATCCAGAACAGAGAGGACCCACTACAAAAATGCGCTCGGCTGGATTGAATATCTCCATCCATCGCCGTAGCATCACCTGGCCATTGAGCTGAATGGCGCCTTTCCCCTGCCAGGACTTGATGCTCTCCGACCCTCCCATTGCCGATCGGTCCAGGCGCGGTCTGATTGCCGCCCACGGAGGCAGGCTGGTTGATCTGCAGGTTCCCTCAGTCCAGCGCGATGCCGTCAAGGCCGCGGTCGATCGACCGCTGGAGTGCTCCGACCGCAATGCCTGCGATGTGGAACTGCTGATGGTGGGGGGTTTCTCCCCCCTGCTCGGCTTCATGCACGAAGACGACTACGAAGCTGTGGTGGCCGGGCACCGCACCAGCTCCGGCCTGTTGTTCGGTCTGCCGATCGTGATGGACACCGACGACGGGAGCATCGCCATCGGCGATCGGCTGCTGCTCACCTACAAGGGCCAGGATCTGGCGGTGCTGACCGTGGAGAGTCGCTGGGAGCCCGACAAGGTGCGGGAGGCGGCAGGCTGCTATGGCACCACCTCGATCGAACATCCCGCCGTGCGGATGATCTGCTCGGAGCGAGGCCGCTTCTATCTCGGCGGCGCCTTACAGGGCCTCGAGCTGCCCAGTCGCCCCTTCCCCTGCCGGACCCCGGCCCAGGTGAGAGCCGATCTGCCCGACAACCAGGACGTGGTGGCGTTCCAGTGCCGCAACCCGATCCACCGGGCCCACTACGAACTGTTCACCCGCGCCCTCCACGCCACCAACGTGAGCTCCGAAGCGGTGGTGCTGGTTCATCCCACCTGCGGACCCACCCAGGAAGATGACATCGCCGGACCCGTCCGCTTCCAGACCTACGAGCGCCTGGCCGCTGAAGTGGCCAATCCGCGCATCCGCTGGGCGTACCTCCCTTATGCGATGCACATGGCCGGCCCGCGAGAGGCCCTCCAGCACATGATCATTCGCAAGAACTACGGCTGCACCCACTTCATCATCGGCCGAGACATGGCCGGCTGCAAATCGTCTCTCACTGGAGATGATTTCTATGGCCCTTACCAGGCCCAGGATTTCGCTCGCGACCACGCCAGTGAGCTGGGGATGGAAACAGTGCCGTCGCTCAACCTCGTGTACACCGAGGAGGAGGGCTATGTCACCGCCGAGCATGCCGAAGCACGCGGCCTGCACATCCGCAAACTGAGCGGTACCCAGTTCCGCAAGATGCTGCGCGGTGGTGAGGACATCCCGGAATGGTTCGCCTTCCGTAGCGTGGTGGAGGTGTTGCGTGAAGCCGGCTGATCTGCTGCCGGCCGGCCTCGAGATCGAAGCGGTCCTGGCCGTCGTGCGGCAGCTGGCCTGGGAAGCTGCGGCGATTCTGCGGGCCTACGCCCGCGGCCAACAGCCCCCCTTCGGCTATCCGGCCGTGCTCTCTGTCGAGAATGATCCCAAAGGTCCTGTTTCAGCTGCTGATCTGGCGGTGAACGATCACCTGCTTGCCGGCCTCGGCCGAGCCTTCCCCGCCGCCGCCTGGACCCTGCTGAGCGAGGAAACGGCCTGCCAGTGGACCGAGGGTGAGCCGATCTGTGCCGACTGGCTCTGGATCCTCGATCCGCTGGATGGAACCAAGGATTTTCTACAGGGCACCGGCGAGTATGCGGTTCACCTGGCCCTGATCCATCAGCAGCGTCCGGTGATCGGCGTTGTGGTGCTGCCGGAGCTCGACGAGCTCTGGTTCGGGCTGGTGGACGGGGAATCCTCAAAGGCCTGGTGTGAATCCCCGTCGGGCGATCGCCGACCGGTGCGCTTCAGCCCACGCCGGGCCATGGCTGAGCTGATCCCGGTCACCAGCCGCAGCCACCGCGACGATCGCCTCGATCAGTTGCTGAGCAGCCTGGGGGTGGCAGACGGCATCGCCCGCGGCAGCGTCGGCGGCAAGATCGGCGCCATCCTGCGCGGCGAAACCGATCTCTATATCTCCCTGTCAGGGCGCACCGCACCGAAGGACTGGGACATGGCCGCACCGGAAGCGGTGCTGCTGGCAGCGGGGGGATCCTTCACCCATGCGGATGGCCGCCCCTTGCTTTACAACACCGGCGATTCCAGGCAGGCCGGTTGCCTGATCGCCAGCCATGGTCCTGCCCACCAGGACCTCTGCCAGGCAGCGGCTGCCGCGATGGCAGGCATCGATCCCCTATCCCCTCTCTGATGACCGCCAATCCAACCGGAGCCACCACCAACTCCGGCGCCGCCACCAACATCGTCTGGCATCAGGCCTCGATCGACCGGGCCAGCCGGGCCGGGCAACGGGGCCACCGCAGCGCCATCCTCTGGCTCACCGGCCTGTCCGGCAGTGGCAAGAGCACCCTTGCCAATGCCCTCAACGCCGAGCTTTTCGCCCGCGGCTTGGCCACCTACGTGCTCGATGGCGACAACGTGCGCCACGGGCTGTGCCACGACCTCGGCTTCTCCGATGCCGACCGGGAGGAGAACATCCGCCGGATCGGCGAAGTGGCCAAGCTGTTTCTCGATGCGGGCGTGATCGTGCTCACCGCTTTCGTCTCCCCGTTTCGGGCTGATCGCCGCAAGGCCCGCTCCCTGGTGGAGCCGGAGGATTTCATCGAAATTCACTGCGCCGCCGATCTCGATGTCTGTGAGGGCCGCGACCCCAAGGGCCTCTATGCCAAGGCCCGTGCCGGACTGATCAAGGATTTCACAGGCATCTCCAGCCCCTATGAAGCTCCGGAAGCAGCCGAGCTCGAGGTGCCGACCGGACGGCAGAGCCTGGAGGAATCCGTGGCTCAGGTGATCGCTTATCTCGAGAAGAATGGCGTGATCGAAACGTGCCCTGCCCGTCCGGCTCAGCTCGACGCCGATGTGTAGAACCGCAGGGCGAAGCTCCAGAAGCGGCGGCTGATCAGCAGGCTGAGGGCCGCCACCGCCAGGCTGAGCAGAAGCCAAGCCAGCGAAGCGCGGCCCAGGATGGCTTCGGCGGGCACGGTGGTGAGGAATGCCACCGGCAACACCACTGTGAAGAACAGCCGCAGGCCGGCAGGGTAGGCGCTGACTGGATAGCGACCGGCCACCAGGGCTGAGCGCAACACCTCGGTGGCGTTCCAGACCTTGACGAACCAGATGCTGGTGGCCGCCAGCACGAACCAGAGGCTGTAGAGGATCAGGGCACTGGCGATCAGCAACAGGGCGGCGGTGCTCAGGCTGAGTGGATCAAGGGGGGCACCGGCACGCACGGCGGCCACCATCGCCAGCACCGCCCCGGCGATCAGTCCCGGCAGACCCCAGGGGGAGATGGTGCGAGTCGAGAGCCAGAACTGGCTGTCGACGGGCTTGAGCAGCACGAAATCCAGGGTGCCGGTGCGCACGTGGGTGACGATCGTGCTGAGGTTGGGCTGCAGCAGGGTGGTGGTCAGTCCATCCAGCAGGGTGTAAAGGCCGAGCACCACCAGGGCGGCGTCCCAGCTCCAGCCCCCCAGATCGTGGCCGTGGCCGTAAAAGAGCGAGAGGGTGAAAAGGCTGCCTGCCAGGTTGGCGATCACCGCCAGCAGCTCGATCACCACGTTGGCCTGATACTCCAGCTCCGCCGCCAGGGAGGCCGTCCAGAATCGCCCCAGAATCAGCAGGTAGCGACGGGCCCGGACGACGAGGGAGGCGGCCATCAGGCTCCCATCGCCGAATAGCGACGCAGGCCGGCACGCCAGAGCAGGGCGGCGATCGGCACGAACACCAGTCCCCAGCCGGCCAGAACACCGAAGCCCTGGAGCACGGGTACGGCACCGCCGCTGAGCAGCTGGGCCGGGAACCAGACCATCCAGGGGAAAGGGGTGTGCAGGGCGAAATCGCGAATCGGCTCGGGGAAAGCCTCAAGGGGAGCCACCAGGCCAGAGAGAAAGAGATAGGGAATCAACAGCAGGCGCTCCAGGGCCGCGGCCCGCTCGCTCCAGAAACAGAGCATGGTGAGGGCACTCTGGATGGCGAAACGCACCAGGAAGGCCAGCTGGGTGGCCAGAAACGCCAGCAGCAAAGCGGCTGGCGGCGGCCCCC